>DIYF01000159.1 GCA_002427745.1 Roseivirga sp. UBA6061 | reverse complement strand
GTTCAAAGAGGCTGTCTCAAAAGTGATCGGTCATTGCGAACAAAGTGAAGCAATCTCCTCATAATCCTCCTAATCGAGGTTGAGATCACCTGCCTTTGCCAGTCAGGCAGGCTTCATTGCATTCGTGATGACGGTTCCTTTAGCTTTTGAGACAGCCTCTTTTTTGTATTCGTGCTTTTTAGGCTTATGATAGTCGAATAACGCTCACTTTACACTACAAACTCCGTAGAAAAATCATTTAACTCATTGGTGCTTTAATAATAAAACCATTGATTATTAAGGATATTTTGGTAAAGTTCGAAGTGCAAACTAGGTATTAGCAAACCTCGCTATTATGGAAATGTTAACGGATAATCCTACGGTTGAAGATAAATTTGGCTTCCAACCATACGCTCAAATCTTATTTGATACGATTCGAGACACATACAACTTACCTTTTACAATCGGGATTTTTGGACAATGGGGGTCGGGTAAGTCGAGTTTAATGCTAATGATAGAAAACGAAATTAAGGATCAAGGTGAGTACAAATCTATTTGGTTCAATCCCTGGAAGTATGATAAGAAAGAAGAGTTATGGAGTGCTTTAATTCAATCCGTCCTCTACAAAATTGCCGATGATTCTCCCAATGATGAAATTAAATCAAAAGCGAAAAACCTTGCAATCAGTGCTGGATGGAGTATCATTAAGAGGAGTATTTCCTCTTTGACTGGCGGTGTTATAACAGAACAGAATATCAATGATGTTAAAAACATAATAGCGAAGCAAGAGGAACTACACTACAAATACATCAATCAATTCGAAAAAGATTTTGAAAAAGTAGTGAGCGACTACACAGGCGAGGGAAAACTAATTGTGTTTATTGACGATTTGGACAGATGCCTACCTGAAAATGCTATTACGGTACTTGAGTCACTCAAATTGTTTATTGGGAATGCAGGGTGTGTTTTTGTTCTTGGTATGGACCAATTTATTGTCGAACAAGGAATAAAATTCCGATTTGGTGATAAGGTAAATATGTCGGGTAGAGATTATTTAGACAAAATTATTCAGGTACCATTTTACTTACCACCTGTACCATTTGGAAAGTTAAAAGATGCATTGCAGGTTACCAAGACCGCCCAGTACAATGATTTAATATGGAGTGTAATTCAATATGGGTTAAATGGTAATCCAAGAAAGACCAAGAGGTTTGTAAATTGTTTTTACCTAGCTGAACAAATACTCAATCATTCAGAAATTGATTACAGCCTGCGAAGTCAAGAGAATGACGAATTGAATATTTCAGGTGAAGAAGAAAAGTTTTACCTAGCACAGCTCCTTATATTTCAAATGGTATTTCCCAGTTATTATGAACATCTAAAGTATTTTCCGAGTGATTGGGAGTACATTTATACTAAAGTGATCGATGCTGACTCACTCGAAAAAAGAAATGAAGCTCTTTCAGATAAATATCAACTAAAGGAGTTTTGGGAAAATCAAGATTTGAAGACGTTTCTATCTAAGACCAAATCTAATACAAATGATAACTTTCCTACCCCACCAAACACTAGAGTTGTGGAGGCATTACTCAATGCCGTAAGTTTGATTTCAGAGTCCGAGAGATTTCCGAGTAATTAGAATGCCCACAGCAAATAATAAGCTTCTCGTGCCAACCTAATTAACTCACTACACTAATGGTCTTTCATTCAAATTAGAGCAAGCGGGAACGAGATTTAATACACTAAGCTAGCCTAAATAGAAAAGCCATCTCGAAAAGGATGGCTTTTTTCATGGCTGGTAATTTTAAGCTTCTGTTAGTCTAAATGCAGCTCATTATTCCACCATCAATACAATAAAAATCATTCAACTTATTCAACCTTTCATAATAAAGCCATTGGTGATTGCATGATTTTTAGGCAAATTCGATATTCATAAAGAGTTGTCGATAATGAAAAAAGAATATGCCCAGAGAAATAAACCACCTCACAATAGAATTAGATGGTATAGGACATACTATTACTGATAGACGACTTGCTGTCCCAATTTATCAAAGATCGTATGCTTGGGAAGAAAAGCATGTCATTGATTTATACGATGATATATTAACGGCTCTAAGAAATTCAGAAGATGAATACTTTATCGGTTCAGTAGTGATTTCCGCGGGGGCTGAAAGAGATGAAGTCGTTGATGGGCAACAGAGGCTAGCTACTATCGCGATTTTAATAAGTGCCATTCGTGATCATTTCGCTTCTCTTGAAGATCATGAGAGGGCAGTTGATATTCAAAATCAATATCTTTCAAAAAGAGACCGGAGATCACAAGAAGTAATACCGAATCTAAAATTGAATAATAATGACAATGACTATTTCTACAAGAAAATTATACTTTTCAATGATAAATCTATTGGTACCACTCGAGCTTCCCATGAAAGAATTGAAAAGGCATATCGGATCGCTAGAAATAAAATAAAATCATTCGTATCTACCGAAAGTAACCCGACTAACACGCTACTTGATATTTGCGACTTCATAGATAATCACCTTAAAATAATAGTCGTTCTAGTCCCAGACCACGCAAATGCATTTACAATTTTTGAAACCCTGAATGATAGAGGTTTAGATCTCGCTATCTCTGACTTGTTGAAGAATTATCTGTTAGGTCAATCTGACAATCGATTAGAGGAGGTTCAAGAAAACTGGGCAAAAATGTATACCCTACTTGAATCTACGGATAATGAAAGTCTTGTTGTCACTTTTATCAGGCATTACTGGTCTTCAATTTATGGGTTGACTCGGGAAAGGGAATTATACAATAAGATCAAGAGAAGAATTACCTCGAAACAACGAGCTGTGGATCTGTCTATTGAACTGGAAAAAGCTGCAAGAGTTTACGTTTCACTTATTGATACTAGTCAAAGCTATTGGAATGATTATTCTTTAGAGGCTAAAAATCACATGGCCACTCTCAATCTATTCAAAATGACTCAAATGAGGCCGTTGCTCTTGGCTATAATGGACAAGTTCTCAACTACTGAAATAGAAAGATCGTTGAAATTTTTAGTTGCTGTTTCATCAAGATTCCTCATTACTGGCGGGTTAGGGGGAGGAGCACTTGAGGCTCAATTTAGTGATAGAGCAAAAGAGGTGAGTGAAGGAAAAATCACTACCAAAAATGGTCTAAAAGGGGCTATGGCTGAAGCCATTCCTTCAGATACATTATTTAAAGACGCATTTAAAACGGCCTCAGTGGCAAAACAGTATTTAGCTCGTTATTATTTAATGACGTTGGAAAAATCTGCAAATAAAGAAGAAAACCCAGAGTTAATTCCAAATGCAGATACTTCTGCTGTGAATTTGGAGCATGTTTTGCCTAAAACCCTACCTTCTGTCTGGGCTTTCAATCCTGACCAACATAGGGCATATGTTAAAAGACTGGGCAATCTCGCAATAATGAGTACAAGACTCAATTCAGATATTGGGAATTCAAGCTTTGAAATCAAAAAACCATATTATGAGGCCTCGGATTTCACATTAACTGAGGCTATTTCCGAAAATGCCCAATGGACAGAAGCAGAGATCAACTCAAGGCAAGCGAGAATGGCTGAATTAGCAGTCAGCACTTGGAGAATATAAACCCCTCCCTAAAAAACCCGATCCTTTATACTTTTAGAAAAAAAGACAAAAATACCTTCAATTTTGTATGTAAACACTATTAACTCTAATGTAATTCTTAAATCAAATTCATCGTACAAATTAGGTCTCTTTATAATCACTAATGAAAACAACAACAGTAATATTCGTAATCCTTGCAATTCTGTACCTGGTAATCGGAGGGGTCGCTGTAATCTTTTATTCTTACAACACTCAAGTGTACTTTAACTCGTTTGCAGTAATAGCCGGAACAGCATCAATTCTTGGTTTAATTGCATTTATAATCCCGAAGCTTAGTAAAAAAGATATAGAGCAGGTAGGTATCGAATACTTGAAAGAAGTAATTGAAGCTTCTGAAGAACTTAAGACTCGTGAGGCTGAGCTTATTTCGAAACAGAGAGCCTTAACAACAAAGGAAAAGGAGATAAGGGAACTTGAAATCAAGAAGCAGGAAATGGAAATACTTGTAAGAAAAGCTAGTATGACTTTATTCCTTCAAGATCAATATGAGAGAAACAAACTTCGAATTGAAGAAATTGTAAACGACAACAAAGAGCTAAAGAAAAATATTAAAGAGATCATTGAGCTCAAAGAAAAACTACTCGCACTGGGAATGGAAATTCAGTCTGATCCTAACATGGACATTCTTAATGATGTCATAGCAGGTTCCAAAGTGACCAAACAATATGATGGACGGGGTTCAATGGTGACTTTATTCGAAATTATGGCTGCGATATTTCTAAAGCGTTGACCGATAACCACCAACTCTCCCTACTACTCATTCTCAACAAGAAGACAGCCCTCAAATCCACTCAAAATCAAGATATCAACACAATTCTGACATAAACTATGACCAAAAGAATTTCTGTGGAATCTTTATCTCTGACTGAAATTTCAAAGCTATTTCAAGAGTCAATTCAAATTGCTCTTCCTAAATCAAAAGGGGCCATAGCAAGCACATTGAAACGTCTCAAAAAAGCTGGAATACAGAGTCATCAATGGACTAAAACATATGAAGAATTTAAAGGGGCAAAGTTGAATTTTTACTGTGAAAAACTTGCTATTCAATCACAGCCTATAGTTAGCATAGGCATGACACATAGAACAAAAAAAGGACTAATCCTTGTCACCGTAGACGTTTCAAATGGAGGAATCTCAACCAACACTTTTAATCCTGATTCACCTTGGAAGAAGTGGATTCGAATCTATAGCGGTCATTGTTGTGAGAGGTTTGCAGAGAGAATACTAAATGCAGATTCATCCTTTCAGGTCGGATCGGAAGGAATAATGTTCTCAGATGTTCTAGGGCCAGTACGAGTTACAGACTCTATTGCTGATGGCATTGATGAAATTGAATTTCAATTCAAAGAAGGACAATTCTACGGATATCGTGATTCAAAAAACAAAATCACATATTTCAGAACTGTGTATTCTAACGATATGCTGAAGAGAGATAGATTAGAATTTAAAAATGAATGGGAGCAACCACTTCAAGAATTGTATCAGTTATTTGGATTGAATTAGAATGTATACACGACATCTGTGGAGTGCATGCACCATGGTCCTTTCTAATTGTTTCTCCAGAAATTGAGTGTTCCACTGACCTTCCTACTGTTTTAAAACCAGAATGTCTTCATAACCACTACACCTTCACAAGCTCACTCAGTAAAATCTCCAGGCCACTGGAGATTTTAATAAGGGTCAGTAACCTGGGGTTCGTCTCTCCATTTTCATTCATATAGAGTTGTGTTCTTCCTATTTCACAATCAAAGGCAAAGGCTTTCTGATCAAGCCCTCTCTTCCATCTCGCCAAAGCTGCGCTTTGACTATCTTTGAGTAAACCTGCCGGTCGGGCAGGATTAAAACCAAAGACACAGCTTTGGCTACTGTCTGTGCAATTCGAAAGGCAAGTGACTTGAAATCCCGCACAACGCATAGCCAAACCGTTACCATCAATTTCTGTTCTTCCCAGATTTGCAACCCTGGTTGAGATATATAGTCCTTAATAGAAAACGTGAATTGCTCACTGAGTGCTTATTTGAGTGTTGTGGCCAATATCTAAAAGGGGAAGAAAACAAAATGAACAAAATAGCCCAGGCATTGATGTTTACACTGATTTTATTCGGTTGTACATCCAATTCTGAAAACTCCGGCAGTACTAACGCTATTTCGAAAGCGAACATTGAGTTCAATATTGGTGCTGCACAAATGGTGATCGACATTGCACGGGATATTGAAGCTGGAAAAGCTTTGGATGAAAATACATGGGATGAACTCTTTAACAGCCCCGGTTACAAAAACTATCTGGTCTACAGGGATTCTGCCTGGAAAAAAGACTTGATCAAAGAAGCCATGTTTACTGTTTTTGATGCTTCAAATTCGTCCAGGCTGGATAGTCTGATGAACCTTACGGTCAAACTTGATAAGAATTTCATGAAACTATCGCTCGTCCATAATTTCCATAGTATCAAAACCAATTTGCATGAAATAGAAAGCTATCTGGAAGAAACAGACTTTAGTAAGATTTTTACAAGGGCTAATTCACTTGCCCAGGCCTATCTACCAACACGCGCCAGAGAATCAGCGGCTGATCTTTATCCCGTTTTTGTTGTCGTTTCTGATCCCGATGGTCGCGTTCAGGATAAATCAATAATTCTCGATCTTAATCTTATGTTTGAAATGGGTACCGATGGGCTCATAGAGTTTATAGCACACGAATTTCATCATAACTACAGGGGACTTGTGAGTACATATGACACTCCCTTAATGGAGGAATTGAACAAATTACATCAGGAAGCCATCGCAGATTTAATAGATAAAGAAAAGCCACCTATAGAAAGGCTGGGCTTCTTTTCTAAATCAATTACGGACACGTATAATACCGATTATCTCAATACCCCCAATAATCTTCGGATGTTGGATTCACTGGTGGTTGGTTACTCAACGGGTGAAATTGATGAAACAGTTTTCAATGATAGAATCAAGGGTTTTTTCAAGTTTGGAGGGCACACCTCCGGCATCTATATGTCTTTTTTAATCAATGAAACCATAGGAAAAGAACAACTTATTGAGAGTTATGATAATCCTGTTGAGTTTCTATCCATCTACAATTCTGTGGCCAAAGGCCTGAAGAATGAATACATATTTTCGGATGACTTTATGGATTATCTCCGTGAGCAAGAAGCATTGGCTGCAGCAAAGGCTGAAAATGAATATGAGAACTGAACCCTTTGAAATGTACCTACAACCATGAAACTCGGTCAATCTATCCAGTGAAACGCGTACTCGTTTTAGGCAAACCGTTGTACCCATCCTCCTCTAAAGGAGGTAGTTCAGCTTACCAGTGAGTTCAACTAAGTCTGGCAAAAACCACTACACCTTCACAAGCTCACTCAGTGAAATCTCCAGACCCTTGGCGATCTTAATAAGGGTCAGCAATCTTGGATTGGTTTTGCCATTCTCAATCATATAGAGCTGTGTTCTTCCAATCTCACAATCAAAGGCAAAGGCTTTCTGATCCAGTCCCCTCTCCTCTCTTAGCTGCTTGATTCTGGCTCCAAGTTTTTGAAAATACTTCTCTTCTTTCTTGTTCACTATTCCGAACATACAATAATGAATCGATTCAGGAAATTGAAAATTCAGCGCAAGTATCGCTCTCGTGTGTGGGACAATACGACTGTTCCTGAAATCAGGCTGGAAGGCAGGTGGTTAGAAAAGCTGGGCTTTACTGTAGGTGAGCAGGTACAAATCGAACAGCAACATAATAAGCTCACCATAACTCTGTATAAAGAAGAGAAGGAAGAATAGTTGCGCCACAAGTAGCATGCCTTAGGTATATAGAACGCACAACTCAGTACTAAAAGAAAGAAAGACAGACGATTTATAGCCCTCAAAACTGCACTTAGTTATCTTTAGGTAAACCTTCCTGGGAGTCGGGAAGATTAAAAACACAAAACGCAGCTTTGGCTACCGTTTGTGCAAGTTTGAAAGCATCGGCTTTTCAATCCAACCCCGCATTGCGTATAACCAAACCGTTGCAAGACAAAACAGAAATGATTGGAAATAAAGTTAAGGGCCTGGGAGAAATAGTTCTGCGGGTAAATGACATGGAATCGATGAAAAATTTCTATGGAAAGACTATAGGATTTGAATTAATGTATGAATCCGATGACTATACTTTTTTCAAAATTGCAGAGGGTGTCGGTGGCCATACTCAAACCTTAGCACTATTTGCAAAGAATATCCTGACTGCATTCAGAGAAGAGTTAAAAGCTATAAAACCAGAGAATACTACATTACATCATTTCGCTCTCGAAATCGAAAAATCAGACTATGAAGAAATGCTGACTTTATGTAAAAAAAATAAAGTAGCGTACGTAACAGAGATATTTGAATGGGTTAAATGGAAATCCATATTCATCAAAGATCCGGAATCGAATATTGTTGAATTTGTTTGTCATGATCCCGGGATTTAAAAACTACATATAGCATTATGTATGAAGTCATAGGTGCACAAGGTATAAGCTCATTCCTATGCTACAAAACATACCTTCGTTGAGACCAATGGCATGCGATGAGCGTTATTCTACGCTCTCCTGCCTCCCCACCTGAAAACTCCTCCCCCCTTCCTTGTTTATTCCCCTCCTCGTTTGCAACCAGGAGGTAGTTATCGGTAAACCGGCCTCATTTCCTCCATTTTACCATAATTGATTATTGTAGTGTTTTTGACCAAATTCCGTATATAAATGGGTTATGTGTCACAAAGTATATGAAGGTTAAGATCAGAAAATACAATTCAGCGCTTGATTACGAAAACCTGATGAAACTGGTTCAATCTGAAGGCGAAGAATGGAGTGAGTATTTAAACCCTATCTATCGAAAAGCCCTCGACAACTCCATTACCTATATTGCACTGATTGAGGATGAATTGTGTGGATATTCTCGTTCATTAAGTGATTCCGGATTGTTTATTTGGGTGATTGACTTGCTCGTAAATAAAAACCGGAGAGGACTTTCGGTTGGAAAAAAGCTCATGGAGTGTATCACAACTGATTTCCCGGATATTGACGTATATGTTATGTCTGATGTTGACCCCTATTATGACAAGCTTGGCTATGAAAAGGAAGGTTCAATTTTTAAAGTGATACGAGCAAACAACAAAGCCTAAACTGCATTAACCAATCTTCGCCAAAGCTACAGTTGAAGCAAAGGCAGCTTAGCCAGAACCTTGCCCTTGATTAGGGAAATATGAATGAGAAATTGAGGAAAAAAGTGTTCATTTCTCCCTCTCCAAAATTGAATCCGAAGCTAACATAAGGAGAACTATAAACAGAAAAGCACTTAACACAGTGTACTATTCCTTAAGTTAGGCCGTATCAAAAAATCAAAAATCAACAATGGCAAGCATTTTTGGGAAAATCAGACAAAACTTAGTTGGTGAAGGTAAAACTGGAAAATATTTAAAATATGCTATCGGAGAAATTACCCTTGTAGTCCTTGGAATTTTGATTGCCTTACAGATAAATAACTGGAATCAAAATAGACAGCTGGAAAAAGAGGAGCTGAAAATTTTAAGAAGTTTACAGGAGTCTATTAAAATTAATATTGATGAGTTTAACCAAACCTTCGATGCTCAGGTTCGAAGAAACAGGAGCTCACAAGAAGTTTTCTTCACGGATGTTTCAAAACAACCACTTAAGTACCTCGATACTTTATTAAGAACTAATATTACAAATCACACCTTCGATCCATCTACCGGAATTTACAACTCTATGATTAATTCCGGCAAAATAGAATTGATATCAAATGATTCTTTGAAAAACAAAATATCCAGACTTTATGATAGGGTAAAAGACTATCAGGAAAGTGAGGATGAAGTAACAGAATACACGAAAGAACACATGGAAAAGAGTTTTATTAATACTTATGAGATTCATCCACTGGTTCTTGCCGGGCATAGAAAAAGAACAGATGAGGAAGAAAACAGAGATCGAATTTTTTATGATAGAACTCTTAAATCACAGGAGGCTAAGAACATTTTTATACTACTCTCTCACAAAATGAGTGACGTCATGACAAAAGGTGAAAGCTTAAAATCTGAATATCATAGTTTAGTTACAGAGTTGGAAAAAGAAATTGAGAATAAAAAATAACGTTAGCACAACAAGGGCTATAAATGAGTAGGGTTTATTGGTCAGGATATTTTCGTAGGGATTGGAAAGTCCCCCCTCACCGTAGTCTTACCAACAATGTTTACTGGCTCTTTTCAAAACGAAGAGCCTGACAACCGAAAAAGCCAGCTCTACATGTCCGGTTTATAAACAGTAAAAGGATTACTAAAAGTCGTTTTATCTTCTCCACGATTCACTCCATATACCTTCGGACCCTTCGAGCCGCGCTTGGCTATCTTTAAAAAACCTGCCTGGCAATCAGGCAGAGTCAAAATAAAGGTACAACTTTGGCTACCATGGGAGCGGTTTGAAAGGTAAGGACCTTGAAATCTCCCACTACACATAGCCAAGCCGTTAGCAAGGGTAAAAATGAAAATCACCATTACCTCCATAGAATTAAAGGGCCCTTTTAAGTTTTTTGCTCTATCTGCCCGGGCCATGAGCATTATTACTCAGCTAAAAGCGACAAACTACAAAGACTTCAAAAAGAAAGGATTCTGGACTACACATTATACCATGACACTATGGAATAACGAAACAGAACTTAAGGCTTTTGCTAAAAGCGGGGCTCATTTAGAGGCAATGAAGGCCAGCAGCAAAATTGCTAAGGAAATCAGAACCGTAACAGTTGATGGTGATACTCTCCCAGGTTGGAAAGAGGCTGAAACCCTTTTGAAAAATGGAGACGTTTATAAGTATTAAATCTATTGTCAACTATCTATCCAAGTAATAGTGATAATTAAGCAAGACCATAGTTATTGCAAAACCGACTGGTTTGTGAGTAAAATTCCTCCTCAATTCACCTCTGATACCTTCGGATGTTGACAAGCATTACAGAATGAGTACTTCAAATTGGAAGAATAAGTCACTAGAATCTTTAGAAAAGAAGGTTTGGCCCCAACTGTCAGAATTAGATAAGCAAGATTGGTTAATTGTGGAATGTAATGCTCTCCGAAAAAAGCCCCTCAAAGAATTCACAATTGAGAACCTAAGGCAAATGATTGAGCAGGATATTGGACTGGACTTCCTGATTCCCCTGGCTATTGAAGAACTTGAAAAAAACATCTTAGCTGGAGGCGAATGCTACTCTGGAGACTTGCTGTGTAATGTATTGAACAGTGATAAAGATTACTGGAACAGAAATAAAGGCTCATGGAAAAAAATATGTGAGCTATTCCATGAAAATCTGAGTCTCTTGAAAACCTTCGACACCACCTGGCAGATCAGGAAAGATATGTTTAATAGATATAAGGAATTTTTGAAAATAAATTAAATGCTTGCCAACCATCTGTTTAGCACCTGGCTATCTTTAGGCAAATCTGTCTGACAGTCGGACAGAGTTGAAAAAGACGTGGCTTTGGCTAAGGCCACCAGGTACGACAGTTCCACACAGTTAAGGAAAGGAACAACACATAGTCAGAGTATTACAACAAACAAGAGAATGGAACAGAACTGGAAAGAAATAACCGGTGAATTGTATTCGAAAATTGCACCTGTTGGAGGCGTAATTCATAGTCAAATAGACAACTCTTTTCCAAGGACTAAAAAGATCTTCAATATCTGGATTGAATTTCAGATGAATGATTTCGAATATAATGACCCATTTTATGGTCAACAAAAGTCAACTGCTCCTTTTAACATGAGCATTGAACTATATGATTACATAGCACCTCTAGAGATAAGTTCAATTTATGATTTACAAGGAAAGACCATAGAGGGCGAAAAAGAGGATAGAATTGGCTCATTTTCAAACTCCCTTCATTTCACAGTTCCTTCACTCAAATTTGGAAATATTGACAACTCCAAGATTGAAGTAGAGTTAAAATACTCATTAACAAACAGTGAAAGTTATGGAATGATGAGTGGCGGTATTTTGGATCATATTCAGGACAACGGAATCATTAAAACAAGTCTACAGGTCAAAGAACTTGTGATTGTATGTCCGAATGAACTAGAACCGATTGAAATAGCAAAACACCTGAATCCATCTGTATACGATTCAAATAATATTGAATTGGCGACAGATTTAAACTGGTCAACGGATCATTCAAAAGGGTTCTATGTGAGGTACAAAATACAAGATAGTAATCCAACATGACCCAAAAGCCAGAAATTCCCGGAATAACTTTCCGCCCTCCTCTGTATTTGTAACAAGGAGGTAACTCAGCCAAACACTCAATCCTAACAAGTCCTTTACAACCACCAGACCTTCACAAATTAACTCAAAGAAACCTCACTAAATCCCTTGAGAACAGAAAGAGAAAAAAGCCTGATCTGACTCTGTTCATATTGGCTATTGATGTGGCTTTTGAGCAACTTCCACCGATAAACGAGTAATGGAGAATTAGCATATCACCATGGGCTTAGATATTTCACTTATCAGAATCGTAAACGAACCCGTAGATGAATTCTGCTGGCTTAGCACAGATGACAATCCGGAATTACTTCCTGAATACCAAAGCTTCCAGTGTGAACGACAATACGAAGATGGCATAACGGAGTCGGGCTTTTGGTACGAAGAGCTTTCTTACCAGCGCAAAGGAATGGACAAATCATTTTACAAAGTGTACGAGCCCGATGAGTTTATATTTTCTAAAGAAGATCTGCTAAAAATGAGCCGGCATGTACTTCCCGAATACAAACACAGCTTCAAACTTGACTTTATGGATAAACTCGAGGAAGGTGCTAATTTCATCATGACGGGCTATTAGCATGAAAGAGAGGCCAGACTAAAGTTCGACCTCTATCTGTTTCGATTGGTTATTATAGGGCTTTTAACCAAATTCAGTATGCAATCGAGTTGGCAGTAATCAGACAAGACTGCTGATAACCACTGTTAAAGAAGCAAAGCAAATGACCATCACAACATTTCTAACATTTGTAGGAGACCAATGTGGAAAGGCCGAGGAAGCCATCAATTTTTATACTTCCATCTTTCCGAATTCTGAAATTAAAAGCATAACAAAGTACTCAGAGGGAGAGTCAGGCGGTACACCCGAGCTTATTAAGTATGGCGTGTTTACGCTAAACGGCACGGACTATATGGTCTCAGAAAGTAATTACAATCATGCCTGGTCTTTCTCACCTGCTGTTTCACTTCTTATCAGCGATAATTCAGAGGAAGTGATACACACCCTTTTCGAGAAGCTTTCTTCAAATGATGGTCAGGTGATGGTTCCTCTGGACGACTACCAGGGTGAAGGGGATTATGGATTCGGCAGGCAATTCGGATGGTGCGAAGATAAGTATGGTGTATCCTGGCAATTTATACTTGCTGAATAACTCGTTAGAAGTCCCCCCTGATCTACACTAAGTTTTTACACCCAAAGGCCGATCTGCAAAGTTTCCGGTGCTGAAACATGCGTCTGATCTGGCTTCCGGCCGGTTCAAAACCAGCAAAATTTATAGCAACCCACACTATTGGTATTCTCCATAATACCATGAAGAATTCAGTTGTTTGCTTCATAATTTATATCCCTGCGCCATAGTTTTTATGACTTCCGCAAAGTTTATGGATTTGGCTGTATAGCTCATAGGTCTCACTTTCATTCATTCCTGACCTTTGTAAAAAACAGTTAATCACTCAGAACATTAAAAAGTTAAGGTCATGAAAAATCTATTAACAATTCTCTTGTTTTCCTGCACACTTAGTGCTTTTGCTCAAATCAACCCACCACTGGATAAAGAAACTGAAGTAGCCCATAAGTACCGGGTCAGTTTACCTTATTTTATTATAACAGATCGTATCGGGGGAGACTGGAACGATCGCCAGAGTACACAGATGGTGGAGTTTCATATAAAACGCAACCTGGATAATAAGAATATCATTGGGCTGAAGTTTGCCACCTGGCGGTTGTTTCAACCCATGGGAATTCAATATTGGGATGGTCTTTTGGATAAGTTAAAAACAGAAAGTGAATTTTATCCGGGACATGTCCGGGAATCAGGAATAGGCGTGTCTTACCAGCGCATGCTATGGAAAGGGCTATTTGCCACTGTTGAAGTTCTGCCGCAATTTCAAACCTACCTGGATCTGAACGGAAACAAAATTGGAAATGGTTTTAAACTTTATAACTCATATCATTTGGGCTACCATATCTCAATTGGTAAGAAAAAACGATTTTTCATAGAGCCTCAGATTCATTGTCAGCACTGGATGTTTGATAACAATGCGCCTGATGGGTTTAAGGTGCTGGACGATAAATGGAGAAACTACTTTCTGTTTGAACCAAACATTTACATCGGTATGAATTTTTAAGCCATAATCTGGCAATATTGGAGAATGAAATATCTTCCGTTAATCAGTCTGCTATTAGCAATGAGTTGCTCTGGTAAAACCAAGTCCGAAAGCATCTCAATGACATCGGAGCATCAAGAAGATTTGATTGCAGTCCTAGACACTATCTGGAAAACTGAACAGCGACCAATTACCTTAAGAGATTCACTTATGAAAATATATGGTCCGGAATCAGCATTAGTCAAAGAACAACAAGCGATCTATGAGAAGAATCATGTCATCAATGAAAGAAAAGTAAAGGATATTCTGGATAAATACGGGTGGCCTGCGAAAGAAATGGCAGGTGAACAAGGAAATTGGACGATATGCAATGTGATACAACATTCAGATAATACAGTTCGAATACAATATCTGCCAATGATGAGGCAAGCCGTAAAGGATCAAAAGCTGGAACCTCGATTTTTAGTCAGAGCCGAAGATAGAATAGCGACTGAAAGAGGAGATTTACAAATCTATGGCGGGCAAATGAAATACTATCCGGAAACCGGGAGCTTTAACCTTTGGCCTGTTTTTGAGCCAGAAAATATAGATAAAAGAAGAGCTGACATTGGACTTGAGCCGATCGCGCAATTCCTTAAAAACAGATTTGATTTTGAATGGAATCTGGAGGAGCAAATAAGAAGGTCTGAAGAATTTGAAAGGGAAAGACTGAGTAAAACAAAATAACGAAATGCCAATAATATATCTCTGCCCATGCCTGCCGTACGGTCGGCTGGGCTTTGGTACCAGACTCAGATGATGGTTCCTCTGGACGACTACCAGGGTGAAGGGGATTATGGATTCGGCAGGCTATTCGGATGGTGCGAAGATAAGTATGGTGTATCCTGGCAATTTGTGCTTACTGAATAACTCATTAGAAGTAAGCCCTGCGTTGAAGTTGTTGCTCCCTCTTTCATCAGGAAGAGAGGAAAGACAAAAGCCTGACCTTTATCTGTTTCGATTGATTATTGCCCTGCTTTTTGGCAAATTAAGTATGTAAACGATAAGTACCTATCAATAAAAAATGAGATACAAATGAAAGTAACAGCCGAAAAAGAGGAAAAAGTAGCCAATATGATATTTGCCTCCATTTACCCGCTTTACCTTAACAGACTGGAGAAAAATGGCAGAACCCGGGAAGAGCTCAACCAGGTACTTGAATGGTTTACCGGTTTTGATCAGGAGGCTTTACAGGCACTGATGGATGAAAAAGCCACTTTCAGAACCTTTTTTGAAAAGGCTGAAATACATCCAAACGCACATATGATCAAAGGCGTGGTTTGTGGTTATCGCATTGAAGAAATTGAGGATGAATTTAATCTGTACAGGCAATGCAGACAAATGGAAAAGCTGATTGATGAACTGGCCAAAGGCCGGAAAATGGAGAAAATTCTGCGCGAAGAAAAGAAGTAGCACCTGGCAATGGCAAGGCCCGAATTACCTTATACCTCCGCCAGCTACAACCAATGCAGCTTAATAAATGCAATCAGAAAGTTCACTGCTGAAACACTATGACAAAGAAAAAGACAAAAAACGTTCTGAGGGTAGTGTTTATCCTTGCTTCTATATCCTCCCTGTTCTTTGTACCCTGGCTATTAGTCAAGGCATGGATACTTCCTCTGCCTGATACTATTCAGGAACAGGCGGATGAAGCTATAGGCCATGGCTTTGACGGAATGATTGTCTATGTCCACCAGGCTGGTAAGCCACCTCAGTATTTTGCTTCCGGCTGGCATAACCGAGAATCCAAGATACCCGCCAGACCTGATGCCCTCTTTAAGATTGCCAGCATCAGCAAGCTATATGATGCGGTGGCTGTGACTAAACTGGTGCGTGATGGACGGCTTTCTCTGGATAAAACCATCGCTGACTATTTACCTGAACTGGTGGGGAGGATCGAAAATGCTGAGAAAATCACACTGAGGCTGATGATAAAGCACAGAAGTGGGATTCCTAATTTTACAGACGCTCCGAATTTCTGGGCAGCCCCAACACAAACCTATGAAGAAAGCCTTGCCTTGATTCTGGACAAGCCAGCCAACTTTGAGCCCGGTAAAGACTATGAATACTGCAACACCAATTACCTGTTGCTCAATAAGATCATGGATGATGTGCTGGGTTATGAGAACTTTGACTTCATTAGGGAAGAAATTCTGCTGCCACTGGACCTTAACCACACTTTCGGTTCGCTCAGTGAGGTAGACTTAGACGATGTAATGAGCGGCTACCATGTGGGCTATCCCCATGACCTGAAGGCAGATGAACATGGCATGCTCGCCACAGCAGAAGACGTAGGAATTTTCCTGAGGGCATTAAATGATGGATCACTGTTTGCACCGGGAGAACAGGAAATCTATGCTTCCGTCTATGAGTATGAACATGCCGGTTGGGTTCCCGGATACCAGAGTTTTGCAAAATATCATAAAGACCTGGACGCTGTTATTATTGAGTTCTACAGTACAACCGATCCCAAACTGTATAACTGGAACTTATCGGAAATCGTCAATAACCGCATTGCCAAAATACTAAGAAAGCAAAAGGGCTTATAACAAGACAAGTAACCGGTTTTATCAGCAAGTCAGAAAAGATTTTTGAAAAAGAATTAAGAAATGAAGATGGGATTGATCGAAGAATACAAGGCACTTACAGAAAATTGTGCAGCTACGGACTATGGTGACAAGGCTTCGGTAAAAAAACACAACAAATCGGTGAACAGAATGTATGAGATTGTTGAAGCCATAAAATATGAGCAGTCAGAAAAAGCCATTAAACAATTTACCGAGCTCCTGTACATTCAGGACAACAACACAAATTTGTGGGCCTCAATACATTCCCTGGAGCGACTACCAATTGACGCGGTCACTATCGAAATGGCACTTGACATCATTAGGGCCGCAGCACAAAATGACAGTGCTGAGGCCATAGGTTATCAATCCTGGCTGGACAACTGGAATCAGAAAAACAAAAAGTAACACCCCTCAAGGGTGAACAAATATTCGTTTCTTGTTTAATGAGTAAATCAAAGCACAAAACACAGATTGGGTTACCTTCTGTGCCATTGTGCAGACACAGCATTGTCCCTAGTGCTCTACGTATTGCCCCTTACCACGAATACAACAAATCATGAGACTATTCAACCTGTTTAGAAGACCTAAGAATTCTGAAATTCACATCTTTCCGGAAATAGAAGAGGTGTTTGAAACAGATCTGGACAAGTGCCGGGAGTTCTTCTTTCCAGTATGCTCAATCACTTTAAGTGATATCAACAAAGCATGGGGAGACGACAAAATCCATTTGATTCAGTTTAACGAGGACCCTTACAACCAGGATGCGGCAAAGTATTTCACTGACTACTGTAAGGACTGTATGATTTCTTTCGAGCTGAGAAACGGGAAGTACAAATTCCAGACTGACTTCGGCTTCTTCACCCCTACCGAAGACTGGAAAGAGTGGCAGGAAAAGACAAAAGAGACCTACTTTGAATCAAAGTCCCGATTCCGCGAAATGGGAAGCACTTTCGGCATAGCCAACTTACCAATCGGAGGCGAACCAGACTGGTGGCAGGCAGATGAAACACCGCTTGATCCGGATGGTAAGCCCATGACCTTCATTACAGAATTTGAGACGGACAGCATTTGCGATGATTCTTGTGACAAAAAGATCTTCCTTTTTTACAGCCACCAACACAGGCTCGCGGTTCAGCTCTACCAGGTTACATGACCATGCTGATCCAGGACTTATTAGCTTGATGATCGACCATATTTTTGACAACTTCCAGATGTAGAAGAATTGAGCAAGAGACCTAAAATGGAACAGATAGGGACAATAGACAATCGGGAAATACTCTACCTTTCAACGCAGAGTAACCCGGTGTGGTCAAATCTACTTCCGACTGAAAAATGGGTTGTTTTCACAATTGCAGACAACGAGAATAAGGAAATACTAGACGAAAGTACCGTCAGAATATTGGATAAGAATGTAGCTTATACCTGCAGTGCCGGAGAACTTGCTGGGTTAACAGAACAATACTTTGACGAGGAAATATGCTGGCGAGCTGTTCAATACGAAGAGAGGACTGGTAAGAAGTATGATTACGAACAATCACCGATGACAACCATGCATCAGAATTTCAGTCAAGGCTTCTGGTTTGCGGCAGTTCTTGCATATGACGGTCATCAAGAAGTCAACAAAGTTGTTTGCGTTGACTTTACAACACGAAGAGTAAAAAAGCGCCTCACAGAATTAGTTAAGGAAATAAATAGCGGATGGTTGCCTGATGATGCAGAAATTGAACCTGCTCAGTACGATAACTAAAAAAACACGTTCATTAATGCGATAAACTATAGATAGTTATCCTGCTACAGCCATGAGGCAGTGAGTCCCGATTGAGTATTCTAACCACTACACTTTCATAGACAAATCTTTGCTCTGAGAAGAGAAAGAAGCTTAAAAGCTGATCCAGGACTTATTAGCTTGGCGATTGATGACTTTTTTGGCAACTTCCCTTATCAACAAATGACAGTCCATTAAATCGTACAATATGTCCATATCAAAAGAGTCAGAATTAACAGGAATGAAACAGGTGAGTGAAGTCGTGGGGACCACACTCAGGCTGATGAGGGAATATGCCGCTGTGGGCATGTCAACCAAAGAACTGGACGAATATGGAGGTGAGATTTTAAAAAGCTATGGGGCCAAATCAGCCCCTAACGCAACCTATGACTTCCCCGGTTATACCTGTATCAGCGTAAATAAGGAAGTCGCGCACGGCATTCCATCAGCAAAAAAAATACTGAAGGAAGGTGACCTGATCAATATTGATGTGTCAGCTGAGCTGAATGGCTTCTGGTCTGACAACGGAGGTTCTTTTGTGCTCGGGAGAGACATTCATAATTACAGTCCGCTGGTGGAAGCCTCAAAAGAAATACTGAAGAAGGCAGTTTACAGCATTAAAGGAGGTGTAAGAATAGCGGATATCGGGCAGCTGATAGAAACGGAAGCCAAAAAACGGGGCTTCTCCGTGATTAAAAACCTGGCAGGACATGGCGTGGGCAGGAGCCTGCATGAAGAGCCGGAAAACATTTTGAATTACCGGGTTAAGACCAATCGGGAGCGATTCAGAAAGAATACCACTGTGGCAGTAGAGACCTTTATCTCCACCAAGTCAACCGTAGCTCTGACATTAAATGACGGCTGGACACTCGTTGGTAATAAAGGAGGCTTTGTGACACAACACGAGCAAACCATACTGATCACCGATAAAGAACCGGTAATTCTGACTGAGTCCAATGAAATCTGGAATTAAAGTGGGCTATGGGTAGCTTAAGCAGGAGATTTATAGGCTATCTGGTCTTCCTCTTCGATTGATGACAAGTTGAATCAGAGCTTATTTGAAGTATTTCCTTCATAAGAAAACCATAAATGAGAATAAACAAGCAAATAGTCGGATCAACAGATTTCTCCTTTCAGTACTTCCTTAAGGGAGGGTTTATCGGATACAACTGCCCTGGATGTTCTTCAGAAAATAAGTTCAGTATAAAAATCTATCAATCTGGCGTACCTATTGAAAACCTTGAACCGGAATTAATCGATGATCTTGTTTCAAATAATATAGTTAATCTGAATAGCGAAAGCAGTAAGAGGGACACACATCTTAGCGGATATGTTCTTTGGCGCATGGATGCAAAATATGAAGAGCTGAAATGCGATAACTGTTCAGTAAAAATGATCGCAGTATTTGGAATGGCCGAAATTCAACCAAGTAGAGAATATGTTCAATTCAAGGGCATCTGGAGTTTAGAAAGCTCCTGAAATCTCTACTTTACACTCCGTCCCGAACCCCCTCCCTCCTTTTTTCAGTAAATTGAACCTCAAAGGCTGAGCCTTAGCTCATTTTTGCACAGTCTCACATGAGACATAAAGGCACACATGCTACATAAAGATGCCGAATGAACTCTAACTAATGATTCAAAAAATACTAAGCTTCTTTAGAAAAGCGCCCAAGTCTGAATTTATCGATACTTTCTTTTTTCCATCTGGTAACTCAAAAATTCGCTTTCCAGACAACTGGCAATCAATTGAAGTTAAAAGAGGGGAATCAACTTTTACCTTTTTCAACGAAGCCCTTTATGGCATTCTGTACGCCTCCGAACGAACAGGTAAAAACCCAGAAAATCTATATACAAAAGAGAAGTCGTTGGAGATAAACTCTGAATACAATCCGGAATTGGTTGACATTTCAAAATACGGAGCTGTACTCTATTCAAGACCTGATCCATCGGCTAACGTAACTTACAAGCACTATGACATAGGATCTGGCCGGACTCTTCTTCAATTTACCTGGATGACACCATACCCTGATAACGAAAATCTTAACAGGGAGATCAATCAGATTCTAGGATCAATTGAAATAGAACCAAAATCATAATATCTGGTTAGTGCCGATAGTTTTTATGTCATGTTCCCAGTCAGAAAGGGTTTTCAATGATAACACCGAGTACGATAACATCTTTGATGAATGGGTGTTCACTTATCGTCAGTTTATCCGCGCAAACCATTGACTATGTAATGAACGCATTGAGGATGAAAGTCTAAAAGCTTATACAAGTATTATATATCGACTAGAAGTGACTGTTCCTTTGAGCGGCATCATACGCCAAATTGTCAATATTTCTCACCAACCACCTGAAATAGCCTGTCTACTTTTTCTGGTAGCAGGTTAATTTGCTATTTTTCATCATATCAATAATTACGCTGAATGAAATACTTTAAGCTTCTCATTTCATTGGCACTTACCGTTGCCATTTTTTACGGTTTAAATACAAAATTTGGCAATATTCCACCCCTGGGGAAATTTTTGAATCCCTACTCCGGTATCTGGCAAAATGAAACAGACGAAACCTTAACGGGTGAACTCATCATACCCGGACTGGAAGCCGAAGTAACGGTACACTATGATAAGCAGTTAATTCCGCATGTCTTTGCGCAAAATGAGCACGACCTTTATAAAGCCCAGGGTTACTTAACCGCCAAACACCGGCTATGGCAGTTGGAATTCCAAACCTTCGCAGCAGCCGGTCGCCTGTCTGAAATTGTGGGAGCAGCAGCCCTGGACTATGACAGGACAGAGCGCAGAAGGGGCATGGGCTTTGGTGCCGATCAAGCCATAGCCTATATGGAAAAACACGACACCCAAACCCTCGGCTACGTGCAGGATTATGCAGATGGTGTAAATGCATACATAGAACAACTCGACCCTGAGGATTATCCTGTAGAGTATAAACTACTGGATTATGCACCTGAGACATGGTCCCCTAAAAAAACGGCCCTTTTGCTCATGTATATGACCAAGATGCTGGCCGGAGGCGATGACGACCTGGAATACACCAATGCATTGCGTATGATAGGCAAGGAAAACTTCGGGTTACTTTTTCCGGATTTCTATGATATTACAGACCCTGTGATTCCTAAAGAAACCGACTGGAGTTTCATTGATGTACCTCAGACCGAAGCCCCTCAGTACGAAGCGGTTTTAGATACCATTCAGGAAACCATTCAAAAGCCAAATCCTGATAACGGAAGTAATAACTGGGCGGTCTCAGGAGCCAAATCTGCCACAGGAAATCCTATATTGGCAAACGATCCTCATTTAGCACTTAATCTACCCTCAATCTGGTTTGTGATGCAGCTGAGCACACCCGATCACAGTGCTTTTGGCGCGACTATCCCCGGTGTCCTGGCTGTTATTTCTGGTTTTAACCAACACATCGCCTGGGGCGAAACCAATGCTACAAGAGATGTGATCGATTGGTATAAAATTGAGTTTAATGAAGATCGCTCAAAGTACCGGCATGACGGGCAATGGAAAGATGTAAAAGTCCGGGTGGAGAAAATTGAAGTCAATGGCGGAGAAACCTACATAGACTCAGTGCTTTATACCCACCATGGGCCGGTGGTCTACGATAAGAACTTTAAAGCAAACAATGAACGATCGGGTTATGCCATGCGATGGATAGGTCACGATGGAGGTAACAATCAAAGAACATTCATTGAACTAAACAGGGCAAAGAATTATGATGAATATGTGAGTGCCCTACAGTACTGGAATGCCCCTGCACAGAATTTTGTATTCGCGTCTACGGAAGGTGATATTGCCCTGTGGATACAGGGGAAATTTGCCAACAAATGGGAAGGTCAGGGTAAGTTCTTAATGGATGGTAGTAAAGCTGAAAATGACTGGCAATCTTTTATTCCACAACGGTTCAATGCACATACCAAAAATCCGGAACGTGGCTTTGTAAGCTCTGCTAATCAACATCCTGTAGATGAGAATTATCCATATTATGTGTTTAATGACGGCTATGAAACCTACAGGAATCGCGTCATCAACGACTTCTTTAATTCTAAAGAGACCTTTAGTGTGGAAGATTTCAAAATGCTCCACAATAACAACTACAACCTGAAGGCTCAGGAATTAGTGCCTTATATGTTGGCTCAAATGGATGCATCAGCGCTCACTCAAGAGGAAAGAGCAGTCTATGAAGAGGTGAAGGCATGGCAGTTCAACAATGATATTGACGAAGTAGGCCCCAGTATCTGGAGACAATGGTATGGAAGATTATACAATATGCTTTGGGATGAGTTTAGGGTGGAAAACACCGCATTAAGAGCACCTTATACCTACCAGACCATTTATTTATTGAAGCATCATGGTGATCATGAGTTTATGGATATTCTGGAAACGGAGGATAAGACCGAAACAGCCAAAGACCTGTTCTTATCAGCCTTTAAAGCAGCAGTAGCAAATCTGATAGAAATCAAAGAAAAAGAAGGGGACTACACCTGGGCTAATTACAAGGGCACCTATGCCGGTCATCTGTTACAGGCTTTGCCTGCTTTCTCCAGATTTGATATCCCCATTGGCGGTGACCGGAATATTGTCAATGCAACCTCTGAAAACCATGGCCCCTCCTGGCGCATGATTGTGGAAATGACCGATCCCCCTACCGCCCTGGCTATTTATCCGGGTGGACAATCCGGGAATCCCGGCAGCAAGTATTATGATAACTTCATTGATACCTGGGCTGCGGGTGAATACCACAAACTCAACTTTTTACAATCGAATGAAGCCACGGACGAAATCATGGGTACTCAAATTTTAAAACCAGCCGGCAATGACTAAGAAAACTACCAACTTCATCTTAACTATCGTTCTAGCAGCCATCTTGGCCCTGTTTTTACCATGGTGGTCAGTGATGGTTGCCGCATTTCTCAGCGCGGTATTCATCCCTTTAAAAAAAGCGTCCGTATTCTTCATCCCCTTTTTAGCCATACTTGCTTACTGGATAGTCTACTGTTTTGTGCTGAGCAGTGCCAATGACTTTACGCTGGCAAAAAAGATATCTGAGCTCCTGAAAGTTGGTGGTAATCCATACCTGCTGATTCTCATAACCGGGATCATAGGTGGTCTGGCAGCCGGTATTGCTTCGATTTTCGGAAAACAGGTCGCTGGTTTTGCCAAGAAAGAATGATGGCATTCAACGGGTAAAAACTGAACACCCGGGCATGACTCCTAAAAGTTACCGGGACTAATACACGAGAATAAAAAAGTAGCTCCCGTTTCACTCCCACTCATTACAGTTCAAAACTGGTAGTAGTTAAAAAGAACCCAAATGATCAAGAACGAACCTATAATTGGTGTATCTGATGTTGAGAAGAGTTCACAGTGGTATCAGGAATTGCTTGATTGCCATAGCAGCCATGGCGGCTCAACATTTGAAATGCTGACTGACAGTAAGGGAGAAGTTTTCTTATGCCTCCACAAATGGGGAGAACACGAGCACCCTACGCTAACGAGCCCTGAAATACAACCGGGAAATGGCCTGATTTTGTATCTGAGAGTCGAAGATTTAAACAAAGTCTGGGCTAATGCACAGAAATCAGGTTTCGAAATAGAAGAATCGATACATATGAATCCCAACTCTGGAAAAGAGCAGTTTTGCCTCAGAGATCTGGATGGATACTATTTGATGATCACTGAATAAGAACTATCTCCAATGACTGAGCTTAAAGACCTTTGGGCGGAATTTGATTCGAATAACCACCTGCAGCCAGAGATGAAAACAGCCAAATTCGAGTCACTTCATCTATGGGACCTTGGCTGGGAGCTCCTGGAACCACTGGATATAGCATCTTCAGATGAACATGAAATTGAACTTTCAAAACGATTCTCACCCGGACAAAAAGCACTTTACTTTTTCTGGTACCTTGACGGACAGGTGACAAACGGAGGGTTTGTCCAGTTTTACTGGAATGGATACGCCAAATACCTCCCGGCTATCTACAGAGGACTGGGAATGATCAAAGACAAAGTACTGATGAAACTCTTAGATCGAGTCGACAATTATCTGGTAGAACAGCTACCGGTTTTTCAAAAGGCGATTGACATGGATGATTTTGAAGGCGCTTATGAGTTGCTACCAGAGTTTGAGGATTTTGATGAAGAGTATTACGAACTTCATGAACACACGATGGGGCTCATCGAGAAATATGCCAGAAGAAACCCGAAGGAGTTTGTCAAATTGACCTGAATAATCGCTTAAACCATGTGTTGTAGAGCAGAAACACTGTGGTGTATACCTGCCTCTAAACTAACTAAGATGAAAACAGCAATATTCGTAATAATGACTCTGGTGAAGCTAGCTGCCATTAGCTACTTCGTTGTCAAAATCCTGAAAACTTTGCTCAAGAAGAATGATCCGACTTCAAAACAAAAAGCATTTATTCAATTCCTTTACCTATTTGGGGTCATATTAGGTCTTACACTGCTGGATTTTGGAATTGCATTTTTAGTTCCGCCAGATAGTTAGCTCCCCTCTTCTGCTCCTTTATAATGACGAGACAATTCAATCAGCACCAGACAACAGTTCCCGTACATCATTAAAAGATGCCCATCTGGAAAACGAAAAGCCCTCTTTACAAGAAGTAAAGAGGGCTTTTGACTCTGTGGGAGCTTATTGACTGGAGTTGTCAGAATAAGCCCGAAAATTAGGTCATGAGCATTTACTATATCGCACCAATCTACTTGGCTTTTTCATATAGCTTTTCAAGGTGCGGGATTCCATCTCGCATCCATTTCGGAGCTTCCTTGTCCATTAAGTAATGATCGAAATACTGCTTCATACGGATTTGGAAATCTTTCTGATTGGCTTCTCTTCTCAAATGATGAGGCTCACCCGGGTATGACAGGAAAATCACTTCTTTACCCAGCCTTCTGGCCGCATTGTAAAACTCCAGCCCCTGTGTCCAGTCAACCGCACCATCAGCAGTACCATGCAATATCATAAAGGGCACTTTGATATTCGGAGCATGGAACATCGGGTTTTCTCTTTGATAAATCTCACGATGCGACCATGGCGTAACACCTCTCCCCATTCTCACCTGCCCTATTTCCATAATACCGGTATGGTTGGTTCCTGAGTTGCCATAAACATTGTTATAGAAGCTTTCAAGGTCGGTAGGCGGTGCTCCTGTTACCACACATTTGAACATATCAGTCTGTGTCAGAATAAATGACGACTGATAACCACCCCAGCTATGTCCCTGCAGTCCTATGCGCTCAGGATCGGCATAACCCAAATCGATAACTTTCTGTGTAGCCGAGGTGATACAGTCCAGTGCACTGGTTCCGGGTCTGCCCTCTTCATACACGTTATCTGGCTGAAAGAACAAATAGCCATTGCTGGCATAGGTGGAGCCATGCGGACGATCATCATAACCCGGCATATAATAGCGATGATGTCTGTCAGACATTTTTTCGTAGAAATACACCACCATAGGGTACTTCTTTCCTTTTTCATAGCCAGGAGGAAGAGTCAACGTACCCTGCAGCTTGTCACCCTTGCTGTTAGTATAATCAATAAGCACTTTAGAGCCCCATTTGTACTCGGCCTGCTGCGGGTTGGCATCCGTTAACCTGGCTGTTTTTTTGAATGACATATCGCTTACATGATAGTCAGGAAATTCAACAAACGACTCCCTGGTAAAGATGAGCTTGTCTGCGTTTTTTGCCTTGCGAACCCGGCCAAATGCATAATCATCAAAGATGAGTTCCTTCGGTTTTTTACCCACAGCAAGTCGGTAATAACCTGACTTTTTGGTCCACTCGCTATAAGCGCTTAGAAGCATTGGTTCCTCCGTGTCAATATAGGGTTCATCAAAGTCAACACTTGTGTAGCGAAACCTTATTTCCTCTTGGTTGCCCATACCTTTGATAATGTCCTGTCCACCCGAACCATCGAGCCTGAGCGACCATAAATCGTACTTGTGGTTTAAGATGATGGACTTGCCATCTTTGGTCCATCCGGCAACCCCGAAAGGTGGCTTTTCATGAGGGTACGGATGGTCTAAATTCATAAACTGCACACCAGCAGCATCGGAAATGTTGGTCAGCTTATTGGAGCTTATATCCACCACATGAATGGCCGAGTCTTTTTGCAGCGCATAATACCTGCCATCCGGTGAATAGCCCATCGGTCTTTTCACCAGCTTTACTATTTCCTGCCTTTGACCGGTCTTCAGATCAACACGATAGAGGTCGGCCGGTGAAATACCCCAGTTTACATCGTTGATATACGGCTTTGGGTTTCTGCCAATCCAGTAATCTGAACTTCTCGATACAAGCAGCTCACGCATGGAATCATCGGTAAGTCTGGTAAACCTGCCATTGCCAAACTGGAAAGAGGCCCAGTAAGTAAAATTCCTGTTTCTGTTGGCCCTTCTTCTCTGCACTGAGTTGATCGTCTCATCATTCCAGTGAAAAACATCCAGGTTAGCCACGGTGTCCTTACCAAGCCTGACCTTTTTTTCCTGCTCTTTGATACCGAAAAGAACAAAGCTTCCATCATTGCTGAACTGCAACCTGCCTTTCTCGCTAATCACAAAATCGTTCGGAAAGTTTGAAGCTTCACTCGCTTGCAGTTCTGACTTTACAGGACTTTGATTCACATTTGATACTACCATCAGGGTATTGATCCTCTGCTCCAGCGTGTCAGCCTCTTCCCCTTTTAATACCGCCAACTGGCTGCCCTTTGCCGCCCAATCCTTCTTAAAGGCCGCGGCATCATCCCAGATTAAGCTGCTGTACTTTTTTCTGTCACTGTCTAAATTCCTGAGCACACCCGCTTTCAGGTCATAAACATAAAGTCCGTTTCCTACCATCTCAGCAGCATCCACGGTATAGGCCAAATGACCGGAGCTTTTATTGAAAGCGTAGTCATTCACGTTTCCAAAATTCATGGTAGACATGGATGTCAGGTCCACCAGAATCAGGTCCTGTCCATTGTGTTTCGATTTATCGTTCTGTGTTTTGTCCAGCGATACCGCAAGGAATTTTCCATCCTCTGAAAACCGCATGGACCTGGCCCGTTTAAACCGGACAGTTTCACCGCTGGCCAGGTTTCTTAGCTCTGCCGTTCTGAAAACCTTCTTCCGCGACTTTCTGAGTTTTTCAGAAGCTTTTTTTGAGGGAGAAATCAGGTATACCACCCATTTGCTGTCACTGGAAAAGGAAGGTGCACTGGCAAACGGAATCCGGTATTCAAATTCCGCTGTAGCAGAGGCCATTTTTTTAACGAATAAGGTATCATCTCCACCATTTGGTCTGAGTCCATAGGTGAACCATTCTCCATCGGCAGAAATCCCCGTTGATACAATGCGTTTCCACCTACTGTAGTCTTCCAACTGAAGTACTTTATCCTGTGCGGATACTAAAGTTGAAAAAAGCACGGTCAAGACAATGCCCGCAATTAGTCTAAGTTGTTTCATATACTGTGGTTGTAAATTTTGCTAATGGTCTGCTAATCAGTAAAGAAACGGTTTCTCGGTTTTCGGATTAACTACAAATTATATTGACGGTCAGAAGTTTTCGAATGAAAAGTTCTGCTTGTGGGTGAGCGCCTGAGGTCAGGTATTTCGTAGCTTTCCTCCTCCAGGCATGGCCAAAACTTTGTCGCTAACCGAAAATGAAAAAATCAAGGATCATATATCAGGAGTCAGCAATAGAACAGGTCTTTCAAAAGCTGATATCCGGCTGGGAAGAATTGGCTGGTTTTTACAATAAAGAAGTGAAGACTGATGATGAAGATCCGGCCGGGCGACTGGCTTATGTAGATATAGGTGATATCGCCAGATTCATCGTGAATAAGAAGAAGTCAGGGCAAACTGAAAGTTTCGAGACCTTCTTCGGGAATGTTGAAGATGTTTTAAAGCATGGAGATCAATATGTGCAGGAGCTTATCGTGATCGGATTGTTTGAGGGAATTCAAAATATCGGTGGACCACAAATCCATTATTACCGGTCATTTGACCAATGGCTGAAGTTGAATTCACTGAAGGCCTGGAGAGCTTTGATTGATAGCTGGGAAGGTACTGACTGGAAAAAATCTGATGAAAGTCAAAAGATTATGAATAGGAGAGAGTAAAACAAAGCAGCAAAAGCTATCACCCTACAATTCAACCCTGCATAACGATGGTTCAACTGAAAATCATTTTACAAACTGGCTGAAGATCTAATATTTGAGGAGAGTTCAGGATAAGATCTTGAAAGAGAGAAAAACATCAGGAATCTCAGGCCGAATAGTTCTCGGAAATATTTTAAAGACTATTTTTCTGCTATGAGGTTCTTTCCTGTCCCTGACTCAGATGAGTTAAGCTTGTATCACAGCCTGCGGCTACATTGTAAACTTATAAAATCAGAAAGTTGTGCCAGCCAGGCTCATGCCCGCATATAAACCATTATTGACACCAAGATGCCGACAAACAAAGAAAAACGGATAAGATACCTGGGCTTTGACGATGTATGGTTTGCGGTCATAGGTGTGGTTGTTTTAAGCTTATCTGTCGTCTATATATTTAAAACGCCTGCAGACCGTCTTACCACAGCCGAAACCATTATAACCTTCGCAGTCTCTTTGTTTTTTTCCACTTGTGACTGGCTCATTAACAGGTCCATTCTAATACGTCTTCGAAAAAAGTATCCCAGCCTGAAGGACAGTGCTCAGCGCATTACCCTGATGCTTCTAAGTGTTTTTGTAACCGTAGTTGCAGTCGATTTTGTCGGGGTAAGCCTGGTTTCTTTGATCGCTGACAACGTCAGCTATAGTTTTCAGGAAAGAACCAGATCATTGGTGGTCGTCATTTTGCTTACCACGATGATTATGGC
Organism: Roseivirga sp. UBA6061; assembly: GCA_002427745.1. Classification (GTDB taxonomy): domain Bacteria; phylum Bacteroidota; class Bacteroidia; order Cytophagales; family Cyclobacteriaceae; genus Roseivirga. The sequence goes on along the minus strand of DIYF01000159.1, from coordinate 63,171 downwards.
CATTTATGAAGCGGTTTACTTTTTTATACTTCTCAAAAAGTCTATCAGGGAAGAAGAGCAATCAAAGCAGGCGATTATTCAGGCAGAGCTTGATGCACTGCGAAACCAGGCACAACCCCACTTCTTCTTTAATACGCTCAATACGCTGCGCGATATCATAGACCAGAGCCCCAAAGAGGATGCAAAGCAGTTTGTAGACAAGCTGTCAGACATGTATCGCTTTCTCCTGGAAGCGGGTAATACCAACCTGATTGCCCTCCGGGATGAGCTGAAATTTGCCAAAGCCTATATTCATATACAGTCAGAACGATTTGGAGAAAACCTGAAGCTGAACTGGAACATTCCCGATGAACATCTCAATACGATGATTGTGCCCATGAGCCTGCAATTATTGCTGGAAAACGCGATCAAACACAATGTAATTTCCAGGGCCAGGCCATTGGAAATCAACATCTACATCAGGGGCGACTATATGGTTGTGGATAACATAATTCAGAAAAAATCAACGCAGCTCCCCTCAACAAAATTGGGGCTTAAGAACATTGAGAAGCGGTATGCCCTGATTTCGGACCGGTCTGTTGACATAGTGAATGACGGCCATCAGTTTTCCGTTTCTCTGCCGCTATTAAACGATGGCTCACTAAAAGAATGACTATGAAAATTCTCATCATTGAAGATGAAATAAGGGCCGTGAGCCAGCTACAGCTTATGCTCAAAGCCTGCGACTTCAGTTTCGAGTTACTGGATATTATCGACACGGTGGAAGATGCCGTGCTATGGTTTCAACAAAATGACACACCAGACCTGGTGTTTATGGACATACAGCTGGCCGATGGACTTAGCTTTGAGATTTTTCAAAAAACGGAGGTAGACGCTCCGATTATTTTCACCACCGCCTTTGACCAATATGCTATCCAGGCATTTAAAGTGAATAGTGTCGATTATCTGCTCAAGCCCATTCAAAAAGACGACTTAAGCAGAGCCCTTGACAAATTCCTGAAGTCAAACAGGACCTCCAGCGTAGATGCCTCTACCTTAAAGCAGCTACTCAGTGATCTGCAGGCTCCTGCTGAGAGAGAAGGTCTCTTAGTCAAGGTCGGGAACAGCTTTGTACAGATTAAAACCGCAGAATTACTCTACTGCTATTCTGAAGAAAGCATCACCTTCGGTGTTACCCTGGATAAGCGTTTTATCATTGAAGAAACACTGGACGACCTGTTCAGTACTTTGGATCAGACCAAGTTCTTTAAAATCAACCGTGGGCAGGTAGTGGCCAAATCGTCCATTCAAAAGATAGACCCCTATTTCAATCATCGGGTCAAGCTGGCTGTTACCAACCCAAGAGACCAGGAGTTCATTGTAAGCAGGCCAAAAACCAGCGAGTTCAAAGACTGGATGAACAAGTAAATCACCTGCCCGACACCTTTCGGCAAATCGACCGGGGCCTTGCTACCCCTTATAGCTTCAAGTGAAAGAAGCGACAGTCCGGTCGTGCCATTACTAAACAGGATGTATCATAATCAATAAATGGTCACCCTGAAATCTGTTCAGAGTCTCTGCTGAGTCCGGAGTGATTTTGACCGATATACCTCAGTCAAACCGTCAGAACACTGCTTCTTCAGCCCTGAGCTTCCCGGATTTTCAGATAGATATCAATTCAACCAGCATAAACGATGATCCAGCGTAAACTCCTTCCCGGGGGCTGGTATTCGATCGATATTGCCCCCATATCAATTTTATCTGTAGAAAAATGAAAGCTCTTAAAAAAACAATCTTCGTATCCATCTTACTTTTACTCCTCGTATTCTCAAATGGTCAGTATGCTGTTTTTTTTGCCATTTGGCTGGCCCTGCCCCTGCTGCTTTTTGCTGTCAGAAAACTAAAAAGATGGCAAGGCTTCCTGTTTGCCTTTTCAACCTTAGGTATCAGCTATTATATAGGTTTTGATGTCGTGCCCTTTTTACCTGTGGCAGTATCTGTCATCATCTCAGCGATCTTCAGTCTGTTTGCCTCTCTCCCCTATCTGATCGATTCCTTTTTTTCAAAAAAGAGAGATTCGTTTTTGAGCACATTGATTTTTCCCTGTGCTGCCGTTTTAATGGAATATGCCTATCACCTTATTAATCAATATGGCAACTGGGGACATTTCGCCTATTCCCAACAGTCTCAGGAGTTTTTGCTTCAGTCTGTTTCCGTTCTCGGCATGGGCTATATCACATTTTTGATCTTCTGGTTTGCAGCCGTGGTGAACTGGGTTTATGAGCAAAGAGATAACCTGAAAACAGTCAAAAAGGGAGTGATTGCCTACAGCCTTCTTTTGGGCCTGACACTGATGTATGGTGGTTATCGCATAGCTTTTCAGAAATCCGATTCAGAAACTGTTCGCATAGCCTCTGTTTCTGCGCTGGATAGTCTTGCTGTTAATTTCAATATTGGTGGACTGAATGATCAGCAAGCCAGAACAGCAGCGAAAGAACAGACGACACAATTGAATCAATATCTGTTTGACAGAAGTATTGCAGAAGCTCGGTCTGGTGCCGAAATCGTTTTTTGGGCAGAAGGTAATGGTGTCATCCTGAAGGAAGACGAGCAGGATTTGTATAAAAAAGCAAGCCAGGTAGCCGCTGACCAAAACATATACCTGGGCATCGGTGTGGCTGTACTTGACCACACAAATGCTAAATACCTGGAAAACAAATTTGTGGTATTTGACAAGAGTGGAAGTAAAGTAATTGATTACTGGAAAGGTATTTCAGTTCCTGGCGCTGAGGCCCCCATAAGCAATAATACCTATACCGGTATACAGCAGGTAGCCACTGAATACGGAACCCTGGCAGCAGCCATCTGCTTTGACATGGACTTTCCCGGCTATTTAAAAGGAGCCAAAGGTGCTGATATGCTGCTGGCACCAAGTAACGACTGGCAGGACATTGACCCGATGCATACCGATATGGCAAAATTCAGAGCGATTGAGCAAGGCTTTAACCTGATTCGTCAAACCAGTCACGGCTTATCGGCAGGCATTGACTATACAGGAAAAAAGGTCAGCGAAATGGATCATTTTACGGATAATAGTAAAGTAATGATCACGCAACTGCCAACCAAGGGCGTGAAAACCATCTACTCTGTGATCGGAGACAGCTTTATCGCTTTTTGCCTGGTCTTGATGGTCGTGATCAGTGTGGTGTTTAAAAGACGAACTGCCGTAAGCTTAAAAGCACAGCCACTTTCCCTGGAACTCAGCTAAGAGGAAACAGACTTAAAACCAACTTACCTGAATGCTAAAGCCATCTTCTGCGAGATGGCTTTTTGTGGTTTATGGTTCCTGGCAGGTAAATGGTCGAAACACAGCTCCTTAACAACTGCTCAGTGTAGATGGAATTACCTAACTTATCCACCTTCGCGTTTCAATCACATCGATTATTCAGGAGGTTCCCCAGTACGTAAACGAATGACAGGCATTGCAGAAAAAATGATTAGAATATTCCCACCGGCCCTTCTCTTTCTTTTCTTCTCTTGTACACCAAACGATTCGGCAGAACAAGATGGCTGGGTACTTGATAGCTCGGAAATAATTGAACACCAGGAATATGACAACCAGAAAATTCAGGTGATTTATTCAACCGGGAACACGGATCTTTTGAAAGGTTACCATACTTCAGTAGTAGTTCAGACCTTCCGGGATACGCTGCTTTTGGAAGAAATTCATTACAATCTGATTGATGGAGACTCTACCAAATGGTCTCAGCATATCAACCGATATAATTCCTCCGGTCTTCTGGTAGAAGAGATTAACTCTTCGGACAGGGCTCTTCAATATCACAACCTGTACTCTTACGAACAGGAAAAGCTTATTCGGACTGAATCCGTTTCTATACTTCCCAACTACAACGACATGATGGAAATAACCCGTCTGGACACCTTAAGATCGGTCAGTCATCAATTTTACAATACGGAAGGCAAATGCATCCGCAGCATCACCTTAAGCAAAGACGAGCTGACTTATGAACTAACAGGCACAACAAAACTCGACACTATCAAAACCTTTAATCAATTCGACAGCCAGGGTAATAAAGTACAATCTGTTAGCATTGAATTCGGGGATACTACTTACATCAGCCGGTCAGAATTTGACACCTATAACCGTGAAGTTACAAATGTCACCTATTCCGCAGAATATGGATTGAGCACCATGAAATACCAATATGATAAACAAGGAAATGTAATATCTGAAATTATTATTTCGGCCGATTTCAGCCACCGTATTTTGACGGAATACGATAAACAAAACAGACCCATTAGTAGAAAAACTTACATACGCTTTCCCGTGGTCGATTGAAGCTAAAATCAAGACCATTTATCCCGGCATTACAAGGCCGGACTTAATTATACAAAAATGAAATATTCGATTGTTTATGTCTTCATTCTGCTGGTTGGTTGTAATACCATCAAAATCCCGAAAAAACGACTGAATCAATACACGCTTGATTACCAATATGAGTTCAAAATTGACCGCCTGGAAGTACACCTGAGCAACCCTTTAAAATGCCCGGTAAGGATCTGGGTTCAACCTGCAGATGCAGAACTGAGGGCTGTCTTTAACGCGATGAATCCTGTAATTCTAAAACCATTGGCTGATAGTGTAATCAGTGTTGAGAGCCAAGATGTACAAACCCGGGAGATTGCTTTCGCATCAAGGCTTGGTGACCCGACTAGACCTTTAAAAGTCAGGCGAGTTGAACTACCTTTTCCAAAAAACAGAGCATATCCATTAATACAGGGGTATAACTCAACCCCAACACATAATACAGATTGGTCGAAATATGCCCTTGACTTTGGTCTGGCTATCGGAGATACCATTTGTGCAGCAACACCTGGCTATGTAGTAGGGCTTATCGAAGACTATAAATATGGCGGGGAGGGAGACGAATGGAAAAATTATGGAAACTTCATTACCATCTATGACGAAACTACGGGTCTTTACACTCAGTATGCGCATCTTTACCACAAGGGAAGCCTGGTGAATATGGGTGATAAAATTGAAGTGGGTCAGAAAATCGGCATCGCTGGTATGACAGGACAAACCAACATAGAACACCTACATTTTAACTGCCTTAAACCTGTAAATTCTGAAGATGGGCTGATTTCTATTCCTATAGACAGTATCGGACAACATAGAATTTCAGACTTAAAAAGAAACGAAATGGTGAGCCATTAAACCTGTCGTTGGTCCATTGTCCTGAAAAGAGTCTACAGCAGGGGCTACTGATTTATCTTTCTTTCGGTGAATTCATATCCAATAACAGAGTCTTGGCAACTGCCTGTACTGACAAACCAAAAAATGCCTCTGCTAAGAGATACTAGTCCCCGCAAACACACCGTTACCTTCAAGCAAAAAAAGAATACTATGCTAAAAAAAACGCCCCTTATTCTGGTGCTCCTCTTCACCTTCTTCACCCCGGGATATACCCAGGAAATTGAATCATTGAAGCGAAAAATTGAGGAGATTATTAGCTCCAAAAACCTGACAGTAGGAGTTGCCATTAACGGGGCAGAGACTCAGGATGCGCTTAGCATTAATGGTCAGAAGCATTTCCCTATGCAAAGCGTGTTCAAGTTTCACATTGCACTCACCGTTCTATCCGAAATAGATAAAGGCAGGTTTTCCCTTGACCAAAAAATCACCATTAAAAAAAGTCAGCTACTGGAGGGGCTATGGAGTCCGATACGCAAAAAGTACCCCGAAGGGGCGACACTGAGCATAGCAGAAATTATAGAATACACGGTAGCCTTAAGCGATAATGCCGGCTGCGATGCTTTGCTAAGACTTCTCGGAAAACCACAGGCTGTAGAAAATTACATTTCCGGTCTCGGGTTTAAGGATTTTGCGGTCAGGATCAATGAAGAGACCATGCAAAACAACTGGGACCTGCAGTTTTTGAACTGGACAACTCCCGCAGAATCAAACGCAATACTTTCGGCATTTTATGAAAACAAGGGAGGCTTACTTTCTAAGGAAAGCCATGAGTTCATCTGGAACATCATGAAAGGAACTAAAACAGGTAAAAACAGATTAAGAGGACAATTACCGCAAGAAACAATAGTTGCACATAAAACGGGATGGTCAGGAGAGCATAAAGAAACGGGCATAACAGCTGCTGTAAACAATATTGGCATTGTTTTTCTGCCTGATGGAAAGCATTTTACTATCAGTGTTTTTGTTACTGAGTCCAAAGAAGACCTTGACACGAACGAGAAAGTGATAGCTGATATTTCTAAAGCAGCCTGGGATTTTTTCACGGATAAGTAGCCGTAGGCTAGTCTTACCCAACCCCGACAGGTAACACTGTGCAAAAAGCTGAAGCGGTTTAAGCGTAAAACTCAAAGCAAGAACCAGGATGAGCCAACCTCTTCAACTTACCAACGATCAGATAATCACCATATACAAGGCCGTTTTCCGAAAATCCACAGAAGAGGCCGGTTACTATTATCTGGATTTAGGCAGCGACCTGGATTCAAAAGCATTCAGGCAATTTATGGTTGACTTAAAAGATGCACTTTCGGACCTGTGCCGATACAACCTGAACAAAGCACTTCATTATCAGAGCCTCGGACGTTTTAATCATCAACACAGCAGCCAACCACATCGGGATTCAGCGGATGATCATTCTTTTTTAATGTTGGGCTACGAACCTACTATGGTTGAAAGCACAGCATATATCACGGATTACACCCAATACATAGAACATAGGGAACTCTCTTTAGAGGCATTTTTCGGAGGAAATAAAGAAGTAAACCTTCTTCAGGATGCTTCTGTCATTTCGGATTATGTAAGGGAAATAACGCCCTTCGATAAAAGCCACTACAGGGTTTTAATTGCCAACAACAGCCGATCTTATGATGAAGCGACCTTTGGCGTTTTTCACAGTGCTGAAATACCTGAGAAGTCAGATCAGGCAGACCGGGTGCTCAACTATATGATGCTTCGACTTTGCGGTTTGAACACTGAGAAACAGTATACTCCACAAGACATTGAGGAGTTTGTAAAAACGGATAAGATAGATCGCTAAAGGGCTTTAAGTGATGCTCTCTTCGTTTATTTGTAAAGACGAGGCACTCCAAAGAGACACCAGATTTTGCTTTAGCCTTCTTTCGGCAAATTAACCTGAGCTACTCCTATGACCACAAAACAGGCAATTCCCGTACGGCAACTTAACAGGCCCGGCAATTCCTCATCCGAATTTAAAGTCCTGAACCTGGCCCTGCTTCTGAAACAAGAAGGACTTACAGAAAGCGTACACCGACACGATTTCTATTTTTTATTGATCATCACAGAGGGTTACGGAACACATACCATCGATTTTAACACGTATAAAACAGAGCCTGGCATGGTCTTTTTGTTGAGACCGGGGCAGATACATGAACTCAATTTGCGCAAAGGAGGCGCAGGGTTTGTACTTCAGTTCGCAGGAGATTTCGTTCCTCACGCGTCAGAAAGCCTTCGAAAAAAATTCAAAATCATTGGTCAGCACAATGTAATAAGCTTCACCAAAGAGTCACTGGCACCGATAGCTCAGTCAGCAAAAAAGATCTATGCTGAATCACAAACTGATGCTATTGAAAAAAATGAGGCCATCCGACTGCATCTGCATCTCATCTTCATCGAGTTGTACAGACGTCTGGTTGAGCAGGAATCAGTTTCCCAACCAGGAGGAGATGACTTTAACCAACAACAGCTGTATACCTTTCTGGAACTTCTTGAGCAGAACTTTCATCTGAAAAAACGTGTCAGCGACTATGCTGACATGATGAACCTTACCCCCTATCAACTGAATAACATCACCAGGTCAGCACTGAATAAACCGGTTTCCGTGCTTATCAATGATCAGATCCTCCTGGAAGCAAAGCGCCTCCTGCTCACCACATCTCATCAGGTAAACCATATCGCTTTTGACCTGGGCTTTGAAGATTCATCTTATTTCATCAGGTTCTTTAAGAAGCATCTGGGCGCATCGCCCACAGTATTCAGACAGAACTTCAAATAAGTCCTGCTATACTTCAGTTTTGTCCTACCTCCCCGGACACTATCCCCCTTCCTTTGTAAAGAAAAAACAAATGATAGGTTGTTCTGTGCGTCCCGTCAAAACCGGGCTCTGCTCCCCTACTCTGGTCACTCCTCCATTCTTAAGGGAAAGGACAGCGCGTCACACTAATAGTTTACCATCAAGGCATTTGCTATATGATTAGCCATGAGACCATGAAAATGCGGGTATCACTGACGCACACTCATTTGATGTTGGTCATTGCTGCTATGAACGTTTCTCATGCCTTAAAAGCCCAGACTGTCCATCAATTCAACTCCTGGTGGTACTACTCCGGCACTTATCAAATCAAGGAAACATGGACCGCCAAATTACTTTATTCATGGTCTCGCCATGACTTTGTAGCTGACTGGCAGATCAGCAAACTGGGACTCAGTGCAGATAAGAGCCTTACCAGAAACTTTAGCATAGGAGCGAGCTACGAATGGGCAATTATTTTCCCCTATGGCAGGCTGCCTGTACCCGAAAAAAGAAGAGAACATCGCCTTTTAGAGCGCTTTTCCTTCCGCGAGAAGGTTCAAAGAACCTCTTTAAGTTCGATACTTGAACTGGAACAGTTCTTTCGCAACGGTGATTTTTTGCAGCGTATAAGAGTGAGGTTTGGCATCAGATTTCCTCTGATAATCAATGATAAAAGTGATCAGGTATTCGGCATGTCTTTTTTCCATCAGGTTTTTATAAACCATGGAGACGGGTCGCCAACCATTGGGCAAAACAGATACTACGGAGGTTTTGATATCAGGCTGTCAAAAGGTTTTACACTCGCTCTGGGGTATCTGAATCAACGCATTATCATCCGCCCTGAACTGATTGAAAACGATCATACTTTAATGATCGGCATATTTCACAGGGCCAACATTTCTAAACTATTCAACAACAAACAACTATAACAGCATGAAAGATCAATGGCTCAATATGTGGAACGAGCGATACAGCAAAAAAGAGTTCGCTTATGGAACAGAACCCAATGTTTATTTTAAAAACCAATTAGCCAGGCTGGAGCCGGGCAAAATTCTCCTGGGGGCTGAAGGTGAGGGAAGAAATGCCATATATGCTGCCAGACTGGGCTGGGAAGTCTCAGCCTTTGACATCAGTGAAGAAGGTAAAAACAAAGCGCTCATGCTTGCAAAGGAGCATCAGGTTAAAATAGATTACCGGGTGGGTTCCTTTCCAGAGTTGGGTTTTGAGCCAGACCACTTTGATGCCATAGGCCTTATTTATGCTCATTTCCCACCTGACCTGAGACAACAGTATTTTGAGCTTCTTAACAAATACCTAAAGGAAAAAGGACAGGTTATTTTCGAAGCATTTGGTAAAAATCACCTCGCATATCGTGAGAAAGACAGTATGGTTGGCGGCCCACCCGATTTTGATTCTCTGTATTCCACAAAAGACCTGGAAGGGTACTTCCCCGGCTTTCAGATATCAGAGCTCACAGAAAGCGAGGTAGAATTATCCGAAGGGCTATATCATAATGGGTTCGGTTCTGTCACAAGGTTTTGTGGGTTAAAACAAACTTAGGAGGAGTCCGCCTACTCGTATTTGTGACAAGGGGGCTATGACCTGACATTGAATATTGCTTTTATCAGCCCCGGCCCATATGATTCCTGATCCGATAACCATCAATCACTCAAGCCCGGGCAATGTCCTGTTGGAACACTGCCTGGTGCTTCGTACAGTCAATTCAGGTCTCGACTACAGTTTTGACCAGTGCTGTGCACCCTGCTGATACGATAGCCAGGGCGATAATGGTAAGCTCATATCAATTAAAGTTTAAACTATCATTTTTGACCGTTATTGTCATAACTGATTACCGTAGCTAGTTTTGAGAAAAATTGAGCTACATGAAAAGAGAAACAATCTGTTTGCTTTTTATTGGTCTGATATTCTCATGTACACCCTCAGATAAGTACGCAAACAAACTTTCAGAAAGGATTGAAAACCCTACCAATACGGTTGTCCTGAGTTCTGAAATCGTATGGGAAAAATTAAACCCGGCAAGAGGAGACCAAAGTCCTCAGGCAGGAACCATTTGGGGAGATAGAAAAGGCAGAAAAAGAGTAGCCACTGGTTTTTTGGCCAAATTTGTGGATGGATTCTCTTCTCCACCACATATTCATAATATCACTTACAGAGCGGTTGTAATCAAAGGGCTGGTACATAATGATGATCCCAAAGCAGAAAATATGTGGATGAAACCGGGGTCCTTTTGGACACAACCCGTGGGAGAATCTCATATCACTTCCGCAAAAGGTAAGGAAGTTATTGTTTTAGTGGAAATAGACCAGGGACCTTACCTTGTAAGACCGATAAGTGAAGCTTTTGATAGCGGGGAAAGGCCGGTAAATATAGAAGCTTCTAATATTGTTTGGCTCAATAACGAAACCACTAACTGGATTGATACAAAAAGTAAGGCCGAAATAAGTTTTCTCCTTGAAAGTCAAAATCTTAAGAGCCTTTTTATCAGGTTACCGATCGGATACAAAGGAAAAATCTTAACCAATGGTACTGTGTTTCATTCTGTTGTAACAGAAGGTAACCTGAATTATACTATGCCTCAAAACGAAGAAATAAAAGTCTTAGACACGGGCAGTTACTTTGGTTCAACTGATAAGGCCGTCCATACCATTGAGAACAACTCAGAAAATGAGACAGTCCTGTATATAAGGACAAATGGAGAATTAAAGATAAAATAAGGCTGGTTGCTCCTGGTCTCACTATTTTGGCGGGTCAATGAAGTCATTTCATTAACTATCCCACAGCAATCACTAACGGGACATTTCCTTAATCATAGCAGTCTCAAAAGAATAATGCCGGGTTTGAGAGAACAGTATCCCCTCCCGGCTACCTGCAGATCAGCGGGTATCTCATAAGCTATCAACGGGATAAAACAGCCTATGCAAAACAATAGAAATTCAGTTTCATCCATATCATAGTGGCCTTTGTTCGATTAATTATTAGAATAATTGGTCGTGACTACCGGTTTCAAACGGTCAAATGACTGGATGCCTGACCGATGCCATAGGCTTTTTAACCACAGGCAGAATAAACGGGGCTATTCACTCATCTAAGCATATTGAGATGCTTCGTTATTGCAGAACTTTCCACAACTTTCTTATGGAAACGGGTTTTATTCCGTCAAGAACATTTCTCTTCTGATTTTTGCAAAAGTGCCATACCATGAAAATGCATTTATTGGTATTTGTGATACTTCATCTGTTTTCCACGACCGGTGCGCATATCAACGCTCAAAGTATCATATATGTTAAGGAAGGAGCTTCGGGGAACGGGAGTTCATGGCAGAGTGCTCTTGGCAGTTTACAACATGCTATCGACATTGCCTCGGCTGGTGACACTATTCTGATTGCTAAGGGGATCTATGTTCCGGAAAAACAGTGGGATGTAGTGGAAGACCGGGAGGTAACCGGAGAACCGAGGCAGACAACTTTTGTACTAAAGCCAGGTCTCACCTTATTCGGTGGATTTGAAGGTAGCGAAACAGACCCCACTTCGGCAGGCACTCTTCAAAACAGAGACTTACTGATTAACGAGACCATCCTGACCGGTGACCTTAATGGCGATGATGAATTTATAAATTCGGCCAACGATTATGAATACAGGAACTATGCAGAAAACGCCTATCATGTAGTAACATCTATCAATATGGATATGCCGACTAAAGTTGATGGCATCACCATTACCGGTGGCTATGCTGACGGAGGAAACTCCTGGGAAAGCGACAATTCCAACGGGGCCGGTTGGTACAGCAGAGCTCACTCTCGGGTAGACAATAAGGTAGAGATTAGCCATATCGTCTTCAGGCAGAATTACGCAGAACTTATTGGCGGTGCTATATACAACCTCTCAGAACTCGGAGGTGAATCTGACATCAAAATTCACCAATCTCATTTCGTCCAAAACGCTTCATCTGATAAGGGGGGTGCACTGGGTCTTGTAAGCTTTTTTGGAGGACATAATATCAACCTGGATAAATGCATTGTTGAATACAACAGATCCGTTACGGGAGCTGGAGTGTACGCTGCCCAATCACTGAACAATAACAGCACAACCACGATTCAAAACTCTCTCATTGTCCATAACTCTGCTGAGGAGCATGGAGGTGGTATATCATTCGGAGCTTTCGAGTCTGGTGCTTCAAATCTTTTGCAAGTCATCAACTGTACACTTTCTCAAAACCAGGCAATGGGTAACGGAGGAGCTTTATACAATGATGCTTTTAACAGCCCTCTCTTTATTGAAATAGTAAACTCTGTTTTCTGGAAAAATGAAGGGAATGGCAGATCTTGGTTTAACAAATATGCCCCGGGTTCTCAGGGTGATTTTCTTCTGGAAGTATCTCACACGCTATTGGAAGAAAAGAATCGAAATGAGTTGGACCTGAACGGAGGTATTTTAAATCTGCATATGGAAAGTCTGCTTTTCGATACAGACCCTTTATTTGACGGAGAAAGTGATTTTAAGCTTTCTGAAAACTCTCCTGCTATTGATCAGGGAGATAACACCTTTTTTTCAGAAACTGATGCATCAGATCTGGCAGGGAACACCAGAATTAATAATAACGTCATTGACCTGGGAGCCTACGAGTTTCATAAAGAAGTCGTGGTTTCCATTGATGATTTGGTGTACGGCCGGGTTTCTATCTTCCCTAATCCTGCCACAGAGTCTTTACAAGTTAATAATGTGCCCAATGCGGTAAGTGCCATCTATATCTCAGACATTTCCGGAAAAATCATCAGGTATAAAGAAATAAAAGGGCAATCGATGAGTATAGATATTTCAGACTTGCTTAACGGGATTTATATAATTCACATAGGCAATGAGCGTATCAAATTCATCAAAAGATGAGCATCAAATGTCTTCTCTTCCGGCTTTAGAACGAATACAAATCGCATTATCTGCGAAAACCATAATAAGTGATGAATTCGTAAATTCATCACATCATGTATCCGGCACTTTGGATTTCTTTTGTAGGTACTGTATTAATACTGGTCTGGACACCAGGCCCCAGTGTATTGCTGGCCACAGCTAACAGTATGAAATACGGAGTCCGTAAGACAACCGGAACCATTCTGGGGGATTTATCAGCCAACCTGATTCAGATTATACTCGCATCTGCCGGATTGGCCACCATTGTAATCAGCTCCGGTGAGTTGTTTCAGGTTATCAAGTGGCTGGGTGTTCTCTACCTCATTTATATGGGATTGAGAAAGATCATCAGCCCTCCGGATATCAAATTCAAAAATGAAACAGTAAAAAGCCGAAGCTTTCTGAATCTGTTTACAGAAGGTTTTCTGATGTCGGCTGCCAACCCTAAAGCTATTGTATTCTTTGCAGCCCTGTTTCCCCTGTTCATCAATGAAAATGCTCCCTTTCTTCCCCAGGTAACAATTCTCGGCATTACCTTTCTGGTGCTGGATGGTATCTCACTACTTACCTATGCCTATTTTGCGACCAGGCTGAAAGCCTACCTGGAAAACGCCAGGAAGGTACATCTCCAGAACAGAATTGTAGGCATACTACTTATCCTGAGTGGTATTATGCTATCAATGGTAAAGCGGGTTAATGATTAAAGTCCAATTTAAGGGCATTGGGGTCTGACCGTTGTTTTACTAACCCGCAAGTACTTCAGTCAAGACCTGCGGGAACAAATCAGATTCCGTGGGCATGCCATTCCTTCCTTGAAGTGGCAAAATGTATTGAGACAATATGAAAGCACTTGGTCTTATAATTCTTTTAACCCTGAGTGGCAATTGTTACGGACAGGAACTGTCCAGCCTCTACAGGGGAATTCCCTCTGATAGCTTACATGGAAGTCATTTGTTGGAATTTCAAAACGATTCATTACTCGAAATCAGTACACCTCCAAGGCATATGTCTCAACAGTTCTATATGACCTTTAGCTATAAAAAAACTGATACGACCCTGATCATATATAAAACAGATTGGTCCCACGGTGATAGTCTTTCTCTTGTTGGAAATCGACTGACGCAGTTTACGCGCCCTGTCAGGTTAACAGTAGATAAACAGACCTTGATTGATGAAAATAACGAGCTTATCTATGTCCTCAACAAAAACCTTAAAAAAGGCATCAAACTAACTTATATCGTGGATAACGAGGTATATCTGCAAGATTCAGGTTTTAATAACTCCTACGGACTATTGGAAAAGACACCTAAGGAAAACAAAAAACTGACAAAAAAGCTGGATTCAATTAAAGATGATTTGGATCAATATGACATCCAGGTATTTGAGGGGCTATCTGCCTACAGGAAGTTTGGTTATGAAGGCATTTTCGGAGTGATTGTGATCAGCAAAAAACCGGATGTTCCTTCCTCTGATAAGCACTAAGAAATAATTTCATCGTGTTTCATTATCTCTATACAAGGGTATCTACCAGATGGCCAGCCTGGAAACAATATCATTGTCGTTTAAAGCCGTTCTTTGAAGCTTAACAGGTAAATTTAAGCACCAGCATATAGTGCTGAATATTTGACCCTATAAGACTATGACGAAACAAAAACAACTACCCAACGGCATGCCTGTTGATGCGATTGAGAGGGTTTATATAAAGGAATTAGACAGGTATGCCAACCAACTCATTGATGAAATAAGGGAGTTTCTGAAAACCCCTTTGGAGAAGGAGGTAGTAAGTGGGTCGGTAGAAATTTTTCCGGATGAATATGGAGATGGACATTTGTCAATTGGGTTATACCTCGAGGCAGAGTTGAGCCGGCATATCGCCTTTGTGGATGACGTGAAAGATTTACCCTTGATTGATGTTGACAGTTATGCAGATGAAGAGAGCATTCCGGACCTGTTTGTGGATCTGGCCCAACAATGGTTTGCCGAATGTTGGTGGAAAGCCGGAGGCTGGGACCTGAACCTGCCAGTGAAATTATATGGTCATGACGGGTTTGGAAGCGGTAAAGTCACAGCTTTAACAAGCGCCACATAGAAAACGGAATTAATGAAACAGTTATCCTTAATTTGCCTGCTCCTGCTTACAGGCTGTTCTGAGAAGACCTCGCTGCTTCATGAAAATGAAAAAGCGCTTGTTGGAAACTGGAAGAAAAATGCGAACAATGGCCAGGTACAAGGCTGGTATATGGAGTTTCATGAAGACCGCACGGGTATCTTCGGGCCCGTGATTAAGGTCAACGGCAAAACGGGACTGGCCCCTTACCTGTCGATGATGATGAAAGAATGGAAAGTTCAAAATGACACGCTTTCCATTGAGATGGCCATCCAACCCGGATTGGCATTCTATGGTCCGGATGGCAAGAAGATTGAAGGGAACGGCAAGCCAAATTATGCACATTACATTATTCGTGAAATGTCCGATTCAGCCATAGTGCTGAAAAATCTTATTGGAGAAATTCCCGGAATCAAGGATGATCGTTTAAAAAAGTCCGAAAAACTGGAACTGCTCGGCAACTAAATCTCCCTCTACCCCTTTCTTGAAAAACAAGGACAAACTCATGGCTGTAACTTACCACAGAAGCAGCCTGGCCATAAAATTCAATCACCCGACTTTTGAACAAAGTAAAAACGACTTTTTAGCAAAGTGTGGTTTTTAATTTCTCAAGACTTTTGCATTAGCAACCGCTTCAAAGCGGCTTCAAAAGAGAGAAATTATGGCAGACAAAAACCAATTTGGCAAACGTGGATGGACTCCTGAAAGATTGGGGGATTTAAGCACTAAGACTTACCTCATTACCGGAGCAAATACCGGAGCGGGCTTCGAGGCCGCCAGGATACTGCTGGGCAAAGGCGCTGAGGTAGTAATGCTCAACCGGAATAAAACCAAGTCTGAGCAGGCCATTGAAGACCTTGAACAACAGTTTGGGGCAGATGCCAAAATTTCATTTATTCAAATGGACCTGGCAGACCTTTCTTCTGTACGCCAGGCTGCAAAAGAAGTAATTAAACGCATTCCTAAAATCGATGCCCTGATTTGTAATGCGGCCATAGCACAGGTACCAAAGCAGAGGTTTACAACAGACGGCTTTGAAAGCCAGCTGGGCGTAAATCATTACGGTCATTTTCTCCTGTGCGGTTTGCTCTTTCAGCGGGTAGAAGAGTCGAACGGACGCATTGTGGTAGTCGGTAGTGAAGGGTATAAGATGGGTATAAAAACAATCCAGTTTGATGACATGAACTGGGATAAAAACTACCACCCTATGAACACCTATTGCCATAGTAAACTGGCTCAGATAATGTTTGCTTATGAATTACAGGACAGGATCAAAGCCCTTGGCAAGCAGGTAGAAGTGTATGTCTGTCACCCGGGTGCTTCCGCTACATCTCTGATTAAAAACAGCGGTGGCTTAAGAGACAGGATTGTTTTTAAATTGATGTCGATGACACCATTGGTTCAGTCAGCTGAAAAAGGTGCCTACCCTGAGGTAATGTGTGCCACAGAAGAAAATCTGCACCAGAAGGCGTATTATGGCCCGACAGGAAGAATGAACTGGACAGGTCCTGTCGGTGAATGTAAACTGGAGTCTTTCGTA
The DNA here is from genome assembly GCA_002427745.1 of Roseivirga sp. UBA6061. Classification (GTDB taxonomy): domain Bacteria; phylum Bacteroidota; class Bacteroidia; order Cytophagales; family Cyclobacteriaceae; genus Roseivirga. The sequence continues at coordinate 46,535 of DIYF01000159.1, read as the reverse complement.
CAGGACCGGGAGATTGCATCAAAACTTTGGACGATTTCAGAAGAACAAACGGGGCAAAATTTCCAATTTGAATAAAATATGAAACCGAAGGCAGCCAATCAGGCCAGGGTATTTTTATCCGGAACCGTTGAGAAACACTATACCTGGGAGCACATTTCGCCCCAGCACATCATCGTGTTTATCTATTCAGGTGAACTGACCATACGCTATGGAAAGGACACTTTGACCTGTGTGGCCGGAGACACTCTTTTGGTTCCGAAAAACCAATTGACCCGCGTGGTAAAAAGTCCCGCTTATGGACAACCTTTTAAAGCGGTTTCCATGCTTATTCCGGAAGAAGAGCTACGCAAATTCTATCGGGATCGGGCGGTTCTGGAAAACTGGAATGAGCGTGTGGCCAGACAAAGGCCTGTAAAACCACATCCTCTGTTGGCAAGCTTTTTTGGATCATTGTCCTCCTATTTTGAGAGTCAGGACGAACTTCCCGAGTCGCTTGTCTCCATAAAAATTCAGGAAGCCCTGACCATCATTGATGAAATCGACAAAAGGCTGAGTTCTGTCTTAGGCACGTTCAGCGAGATCGGAAAAATCGACCTTAAACAATACATGGAAGAGCATTTCATGTACAATCTGCCATTGGAAAGGTTTGCTTTTCTAACAGGCAGAAGCCTGACCACCTTCAAAACAGATTTTAAAAAGGCATTCGGGAGTACCCCCGGCAAGTGGCTTACAGAAAAAAGGCTGAATCTGGCACACCATAAGCTGTCTGCAGAAAAACAAAAAGCCTCTGATATCTATCTGTCAGTAGGGTTTGAGAACCTCTCCCACTTTTCCTTTGCCTTCAAAAAAGCATTTGGCTACAGTCCGAGCAGTATAGGCAGTAACTGACACTTTTCAGAACAGACTTAAATACAAAGACATGGAAATATTAAAAGCAGCTATTGAATGGGCAAAAGATGAAGTCTTCTCGTCCAGATTCTTTATCCTCTTCGCTATTATGTTCATTCTGGCCGCCTTAGGCTTTTGGCAATTGGGAAAAACGGAAGTCTCCAGAGCATTTATCACCCCTACCCTGGTGGCCGGCAGTCTGCTTCTGGCTGTAGGGCTGGGAATATTTTTCACCAATAAGTCCAGAATCACAAGCTTTGACACAGCTTATCATAATGATCCGGCTGCTTTTGTGAAATCGGAAATCACCCGAACTGAAAAATCAATGGGCGAATACAGGACCATTGTTTTTAAAGTCATCCCCTTCATTATTGTCGCTGCTGCCTTACTGATTGTTTTTGTCGACAAGCCTGTCTGGCGAGCAGCCGCCATCACCACAATAGCCATGATGGTGGTGATTTTGTTGGTAGACAGTAATGCCAACGCCAGAATTGAGACCTATCATCAGCAACTGCAATCCGTAGAACAACAAGGAGGCAACTGATGGCTTTCTGAGAAACCGATAAAGAATGACGAAAGAAAATCTCCAGGATGATTTAAAAGATGCCACAGGAAAACTTCTGGGAATAGCCAGAGACCTATCATGGAACTCAAATTCTGATAAGTGTCTGTATATCGTCAGTGAAATCAATAACTCAAAAGCTGAGATAGGTGGCAACAATCACTATAATCTCTAATGCTTACAAACTGAACAGTCCTAAATTGGGTAGCCAAAAACCCTAGTCAGTATGGAAAGAGAAGAGACAGACGTTATGGTTCATTTTTTGTTCAGAATGGAGATGTTCATTAGCCCACCTACGAAAGATAACATCACTTCCTTTATGCACGGCACCGACTATGGAAGACCTGTGAAGTTAAAGTGGACAGAGCTTCTGAAAGATCACATATCAAATAAATATCGACTTGAAGGTGGCGCACTAGGCTGGCCACATCAGATCACGTTGTTCAGTGAAAAGAACTCAACTGACTGGACTCAGAGCTTCAAACTGTTAATGATTGAGCTGATGGAAGAATCTGAGCATATTGAAGGAAATAAATTGCTGACAGAATTTAAGAGAGGAACAGCACCAGATAACTAACTCCCGGCCTGTACGGGTAACAAAAAACCTCACTAATAAAATATGGAAGCCTTTAAAGAATATATCCATGCAATCAGCCCTCTGGAGGAGAGTACTTTCCGTGAACTACGTCAATGTTTTAAAGCTACCGAATTAAAGAAAAACAACTTTTTCGTAGCTGACGGGGAATATGCTCACCAGATAGGCTTTCTGGAAGCAGGAATCGTACGGGCATTTTTTCTGAATCAGGATGGCAAAGAGTACAGCAAACAGTTTTTTGTAGGTCCTTCAATCATTGGTGCTTATACCTCCTTGCTTACCAAACAGCCTAATAGAATTGCTCAGCAGGCATTAACAGATTGTAAGGTACTCGTAGCTGATTTTGAGAAGATAGAGGCCTTGTATGACAAACACCATGACCTGGAAAGACTGGGTAGAAGAATAGCCGAGTTTTACTTTTTAGAAAAAGAGCAGAAAGAGCTGGAAATGGCCCTGCTAGATGCTGAAAAGCGATACCTCTTAATGAGAGAGCGATTCCCAACCATCGAATCTGTTATTCCTCAGTACTATATAGCCTCCTATCTGGGCGTTTCACCGACTCAGTTGAGCCGCATTCGAAGAAAGTTGAGTCAATCCTGATTCGTTTACATATGTAAATGGAATAGACAACAGGCCCCTTCAATTTTGTCAGGTAATCAAAATGTAAATTATCATGACAAGCCATCATACCCACTTCCTTACCACATCGGCAGTAATCTTATCAAGCTCGCTTCCCCCAAAGTCAGCCGCCCTTCAGACAAAGTCAGGGCCTGACACTAAACAGGGGTTTAATGAGAAATCAACCTGCCCTGCCCACATAGATCTCCCGGTGAGGTATGTCGTGTCCTGTGTTTCAAAACAGAACTCCTGAAATTATGCTTGCAGAAATTCTCCTCCAGGCATCCTCCGGAATACTGGGAATATTCCTGGGTGCTCAGATATCAGAGGCAGCCTTACTGGTGCCTTATTGGAAAGCTATGAAGGAAGATGATTTTTTCAATCTCCATCGAACCTATGGCAAAAAAATACATCGCTTTTTTGCTCCTTTGACCATTCTGGCTACCATCATACCGCTCGTCACAGTGGGCTATGTTGCAGCTCAGGGAGTTGGTAATCCGTTACTTGCGGGAATCATGGGCCTGGCTGTACTGGCTTTTTTCTCCACTTACTTTCTATACTTTAAAAAAGCCAATCAGAGCTTTGCAGCCAGAAGTCTGTCAAATAAAGAGCTTCCCTATGAATTGATAAAATGGGAGAAATGGCATTGGGGAAGAATCTGCTTTGAGTTTATTGCTTTTGGATGTTCACTGCTACTGCTGGCAAAAGTGTAAACCAGATCAGTACAGGTCCTGCCAGGTCATCACGGGAAGCCTAGCGGTCAATTTTTACTAAAGAGTACCGGATTACCCACTGTGATAGACTGACGGGCATGGATCACCTGCCCGTTCTCCCCTATTCCCTCTACAATCACTTCATAAATGCCCACATCATCTGAGGTAAAGAAATCAATCTTTGCACGACCTCTTCGGGCTTTTACCAGGGGCTCCCAGTAAAGAACAGGTCGGAAATCCGGGGAGGGGGAGTTGCGGTTTCGAGCATTATAATCCGGCTCGGGAAAGGGTCTGTTCTGAATAAAGAGTTTGGTGCTGAGTAAAGCATTGAACTCTTCCTGAAAGGGATTGGTCACCCCCTCTTTGAGCTTTATCACGATCACGCCATTAGATCCAAAATAGCCAAAGCGGGCAATTTCCTGGGTCTGATCCCGCTGTGTTTTGTTTTGAGGGTCCTTCATTACCCCTATTCCCTCCACATCGGTCATGGGGATCTCAAATACTTTTTCCATATCCAGTGTGGGGATACCATCTACCAGAAACAATGGAGCACTCTCATACCGTCCACCGGAGAAGTTGATCTTTACATCCTTCTTCTTGGGTGTATTCCAGACCTTCATACCCGTGACTACCTCTTTGAGGAACTCCGGTACAGAAGCCATGTCTGAATAGTCAGCGGTCTTTTTGAACTGAATAGGCCGGTAATTCATACGATTGGTCTCCAGCTCTCTTCCCTTTTCAGGCACTGCTTCATAGGCCTGTCCCCTGTAAATCTCGCCCAGAATCTCTTTTCTTTGAGCATAGTCCAATACATAATCAGAGGCAGCTGGTGTTCTCTGCAATTCAGGGTCAAATACCTTACCGAAATCTCTGGGTCTTACAATCCAGGAGAAGTTCATCATACCTTCGTTATCAGCCATATCACGTGTAGTACGGAAAGTCATGCTGTTAAAGGTTCTTTTGCTGAAGGAAAAATTGTTGAAGAAGAAGGTCTTCCTGTCTCCTGTAAGCTGCGTGCCGTCCAGCACGAAAAGGCCTGGGTTTACCTCAAAGATGGCCATGGCCACCTGATCTTCTGCCACATAGGCATAGGGTATACTGGAACCATCCAGAGAATCTAACTGCAGTAGCTCGTATAAAAGGCTACCATGAGAATTGACAAGAGACCAGTCCAGCGGTTTGTTTTCGCGATAGTTTGTGCGCTCTACAGGAGTCAGGGTGGCATTCACTTCAGGGTTTGCCGGATTCAGCATAATGCTTCTGATATCTCTTTGCTTTTCGGTGCTCATACTACGCTCGCGCACCACCACCGATAAGTCCGCGCTGGAAAACCCTTTGAGGTTAATGTCCACCGATGCCCTTTCCCTCGCTCCATAGCTCCGCTTGTTCGCTACAATAGTCGCATACTCGCTTTCCAGAGCACTGTTACCGGCAGACTGAGCCGTCACTTCCCGGGCCGCTTCTGCCTCGCTGCTGATGATTTCATTAGGGTTGTAAACAGGTACTACCCTGCGGTAAATGAAGTTCTCCACATCTTCAAATGGATAGCTGACAACAAGCATATAATTTCCGGTGGTGAGGAAATTCGGGAGCTCAAACTGCCCGGCAGAACGGCCGTCTTCTACCTTGATGCGTTCTTTCATCACGATCTGCTTATTGCGATCAATCAGGGCAAGCTCCATAAACCTGCGGCCAAAAATCAGCTTGTGCATATCGGCCGTCATATTGAAAAGGCTGTACCAAACCGTTTCACCACTGAGGTAAAAGGGTTTGTCAAACTGCATGTAGATCTCCTGATTCTGAGCCTGCTCCAGCGAAAATTCTGACTCGCCACTGTTCTGCGCCAGGCCCATACAAACCGGAAATAAGAGAATAAGTACAAAGAGCTTTTTCATATAAATCAGTTTTTAATTTCTCCACCAGGCCGGAGCGAAAACTCCGAAATTCTCCTGGTATTCATATAGCCGGCAATCTTCGCAGGGATGTGGCCTGTCTGCAAAGGGAGGTATGGTGCACGGAGGATAGGTACCCGGAGCAAAACCCAGTTCCTGTTCCGTAAAAAACACCCTGTCCAGCGATTCGCGATACACCCCGAAATAGCCCAGGGCTCTCTCTCCGTTTCTCCCTGTGATATTACCTTCTATAGAGTGTGGTGCCGCATCAAAAAGACTGCCCGAGTTTTCCGACTGTATTCTGACGGCATCCCAAAACTCAAAATCATCTTCATTGAGTGTGAGCAATACCGCTTCCACCCCGAAGTCGACCTTCATCTTGGCAGAGCGTGGAATGAACTCAATGGGGTAGGTATACTCTGACACGCCTTCCTGAGCCAGATTATCCTGTAATAGCACTACCTGGGCTTCATCAAAATCGCGGATATAGCAGAACTTGAGTTCGTCAGGAGCCAGGTCAGACTGGATAATAAAATACTGCCCGATGACCCATTGGTAGAAATGGCGGTCATTGTCTTTCTGAATGGTGGCTTCAATCACAGCACCTTCCTGAGGCTGAATCGAATTGTTTGCCAGTACATCCCTTGTGTCACCTCTGAAAGACAGGCTTGCTGTGGCGGGAGAAGGAGGTGGCAGGGTTTTCATGACAGATTCGTAAACCTCCCCGTTCGACAGAGTCACAACCAGCCGGTAGCTTCTGCCTTCACTCACAGCGTACTGAGGGGCAGTGCGGTATATTCCACTGCGCCAGTGGTTGAGCACCGTGAAATCTCCCAGGTCATCAATGATCCGTACGTCTGCATTGGTGATAAACTCTGTTTCTACCTGTCCACGGTTGTTGATGGTGGTAGAATAACTCACCTGCACCACATGTGCTTTACCGCTATTGGTCACATAGCCATCAATCACCACAGTGGGCTCCAGCACATCTGCATAATCAAACTCAAAGGGCTCTCGACAGCCATAGACCGCCATAAAGAAGATCAGTAATATGTACTTATACCATTTCATCGCCACCAGGATGGTTTAGTAGTTGAATTAAAGCGTGCCGATACAGCAGCACAGTTGAAGCAATTGTTTTCAAGGGTAATATTGTGGTGTCCGGGACAGGCTGCCGGATTATCAGGCAGCGACAGTTTCCGGAAAGGAAGCTCATTCTGATTGAAGAAGATGCGCGTGCTTCGCTCATTGAAAACACCAAAGAATCCGAGTACCTGCATCTCTCCTGCCCTTATTTCGATATTTCCCTGAATGGAAGAGGGGGAAGCATCAAATACACCTCCCGTGTTTTCCAGCTGCTTTTTGATATTGTCAAAGTACACATACAGGTCGATCGGCATATTGTAGCGGATGATGTGTACGGCATAGTCATAGATCATTTTATTGCCGAAAAGCACACTTGACAGCTTGTACTGATAATCGGCTCCGGCAAACTGCTGTATGGCCCTGTCCTGATGGATGAGTAACTCATTCTGAGGGATATCTGAGATATAACAAAAGCGATGAGACCCCTCCAGGTTGGTGCCCGGCTGGCCATAGGCATCGTAGATGTAATAGTGATCCAGCTTCCAGTGGTAATAGATATTCTCGTCCTTTTTCGTGATCTGATCTGTGATTGTCACCGCCAGCTCATTGCTGACATTTCCATTAACCGAAAGCACCTGCACGGTATCAGGCCTGTAGTCGGGCCGGGGCATAGCACCTGCTTCCAGGGGCAGGGACTCCCATCCCGATTGAAAAAAGCTGTCACCTACCCTTACTGAAAGCTGATACTGCTTTCCGTATTCTGCAGCAAAGGCTGGATTGGTATACTCTCCATTCCCCGCAGCTGTAAACATATACTCAGCACCCGTATTGTCGGACACGCTCACAATGGCCTCGTCCTCATCGTGATACACTACTCCTCTGCCGGGTACGAACTGACTGGTATAGGACAACTTGATATAGGCGTTTTCACCAGTATCCGTTACTATGGCATCAATCACAAGCTTTCGGTTATGCTCGTGAATGCCACCTATCTCAAAGGGTTCACGACAGCCGAACAGCACCAGCAGTAACAAGATTGATATGATCAGCTGTCTGCTCACTGAAACCTGAAGTTGTAGCTGATGGAAGGGATAACACTCAATATGGCCAGCTTAAAGGCGCGGGAATTACGATCGAAAAATACGGAATAGGCGTTTTTGCGTCCATAAACATTGTATACCGAGATGTTCCATTCGCTTTTCACACGCTTCGATCTTTTAAAGCCTCTGCCAATGGTAAGAGACAGATCAAGCCGGTGAAAGTCCGGGATGCGGAACTGGTTTCTGCCCGAGTAATCGGCCAGTGACCTGATAGCTCCCAGACGATAGGTGGCAGTCGGAACGGTGATGGGGCGACCGGTGCTATAAGTGAAATTGGCCGTGAAATTGACGCGCTTGCCTAATTTATAATCCATAACAATGGTCAGATCATGCGGCTTATCATAGTTCGCAGGATAGTATTCTCCATTGTTAACCGTCTCTGACGAAAACGGGCTGGAGGCTCTTAATTCAGTCCGTGAGTAGGTATAACTGAGCCAGCCTGTAACCCGGCCATCTTTCTTTTTGATCAGAAATTCAATACCTCTCGCCCTGCCCTCGCCCTGCAGTAAATCAGCTTCAAGGGTATTGTTAAGAAGTAAGGTCGCACCTCCTTTATAATCCAGTATGTCATTAGTCTTTTTGTAGTAAGCCTCAATGGAGGTTTCAATATTGTTGTCTTTGAAATTTCTGAAGTAACCGACCGAATACTGATCACTGGTAGCCGGTCGAATGTGGGTATTGCTCAGCTGCCACACATCTATAGGCGTAACAGCCACCGTATTGGATACCAGGTGCATATACTGGCGCATGCGGTTATAACTGGCCTTAAAAGAGCTGGTTGGCCCCAGGGACACTCTCAGACCAAGCCTCGGTTCAAAGCCTCCGTACGACTCAATCAGGTCACCATTGGCATATGAGACCGTATCAACAATGGTGGCACTGCTTTTTGGCTGACCATCGGCATAGATAAAAACATCTCCCGGTCCCAGGTTTCTGAAATCGGAATAGCGCAGTCCGGCAGAAACCGTGATGCCCTTTGTCATCTCCCATTCATCGGCAATGTACAGAGCCGATTCAAGGGCTTTTTCAGAAGGTATATTGATGGCTTCGCTATTGAGGTTGGCCTGCAAAGGCTCCAGATCACCCTGAGCTATTTCGTACAAAGACGTGCGCCCCCCTACCACAATATTGTGGTTTGCGATGAAATCCAGTTCAAACTCAGTATCGATGGCCTTATAATCAATAGAGGCGTTCATCTCAAACTGGTTGATGCCTTCATCGTCCCGCACCTTGTATTTGTACTGACCTACGGTAGCGGTGGTAGATGAGAAGATATTGTCTGAGAAGACATGGTTCCATTTCAGACTCAGAATACGGGACCCGAAGTTGAAAGTGGTATCGTTGGCCAGCTTAAAACGGTCGTTACTGATATACCCCGTCAGGTACAGCTTATTGTTATTATTGATTTCCTGCGTGATCTTGATATTGGCATCGTAGAACCCTGCCTCACTTTGCTTAAGGTCCAGGTCTTTGGCCTGATTCAAGATCCAGTCGGAGTAAGAGCCCCTGCCCCCTATAATAAAGGAGCTCTTGTCTTTCTGAATCGGTCCTTCCAACATCAGTCGGCTCATAAGCAGACCCACACCGCCATTGCCTTCAATCTTTTTAAAGTTACCATCGCGCAGTTGCACATCCAGGATGGATGATAACCTGCCTCCCAGGTTAGCGGGCACTCCTCCTCCTTTGTAGAGGTTCAGGCCTTTGACTATATCCGGGTTAAAGGCAGAGAAAAAGCCAAAAAGGTGGGATGAATTGAATACTTCGGCTCCGTCTTGTAAGATCAGATTCTCTCCTACACTGCCCCCCCGCACATTGTAACCGGTAGCTCCTTCACCTACGGTAGAAACTCCGGGCAAAAGCACCAGACTCTTGATCACATCTACTTCTCCCATCAGGCTGGGAAGTTTCTTGATAGTCTGGATATTAATCTTCTCCACCCCCATAGACACGCCCAGTACGTTTTCGTCAGGCGCATCTCCCGTTACCGTAACAGTACTCAGGGTGGTAAGTCCCTCAAACAACTCCATATCCAAAGAGCCTGTGGAACGTACCTCAATCTCCCTGATCTCGTCTTCATAACCAAGAAAGCTTACTCTGATTCTGTGCCTGCCGGTAGGCAATTCTATCGTGTAAAAGCCGAATTCATTGGTAACCACACCCCGCTCCAGATTTAGTGCATAGACCGTGGCGCCCAGGATCGTTTCTCCATTCTTTCCGTCTTTGATATAACCATTGAGGGTAGCGATACCACCTTCAGCCTGGGCAGCATTACCAATGGTTACAACAGCCGGGCCCTCATCAACATTACTTGTATTGTCTTCCGGTACTATAAAGCCTTCATCGGGCAGGATGACATAATTGCCATAGCTGTAAGTGCTCAGTTTAAGCTTGATGGGCGTAATCAGTGTTGATACAATTTCTAATGCAGGTGTCTCATTGTAGGTTCCTTCTACCTTGAGGTTGACAATCCACTCAGGCCTGAAAAACACCCTGATCTGGTACTGGTCCTGTACAGATTCTATAAACTCCTTAAGTGGCTGATTGAAATTTCCGCTGACGGGAAATGGGTCGGAAGTCTGACTGAAAGCACTCGAAAGCGTCAACCAGAACCCTATGAGAAGGGACAGGTAGCGTTTGGCCATTAATAAAAAATTCGGTCGTTAGTAATGGAGATAAACTCCATGTCCATTACAACTCAAACGACAATTATCCTTATCGTTACAAAATCACAAAAATAATTTCGGGAATGAACGATTTAAAGATAGAATATATCAGGAAAGGCCAAAAACACTTTAGTTCTTATTGAGTCAAGTGACAAAAAAAGCCACTGAATAGTGGCTTAAAATATCTTTGGATGAGCTTTGATCAGACTTCCCAGTCTTTCTCATGTTTACTCACTTTTTTGTTTGGCATTACCCATGGACATATGATAGCCAAAACGAATAACAGAAGAACGAATCCTATAATCATAGCCTTAAATTTTTCTGGCGTGAAATTGATCAATTTTACCCTGCCAAAAAAGGATCACCGCCTTTTTTTCCTCCAATTTCTCACGGAAGAGTCAACCGGGCATCCCATTGGCCTGATCAGGCTCAAATTCTCCCTTATTTGCGCTTTTCAAACCAGTCGGCCGAGGGCTTCTCAGTGTTGAAAGTTTCTGGATCAAGTTTACCCGAAGCATTGATATCGAGATAGTTCTCTATCTGGATCAATCTGCCATCGCGGTAAAAAGTAACGACCTGTTCGACCCAGCCACCTTTTACCCTTTTATGATTGCTGTATTGTACATCCAGGCTGCCGCCATTGTCCAGCTGACTGATTCTGCGAACGGTATAAAAATGATCAGCATCAATCCAGAATTGTTTGGTCGTCAGGTCTCCCTCCTTAGCCCCTACCACATAAGCTTTGCGGCCATTGAGGCGGTCTTCCCGAAATACGGAGGTATCGTAACCGTAGGCACTGAGCTTATCCAAAACATCTGCCCGGGAAATAAAGTACATCCCTCCTTTAAAGAGTAGAAATTCCTGAGGCTCATAGCGATGCCTGCTCAGTTCTCCGTTTTGAAAAAACCAGCTGGAGTCATTTTTGAAAATGATAAAGCGCCCCGGCTGCCCGAAATCAATGCGAAAATGGTCAGGATAGCTCACAGCCTCATTCCAGATGGCTGTATCCCGAACAGCCCCCTCCTGATTGTAGCGAATGGTTTGCTGGGCAAACGTATACTCTTTAAACCATTTGCCGCGATACTTCACCTGCATGGCGTCCACTAACTGAGCGGTACTGGTAATCTGAGCCGTTGCCGAAGCGCAAATAATCATGCTCAGGAGAAAAATGCGTAATACCATAATCTAAAGCTAGCAATTATGCCGATGACCACTGAGGTAGTTTTTGCGAATTGGAGTGGCCTTGCACAAATCCCTAAGTAAAATATACCTGTCATGCCTTCCCTGACGGATATCGGTCAGGGGCCGGACGGGAACTAAAAAAAGTCGGCACCTTTTCAGATAATTTACGTTATAGTAATCAGACATGGAGGATAAAAGGTATCACAGTTAAGGTTGGTGATAATCAGGGATTAAAAAGGCCCGGCTGCTTAGCAACCGGGCCTTCCCATTTATATTTTCTTTGTAAACATTACAAATCCCGCTTCACAGTCAATCTCACCGTACCCAGGTAGAAAAGGATTCCATAGACAATAACCAGAGCCAGCTCTTTCAGACTGATATAGTCCTGAATTTCCTGGAAGGCGTACTTAGGGAAAGGCATATGGATCAGGCTGTTGATGGAAGTAACCGGCAAAAAGTTCTGTACCCAGTACTCCTGATGCACCTCAGACCAGATAAAGAAACCGAGTTCGGTACAGGCGAGAAAAAACATCAGTCCCATGGTCAGTAATGGTTTCCTTATAAGCGTAGCCAGCATCAGGGTGAACAGTAAGTAGGCAAACAGCTGGATAAAGAAAGCTCCCAAAAAGAAGATATCTTCAAAAATTACCGAGATGGAAGTATCATAGGAATACATCAGTCCGGTAATCATACCAAACACAAACAATGTGAGGGTAGAAACCAGGCTAAGGAAACCTGCCATGATAATCTTACTCCAGATAAACTCGTGCTTGCTCAAACCATCAATCACATTCTGACGAATTGTACGATAGGTATACTCATTGGTAATAGCATATACCAGGCTGAGTGCCAGCAATACCTTAAAGTAAATCGCAATAGAGGTCAGGTTTTGCCAGATATCCGGGAACTCGTAAAACGGCAGCATGGTCGGATCCAGCTCTTCTGCATCAAACTCTGCAAACTTACGCTTCACCCACTGCAGAAAGGGCATAACCCCCATACTGATAGCCGCAATCGCCACCAGATAAATCGTAGCCAATACCTTAAAGGTTCGGTTGGCCGATATTTTATGTAATTCTATTTTTAATAATCTGATCATGATTCCCCCCTTAGTTTTCAGCCAAAATTTCAAGAAACTGTTGCTCAAGACTTCGGGTCTTCAATAACAGGTGTTTTGCCGTGATGTCATTCTTAAACAGATAGGCGTTTACATCGGTCGCTGAATAACCATTTTCCATGGTCATGATGTACTTATCAAGCTCGCGCTTCACTTTGGAAGCCATACCAGAACCTTCGAGTACTTCCTGAAGATTGTCGGCATCTGCTTTGACCTCTATCATCGTGGCACCTTTAGAAACATCCTCTACCAGGCCACTGTGCATCAGTTTACCTCTTCTGAGTACGGCAAAGTGGGTACAGACTTTCTGCACTTCGTCTAACAGGTGGCTTGCCAGCAAGATGGTTTTGCCACTATTGGCAATCTGAACAATCAGTTCTCTGATCTCAGCAATTCCCTGTGGGTCCAGACCATTGGTAGGCTCATCAAGCAGCATAACCTCCGGGTCGCATAGCAATGCAGAAGCAATAGAGAGCCTCTGTTTCATACCCAGAGAGTAAGTTTTGAATTTATCTTCCTGACGTTCGTGAAGTCCCACCTGCTGGAGCACCTCATCTATCCTGCTATAAGGCACTTCCTTAATATCGCAGACAATCTTGAGGTTTTGAACAGCGGTGAGATAGGGGTAAAAAATAGGGTGCTCGAGAATAGCACCGATCTTCTTTCGGGTATCCTTTGTAGGTGCTTCTCCAAACCAGAGGAAATCTCCGCTGGTTTGGTTGATCACACTCAGAATCATACCCAGTGTTGTGGTTTTTCCACTACCGTTGGGGCCCAGAATGCCAAAGACATTGCCCCGTTCGACCTTTAAATCAAGGCCATCTACGGCTTTTATCCTCCCATAATGCTTGGAGAGGTTTCTAATCTCTAATACAGTTTCCAAATCGTGTTTATTTAATATTCTGAGTTTCTCTGCAAGTAACAGAGAAGGTATTATCTGAAGGCATTCAGAAGACTGAAGCTATCTCCGTTGGAGCTGACATACTGTGAGAATTCGACCAGATTCTGCAAATCCGGTACGCCTTCAATGTCCATCAGTTGTAGTCCTTCATCTCCCCGAACCAACACCACAAAGGCGACTGGTTTTCCCCGCTTTTCCTTCATGAGCACTTCCATATCGTTAGCGCCAAACTTGCCGGAGATTACAGACTCATAGTTTTCAGCAACAATGTCAGATTTTAGGTCCTTCGACAGGTCATCCAGGTCTGATGAAGGACGATAGCTGAAGTATTTGATTTTTTCAATGCCATCAATCAGCTTGCCCAGATCGGGAATTTCTTCCGTTTCATCTGCAAACTGTACTGAAAGCCGGGCAAACATCCGGAGTGTACTCTTATAAAAAAAGAGCTTTACATCCGGTGTGTGATCCTGGCGAAATTCTTCTACGCTCTCACTCTGACCATAAGCCGAAACGCAAAGAACGGTGAGTAGTATCACTACTAATTTTTTCATACATCCAATATTTAAAAAATTAAGTAACTGACCTTTTCTAATGGAGAAAAAAGGGTGGTTTAATTACCACCCATTTTTTCCAGATGACTGAACTCGTCCAGTCCTAAGTTTTTAGAGAGCTTGTACAGCTGGTTGATGTCGATGCCATCACCGGTAATGCTTACCAGTCCGAATTCGTCATCGCCTCCCATTACCATAAAGAGCTCGTCAATTTTGTTACCTTTTTCTTTGATCATGAACTTGATGTCCTTGTCTTCATCTCTGATAGACATCAGCTCTTCGTATCCTTTTCCATCGATAAGACCAATCGCCTCTTTGTACATTTTTGCTCCGTTCACTCCATTCTCTGCGAAAAGTGCTTTCACGCCTTTGATTTTACCCAAAGACTCTACCAGCGCTCTGTCTTCATCATCTTCTACCTCAATGCTGTTGATCATCTGAAACATCTTACCGCTCACAGTCACATGGCTAAAGCTTTCATCATCTGCATACTTACCGAAGTACTTCGATATCGCATCGCTTTGCGCCTGTACACTCACGGCCAAAACGCTCATCACTAAAATTCCTACTAACCTTTTCATTATTTGTACTTATTAATTTTCCTTACTAAAATTTATTATTCCTTATCTTCTGATATTCATTCTGTTCAAAGGCTCCAGGCTAATGGCCGCCTCATTGATTTTAGACAGGTCTTCCATCCCCATGTCCGCCTTACCCAGGTTGCTCAGCTCGTTGATCTGCTGATTCCCCTTGTTCATATACATTGACACTGTCAGCAGTTGCTTCTTGATCTCCTGCAGTGCCGCCTCAGGGCTCTCAAAGGTATCTTCCTGCACGTAGCTATCCTGATTCTGAATAAACACATAGCTGCTCACCATCAGTACCAGTACAGCCGCTGCCATGCTGGCATATCGCTTGAAGTACTCCGAAAAGCTGATCACTTTCACTTCAGGTTCTGCCTCAATCATGGTCATCAGCTCAGTGTCGAAATCAGTCCCCAAAGACACTTCCTTCTCTGCATCGAAGTGATCGAACATACCAGTCAGCTCTTCATACTCCCCGGCTTCGTTAGCACTAAGCAGGGACCTCAGTTCCTTCTCCTCTTCCAGGCTGGCTTCTGCCGCCCAGTACTTATCCAGTAATTTCTCAATCTTAGAGTCCATAAGCATTCTCTTTTGTCAAGCTCTCCTTGAGCTTTCTTCTGGCGCGAAACAGATTCGTTTTCACCAGATTAATATCTATTTCAAGTATCTCTCCTATTTCTTTATAAGTGTAGCCCTCAATATCTCTGAGTTGCATCACTTCACGTTGTCTGTCCGGCAGTCCGGCAATCAGCGATTTGATTCGTGTCATGAGATCTTCTCTTTCCGTTACCACATAAGGTGTATCTCTTTCCTTTCTGGTATCAAACTTCACCTCAAACTGATCCGTCCGGCCAACATGCTTAGACCTCAGCTTATCCAGGGCCTTGTTTCTGGTTACCTGCATACACCAGGCTTCCATATTTTGCACCAGCTTAAGATCGTTGCGCTTCTCCCAGACTTTGATCAGGCATTCCTGCACCACATCCTTCGCGAGGTCTTCGTCTCTCACCACTTTCAGAGCATACCTGAATAGCTTGTTCTTCAGTGGAAGAATATCATTCTTAAACTGTGCTACATCCATAATCAAAAGGTAGACGGGGCATTGTTAATACTTGTTAACACGGGACAGAAAAAATATTCAAAGATTTCTGAAACCTCTCATTGTCAGGTAATTTACATTGGTTTCTGCGAATACAACCAACAAAAAAAGGAATAGACCAGTTGTAATCATTGACAAAGAAGTGCCATACTTCTTTGCTAAATTCCTTTAACAAAACTGCTTAACATGAAGAAGAACAGAAATATCGGGTTGGGCGTACTGGCTCTGCTGCTGGCCGCTGTGGTCTCCCTGAGCTTTACCTCAAGCCCTGACAAAGACGGTTTTACCTACGGGAAGTCTACTCACTCATCCATTGGTGCTATGACCTTTAGCCTGGACGGAACACTCTTTTTTGCCGACTTTAAGGGAGCCGCTGTTTACGGAATCCGCATGGAGGAAAAAGCGGACGCTTCGAAGCAGGCACTCAATATTGCCGATCTGGATACCAAAGTAGCGGATATGCTGGGGGCCACGCCTCGTGAGATCAGGATAGTCGATATGGCCACTAACCCGCAAACTAATACCGTATATTTTTCGGTGGCGCGAGGTGTAGGCAATGATACACAATATGCCCTGATGAAGATTGCCCGTGAGGGCGATTCGAGAAATGGGAAAATTGAAGCAGTTGACCTCAATGCGGTTAATTACACCAGCTACAACCTGAAAGACGCGCCTGCTGAAACAGACAAGGACCGTAGAGGACGCTCGCTTCGCACCATGTCAATTACCGACCTGGCCTTTCATAATAATGAGGTATATGTAGCCGGCCTCTCCAATGAAGAGTTTGCTTCTACTTTCAGACGTGTCGCTTTCCCTTTCAACGGCAAGCAGACTGCGAGTAAAGTGGAGATTTTCCATGTAGCTCATGGCAGGTATGAGACCAATGCTCCTATACAGACCTTTATGCCCATGGAGCTCAACGGACAGGCCCACATTGTAGCCGCCTATACCTGTACTCCCCTGGTCACCTTTCCTGTAAGCTCAGTGGCTGACGGAGGCCATATCATGGGAAAAACTGCCGCAGAACTAGGCTCCAATAATCGTCCGGTAGACATCATCTCCTTTGAAAGAGGCGGAAAGCAGCATATTGTACTCTCCAACAGCAACCGTTCAGCTATGCGCTTTGATCCGAACGACCTGATCAAACAGGAGACCCTCAAAACACCCCTGGAAGAACGTTTTGAATCAGTAGGAGCTCCTTATGTGCAGTTACCATTGGTACAGGTTTTGCAGCTTGATGACTTCAATGATGATTATCTGGCCGTTATGCAAAGAGGAAGCAATGGAGCACTTAACTTCAGGTCAGTTCCCAAGCAGTGGCTGTCCGGAGTACGCTAATGACAAAACACAAAATTTTAATCTCTGAGCTTGCTGGCCTTTGGCTGGCAAGTTTTTTTATTTTTCAGGCCTGTAGCTCTTCAGTGGACAAAAGCCAGGTCTTTGTTGCCATAGCAGATGACTACGGCAGCGTGTCGGTAGAGGGAGCTGAAACGCTGATCAGCAGACGGTCGCTTAACAAACTTGAAACAGACTTTCAACTGTACATTCTGGGGGAGACCGGAGAGCTCAGGTCAGACCAGACGGCCATCAGCGGTAGTTACCAGACAGATAACGGGAAGCTGATTTTCCAACCCGCCTTCCCTTTTCTCAAGGGCAAAACCTACAGGGCACAATTTCAACTGGGTAAGGACCTGATCACACGCGACTTTTACATACCCAACAATAACCGCCCTAGGGTAGAAGTGAGCGAGATTTATCCCAGTGCCGGAGAATTGCCGCTGAACGTTCTCAAATTTTACATTCAGTTCACAGATTCCATGTCGCGCGGTTTTGCCTATGATAATATCCACTTTGTAGCGGCTGATGGAGATACCCTGGAAGATGTATACCTGGAGCTGGAGGAAGAGCTCTGGAGCCCTGACATGAAGCGTTTCACACTACTCCTTGACCCGGGTAGAATTAAACGGGGCCTCAAATCTCTGGAAGATCTCGGTTATGTATTTAGACATAACCAGCGCTATTCTTTGATAGTCAACAAAAACTGGCATGATGCTCATGACATGCCCATGAGCAACGGTTTTGAGAAGCAGTTTAAAACAGCAGGCCTGTACGAATCTTACCAGGGAAGCCTGTCGCTGGGCAGGATTCCCAAAGCCGGCACTACCGATCCGGTCAGTCTCAAATCGTCATACCCGAATGACTATGCCCTGCTACAGCGAGTGATCCATATTATGGACAAACAGGGTAATGAAATAGAGGGGAGTATTGAGATAACAAAAAACGAGACGCTCTGGAAGTTCACCCCTGCCAAACCCTGGACTTCTGAAAACTATCAGGTGAGGATTGAGAGTATTCTGGAAGATGTGACCGGCAATAATATGACCAACCCTTTTGATGTAGATAACCGGGTAAGAAAAACCGTAACCAACGGCAAAAGACACCACATTCTGACTTTTAAGCCCCGATAGCCATTTCCGACAAAGTAATTGTATAAGGTTAAATGGAATACCTATTTTTGCACCTCAATTGAAAATCAGAATCAACTATGTCTCATAATCTATTAAAAGGAAAAAGAGGAATTATTTTTGGTGCCCTGGATGAGCGGTCTATCGCATGGAAAGTTGCCCAGGTGGCACATGCCGAAGGCGCACAATTTACTTTGACCAATGCCCCTATCGCGATGCGTATGGGTAAAATCAACGAGCTGGCTGAAGAGTGTGGAGCGGAGATCATCCCGGCAGATGCCACTTCAATAGAAGATCTTGAAAACCTCTTTACCAAGTCTCAGGAAATACTGGGAGGTAAAATTGATTTTGTACTGCACTCTATTGGAATGAGTCCTAACGTAAGAAAGGGCCGTGATTACGGTAACCTGAACTACGACTGGCTGACCAAGACCCTGGATGTTTCGGCCATATCATTCCACAAAGTGATGCAGGTTTCTGAAAAGCTCGATGCCATGAATGAATGGGGTTCTATCCTGGGTCTTTCCTATATCGCAGCACAGAGAACCTTCCCTGATTATTCTGATATGGCCCACGCCAAAGCCATGCTGGAGTCAATTGCCAGAAGTTACGGTGAGCGCTATGCAAGACTTAAGAAAGTGAGAGTGAATACCATTTCTCAGTCTCCTACCATGACCACTGCGGGTACCGGTGTAGGTGGATTTGATGTATTCTTCTCTTATGCAGATAAGATGTCTCCACTGGGCAATGCCAGCGCTGAAGACTGCGCCAACTACTGCGTAATGCTCTTCTCTGACTTTACCAGAATGGTAACTATGCAGAACCTGATGCATGATGGCGGTTTCTCAGCCTCAGGTATCACCGATGCTTTGATCGAAGATTTAGGTAAAGAAGAATAGGCTTCCTGTTCGTAAAATAACCTTGTAATTCACCAGCCCTGAAGTCCTTCCTTTTGGAAGGATTTCTTTGGGCGTGGTGACAAACCATGCTAAGCTTCCCGAACGCTAAAATCAACCTCGGTCTTCAGATTACCGGAAAACTGCCCAATGGTTTCCATACCATCAACAGTTGCCTGTACCCCATTCCCTGGTGCGATGCTTTGGAGTTTGTAGAAGCCAAAAAAACCAGCTTTCAATCTACAGGAATACCCATTCCCGGTTCAGAAAAAAACAACCTGGTATTGAAGGCTTATCGCCTGCTGAAGAAGGACATGCCATTGCCGGAACTCTCCATTCACCTGCACAAGGTAATTCCCATGGGGGCAGGTCTTGGAGGTGGTTCAGCGGATGCCTCCTTTATGCTCAAATCGCTTAATAACCACTTTCAACTGTTTCTGGATGACTCTTTACTGGAAGACTACGCCAGTCAGTTGGGGAGTGACTGCCCCTTTTTTATTCAGAACCAGGCAGCCATGGCGACAGGCACCGGCACTGAACTCTCTCCACTGGATCTGAGTCTGCAAGGTCTTCATATTGTGGTTATCAATCCGGGAATTCATATCTCTACCCAGGCAGCTTATGCGGGTGTAACACCAAAACCCGCTACCACAGACCTCACAGAGCTGCTTTTGTCAAAAGATTTCGGTCGCTGGAGATCGGAGCTTGTCAATGATTTCGAAGCAGGTCTCTTCAATCAGCACCCTGTTCTCAATCAGCTCAAAACGGAGCTGTACGAAGCCGGTGCCCTCTATGCCAGTATGAGCGGGTCAGGCTCTACTATGTTTGGAATTTTTGAGGAAGCCATTGCGCTCAAACCTGAATGGCAGCGCATGGAACACAGGCAGTTTACACTGAGCTGATAATACCATAATCAAAACAAGCTTTTCAAATGTGAGGAATTCACTATATTCCTATTCTCATATTGAATAAAACTTTTTAAACTCATAATATGAAAAAGGCCATCCAATACAACCTGCTCCTGCTTTCACTCATCCTGACGCTGGGTTCGGCTACACTCAAACCTGCCAATACCATCTCGTATGGTCCGGAAATCAGCATCTATGCACCGGAAGACACAGTACGAGGCCTGACATTCGATATGTTCAAACAGCTTACCTCCAGTCTTGATACCTTGCCCAAAGCAATGGCAAGAGCCTGGAAACTATGGAAAGCAGAAAAATGGGATAAGCTGGAGACCTTTTTCGAAAAGTATGACCTCAACGGAGAGTATCCTCCAGCAGATGGTTTTATCAGTGTGGAAATGGTGACATTGGAGGATGATGCCCGGGTAGATCGCTATGGCAGCTTATGGGGTACCTTTGTCGCTCCTACCGGAACCCCTTTCGGAGAAAGAGCCCTGCCCGCTTCTTCCAGAGAGCGTATCTATTACAAATTTGAAGTGATTCAGGACATCGACAGTGTGTTGAAAGGAAAAGCAATTCCCTGGTTTGGTATGCCGGGTGAAGGTATTCAGTATAAGATGCCCAAAAGTATGAGAGACCTGGTGGCCGGCAAATACATCATTGTGCTGGACTCGATCGTTCCGAAAACCAAAAAGGACAAATACAACGAGTAAAAGGCCTAATCAAATTGATCTGAATTTCGTATGTTCTTTGCATGATCAGATCATTTTTGGTTTTCCTCTTAGTCTGCCTTTCAACGCTGGGCATTGCTCAGGAACAAACACTGAAAATCTATACGGAGCAGACCAAAACCTCCATTTTTGTCTACGCAGATAATGACAAGCTCTATCCGCAATCGGCAGAGCTCACCCTGGATCTAAAAGGACTGAAACCAAGAGAAAAGCCCGCAAAGTATCAGGTAGTACCCCCGGGCAGTAAGCGCTATTTACTCGCAGAGCTGGTAATTCCGGAAAGACGCAGCTGGAGCTATAACTATTCATTCAGATACTTTTTTGGTGATGTGACTGCCGAACACAATGATGACTATGTTTACTCACTTCCTTATACCGGGGGTAAACGCTTCAGAGTAGTCCAGGGCTATAATGGAAAAAACAGCCATCAGGGCGAGAATGCACTGGACTTCAATCTACCGGCCGGAGAACCCGTACTGGCAGCGCGCCCGGGCAAAGTTGTTAAGCTCAAAGAAGACTCCAACAGGGGTTGTCCGGATAAGAGTTGTGCCAGGCTGGGCAACTATGTGACCATTATGCATGAAGACGGTTCCATGGCAGATTACTATCACCTGAAGCAAAATGGAGTATTGGTTGAACCCGGAGACATGGTAGATGCCGGCCAGGCCATCGGACTTACCGGCAATACGGGTTGGGCAACAGGCTATCACCTTCACTTTATCGTATATGTATCTCACCCCGATGGGAGAAAGACCTTAGCCACGCAATTCAAAACAGCTGAGGGGCTTCAGCGCAGGCTTAAAGAATCTGAGAGCTATACCGCCCTGGTTCCTGAAAAGTAAGGTCATCACCACAAATACAGCGTTTTCAGGTTAGTCTGTGCTAAACATTTATTACTTTTCTGTTCATCACACAGCCGAGCCATGGAGTTAAAAATCAACGGAAAGATTTATGAGGTCAATGTAGAGCCCAATATGCCATTGCTATGGGTTTTACGCGATGAGCTTAACCTGACAGGTACCAAATATGGTTGTGGTGTAGCTTTTTGCGGAGCCTGTACTGTTCATCTCGATGGGCAGCCGGTGCGATCCTGTGTACTGCCTGCCGCGGCCCTTGCCGGTAAGGAAATCACCACCATTGAGGGCATTGCCGAAAACGACCTGTTAGCAAAAATACAGGAGGCCTGGGTAGCGCAACAGGTACCTCAATGCGGTTACTGCCAGTCGGGCATGATCATGGCCGTTGAGGGCCTGCTCAAACAAAACCCGTCACCTACCGAAGAAGAACTGGAAACAGCAATCACCAATATTTGCAGATGCGGCACCTATCAGCGGGTAAAAGAGGCTGTGATGGAATTGAGTAAAGAAGCTAAGGAGGTATAAGCATGGCAAAGGAAAGAACCAGAAAGCAGAAAATTACCCGCAGGGCCTTTATTATATCCGGTTCCATTATAGGAGGAGGCTTTGCCCTCGGTCTGGGAGGCAGCTTATACTCCAATGCCCGAAAAAGAAGTTTTACCGGCCGTGGTTTTGAAGAAGGTGAAGCACTAAACCCTTTCATTTTCATCAAACCGGATAATACGATTCAGCTGGCCATAGCCCGTGCTGAGATGGGACAAGGAGTACTCACTGCCCTGGCCATGCTGACGGCCGAAGAGCTGGAAGTCTCTCTGGATCAGATAGAGGTGATTCACCCTCAGGTAGAATCTCCCTATGCCAATATCAACCTGGCCACCAATTACCAGCGCACGTCCAGCTCTACGGGCTTTCACTTTATGGAAAAAGTAGCCTATGTCCTGCCCTATATTGCCACAGGGGGCAGCACTTCAGTAAGGGATGGCTACGAGCACTACCAACAGCTGGGAGCATCAGCCAAAGCGATGTTGATTAAGGCTGCAGCCAAAAAGTGGGGCACAGAAGAGCAAAGCCTGAAAGCCGCCAGTGGCTTTGTCATTTCGGACTCGGGGAACAGGATCTCCTATGGTGAGCTCGCATCGCTGGCAGCACAGGAAAAACCGGTTGACAAACCTGCCCTGAAAGCCAAAGCAGATCTGAAAATACTGGGTAAAAGCCAGCAGCGTATCGACCTGAAAGAAAAGGTGAATGGTACCGCCACCTTCGGTATTGATGTACGCGTACCCGACATGCTGTTTGCCGCGGTAAAGCACAGCCCGGTTGTAGGAGCTACCGTACTGGGCATCAACAATGAGGCCAACATCATGGCCCTGAGAGGGGTGAAAAAGGTAATGTACTGGCCCGGGGGAGCAGCTGTGATCGCAGACAATACCTGGCGGGCACAGCAGGCGGCTAATCAACTGGACCTTCAGCTGGATACGGGAGGCAATGAAAGTCTGTCGACAGAAGCAATAAGGAAAGGGCTGCAGGAAAGGCTCTCCGGAGAAATCGATCATGTCAAAGACAAGCGAGGCAATGTAGATGAGGCATTTCAGGAGGCTTCTTTTCTGGTGGAAGCTGAATACGAAGTACCGTTTCTTGCCCATGCCACCATGGAACCGCTCAATTGCACCATACTGGTAAAAGATGGCCGGGCCAAAGTATGGGTGGGGCACCAGGCTCCTTTTCTGGTTTCGATGGCCGTTGCCAAAGAAGCCGATGTCAGTAAATCTGATGTAGAAATTGACATTAAATACCTGGGGGGTGGTTTTGGCCGGAGGGCCGAGAATGACTTCATCGCAGAAGCTGCCAGAATTGCCAAAAGCATGGAAGGCACCCCGGTGCAGATGGTCTGGTCACGTGAGGAAGATACCCGCAACGACACCTATCGCCCCATGGTGCTCAGCAGGTTTAAAGCGGCAGTGCATGAGCAGGGCATGGTACAGGCGATTGAAAATCACATTGCCATGCAATCGGTACTGCGAAGCAGTATCGGCAGAAACTTCCCTCTGATGACCCCACCGGAATCACAGGATACCACGGCACCGGAGGGCGCTGCCCACCTGGCTTATGCCTTTGAAAGGAAAAGAATCGGCTATTCCTTCGTAGAGAGTCCTATGCGGCTGGGCTTCTGGCGCAGTGTGGGACATTCCTATAATGCCTTTTTTACCGAAAGCTTTATTGATGAGATGGCCTTTGCCATTAATAAAAACGGCTACTGGCTCAGACACAGACTGCTGCGAACCAGGCCACGGCAACTGAAAGTGCTTGAAACAGCCATCCAGATGAGTCAGTGGACGGAACGCCTGCCAGAAGGAAAAGCCAAAGGCATTGCCTTCCATGAGTCTTTCGGGTCTATCGTAGCACAGGTAGTGGAGGTGACGGTAAATGCAGATAAAGAATACAGTGTCGACAAAGTTTATTGTGTGATCGATTGCGGCAAATATGTCAACCCTGATACCATCTATGCGCAGATGCAAAGTGGTATTGTCTACGCCCTGACGGCTGCCGCTTACGGTGAAATCACAGTCAAGGATGGTCAGATTGAGCAATCGAACTTCCCTGACTATGACATGATCAGGCTAAAGCACATGCCCGAGGTGATTTCGTATATCATGGAAAACGATGAGGACCCGGGAGGTGTGGGAGAACCGGCCACTCCTCCCCTGGCACCGGCACTCTGCAATGCTATTTTCGCAGCTACAGGAGAGCGCATCAGGTCTTTACCTCTCAGTAAGCATGGCTACAAACTCGTGAAAACGTCATCCTGATTTGGATGCAGAAACTGCTCAGCTAATCATTTGGGGACCAGGCGATAGATAATAAGCGCAAGTATGGTGAAAATAATATTGGGCAACCAAATGATCAGTACGCTATAACCCGAACCCGCCCTGGCAATGCTTCGGGTAGTCATAAACAATATGATGAAGATAAAGGCCAGCAGAAACCCGAGCGCCATCTGGAAGCCCACGCCTCCCCGGCTCTTTTTTGAAGAAAGTGTCACCCCGATAAAGGTGAGAATCAAGGCAGTGAATGGCGACATGACCCGTACGATTCTCTCTATTTCGAAAATGGGGGTATGATCGGCCCCTTTCAGTCTGAGGTCATCGATATGGTCGTTCAGCTCATCAAGACTCAGGGTTTCCTGCATGTTTTTAGCCTGTTCAAAATCCTTAGGCGCCAGGTTCAGTACCAAAAGGGTATCCCTGTTCGGCTCATATAGGTATTGCTCCTCCAGTCCTTTGATGGTTCTCAGATTCCAGTCTTTCAATAGCCAGGCTGATTGCTCCGCATCCCAGCGGATAGACTTTCCCGATAGTTTCCACTGTAGCTTCTTATTCTCTATCGCCTCCAGGGTAAAATTCGTTCCTACCTGTTTCTCTGTATTAAATCTGTTGACAAACACATAGTGGACAGGACTGACCTTGATATGGAAGTTCTTTTCTGCTTTCCTTACCCCTGTATTGAAGTAATTCAGCTCAAAGAGAATACGGGATTTGTTAGCATTGGGAATCACCCAGCCGGTCAGCACAAAACTGACAAGGGCTATCACTGTGGCCCCCAGCAAAAAAGGACGCAAAAAACGAAAATAACTCACCCCACTACCCAAAATGGCCACAATCTCGGTATGCGAGGCAAGGCGCGATGTCACGAAAGTAGCTGCAATAAATACAGTAATGGGTGTGATAATATTGGCGATATAAGGCGCAAAGTTGAGGAAATACCCCAGGATTTGGTGGGCAGGAATATGATGCTCTATAAAGCTGCCGTTACGCTCGGCATAGGTAATAATCAGTATTACCGACACCAGAATCAGTACAACGAAGAAAAAAGTAATCAGGAATTTTCGCAGGATATACCAATCGAGCCTTTTCATACAGGCTCTTAGCTGCAATTCACAGGCCTGTATTGCCTTGTCAACTGTTAAATAATGTCAAGAAAAGAGGTAATTCGCGCCATTCGTTCAGCTCATCTCTTGCGCCCTCCTTCTCAATCGCCTGTTGATCACAGGGTAGAGAAAGACAGCCAGCAGGATAATGAGTGTGCCCAGGTAAAATCCGGAACTCATTTGCTCAGACTCACCAAAGATGATCAGCGCCATGATGATACCATAAACCGGTTCCAGATTGATCGTCAGGTTGACCGTGAAAGCAGAAACCCGTTTCATCAACTCCACAGCATCGGAATAGGCATAGACGGTGCAGACTATGGCCAGTCCCAGGATGTAGGTCCAGTCATTTCCTTTGGGTACTCCCAGCTGAAAAGCTTCTCCTAACACCACCGGCTCGTACAAAGCAATGAACAAAGCCACTCCACAAAAGGCTCCTACCATTTCGTAGAAAGTGATCATATAGGGGTTATACCATCGGGTGAATTTGGCATTGAGCACAGAAAACACTGCTGCCAGAAGTGCAGAAAGAATCGCGAGGGTCAAACCCAGAGCATTGTCAAACTCAAATTGAAAGACAACATATAAGCCTAAAATCACCACCAGGCCGATACCCACTTCAAAAACACGTACCCTACGGGAGTTGAACAGAGGTTCGATAAGGCTCGTCCAGAAAGTAGTCGTGGCCATACCTGCCAGGCATACCGACACATTGGCCACCCGAGCGGCTTCAAAAAACAGCACCCAGTGGGCACCTATCAAAACACCGGTTCCCAGTGTCTTGAAAACACCGGCCGTACCGATTTTAAAAGATCTTTTTCTGAATTTCAGCAGTGCAGCCAGCCCCATGGCAGCCAGTAAGGTTCTGTAAAAGACCACCTCCGTGGAAGGCATTTCCACCAGCTTTCCCAGAATCGCTGAAAAACCCCAGATAAACACAATGAAATGGAGTTTGATATAATCTTTGAGGCTGGCCTGCTCCATTATTTAGGTACAAAGCGGTATATCACAAGCGCCAATACAGTGAATATCATATTGGGTAGCCAGACCGCAAAAATGGGGTTCATAGAGCCGGCTTCGGCAATACTCTTGGTAGCAATAAAGAGCAGGATAAAAATAAAGGCCAGCAGGAAGCCCAGTGCTATCTGAAAGCCCACTCCTCCCCTGGTCTTTTTTGACGACAAAATCACACCGATAAAGGTCAGGATGATGGCTGTAAAGGGCGACATAAAACGTATCAGCTTCTCGATCTCATAGATGGGGATATTGTCTGCCCCCTTTAAACGCAAATCGGCAATATAGTCGTCCAGCTCATTCAGGGTCAGGGTCTGCTCCAGACTTTTGGTATTGCCAAAGTCTTTGGGGCTCATATTGATAGTGATGAGCGTGTCTTTGATATTCTCATAGACATAATCCTCCCCGAAATCATTTACCCTTCTCAAATCCCAGTCTGTAAGCCTCCAGGCCAGGTCCGTGGTGTCCCACTTGATCCTGGCGGCAGACAGCTTCCAGATCAGTCGCTTGTCCTGAATTTCTTCCAGGGTAAACTTATACCCCTGATCATTGCGCGAGTTATAAGAGTTCAGATAGGCGTAGGTGGTAGGGCTTACCTTAAAATGGACATCCCTTTCCTTATAGTTGAACTCCTTGTCAAAATACCGGATTTCGAAGGCAACTCTGTATTTATTGGCGTTGGGTATAATCCATCCCGTAAGGAAAAAGCTCAGCAGGGCAATGATACTGGCACCTATAAGGAAAGGCCTCAGAAAACGAGGATAACTCACACCTCCGCTCAGTATGGCTACTACTTCCGTATGGCCGGCCATTTTAGACGTAACAAAAGTGGCTGCTATAAACACCGTAATCGGGGTGATCATATTGGCTATATAGGGAGCATAGTTCAGGAAATACCTGACAATGAGCTTGGCCGGAATGTCATTTTTGATAAAGCTCTCATTCCGCTCAGAGAAGGTAATGATCAGAACAATAGATACCAGTATCAGCACCACAAACATGAAGGTGGTCAGGAATTTCTTCAGTATATACCAGTCTATTATTTTCATGGTCAGAGCCTAGCAGTCACTTTCTTCACCATCTGATTCTTCCAGCCAGAAAAATCTCCCGCTAAAATATGCTTTCGGGCCTCCTTCATCAACCAGAGATAAAACGTGAGGTTATGGATACTTGCAATTTGCGCGCCTAAAATCTCCTTACTGGTAATTAAATGACGCAGGTAGGCTTTGGAATAGAAGCCACTCACATATCCCTCCAGGTTTGGATCGATCGGGCTGTGATCATTCTTCCATTTCTCATTGCGCATATTCAGAATTCCCTCGCTGGTAAACAACATGCCATTACGGGCATTCCGGGTTGGCATCACACAATCAAACATATCTACTCCCAACGCCATGCATTCCAGTAGGTTTTCAGGAGTTCCTACTCCCATCAGATAACGAGGCTTGTCGGCCGGTAGGATATTACAGACCACCTCCGTCTGCTCGTACATCATCTCATGTGGCTCTCCCACCGAAAGTCCGCCTATAGCATTTCCCTCTCTTTCAAAAGAGGCAATGGTTTCAGCTGACTGAATTCTCAGGTCCTTGAAGGTACTGCCCTGCACAATCGGGAAGAGCGTCTGTTGATAGCCATACTTGCCTTCGGTCGCATCAAAGCGGTCGCAGCAGCGCTTCAGCCAGCGGTGAGTCATTTCCATACTCTCGCGAGCGTAGCCAAATTCGCAAGGATAAGGCGTGCACTCATCAAAAGCCATAATGATATCCGCACCGATGGTGCGTTGAATGTCCATTACTCTTTCCGGAGTAAATACATGCTTTGAACCATCAATATGTGATTTAAAGGTCACCCCCTCTTCTTTGATCTTTCGGGTACCGGACAAAGAATACACCTGATATCCGCCACTATCTGTGAGAATAGGTTTGTCCCAGCCATTGAATTTATGCAGCCCTCCGGCCGTTTCAATAACATCCAGACCCGGCCTCAGATACAGGTGATAGGTATTTCCCAGAATGATCTGGGCCTGAATATCTTCCTTCAGCTCACGCTGATGCACGGCCTTTACCGACCCTGCCGTACCCACAGGCATAAAAATGGGAGTTTCGATGGTCCCATGATCTGTAGTCACAACCCCTGCTCTCGCCTTCGACCCACTATCCTGTGCTAATAATTTAAAATCCATGCCTGCTTTTTGATCGCACAAAAATAGTACTAATCGTTAATTCTTAATTCCTTATTTTTCGAATCGTCCTATGTCCGATCTCGAAAACTTTTTATTAGAGGTATACCTGGTTGTATTAGGCGTGCAGCTCATCTATCACTGGCTTCTGTTTCAGAAGCTCGCCTTTGCCAAAATCACCCCGTCCAAAGGTACAAGTGAACCTGTATCGGTGGTCATAGCGGCTCATAACGAGGCAGCTCGTCTTCTGGCATTGCTTCAGGGACTGGCAGCACAAAACTACCCGGACTTTGAGGTCATTGTGGTAAACGACCGATCCACTGATGGCACAGCCGATGTACTGAGGAAATTCAGGCAGCAATTCCCTGAACTTAAAACCATTGATATTACCAGCATACCCGAAGGATGGACCGGTAAGAAACACGCTATCAAACAAGGTATAGAGGCGGCAAATCATGACCTTCTGCTCTTTACCGATGCCGACTGCAGTCCTGTATCTGAAAACTGGATCAGTGAAATGGCCTGTGGCTTTCAACCGGGCACTGACCTGGTACTGGGCTTTTCACCATACCAAAAAACTCCCGGAATACTGAACCAGTTTATCCGCTTTGAGACCTTGCATACCGGCCTGCTGTACCTCTCCCATGCTCTGGCGGGCAAACCGTATATGGGAGTCGGACGGAACATGGCCTATCGCAAAACCCTGTTCCGGCAATCTGGTTTCGGAGGAGACGAAAAATACACGGGAGGTGATGACGATATTTTTGTGAACCGTCATGCGACCAAAGACAATACGGAGGTGGTACTATCCCAGGACAGCCAGATGGTTTCCATACCCAAAACTACATGGCAGGACTTTTTCAAACAGAAAATACGACACTTATCAGCCGGTAAGCGCTATCATAAAAAAGATCAAACGCGCCTGGCCAATTTTACGTTAGCTACGCTAGCTGGTTGGATACTGTTTTTTTGGCTGCTGGCCGTAGTCGAAAATAAGGCGTTGATTTTGGTTCCTTTCGCAATCAGGAGCTTGTCATTTTATAGTATATTTACCCGCTCAGGTCAAAATCTCAAGGTAAAGCTGGCTTATTGGGCACTACCCTTGTTTGATTTGTGTTATACGATTGGTTATCCGGTGGTCGGATTGATTGCGCTGACAGCTAAAAGAATTAAATGGAGTTAGGAAAACAGTTTTCAGACAAGGCATTAGAAGACTTTAAATTAATAGATAGAGCGGTAGAAGGGAAAGATCAGCATGCTTTTGCAGAGCTGATGAAACGATACAAGAATCCTGTCTATCACATGATTCTGAAAATGGTCCGTAATGTTGATGATGCAGAGGACCTGACCATTGAAGCCTTTGCCAAGGCTTTTAAGAATCTTCATAAATTCAAAAAGGACTTTACTTTCAGTACCTGGCTGTTCCGCATAGCCACCAACAACACCATTGACTTTATCAGAAAAAAGAGGCTGGATACCATGAGCCTCAACACCTCTTTCAAAGATGACAACGGGGATGCCGTAACCATTGACGTACAGGACAGAAACCTGAACCCGCAGGAAGAGGCCATCAAGGCACAGAAAATTGAACTGGTACAAATGTTTGTCACCAAGCTGCCTGCCAAATACCAGCGCCTGGTAAGACTCCGCTATTTTGACGAGCTCAGCTATGATGAAATCGCCAAAGAGCTGGAAGCCCCTCTTGGTACCGTTAAGGCGCAGCTACACAGGGCTCGTGAGCTGATGTACGACCTTGTGAAGGGCAAGAAAGAGCATATTTAATTTGGTTGTGAGTTGACCGGAGACCAGGTAATTGGTTGCCCCGTCTTAAAATTTAACAATCAATATTCGCATCTTTGCGCCATGGATATCATCCTCCAACACTTTCCTGATCTCACAGAGAAGCAGATTGCACAATTCGGCCAGTTGGCAGAACTATACGCCTACTGGAATGAGCGCATCAACGTGGTGTCCCGTAAAGACATTGAAAACCTTTATGAAAAGCATGTACTGCACTCCCTGGCCATCGCCAAAGTACACCACTTCAATCCCGGATCAGAAATCCTCGATGTAGGCACAGGAGGTGGCTTTCCGGGAATTCCCCTGGCCATCCTGTTTCCCGATTGCCGGTTTCACCTTGTAGATTCCATCGGGAAGAAGATCAGGGTGGTAAGAGAGGTTTCAAAAGCAATTGGACTGGAGAATGTAAGAGCCGAGCAGATCAGGGCTGAACAGATCAAAGGAAGCTATGACTTTGTAGTTTCCAGGGCTGTTTCAAAGCTTGCCGTGTTTTATCCCTGGATCAGAAGAAAGATCAGGCCAGGCAGACAATTCAAATTCAAAAACGGCCTGTTGTACCTCAAAGGCGGAGACCTGAAGGCAGAGATCAAAGAGTCCGGACTTCAAAGGGTCAGGACCTTCAATATTTCTGATTTTTACAAGGAAGAATTCTTCGAGACCAAGCAGGTGGTCTATGTTCCCGGTCAGTGATCCCGCTTATCAAAAGTCTCTTCCGGCCTAGGCTTAGCCGTAAATACGAGAATGCAATATACCCCCAGGGCAGTACCGATCGGGAAATTGAGCATGCTGATGATACCAAAGACCATGGAGGGAATATTTGCCCATTTCTTGCCCAGAGTCAGGGCTATTCCCAGGATAAGTCGGGGCACTAAAAAGATGATAGCCAGGGCCCAGACAATCGAATCAATAAACGCAAATATCCAGCCTACCTCGGTATTAAAATTCGGATCCTGATTGGCCTGCTCCAGTACCCACTCCATAAAGATGTCGTAGAAGTAAACCCCCACCAGACTGAATACACTGAATACGATGAATGAAACACCTATTACCTTCTTATGTATTGGATCATGCAAATCCATAGCTTCCTCATTTAGTTATGACCATCGCGGATACAGTATAGACACCTGAACTCCCTGTCTCCCTCAGACACTCAACGGTATCCCTGAGTAAACAGGCCTATTTGTACCGTGAAGTGATCAGAGTGGCATGATGATACTCCTTCTTGTACCCGTAAAATTAAAAAAAGCCACCCGGACAGGTGGCTTTTTCATCAGCGTCATTAACCGCTTATTCAAATCTTAAGGCCTCAATGGGGTCTAAACGGGCTGCTTTCTTGGCGGGCAGATATCCTGAGAGAAGTCCTACAATTACGCAGATAACCAGGCCCATAATGATCCAGGCCCATGGAATAACAAAAGCACCACCCAGCACCTTAGCCAGTATATTACCAACACCGATTCCCATGAGGGCTCCCACGATGCCTCCCATCTGGCAAATCACAATGGCCTCAATCAGAAATTGCTGTCTTATCCTCTGAGGCGTAGCTCCCAAAGCTTTACGCACGCCTATTTCACGCGTCCGCTCTGTCACGGAAACCATCATGATGTTCATCAGTCCGATGGCCGCTCCCAACAGTGTGAGAATACCTACTGCAAAACCTCCGGTGCGGAGTCCGCTGGTCATATTATCGAGTGCTTCCGTTACCGAATCACTGCGCTCTATTTCAAAAGAATCTTCTGCTCCGATCCTGTCGCCACGCACCTTGCGCATAAAACCGGTAGCCTCACCCATCGCGTAGTCCACTTCTTCCGGATTCTCAATCTGGGTAGTAATATTGAAACGCATTCTGCCACTTTTGTCATATCGCTTAGCGTTGAGCAGCGGAATCACGATGTTTCTGTCTTCTTCTGTTTCGCCTCCAAAACCACCTTTCTCTTCCAACACTCCGATGATCCGGTAGTTGTTACCATAAAACTTGAGCGTGCGATTCAGTGGGTCCTGGTTGTCAGGGAATAATCTCTTGACCACTTCCGTTCCCACCACACATACATAGTTGCCGTACTGGGTTTCTAAGGAAGAGAAGTTCCTTCCTTTTTCT
Organism: Roseivirga sp. UBA6061; assembly: GCA_002427745.1. GTDB lineage: Bacteria > Bacteroidota > Bacteroidia > Cytophagales > Cyclobacteriaceae > Roseivirga. Next base: position 14,114 of record DIYF01000159.1, on the reverse strand, counting down.
ACCTGAATACCCTTGATGGCAAAGTAATTCTCATCTCCTCCGGTAATGGTAATATTGGGATCCGTTTTCTCCTGACCATGCTTTACTTCGGCACTCCCTGAAACCCGGGTATACACCGTAACGGTTGACGGATAATCAAAGTCCCTCTTGTAAGTCATAGCCTGCTTGAACTTAATCGGCTCGTAAGACTTCTCTTTCCTTCCATTCCGGTTCCTCCTGCCCGAGTCTCGCTGGCTGATGTCAAAGCTGTTGGCTCCAAGGCCGGACAGACTGGAGTCTATCTCACTCCGCAAGCCATCTACGGCTGTCAGCATACTTACCAAAGAAGTAATTCCAATGGAAATGATAAAACCGGTAAGAAAAGTGCGGAGCTTGTTCGATTTGATCGATTTTATCCCCTCTCTGATATTTTCTCTTAAGTTCATTGATCAAACTGAGTTTTTACCCGTTCTAAAACTAGTTGACCACTGGTCAATTTCTTAGAACAAATATTTAAATTAAACGATCGTACAGTTAAACGGTTTATAAATACGCCCGGCATGAGGAAACTTCTCGCATTCATACTTTTGACGACCATCAGTCTATCAGGTTACGCAAACAAGCTGCTCATTCCTATGGACGAGTCCCAGACAAACCATATGAAAGCATATGGCATTGCCTACTGGGTACTTAAGAAAGACGATGCAATTGACTGGATGTTAAATTACCGGGGAGGAAGTTTTTTACTACCCGCCCGAACTGCCTATCAAAATGAACTCGTCATCCGGGGTGTAAGCTTCGAAGTAATCTCCGATGCTGAGGCAAACCAGCTCGAAGAGCAGATTGTTTCGCCTGCTTCTAACATGGACATGATGAAGCTGGAGAAAGCTCCGAAAATAGCCGTGTACTCACCCAAGAGCAAGATGCCCTGGGATGATGCCGTGACACTCGCCCTCAGCTATGCGGAAATTCCTTATGAAGTAATTTATGATGATGAAATGATGGCTGACCAGCTTAGTGACTACGACTGGCTGCACCTGCATCATGAAGACTTCACCGGCCAGTATGGTAAGTTCTATGCGAGTTTCAAGAATTTCAGCTGGTATATACAGCAGCAGAAAGACTATGAAGCCTCTGCCCGTAAGCATGGTTTTGCGAAAGTATCAGAGCTAAAACTGGCGATTACTAAAAAAATTCAGGCCTTTGTGGCTGGTGGCGGTTTCCTTTTCGCCATGTGCTCAGCTACCGACAGCTTTGATATCGCCCTGGCAGGAGCCGGACTTGATTTTATAGAAGCCATGTATGATGGTGATCCTGCCAACCCGAATGCTGAATCGCAGTTTGACTTCAGCGGCACCCTGGCTTTCGAGAACTTCAAGCTGAGAAAAGATCCTTTGGAATACGAATTCAGTGATATTGACAATACAGAAGCCCGCAGATTCCGCGGACTGAGAGAGGATAACGATTATTTCACACTCTTCCAGTTTTCTGCCAAGTGGGACCCTATACCCACTATGCTTACACAGAATCATACCCAACTGATTAAAGGGTTCTTCGGACAAACTACTTCTTTCAAAAAGAGGGTGATCAAGCCGGATGTGGTGATTATGGGCGAAGCCGATGTTGCCGATGAAGCCAAATACATTCACGGTGTATATGGCAAAGGCTTCTGGACCTTCTACGGAGGTCATGATCCGGAGGATTATCAGCACAGAGTGGGTGAAGAACCCACAGATCTTAATCTCTACCCCAATTCTCCGGGATATCGCCTGATCCTGAATAATATCCTCTTCCCTGCTGCCAAGAAAAAGAAAAGAAAGACCTAGACGCTGTTTATGGCCTGATCTCCCGGAAATCATAATCCTGAGATCGGTTCAATTCACAGAAAGTCCCGGATTACCTTACTTTGAGATTCGTTGGCAGGCTATCAGGCAGGGCAGTGTTATCTGTAATGTTTCCCAACTGGGAATATCCCGTTATAAAGAATGTAAAAGCTCCATTCTTTTAGCTTAGGCTTATTAAATTAAGAGAGGTACTTTTTCCAGTCTGTCAATATGAAGAGATGAAGCTGAAAGGATTAAAGAAACCGGTACTTGAATTCATTCCCGTATTTCTGGGAGTGGTACTGGCCTTATTTTTTAACAACCTCAACGAAAACAGAATTGCCAAAGGTAAGATCAACGGGTTGATGGATAAAATTGCCCTGGGCAATGAAAAGAACATTCAAAACCTCAACATGCAATTGGCTCAAAACCAGAAGGTGCTGGACTCCATGATGTACTATCGCGACAATGCGGAAGTGAGTATTGGCAAGGTTCTCTCAAAAGCCAGGGGCATCCGATATATCCAGTTTGATCTGGCAGCCTGGAATGTACTGAAAAGCTCAGAACTGTTGGTAGATGTTGATTATGACCTGACATCCCTGCTCTACCTGCTCAATGAGAGTATTATTTATGACGCCAACACCATCGATATTCCGGGGAACGCACTTGATCAGGAGACAAAAGACGCGGTTATTTCGACCCTCAGCGACTATCTCGTTTCAATTAAACACCGCATTGTTCTGGCGGAGAGAATCAGAGAGTTATTAGATAAAAGAGACTAATCAGGTGAAAGTCTTAAAATATACCTCTGTACGAGAAGAGTTCCAGGAAGGCTGGCTGGACAAAACCCTTGAAGCCCTGGAAAACGACAACTGGGGACCTGTCCCAAAGGAAGAAAGCTACCTGATCACTACCTGTTACAGACTGAGAAAAAAGCACTTGAATACGTTTGACACCGAGGATCTAAGAATCATGATAGGCCAGGATCTGGGTTTGAAATACCTGATACCTTTAGCACTCAAAACCCTCGAAGAAGACATTCTTGCGGAGGGAGATTTTTACCAGGGAGACTTGCTGAAAGCAGTCCTGACCAGCAACCGGGATTACTGGAAAACAGAAAAAGAGGACTGGAAAAAAGTAATTGGCATTTTTACACAAAACGAACACCTGGTCAGAGAAGAAGCCAGAAGATATGACTCAGGCAATGGGCTCATCGAGTCCTTTAATGAGTTCAGAAAACTGAATTGACGCAGCAAAAGCCTGGCAACCGGGCGCCCGACCAACCAACATTTATCATCATTCAACATCAACTATGAACTACCAAACCTATCAACCCCACCCCGATCTGGCAGCTGTGGTAAAATGCCACTGGATATTGGAAGTACCGGGCGATATAGAAGCTCCCAAACAACGGATAGTTCCGGATGGATGCATAGAAATGTGCTTTATTCTGGGAGAGGATGTAAAGCGGTTTACCTCAGAGACGGATTTTATCATACAACCGCGGACCATGGTTTTAGGTCAGATTACCAAACCTTACTACATACAACCCACGGGCTATGTCAATACCTTTGCTGTGCGTTTTTACCCCTATGGTTTTGCCAATTTCATCACCCGTCCCCTCCATGAGCTGGCAGATAAAGAAACACCTCTGACATCACTCTTCGAAGAAAGTCTGATCAGACAACTGGAGCAGCAGATTGCAGAGGCCACATCTACGGAATCAAGAATAGAGATTGTTGAAAGCTTTCTGCTAGGCAGGCTCACGGAACAATCCGTAATAGACAATATCGTAGCATCCACCACCGATGCCCTGGCCAGCACCAGGGGAAATACATCTATTGGTATGATACTCAAAGATGCCCCTTCCAAAAGGCGAAGTCTGGAGCGAAAGTTCGCAAAGCAGGTAGGCATCAGCCCCAAGCAGCTGGGCAAAGTCATCAGACTACAGGCAGCACTGAAGTTAATGCTGGACGACCGGGAGAAAAACCTGACTGAAGTTGCTTACGAAAGCGAGTATTATGATCAGGCTCACTTTATCAAAGACTTCAAAGAACTCACCGGAACCAATCCGAAAGAGTATTTGAGTAATGATCAGATGATGCTCTCTTCCCTGATTTATTCAAAGGACTAGGCCTGTCGCATTTTTACAATTTTTGCTTTTACAATGAGGTTATCTATGCCCTGAAAAAGTAAAATAAATGTATCACAAGTCTTACCGCATGGTAGTATGGCTCAGTCTGAGCTTTATTACCCTACTCCCGATCAAAAGTATCGCCCAAACAGAAAACTCAAACAGTAGTATGAATACTTTTGTCTCCATTTTTGAAATTCCGGCCACCGATATCACCAGGGCCATCAGGTTTTACGAAACTATTCTCAGTATTGACATCCAACAGCTAGAATTCCCCGGCATAGAAATGGGACTGCTGCCCTATGAGAATCAGGCAGTCACAGGGGTGATTATGAAAGGAGAAGGCTATACCCCTTCCACCGAGGGAGTTACCATTTACCTCAATGGTGGAGAGAATCTACAGACCGTTTTAGACAAAGTAGAGGAAAATGGAGGCAAAATTCTGATTCCCAAGACACCACATGCCGATGAAGTTGGTTTCTTTGCAGTCTTTCTTGACTCCGAAGGAAATAAAATGGGGCTGCACTCCCCTGGTTAAACTATAGTAAACACAACACTTTATGCAGCAATTTCTGCTTCTGCTCAACAGAAAATCCTCATCAGACATTACTTCTGAAGAATTGCAAAGGCGCCTCAATGAATATCAGGAATGGGTCGAAACCATTCCTGAACATTACATCTCCGACAACCGACTTGACAAAGGAGGCACCTATGTTGTACAAGACAAGCCCGTGACAACTGACGGGCCCTTTGCAGAAATCAATGAAATCATTGCCGGCTTTGTGATTATCCAGGCAGGTGATCTGGAAGAAGCCGCTAAAATCACACAAACCTCTCCGCTGCTACAGTATTTTGATATTGCCGTAAGGCCCATCGTGGGATAGTACCATACAGGTAAAGCCTTACTCTAAAGTAGCTTTCAAATCGAAAATCTTCTTTAGTTCAGCTTCAAACAAACTTTCAAGTGGATTGAAAGGAGTTCCATCAAAATACCTGGGATCAGTTCCGGGTCCGTCAGGACTTCCATGATCGGCATCGATGGATTTTCGCCATTTCTCAGCATGATCTGCCCATTCGGTCTGATCTACGTAATCCGGTGCGGTAAACCATACATTCCAGGTGAGTATGTTGTTTTCCTTTAACATATCTCCTGAGGCGATGTTGAACAGGTTGAGCACTGTTTGGTTGAAGTGATTCAGCTTTTCATTCTTATGCTGCTCAATCGGGCCGATCTCCACCCCTAAATGAGCTACATCCCAGGCAACACTATCATGTCTGGCAAAATCAGGAATAGGAAAAGCCGTAGTCGATTTTCTCCTCAGTGGAAAGATGGGCTGGTCAGGATTACCCGGGTCAAAAGTGGTTACATTGATAGCATGGGCCTTGTCAAAAGGAAAGTCCATGTGGTTCTTCTTGAACAAATCCCATAGTTCCTGAACCAGCGGATTTTCACATGCTGAAGGACTGAACCAGATTTTTCCCGTAACCGTCATATCAGCGGCCATATCTTTGGCTGATTCATTGGCCCAGCCACGAACTCCCGTAACCGTAACCTCTACATTCATACAACCCAGATGGGGAATACAGGCACCCTGCTGTGGACAAATAATGGCATACACCTGGCCTTCATTGGTATAACCCAGTCTGGAAATATCCGGAGCGAACATCTGATAACACCTTTCGCCATTCGGAGCTATCCAGCTAAACTCAGGCCATACTACCTTCTGCTGTCGTTGAAGCTTGTGGATATTGTCCAGGTTACCTGTCATATGCAATGAACCCAGATCGGGATTGGGATAAGCAAAAGCAGCTTTGGTTTCGGCAAAACCTCCTACCCAGCCCGGCACCGGGGTCGGATTGATCAGCTTGCGAAGCTTATCGTCAGTAAGGTCCACCGACAAATCAACTCCCGAAGTATTCACTCCTGCGTTTTTGATGGGGTTATCCTTAGTAGATAACAGCTCAAAGCCGGCATCTTTCACAATAAAGTACAGGTCTGGTCTCCTCTCCAGAAAGCTTCTGAATTTGGATGCCTCAAACTGCACACTAAAGTTCCCCTGGGTATCAGTCACTCCTATGGCCAGAAAATCATCTTTTAAGAGGTCCTTATCATAAACAAGCACATGCAGATCAGGCACTCCCTGACCTCCATTTACATCTTTCACATTTCCACTTACGGTGTAGAGGGTGTTGGCACTATTGGTCATATTTCTTAGGTTTTGATGGTTATGGTCGCAGAGCAATCAGGCGACTTGATCCGCAAGATTTTACGGAATGGGACTGATTTCACTCTTCTATAAAAATAGAAATATATCCAACTTATCTATTGCTTTTTAATTTCAAATATGAGAAGGCACTCAGTTCCCTTAAACTATCTGCTATTTCTTTATAAGCGTTTCACGCCTGAAGCATCGGGCCATAAGTCAAAGCAGCAATGAGTAACCATAATTTTCTTTTCTGCTTTACTTAATTCCCTAAATTCATTTCCTGTTCAGCCTTCGTTCATTATTCAACCATCAGTCATTAGCTTCCCGACATGCTTTTGCGCTTTAGTCTTCTCTTGGTTTTCATTCTCACAGGCACTTATCAGCTTAAGGGTCAATCTGACTTTTTAGACCGGCTGATGCGCTTAGAAACAGATGATAAAATACCCGATGACTTTGCTGAAGCGTACTTTGGAGCCAAAAAGAACTACTACGGAGAATATGATCCGGTCTACCTACGGTATCGGGGTCGGCCCTGTGGTGATTATATCTTATTGATTTATACCAGGGGACACCTGGTCGGGTCCAGAGGTTACCTGGCCAAGGTTAAAACAGACGGGTCAAAAAGGTTTAAATCCTGGCTGCTCGAAGACATTTCCGATCATGACGGCTCTAACCCTACCAGCCGGTCTGTTTCCTATAAATGGCTGCGAGATAGCATAATTCAAATCAGCCATTCAACCGAAACGGTCAGGGACACCAGCAAGATTGAACCGGGCAAAGATTGGCTCAAACCAGGAGAATCTTTCTGGGATCTGGAAACCGTAACCACCAACAGACACCAGTACCTGACCCTCGGTGATTGCTCCATATCACGGCTTTCAATAAAAAATAATGCCCTTGAAGAAAGAAAGTACAGAATGGCCTCCGTAAAACTGCTGAACCATGAAGACATCAGAGGATTGTCAAAAGCAGAATTGAGATTAATGAGAAATGAGATTTTCGCGGCTTATGGCTACCAATTCAAATCACCTGCACTCAGGGAGTATTTCTCTGAAATGTCATGGTATAGCCCTTTGCATGATGATGTTACTGATCAGCTGACAGATATTGAAAGAATAAATGCGCAGTGGCTGTTGCTGAGAGAAAAGAGGCAATAATTTGTTTACTAAATTTAATGTACTGGTACATCTGACCAGACATTTAATTCCGAAACATGAACACTTCTGTAGATAACTATTTTGTTGAAGGCTGTGGACGTTGCGAGCTTGGTGGCACACCCGACTGCAAAGTTCATCGATGGACGGAGGAGTTAGAATTACTCAGAAAAATCATACAGGATTGTGGCTTGACTGAAGAAGCAAAATGGGGAGCTCCCTGCTATACCTTTCAGCATAAAAATGTGCTTATGCTCAGCGCCTTAAAAGCGTATTGCTGCATTAGCTTCTTCAAGGGTTCTTTATTGGCAGATGGGGAAAACCTTCTTGTCAAACCAGGCCCCAACTCTCAGGCAGCCAGATTATTCAGGTTTAAGAGCACAGAAGAAATTCTGAAGATTGAGCAGCATATCAGGGCCTACATATTCGAAGCCATAGAAGTAGAGAAAGCAGGTCTGACGGTAGCGTTCAGCAAAAACCCTGAACCTATCCCGGAAGAGCTTGAGGCAAAATTCAAAGAGGACCCCGTGTTAAAAACAGCCTTTGAAGCCCTCACTCCGGGGCGCCAGCGAGGATACATCCTGCATTTCTCTCAGCCCAAACAGGCCAGCACCCGGATGAGACGAATTGAGAAGTATGCCCCCATGATATTACAGGGCATAGGACTTCATGACAAGTACAAATCCAGAAGATAACCCATTTTCGGTCTGTCCGTTAGCGAATGGGACAGTACAATACTCATATGAATATACAGTTCAGACGCCTTACAGAAATTGACCCCAAAGAAATCATTGACCTGATGAACAATCCATTGGTGAGAAGACAAATGCCCCTGCTACAGGGACACTGGGACGAAAGCATCAGCAGGGCCTTTGTAACAGGTAAAGAAAAGCTCTGGAAAGAGCATGGTTATGGTCCCTGGGCTTTTATGGTTGACGATAAATTTGCCGGCTGGGGAGGCCTGCAGCCCGAGGGTGATGAAACTGACCTGGCGCTGGTCTTACATCCCGACTTCTGGGGTATTGGCAAAACACTGTACAGACAGATTATCGATCGGGCCTTTGGCGAAATGGGACTTGATTCGGTCACCGTACTCTTCCCTCCTTCCAGAACCCGCATTCAGGGTTTTCTCAGACTTGGCTTCAGGGAAGACAATGAACTCGAATTTAACGGTGAAACATTTATCAGGTACAGGCTGGAAAACCCAGGTCTGCTCAACTAATACCACCCTTAATCAAATTATTTTCAATCAACGGGTCCGGGTCAGGCTGCGTTTAATACAGGGTATGGAAGTATTCTTTTATGGCCTGTTTATGGACCAATCTATCCTGGAAAAGAACGGCCTTCACCCCTCAAACCCACTGAAGGGTTACCTTCAGGGCTATACATTAAAAATCGGTAACCGGGCCTCTCTGATTCCCTGCGACCATGAAAGGTCTTATGGACTGCTGTTTTCAGTTGACGAAAAGGCTATTCTCAGCCTTTATGCTGAAACCAGTGTAGCAGACTATATTCCGGAAGAAGTAGCAATAGTGACGGACTCAGGAGAAACCATTAAGGCCATTTGCTATAATCTGCCTGCCTCTTCCCTGTCAGGTACCAATACCGCCTATGCCCGATCGCTCCATGAACTGGCCCGATCTCTCAGTTTTCCTGAAAGCTATCTCGAGAAGATCAGGGCAATGACCTGATTAGAGCCGATTATTCACTCCTTTCATTTCATTCCTGTCAGCCGGTAATAACCTACAGGCCGAAAAAAAGTCACTTTTTTTCATAAATAAAAGAACTACGCAAAAAGGCTGCGCACTACCGCTTTTCCTTTGAAGTGTAATCAAAGTCAAGGCAACGGCAGTTCCTATATTTCTTTGGTAAATCTACTTCCCGCCAGGGTTTGATTACAGCAATAGGTAAAAGGAGTTCCTATATTTCAACTACTACTCCTCACTTATATAAAATAACTGAAATGAAAACGCTGAAACTATTTAATGCCGTAGTAGCCAGAGAGTCTGACAAACAAGCTTTTATATCAGATGACGGGTACATCATTGAACCGGATGCATTATGGGCAAAAGATGAGATCATTCAGTTTTATAAAAAGCAAAAGCTGGACGGTACAGACCTGAACAAAACTTTTCATAAATCCTGGAAAACCATTCTGAAAAGCTCCAGAGAAAAGCTCTGGATGGAACAGATCAGGCATTACCTTTCAACCTACGGAAGTCATTTTGAAGATGAAGTTTATATCCCCAATGAGGTATTCGATTTACCCGATGTCAAACTCTCTTTCAAGGTAATCAAGGCTTATACCCGGGAGTTGATGACGGCCAAATGTCTGAACCTACTTCAGTCTGGTATGGCCCTGACGGAGGAAACCATCAATGATGTACTGTCCGTGTTGACCGATGAGTTATCCTATACATTTACAGGAGATGAGCATATCAGGAACAAAGAAGCGGTGATAAAAATTGCCGACCTGTACGGAGTTATTCCTCAGGACACAATGGAATTTTTCAGATACATCATCTACAGAGCCACCGGTGACTCTCTCTTAATCAAAAACAGTGAGGTGATTGAAGCCATAAAAGCGAGTAATTATAATCCCGGGGTACAATTTGATCAGTTCGGTCTGGAAAAACTTGCCGGCATCTTTAATCGGTTTAAACCCTTGTTTCTTGCTTTTAAAACCAGGTGTCCAAAAGTAATTAACAGGATTTCCAAACTGTCGAAAACACATCACCAGCCCTTGGTGGCTAATCCTCTCAATCTGGTCACCAGTATGTTTCTGTCTGACGAAGATCAACACTGGCTGGACAATGCCACGCCCTTTGCTTTGTTCAAAGCCCTTTCTGCCTGTCATACCAGAATGCAGGGGCAGTATGCTTTTGCCTATCGTATCAGAAACGGAAAATCCTTTGTAAAAACAGGTAAAGTATCAGCCGTAATCTGGCCAAACTACGACTTCCTTTTCGACCATTTAAAGAGAAGGTTTGACCTCACAGGAAAGCGTTTTTTCCTGCCAACCAATGTTGAGTACGCGCTGCCTACCTCAGAAAAGATGTATGTTGGCAATATCCCGACAGGTAGCAAGTTTTATGGAAAATCACTGGCGGTCGGCATCTATTGGGAAAACCAATGGGGAGCAAATGACTTAGACCTCTCAGGGTTGAACATTGGTGGAAAAATCGGCTGGAATGCAGACTACAAACAAGGTGCCGGCCATTTACTTTACTCTGGAGATATCACCAACGCACCCAATGGCGCTGTTGAGTATTTATATGCTCAGGATGGTCTCACTGAACCAACTCTGGTGAACAACAATGTTTTCTCTGGTGCCGGAAACTGCGAATATAAAATCATTGTGGGCCAGGGTGATGATGTGGAGTATAACTATATGATGAACCCCGATAACCTGTTTATGGAAACCAAATGCCAGTCTGTACAAAGACAAACGATTCTGGGTATACTCTTGCCTGAAAAAGGCAGACAGTGTTTTGTTGTGCTCAATATGGGAGCCGGCAACAGTGGCGTTTCGGGCAACTCTCAACTATCGGTTAATGCCACTAAAGCTTTGTACCAGCAGTGGGCTAATCCACTGTCGTTCAGAGAAATTGTTGTTGAGCTGGGCGGTGAGATTGTCAAAAAACCGGAAACGGCCGATTATGATTTGTCACTGGATAAATTGCAAAAGGACAGCTTCACCAGAGTTTTCTCTGCCTGAATACCAACCTGACATTTCCCTGAGTACTCAGAATTGAACACTCAGGAAATGTCAGGTCTGGCCTGAGTGTAAGAAGGACCGTTGAACCTGAAGATATCCCGCAGACCAGAATAGATAAGAGGCCGGTCAGAAAAGCCTTATCTTGCTTGAAGTTGGTTTCCATTTCATGATCATCATGAAATAGCCACAGACTAATTCAGAGTGTATTAAACTAAAGTTCAAATGTTAAGAAACAGCTTAGTCTTATTTGTTATTCTGCTGCTCTCCTCTTGTGGTGGCAACGATTTACCCGATCTCGTAAAATTCAAATCGGGCCTTTACGGGTCCCGTGCAGGTGAGTTCGTAGCTAAATTCCCGGATAAACCCAGTGTATCATCCCGGCATTACCAGCTAGGAGCAACCAATGAATTTAACGAGTTTGTATTTCAGTACCGGGTGGGAATGGAACACAGGTACGTAGTCTCCTATATCGATTTCCCAAATGATCTCATCAAAGGCTGGGATACAGAACAGCTGTTCGACCAAACCATTCAAAATATCAGTGCTCAGCTGGATGACTACAGAATTTCTGACAGGCAGGTCAACCAGGTAAAAGGCTATGACAAGAGCATCACCTATGCCCTCTTCTCCTCTACCCCGGGAGCCATGATGAAGGCCAGGCTTCTGAAGCGTGGCGAGCGTATTTACTATATTTACTTCGCCTGTGCCAAAAGGCAACCCAATACAGAAGATATTGATGCCTTTCTGGACAGTTTTCAATTGTATCAACCCAAAGACTCGTAGCAGACACCCTTAAACGTAATGGCCCCCCTCCTCAGATTTATCGGAAAAGACCTGCAGGACATCGCATTCAGCGACTGGTTGATGGAGCAACCTGAGGAGTTACAACCCATTGCTCAGAAGTGGTTTGATGTACTCAAAACCTGCGGTCAGGAGGTAGAGCCCATCTTCCATGACAACTATCCCATCGTTTGTGTCGACCACGCCCCCTTTGCTTATGTAAACGCCTATTCGGCCCATGTGAATCTCGGTTTTTTTTACGGGGCTGAACTTCCCGACCCTCATGGGCTATTACAGGGAGCAGGAAAGTATATGAGACACATCAAGTTCAGATCAGCATCAGACCACAATGAAAAAGCCATCCTCGCACTCATTGAACTGGCCTATGCAGATATACTGCAGCGATTGATGGAAGAGTAATATCTTTTTCCGATTCTGCATGGATTGGAACTGAGTGAAGCAATGTGTTCAGCGCTCGTCCGTTTTGAAATGATTTAATTAAATCATAACCTTATGTCTAATAGAATTACAAGGTTTTCTATTAGTCTTACACCAGTCGACTGGTTCGGCTCCAAAACGTGTTCATATGGCCTTGAAGAAGAAAATTGTATTAACAGGTTATCGCAACCTGAAACATAAAGTATCCGGAGAATCTTCAAAGAATCTGAGAGACGGACTCGATGAACGCTACGGAGACTCTGTGGAGATGGAATACAAATACTGCCCGGACCTCAGTGAAAGCCCCGAGGCGCTGCAGGCAGCCTGGGCTGTTGTGGCCGCAGAGAAACAAGGCCTTTCAGAAGAAGTATACCAGGCTCTGGCCGGGAACAAAGAGCTGTTTTCGGAAAAGGCCATTCTTGATACCGCCAAAGAACTGGGGCTGGACATGGATCGCTTTGAGCAGGATTTTCGCAGTGAGGAGACAAAAGAGCGAATCAGACAAGACACCAAAGACGCCAAACAAAGTGGCCTGCATGTATTTCCGGGCCTGACGATAGACGGTGTACCCTATGAAGGAGCCTGGGACAATGATTCCCTGTTTGCCACCATTGAGAAGCGCGGTAATAAGCAGGTAAAGCAAGCTATGGAAAGCTTCTTTAACTGGGGTGCTTCTGCCGCAGCCGTCCTCATTGTTGCCACTTTTGCGGCACTGCTGATGGTAAACCTCGGGTACGAAGATGTTTACGAACACTGGCGACATACCAAGCTGGGCCTGGTATTCAGTGAATTCAAGCTGATTCTCCCCCTGGAGGTATGGATCAATGACTTCCTGATGGCCATCTTCTTCCTGCTGATCGGGCTGGAGATCAAAAAAGAGGTACTCGATGGTGAGCTCTCCGACATGAAAAGAGCCGCTATGCCGGTAATCGGTGCTCTTGGCGGTATGCTGATACCTGCCCTGATTTATGTAGCCGTCAACATGAGTACGCCTACTTCTAATGGCTGGGGAATTCCCATGGCCACAGACATTGCCTTTACACTGGGGCTCATGGCGCTACTTGGCTCCAGAGTACCGGTGTCGTTGAAGATTTTCATATCCGCCCTGGCTGTTGCAGATGACCTGGGTGCCATCATCGTAATCGCGCTTTTCTACGGTCACGGCTTCCACCTGCTACCCTTTATCGGAGCGTTGGTCGTGATTGTCATCATGGTCATCCTGAATAAAAGAAAAGTCTATAATGTGGCTGCCTACGTAGGGCTCGGGCTGGTGCTTTGGTTTATGATTTTCCAGAGCGGACTGCATGCCACGCTGGCCGGAGTGATCACGGCTATTTTAATCCCGACCAGGAGAAGTGCAGATCTGCCTTTGATTGCCCGTCAGACGGCCATCATCTTCGATCGTGAAATCGCGAAAATTCAGGACGATCAAAACGATCAGAAAGACATTGGCCATGGCTCACTCCATATACTTCAAAATGCCATTGAAAGACTGAGAGAACCCAGTGATTATCTGATGCACTCTCTGGAAAAAGTGGTCAACTTCTTCATTTTACCACTGTTTGCCTTCTTCAATACGGGCATCCTGATCTCTGGTGGCTCCATCGACCTCTTCGCTCCCGTAAGCCTCGGTATTATTCTTGGATTGGTGATTGGCAAGCCTCTCGGTATTGTAGGTGCTTGCTGGATTGCCTCTAAAGCCAAAATTGCACAACTCTCCTCTGAGTTTGGCTGGAAACAGCTCATCGGAGCTTCAACACTGGCAGGTGTAGGTTTTACCATGTCCATCGTGGTGGCTTCAAGTGCCTTTCATGACGAAGTACTGACTGCTTCGAAAATCAGTATCCTGCTCGCCTCCACCCTGGCGGCCGTGATTGGTAT
>DIYF01000014.1 GCA_002427745.1 Roseivirga sp. UBA6061 | reverse complement strand
TAATCGCCAGTTCGTCCATAAAGCTTTCTATGGCGAAAGTGTTGGCCAGTAAACCCAGACTTCTCCACCAGCTGGTGGCAAAGGGCAGCTTCACCCGCCAGGAAACGGCTTTATAGTTCGGAATCCCTGAGTACTGAATCATTCCCCCTCTCCAGGCACCTATATCTGAACCAAAGATCTGCCCCAGAATAGCCGGGAGCATAGGAGAGCCCAGGGCTACATCACCGCTTGAAAGATCATGCTGCATTGCTTCAATCAACCCGTCTTCAGAAAGACTGGCTCTGAGCATATGATGTGTGGGCGGACGAAAGGTATCGTTCTGAAATTCTTCCTGTCGGCTAAAGAAACTCTTCACCGGTTTACCCACGGCCTTTGACATGACAGCCGCCTGCACCGCATTGGGTGTATGGAGCCTTCTGCCGAAACCTCCCCCCAGATAAGTAGGCCTGATGTTAACCTGCCCTTTATCAAAGCCCAGTCGTTTCGCCACCTCTTTTCTGGTGAGTTCGATCACCTGGGTAGACATGATAATGGTAGCTTTATCTCCCTCCACAGAAGCTACTGCTCCATTCGGCTCGATCTGGGCATGAGCCCCCACCGGACTGGAGTATTCTGCGGAAATCACCCCTTCGGTTTTTTCCAAATCACCCGTACTACCCGATTTCTGGATGGTCTGGGGGTCTCCCTCTCCTACTTTGATCATATCAACAATATCCTGGTACTGCCAGGTCTTGTTAGCTGACCAATCTGCTCTGATAGTATTCTTGGCCGATTCTGCCTCATAATAGGAGCTGGCTATCACCCCCACAAAATCTTCCTCCTTCACCACTTTCACCACTCCGGGCATTCCCTCAGCAACAGAGGTATCGGCACTCACCAGTTTTGCATCGATCATTGAAGGGCGCAATACCGCTCCGTATAGCATCCCGGGCATTTCAGCATCCATACCAAAGATCGGATCGCCCTTTACCTTAGCCTCCAGGTCTACCCTGGGAACCGGCTTACCTACAAATTTATATTCGCTTATATCTTTCAGGGCCGGGGTATCAACTTCTTCCCATTCAGCCACCTTTGCCACAATCTCACCATATGTGAAAGAGTCTTTACCATCGGTGACGATCCCATTTCCGGTTTTTATATCCCTACTGCTCACCCCCATTTGTTTGGCAGCCTCATTCTTCACCATCTCCCGCATGGTAGCTGCAATCTCTCTGAGAGGTGTCCACAGACTGGAAATAGAAGTACTCCCCCCGGTAGCAAAGGTATCTACGTTACCAGACAGGGTTTCGGCATGCACCACCTGCACCTGAGATACATTTACATCCAGTTCATCAGCCGCTATCTGTGCCAGCCCGGTAAAAGTGCCCTGCCCCATCTCCACCTTGGGTGAGTGCAGGATCACCTGATTGTTCACGGTAATTTCAAACCACAGACCAGGTGAAGAGGTCGTACCCTGATAGGGCGTTTCCAGTGTATTCGCAATGCCTGCCAGATACCTGCGCCAGATGCTTCTTGTAAAATAGCCCGTCCCCACTACGACACCTACTCCTATTGCAGATCTGGTCAGAAACTTCCTTCGCGACCAGCCCTTTTTCTTGTTTGTTTCTTTCTCGGTCATGGCTTAAGACTTTTGGCTATTGATTTCGGCTGCTCTGTGTATCGCCTTGCGCATGCGGTAGTAGGTAGCACAGCGGCAAACGTTGACAATATTATTGTCGATGTCCTCATCAGTCGGATTTGGAATACGATCGATTAAGGCAGCTGTGGCCATCATAAAGCCGGGCTGACAATAACCGCACTGGGGCACAATCTCCTCCGTCCAGGCCTGTTGTACCGGGTGTAGCTCATTTCCCTGAGACAAGCCCTCAATGGTGGTCACGCTTTTTCCATGGGCAAAACGTACTGCATATGAGCAGGAACGTACTGCCACGCCATCTACATGTAAAGTACAGGCACCACAAGCTGCTTTTCCGCAACCAAACTTGGTACCCTTCAGGCCCAAGGTATCCCTGACTACCCATAAGAGCGGGGTATTCCCGTCAACATCCACGCTGGTAGATTCTCCATTGATTTCAAATGATATCTTCATAAGTAACTTATTCTTTAACCGGTATTTCCGCTCCTGAAGCGATCCATTCTTTTACAGCCGATACCCACTCATCCTTGCTCAGGGGAGGCTTCTCTCTTTCCATACCTTCATTATTGACGCCCGGCTCAAAAACCCACAATACCAGGGGGTCTTCAGTCAGGTGATGTTCGACCTCTGCCAATGACCGGTTACCATTTTTTGTACGGTCCAGCATAGCAGTGGCAATTTCAAACTTATCGAGTCCCTGCCAGCCCATGCTCCTGGGAGCCAGCCCCCAGTGTGGAGCGCCCGGTACGCCTGAAGAGAGATTATTTGCCTCCTGGTGGCAACTGCCACACTGCAAGGCTGCCAGACCATGATTTTCCGGGCCGCGCTGCACACCAAAACGATGAATATGGCTGTCTTCACTCTGCCTGGGAAAGTCATCGGTGGGGTGACAGTTCATACAGCGCTGGTGGGTCACTACAGACATGACCCTCTCAAAAGCACTGTCTACCTGAGGGGGTTGAATATAGGTTTCGTCCGGGCCTGTCTTTTCGCTGCCATCAGAGCTATATACTATAACGAGTAGCAAAAAACTGACAGCACTAAAGATCAAAGGTGTCTTAAGTCTCATATCCTGATTGGGTAAGATGTTTACCTAATTTAATGAAACGGGTACTTCTTCACTTGACTAAAAAAGCCAATCTGCCTGCCTACTATGGTTGTACAAAATCAACTGATAACGGGCTATTGTTTATGCTCCATAGCATAAAACGTAGAAGGAGGCAGACCAAACTGTTTCTTAAAAGACCTGCTGAAATGAGCCAGGTCTTCAAATCCTGCCTGGATATATACCTCTGAGGGACTCAGCCGCATTTTGGCCATCAGATCTCTGGCCAGCGACAATCGCTTACCCATAATCCAGCGGTGTGGTGTTTCACCAAAAATCATCTTGAAATCCCTGTTAAAAGTAGAGAGGCTCCTCCCCGACTGCAGCGCCAGGGCCTTGAGTGGTATTCTTAATAAAAAGCTCTGGTTCATAAAGGCCGTGAGGTCAGTACGCTGAGCCCGTGTATACTCTCTGAACACAGCGGCCAGGGCCGGCTCGGCCTGAATAATACCAGACAGGGCCTCCCTGGTTTTTTCATTCAGGGTGTCCTTGTCAATATCTGTTCCGGCATCTATGTTTTCCTGGATAAAGACCATAAGCTTTTCAAGCAAATCGTTCTTCTCAAGCTTCATGACCCGCTTCTTTACCGGAGGCAGGTTCTGGGGAATATGGAACTGATCTATAATACGCCTCACATATTCATCGGTAAGGGCAAAGGCATAGGACTTGGAACGCTGCCCCGATTTACCGGGAGACTTGAATAAGGTTCCGTCCGTAAACTTCCTGATCAACATATACGAGCCTTCCGTAAATACCTCTTCCTCACCATTATGGCGGTAGTGCTTATTGCCTCTTGCCACATAAATCAGCACCGTCATAGGAAAAGAAGCACTCACTTCATCCTGATCGGCAGTCTCATAAGTAGCCGCCACGGTTAGTTCTCCTGAATGAATGTATTTGATCTGAGGGGTATCCATGAATTCAATTTATCAACTTATGTTGCATCAGAACTTGTCTGAAAATGTCAGACATTGTTCCATTGAGTATACCGCTTACTCCAGCCCGTTCCACCACCTGCTCTTTTCAGTATCGGTATACTTAAACAGCTGCCCCATGGCAGGCGACAGTGCTTCAACCCCGAGTTCTGCCGCAGCCCGGGTAAACCGTTCGATCGGTTCTTTCCAGCTGTGCTGTGCCAGGGAAAATCCTGCCCAGTGCACTGCCATGATCTTCCTGGCCCCTGCATCTATGGCCGCCTGCACACTTTCTTCAGGATACATATGAATCTGATGCCAATTCTTGTTGTACTGACCACATTCCATAATACCAAAATCAAAAGGGCCGAGCCTTTGTCCTACTTCTTTAAAATGCTCTCCATAACCTCCGTCACCACTGAAGTAAACAGACTCCTGATCGGTTTTAAATACCCAGCCACCCCATAGCGATTTGGCTCTGTCTTTCAGGCCCCTTCCAGAAAAATGGCGTGTGGGAGTAAATGTGATATCAATCCCTTCAAAATGCGCATCATCCCACCAGTCAAACTCCTGTATCTTATGCTCTTCTACTCCCCATTTGGTAAGATGACGGGCACAGCCCAGGGCTACGTAGTACTGGCCTACCTTGGGAATGAGTTTTTCGAAGCTGTCCAGGTCCAGGTGGTCATAGTGATCATGGGTGAGCAGCAGCAGATCAATCGGGGGCAATTCATCTATGATATCGAGCGTGTTTTCGGAAAACCTTTTGGTTTTAAAAGGGGCGATGGGAGATGCATTGGGGCCCAGCATCGGGTCTATGAGGATAGTTTTACCGGCCATTCTCATCAGCAAGACCGAGTGACCATACCAGATAAAACGGGTTTCTTCTGCTTCAGCCAGAAAGGCCTCTTTGTCAAAAGCTTCAACGGGCAATGGCTGCTGTGGCTCTCTGCCCTTGCTCTCAAAAAACTGGGTGTACAAAAATTTCGGAAGCTCCCCCCAATGAAATTCCATGGTGGTTTCTTCCAGGTTCATAAACTTACCTTCCCGCCAGTTGGGCGATTGACTGTAGCGCTCAATCAGTTCTTCTGTTGGCTTGCCGCCAAACTGTTTTTTTAATTCTTTCATACCGAGGCAGGTTGACTTGCCAGTTTATCAATATCTATATTCTCCAGGTGCTTTACCTCCTGTGGGTGCAGCAAAGTGTTAATCATAGCTTTGCCGATATTGGGGCCGGTGGTAACAAATCTTGTATTTCTCAACAGGTAGATCAAAGGCCGCATCAAAGCATAGAATCTGCTTACCGATCCGTTGGCTGCCTGTACTCCTTTTTCTACCAGGATACCCCCGGGCCGAAAAGCATAGGCATCCTGAAACCCTCTGGCCAGCACCATGTTTTCGGTTCTTCCCTTTACCCTGGCCCACATGGCCCTTCCTTTCTCAGAACTATCGGTGCCTGCACCAGATACATAGTTGAATACCATGCCCGGATTAAGTTCGTAGAGCGTGTCTGCCCAATGGGCCGTCAGGTCAAAAGTAAGCCGTGTATATTCTGCTTCTTTCATGCCTACTGCCGAAACACCCATGCAGTGAAAGCAGGCATCATAGCCAGCCATCTCTTCTTTGATTGGCGCCAGATCCAGAAAATCTGCGTGCAATACTTCTTTCAGCTTAGGGTGTATCATGTTCAGCGAACGCCTGTTGATGGCCAGCACCTGCTCCACTTCATTGCTTCGCAGACATTCCTGCAGCACCGATTTGCCTACCATTCCTGTTGAACCCGTTACAATTACTTTCATCCGAATGAGTTTATATGAAGAATTTATTAAAAGCCCGGGGTTTCGGACAGGTCACAGCCGAAACCCCACAAGCTCTTATTTCAGGTCAAACATGGCCTTTATGTTCCCTATAAAAGTGGCATCATCATGTAGCTTGCGATTGGCAATCAACTCTACAGCATCTGCACCCGCTGCATATCGCAGGGTATCTGTACCATCGGTAACCGCTTCATAGATTATCTCCGCCACAACTACAGGCTCTGAGGCGTTATCCAGGGCATTGCCAAAGCCAGCCCAGAGTTTCGCCACCGTCTCCTGGTATTCCGTCATGCTCTCATCATTGCTGAAATCAAATGAACGGCCGGCAAAGTCAGTAGCAATAGCACCTGGTTCTACAATCTTTACTTTGATACCGATCTGGCTGAGCTCATAGCTCAAGGCTTCGGAAATACCCTCTACTGCGAACTTAGTACCATGATAAAGGGATCCCAGCGGGAAAGTCATCTTACCACCAATAGATGAGATATTCACAATAGTGCCCTCTCCCTTGGCTCTGAAATGCGGCAGTATAGCCCGGGTAACATCCAGCAAACCGATGACATTGGTATTAAACTGCCTTACAATGTTTTCTCTTGCGAAGGCCTCCAGGGGCCCGTAAGCTCCGTAGCCTGCATTATTCACCAGGGCATGGATCTGTCCAAAATTAGAAACTCCTTCCTTGATGGCTTCCTCAATCGACCCGGGGTCCAGTACATCCAGCCTCGTCACCAGTACATTGTCCAGTTGATTCAGCTCCTCCTCCTTTTCAGGAGTTCTCATTGTAGCGATTACATTCCAGCCCTTCTCCTGGAAATACCTGGCAGTGGATTTACCTATACCACTGCTGGCTCCTGTAATTAAAATAGTCTTGCTCATGTGATTATTATTTATTCTTTTAATTTATATGTGAGTACTTACTCATTATGTGTCAAAATTTTTTACAAGCCGTATTTCTTTTCCATAAAGGTCACGTGCGAAGCCATGTCAAAATCTTTTTGCAGATAGAAACGTGCCGCCATGCCATCTAAAACATGCAATAACATATGGGCTTCCATGTCTGGTTCGTCATAACCAAGTTTGGTAAATGCGGCCGTAAGGGCCATTACCATGGGTTCCATTTTATGTGCCCCATATTCTTCCATCTCCCATTTTATCTTAAACTGCAGCTTCCAGAAATCGGCTTCGACAGGGTTTTTGCTCATATTCTGGCCCAGGTTCAGGGTTTTCCTGATTACTTCTTTGGGGTCAGACTCGAGAACGATATCGGCAAAGAGTACCCTGGCCTTTTCTTCGCCCAATTTGAGAATAGCCTCCAAAAGACCATCCTTATTACCGAAATGACGGAAGATCAGGCCCTCAGAAACCCCGGCACGTTTAGCCACCTTGCTGGTCGAGGTGCTTTTGAAGCCCTCCATCGCAAAAAGCTCTAAGGCCGCGATCAATATGTTTTCCTGTTTTTCAGTCATTTACAAAAAGTGAGTATTCACTTACAAATATACAACACGTATTCAATTCTAAAAGGTTCACCAATCGGAAATATTTTTTCAGACTTGCCATTCGATAAATATCGCGCATTCGATATATCCCGCACTTCCCGGATCGAAGCTTTTCAGCAGTCTCTGTTGAAAAAATTATCTACTCTTCCCTGCATCTTCCAGCCAATCTCTATTTCTGGCTTTCATGGTATAATTCCAGAGTAACTCCATGTCACTAATCAACCTCCGGCTTACCATGATTTTTCCATGTTCATCCACTCTATAGGATTCAGCATAATAATCCAGCACCTCAATCATTTGCCCTGCAAACAACTCACGGTCATACTCTTCCTCAAACACCAATCGCTCATCTTCCAGTATTACCGGTTTCAATTCGTAGTACCGGCTGTAGGTCATAGCGTAATATATAAGGATGGCCAATGCACTCAGCATAACAAGGGCTCTTGTTCTGGTCATTGGATGATGTTAGGGTTTTTAGGTAAAATAAAAAAGGCGAACCTTCCGGCTCGCCTTCTATATCTGTCTTGATTTCTGATTAACCGTTCATTGAAATCAGGAACTCTTCGTTGTTGCGGGTTCCTTTCATTCGATCGAGCAGGAATTCCATGGCTTCTACTGAGTTCATGTCTGACATGAATTTTCTCAGAATCCATACGCGCTGCAGCTCTTCTTTGCTCATCAGCAGGTCTTCTCTTCTTGTACCTGAAGCCGGTACATCGATAGCAGGGTATACACGCTTGTTTGACAGCTTTCTGTCCAGCTGAAGCTCCATATTACCTGTACCTTTGAATTCTTCAAAGATCACCTCATCCATCTTAGAGCCTGTTTCGATCAATGCCGTAGCAATGATGGAAAGTGATCCGCCATTTTCCACGTTTCTGGCAGCACCAAAGAAACGCTTAGGCTTGTGCAGTGCATTGGCATCCACACCACCGGAAAGGATCTTACCTGAAGATGGTACTACGGTGTTGTATGCACGGGCCAGACGCGTGATGGAATCGAGCAGAATCACTACATCGTGACCACACTCTACCATGCGCTTGGCTTTCTCCAATACAATGTTTGATACTTTTACGTGACGATCGGCCTGCTCATCAAAGGTAGAAGACACCACCTCAGCGCGTACGCTACGGGCCATATCTGTTACTTCTTCAGGACGCTCATCGATCAGCAGAATGATCAGGTAAATCTCAGGGTGGTTTTCAGCAATAGCATTGGCTACTTCTTTCAACAGCACCGTTTTACCTGTTTTAGGCTGTGCTACAATCATACCCCTCTGCCCCTTACCGATAGGCGCGAACATATCCAGGAGTCGGGTAGAATTGATTGAAGGCTTGGTGCTCAGCTTGATTTGCTCTTCAGGGAAAAGCGGGGTCAGGTATTCGAAAGGTACTCTGTCTCTTATTTCCTCAGTAGTCTTTCCGTTTACGGAGGTGACTCTCAACAGGGCGAAATATTTCTCGCCTTCTTTCGGAGGTCTGATTTGTCCGAGTACGGTATCACCGGTTTTCAGACCAAACAGCTTGATCTGAGAAGGTGAAACATAAATATCATCAGGGCTGGCCAGGTAGTTGTAATCTGAAGATCTGAGGAAACCGTAGCCATCCTGCATAATCTCCAAAACACCTTCGCTCTCAATCAGGCCATCAAAGTCTTTGATATTCTGATTGTACTGATTCTTATTTCTGCGGTTGTCCCTTCTGTCATTACGATCTCCCCGATCGTTTCTGTCATTGCGGTCACCACGGTCGTCTCTTCTTTCCTTTTTCTCTGCAGGTGCTGCGTCTCCTTCTTTGGCTTTCTCAGCGGCCGGTTCTGCTGCAGCCTTGGCTTCTTCTTTTACTTCTTTCTTGTCCTCAGTAGCCGGAGCTTCCGCTTCAGCCTTAGGAGCTTCCACCTCTGTTACATTCTCTCTTTTTCTTCTTCTCGGCTTTGGAGCTTCTTCTGCACCTTCGGCATCAGATTTTTTGGCGCGGGGTGCGCGTTTTTTGGCAGGCTTCTTAGGTTCTTCCTTGGCGTCATCGGCCTTTTTAGGAAGTTCACTATCGGGCGTTACGGCTTGTTGGTCCAGGATTGCGTAGATTAAATCCTGCTTGGCGAGCTTCTTGTAGTTTTTCACGCCTAACGCCTCGGCAATTTCCTTCAGTTCAGAAAGAAGTCTTACCTTCAATTCGTCAATTGTGTACATAAATTATTTGTTGGGGATTCCCTCCATTTCAATAGGGAATTTAGAATGAAAAATTCGTGATTTAGTAAAATGAAATTCTTGCTAGAGATGAAGGTTGGAAAGACTTCCTATCATCTAAGGACATGCAAGTATAGAGTTTCCCCCCTAACTTGTCAAGGAAAGGCGATTATATTTAGCCTTTTTGCCTATTAAAAGCCTATCGGAGGCCCGTTTTTTGACATGAATTCATTTATTTTGCGCCCTTAAACAAGAATATCTCATGCTCTTAGTATCACAGATCATAGCCGAAAAAAGTCGTTTTGTTGCGGGACTCGAAAAAAGAGGGATCAAAGATGCCGAATCCATACTTGATGAGGTACTGGCGCTGGACCAAAAGCGTAAAAGCACTCAGCAGGAGCTGGATCAGAATCTGGCCGAAGCCAACAGCATTTCGAGGCAAATTGGTGCTCTGATGAAAGAGGGTAAGCGCGATGAAGCGGAAGTGATAAAAACCAAGACAGCAGAGCTGAGAAACAGAAATAAGGAACTGGCCGAAATTCAGGAAAACACACAGGCTGCCCTGAAAGCGGCTTTATATAATATTCCCAATATCCCACATGATTCTGTACCCCAGGGACTCACAGATGAAGACAATGAGGTGATAGAAACGGTGGGAGATCTGCCTGAACTCCCTGACAGTGCAGCTCCTCACTGGGACCTGATCAAAAAACACGACATTATCGACTTTGAACTTGGCATTAAAATTACCGGAGCAGGATTTCCTGTATATAAAGGTAAAGGTGCCAGATTTCAGCGCGCGCTGGTCAACTTCTTTCTGGACCAGGCTGTGGCTGCTGGCTACAGTGAAATTCAGCCCCCTATTGTGGTGAATGAGGCCTCAGGCTATGGTACGGGTCAGCTACCTGATAAGGAGGGACAGATGTACCACATTACTGCAGAAAACCTGTACCTGATCCCTACGGCCGAAGTACCGATCACCAACCTTTATCGTGATGTGATTGTACCGGAGGATAAGTTACCGGTGAAGCACGTTGGTTTTACTCCCTGCTTTCGCAGAGAAGCCGGCAGCTGGGGCGCACACGTACGGGGTCTCAATCGCCTTCACCAGTTCGATAAGGTTGAGATTGTACAGGTGAGGAAGGCTGAAGAATCTTATGACGCCCTCACTGAAATGTGCAACCATGTGGCCGATATCCTGAAAAAACTCGAGCTACCCTACAGAATTCTCAGGCTCTGTTCTGGCGACCTGGGCTTTACCTCTGTACTTACTTATGATTTTGAAGTATATTCAGGGGCTCAAAAGAAATGGCTGGAGGTAAGTTCTGTCAGTAATTTTGAAACCTACCAGGCCAACCGCCTGAAATTACGCTATAAAGGAACCGATAAGAAGACTCAGTTGCTGCATACACTGAACGGTAGTGCCATGGCCCTGCCCAGAATTATGGCAGCAATACTGGAAAACAATCAGGACGCTGACGGGATTCGTATTCCGGAAGCGTTAGTACCTTATACCGGTTTCGACAGAATCTGATATTCTGTCGTTAACTGTACGTATTATAATAAAGCACCTCCTGTAAACTAACAGGAAGCATGAAACGCGACACATATAAATGTATGAGGCTTTACGCCTTATTGGCAATGCTGTTTGCCTGCCAGATAAGTCTGTCCCAGGATATTAAGGTTCAGGCCATGGATGCATTTTGTTATGATGGACTCAGCCCTTTTGCCGTCAACAGCTTTGTGGCCATAGAAGGAGATGACTCAGAACCACTACAGGGGATGCAGATCATCATCACGGATGGTTTTGACCCCGCTACGGACGAACTGACTTATACAGCAGGAAATGGCATTGACGGCACCTTTGATACCACCACCGGCATTATGACACTGACCGGCAACAGCGATATCAGTACTTATCGCGAAGCTTTAAAGCGCGTATTCTTTTCTACTTCGGCTCCCCGCGAAAGTGCCACCCGATCCATTACAATTTCTCTTTCCAATCTGGATTTTCTGCCGGAAAACGGTCACTTCTACCAGTACTTTCCTCAGGCCGGTATTCTCTGGAACCCTGCCAGAGAAGCCGCAGCCACACAGGAACTGTTCGGACTGACGGGCTACCTGGCCACCATCACCAGCAAAGCAGAGAGTGACTTTATTATAGAACGTGTAGCGGGCTCTGCCTGGATAGGGGGTACTGACGAGAACAGCGAGGGGGACTGGCGCTGGGTTACCGGGCCTGAAGGTCTGGAGAATGGCGGAGCCGGAAGACCTTTTGCTGGCGGGTTTCTCAACTGGAACGACAATGAGCCCAATAACTGCTGTGGGGGTGAACATTACGCCCATATGATGGACTGGACCTCTCCCCCCGGCAGATGGAATGATCTCAACAACACCAGTGCCCCCCCTGGCAGTCCCTATCATCCTACCGGGTATGTGGTGGAGTATGGTGGCATGCCGGGAGACCCGGACATACTGGCCAACATTACGGGAACAACCATCATTGAAATGGAACCGGAAATATCCATTTCAGGCTCTATCTCCGTTTGCCCCAATATCATGGGCCTTACCTACAGTACACAAGACCTGGGCGGTTACAGTTATGAATGGACCGTGAGTGGCGGCACCATCGCCTCAGGCCAGGGCACTTCTGCCATTGTGGTAAACTGGGGAGATACCAACGCTGCTGCCAATGTAGCTGTGCGCGTTACTTCAGGCGTTACCTGCGAGGTTTCTGCAGATTTGGCGGTAATAATTAATGAACAGCTGGAGCCGCCTCTGCCGGTAGGACCTGCCGTGGTTTGCTTTTCAGATCAGACCACCCTTCAGACTTACAATACTCCTTTAACTCCCGGCTCAGATTATCAGTGGCAGATAACGGGCGGTACCATACAGAGTGGTCAGGGAACGAATGAGATAGAAGTTCTATGGGACGGCCCGGGAACAGGAGAGCTGTTTTTCACAGAATCTACCTCAACTGCCACAGATATTTGCGATGGTGACTCCCCTGTTCTGACCATTGACCTGCGGCCCGAGACACTGCCTCAATTTACCTTATCGCACGTCAGCTGCTTTAACGGAAGTGACGGGGCTATCTTCCTCAGCAACTATACGGGGGCTACACCCTACGCCCTCACTTGGAATACAGGCGGATTGGGCACCCCAGGCACCACCAGCATCTCCGGCCTGCCTGCCGGTAATTACTCAGTAGATGTAGATGCCAATGGCTGTATCATCAATGTGCCCATCACCATTACCGAACCTACGGAGCTGACCGGCACTGTGGATGCCTTTGATGCCCTCTGCTTTGGAGAGTCTACAGGAAGAGCCATAGCCAATGTAGTCGGGGGTACGGGTAGCTATCGCTATATATGGAGCAATGGCATCTCCGGAACAGACAATACGCTTACCGGCCTTGCCATGGGCAGCTATTCTGTAGATGTGCTGGATGAAAACGACTGTGTCCTGACACTGAACTTTACCATTGGCGAGCCACCCCTCCTGGTTATTGATGAAATACTGTCCACGCTGGTGTCGTGCCCTGAAGGGTCAGACGGCACCCTGGAAGCACTGGTTTCAGGAGGCACACCCCCTTATTCATATGCCTGGGAAAGTTCGATCTCAGATACAGAGCTGGCTACAGGTTTTCCCCGTGGCACCTATGAAGTAACCGTTACAGATGCCAATGGCTGCGTTGTCACGGGTAGTCAGGATGTAGAGGAAGACACTCCCAAAATCTTTTTACCCACAGCTTTCAGCCCCAATGGAGATGATACCAACGATACATTTGGTCCGTCTACCTTCTGCCCCTTCAATTTTCGTATGATCGTTTATAATAAGTGGGGAAGCAAAGTATTTACCACAGAGAGTACCGGCAACCGCTGGGATGGTACTTTTGAAGGTGAACCTGCTCCAATTGGTAAATACACCTATATTGCCGCCTGGAGCATAGAAGTAAACGGCCAGCTCATTTCAGAAGAAAGAAAGGGCGTCATCCGACTTATTCGATAAGCACGATAATACCAGACCGATATGGAAATCAGAAAAGGAACCAAAGCAGACCTGCCCCAGGCACTTGAACTTATCAGAGAACTGGCTCTTTATGAAAAGGCCCCTGAACAGGTGGATAATTCTGTAGAACGTATGGAGCAGGATGGCTTTGGTGAGAAGCCGGTGTTTGAATTCTTTGTAGCAGATGACGGGGGATATATAAAAGGCATAGCGATCTACTATTATCGCTACTCTACCTGGAAGGGAAAAAGCATCTACCTGGAAGATCTTGTGGTGAGAGAGTCAGAACGTGGCGCGGGTATTGGCAAGCTGCTACTGGATGCTATTGTTATGGAAGCCAAAGCCACGGATTCTCGTCAGGTGACCTGGCAGGTACTGGACTGGAATGAGCCCGCCATCCGTTTTTACGAGAAGCTGGGGGCCGAACTGGATGGCGAGTGGATCAATTGCCGACTGAATCATCAGCAGATACTGAACTATTCTACGGACTGAAGTACAGTACGAAAAGCAGCAAATTTATTAGGAAAAGCCTCCAGCGTCTTCTGTTGTAGTTCGGGGGCATCTATCGCCAGGTAGAGCTGCAGTTCCTTCATGCTTTCAGCAAAATACTGAATACTGTAAGAGGCTGACTCTTCTTCCTGGTTGTTCATAACCCTGTAAAACTTGTGGTCGACAAATTTACCGGTCTCCATTACCTCTGGTATATGAATGTCCTTCATCCAGGTCTTCCACTCCTCTTCCACCTTCACATCGATGGCCACCGTAACATTATATAAGATCATTGTCAGATTTTTGCTTCAAAATTAAGCCAAGAAAATCAAAACACTTTTTTTGCGAGGTAGTTTTTCCTAATTGATGCTAAAACAAATACTGGAGTCCAGGCATATTAACCCTACCAATGCTTTTCGCCTTTTACTGGCCATGCATATAGCCGGAGCGATAGGTCTGGCCATTCCTGCCTCCAGAGATTTATTCCAGCTGCTCACTCCTTTTAACCTGCTGGCTACGGCTGCCATTGTTTTCCATTTCGAAGAAAAGAAAACTCCCAACTACATTCTTCTGATTATCGTCACCTTTTTGGTGGGGTACCTGGTAGAAGTAGCTGGCGTGGCCACCGGGGTAATTTTCGGAGAATACAGCTATGGGGCCACACTGGGTCTGAAGCTATTTGAGGTTCCGCTGGCCATTGGGCTCAACTGGGCCATATTGATTTATGCAACGGGTATTACCAGCGACAAACTACCATGGCCCAGGTTGCTAAAAGCCCTGACCGGAGCTGCTATGATGGTCATACTTGACTTGCTGATCGAACCGGTGGCAATCAATCTCGACTTCTGGAGCTGGGCGCAGCAAGACATCCCTTTACGCAACTACCTGGCATGGTTCTTATTGAGCTTTATTCTACATTTGTTCTATCAACTAATACCCTTCAGTAAAAACAATCCACTGGTTATTAGACTTTTATGTATACAGGGGCTGTTTTTCCTGTTGCTGAATTTTATTTGATGTTTTTTGAAACATTGTGAGTAACAAGTTGTTAACACGCTAGAAAAATGATGAAAGCAATACTATTTTTCATAGTAGGGTTTGCTTCAATGGAGGCATTCTCATGGTGGATTCATAAATATATAATGCATGGTGTTTTGTGGAAGATTCACAAAACCCATCACCAACACACCAAAGGCTATTTTGAGCTCAACGATCTGTTTACGCTTCTTTTTGGAGGCATAGCAATTGTACTCATATTCCTGGGTGTGGAGTCTTTGGACTATAGGTTCTGGATAGGCTGTGGTATCAGCGGCTACGGAACTGTCTATTTCATTTTGCACGATGTGTTAATACACAAGAGGCTGAAATGGCTGGGCAGACCAAGTGGCAGATACATGAAAGCCGTGGCGAAAGCCCACCGGGACCATCATAAGACGAAAGATTGCGATGGCGCGGTTTCATTTGGACTTTTAATCGTGCCGAGGAAGTATTATAGAGAAGAAGGAAAGTAAAAGTGTAGTGGCTAATTATTCAATCAAGGATTTAGAACATCTGTCGGGGATCAAGGCGCATACGCTCCGTATATGGGAGCAGCGATACAACCTGATCAATCCAAAGCGAACGGATACTAACATTCGTTATTATGATCAGGATGATTTAAAGCTGGTACTGAATGTCTCCCTGCTGAAAGATAATGGCTTCAAAATTTCTAAAATCGCTGAAATGTCGATGGAAGAGATGTATGAAGCAGTAATGCGTGTATCCGAAAAGACTACGAGCTTTGCGGATCAGATTTACGCACTTACCCTCTCCATGATTGATCTGGACGAACAACGCTTCGAAAAGATCATTTCTACCAATACGCTCAAAATAGGCTTTGAGCGCACCATGATGAATGTAATCAACCCGTTCCTGTCTAAGATAGGAATCATGTGGCTGACAGACAGCATCAACCCTGCTCAGGAGCATTTCATTACGAATCTCATTCGTCAGAAACTCATGGTGGCCATAGATGGTCAATACCCGACTGTGAACGAAGAAGCTAAAAAGTATATGCTCTTCCTGCCAGACGGAGAACTTCACGAGCTCAGCCTGCTTTTCGCCAGCTACCTGATCAAGGCCCGCGAAAACAAAGTGATCTACCTTGGTCAAACCATGCCCATGAATGACCTGATGATGGCATTCGAGGTGTATAAACCCGATTACCTGCTGACTGTACTCACATCAAGGCCTGCTGAAATGAGTGCCCTTGAATATCTGAACAAACTCTCCGAAAAATTCCCTGATACGGAAATATTGGTTTCGGGCAGTCAGGTAATAGGGCAGGATCTGGAGCTTCCGGAAAATATGACGCCCATTTCAAATCTCAAGCACCTCATAGAATTTGCTGAGCAAAACGCGCAAAAGGCAAAAGCTCTCCGCTGATTTTTTGTCAGGTTTGTCTTACGTTGTTTAAACAATTCTCAGGTTTAGCTGAAAATTATTTAAACGGCATCTTATACATGTATATACATTAAAATAGCTCTGTTTAACGTAAAACCGCCTTTTTCAAACTCAAAAGAGACAAAATTTCGTTTTCGATACAGTTTGTTTAACCTTTTGTGATAAACTTTCCACAAAAATTGCTTGACTTTTGTTTAATCTTTCGCAAGATTTGTTTAACAAAACCGCTGAAAGATGACAACATTGGAATTCAGTTACTCGATTTCGCAAATGACTAAGTCACTTAAACCATTTGCATTGAAGCTCACCAAGGATTCGGAAGAGGCCAACGATTTACTTCAGGAAACCCTGATGAAAGCCTTTAAGAATAAAGACAAGTTTTCTGATGGTACTAATCTGAAGGCATGGTTATATACTATTATGAAAAATACTTTTATCACCAACTATCAACGTATGGTGAGAAGAGGAACCTTCATCGACACTACCGACAATCTACATTTTATCAATTCCAGTGACACGAAAATCGAGAACAGGGCCTATGGCGATTTCGCTCTGACCGATATTAATCGTGCCATTGATGAACTACATGATGTATACAAGACTCCTTTTATGATGTACTTCAGAGGATTCAAATATCATGAAATTGCAGACCGGCTGGAGATTCCAATCGGTACCGTAAAAAACAGAATTCACATCGCCAGGAAACAATTAAAAGACAAACTCAGAACATACAGCCCCCGCTCATAGTTATGCCTTCATGACTAAGCGATCTGTACTGGTAATTGGTTCCGGTTTTGCTGGCCTGTCTGCGGCCACTTCATTGGCAGACAAAGGATTTCAGATTAAAATAGTAGAGAAAAACGCCAGTATTGGCGGAAGAGCCCGAAAGTTCAGTGCTTCGGGCTTTACTTTTGATATGGGCCCCAGCTGGTATTGGATGCCCGATGTTTTCGAAGCCTACTTCAACAGGTTTGGTAAAGAGGTGTCGGATTACTACGAGCTGGAAAGACTCGACCCTTCTTATAAAGTAGTGTATGGCCCCGAGGAGCAGGTAGACATTCCTGCCATGATGCCCCAGCTGGAAGCACTCTTTGAAAAGTACGAAGCCGGAGCAGGTGAACAGCTTAAAAGATTTCTGGACCAGGCAGCCTATAAATATGAGGTAGGTATCAACAAACTGGTGTATAAGCCCGGCAGGTCGCTTATGGAATTTGCCAGCCCCAAACTGCTGTATGATGTTATCCGCATGGATGTATTCCAGTCTATGGCCAAACATGTGCGCAAGTTCTTCAGCAATGAAAAGCTGATTCAGCTCATGGAGTTCCCGATACTCTTTCTGGGAGCCCTTCCTGAAAACACCCCGGCCCTCTACAGCCTGATGAACTATGCTGATATGGCCCTGGGTACCTGGTACCCTAAGGGAGGCATGCATAAGATCGTGGAAGGTATGGCTGCGCTTGCTCAGGAAAAAGGAGTTGAGATACTCACCAATCACGAGGTGCTGAGCATTAACAGCAGCAATGGAAAGGTCACCTCCGTTACCACCAGCCAGGGAGAGCTACAGGCAGATGTAGTTATCGGTGGTGCCGACTACCACCATATAGAATCAAAGCTGCTGGCCCCGGCAGACAGAAACTATTCTGAAGACTACTGGGACAAACGCGTAATGGCCCCCTCCTCACTCATCTACTATCTCGGTGTTGATAAAAAGCTGGAGGGCCTTTTGCACCACAACCTCTTCTTTGACACAGACTTTAAGCCTCACGCTCATACCATTTACACTGATCCGCAATGGCCGGAAGATCCGCTCTTTTATGTCTCTGTGGTGTCTAAAACCGACTCTGACTCAGCACCTGAAGGTTGTGAAAATGTGTTCATCCTGATTCCTGTAGCGCCAGACCTTGACGATACAGAGGACATCCGGGAGCACTATTATAAACTCGTGATGAACCGGCTGGAGCAGCTCACCGGACAGTCAATCAAAGAGCACGTGATCTATAAACGCTCCTATGCCCACCAGGACTTTAAAGATGACTACCACTCTTTTAAAGGTAATGCTTATGGTTTGGCGAATACCCTGACGCAAACGGCCATTCTAAAGCCGGCACTGAAGAATAAGAAGCTTTCTAACCTCTATTACACAGGGCAATTGACTGTGCCGGGCCCGGGGGTACCCCCCAGCCTTATCTCCGGTCAGGTAGTGGCCGATGAGGTGGCAAAAGATTTCAGTTAAACCTCTCAGCTATTTATTAGTTATCTTTAAATGATGGAATTGTACGACCAGACTACTTTTGAATGTAGTAAGCTCATTACCCAACGCTACAGCACCTCGTTTACACTGGGCATTAAGACGCTGAACAAGAGATTCCATTATCCTATTTACAGCATTTATGGCTTTGTGCGCTATGCCGATGAGATCGTGGATACATTTCATGATTTCGACAAAAAGGAATTGCTGGACAACTTCAGACAGGACACTTACAAGGCCATTTCTGACGGAGTAAGCCTCAACCCTGTACTTCATTCATTCCAGGCCATTGTCAATGAATACCATATAGAACAAGAGTTGATTGACTCCTTTCTGCACAGTATGGAGCTGGACCTGACAGAGCAGGACTATACCGAAGAGGGTTATGATGAGTACATCTACGGATCTGCAGAAGTAGTGGGGCTGATGTGCCTGCGTGTGTTTTGCGAAGGTGATAAGGCACTCTATGATTCGCTGCTTCCCGCAGCAAAAAAGCTGGGCTCTGCCTTTCAGAAGGTCAACTTCATAAGAGATATCAAAAGCGACTACGAAGACCGGGGCCGTGTTTACTTTCCGGGGGTGGATTTCAATGATTTCTCCAAGAGTGCCAAAGAGCAGATCGAAGCCGATATACAACAGGACTTTGATGATGC
This sequence comes from Roseivirga sp. UBA6061, assembly GCA_002427745.1. Classification (GTDB taxonomy): domain Bacteria; phylum Bacteroidota; class Bacteroidia; order Cytophagales; family Cyclobacteriaceae; genus Roseivirga. Next base: position 111,642 of record DIYF01000014.1, on the reverse strand, counting down.
ACTGGAAGGCATCATGCGACTTCCTACAGGGGCTAAGATGGGCGTTTACCTGGCTTATCGCTATTACCTCAAGCTTTTCCGAAAAATCAAGAACTGCCCTGCTTCACGCATTAAAGAAGAGCGCATCCGCATTCCTGATGCCAGAAAGATGGGAATTTTGCTCTCTACCTACTTTCAGGCCAGATTAAACGTGCTCTAGGAAATCCAAACCAGGGTTACTACGCGTATTTCTTTTAAAATTTTTTATCCAACACAAACATATTAAGCCCTGACAGGTTTTTTAAGAGTATGTTCGACCTTCACGTAGAAATAGATCGCAATTCCGGGTTTTGCTTCGGTGTGGTATATGCCATTGAAATGGCTGAGGACATCCTGAAAGAAGACGGCCAGCTGTACTGCCTTGGAGATATCGTACATAATGATGAGGAAGTAAAACGCCTTGAGAACAAGGGCCTTGAGATCATTGATCACAACGATCTGAAAACAATCTATAATGCCAAGGTTTTGATCAGAGCGCATGGCGAGCCTCCCTCGACCTACGAACTGGCCCTGCAAAACAATCTGGAATTAATAGATGCGTCCTGTCCTGTGGTGCTGAAGCTTCAAAACAGAATTAAAAATTCTTACGACAAGGAAGAGCAGATTTATATTTATGGCAAGCACGGGCATGCCGAAGTAGTGGGGCTACTGGGCCAGACCAACAACAACGCGATTGTATTTCAGGACCTGGAAGAGCTGGACCTCGACACCATGCCGCGTAACATCACGCTCTACAGTCAGACCACCAAGAGTACGGACAAGTTCTATGAGATCAATCAGATACTTGAAGAACGTGGGATTACCGTCAATACACATGACACCATTTGCAGGCAGGTATCAAACCGTGACAAAGAACTGAGGTTTTTTGCCCGCCAGTTTGACCAGGTGATCTTTGTGAGCGGTACTAAATCATCTAACGGTAAGGTACTTTACAATGTCTGTAAAGAACAGAACCCCCATACCTATTTTGTGTCTTCTCTGGATGACGTAAAAGCCGAATGGTTTGCCAAAGGAGAGCGTATAGGCATTTGCGGGGCGACCTCCACCCCTATGTGGCTGATGGAAGATGTAAAGCTGCATCTCGAAAAACTCTGATCAATTTCCGAACTTTGGCCTATGCATAGCAGGCAACATACGGGAGTGCTGATAGCCCTGGTAATCATTGCATTATGGTTTGCTACACTGGCTGCGGGGCTAAACCTGGAAGTGGATTACCGCTCACCATGGCTCTATCTGCTCATACTGGTACAAACTCACCTCTACACGGGCCTTTTTATCACTGCCCACGATGCTATGCACGGTACGGTATCTGCCAACAAAAAACTGAATACGGCCCTGGGCCATATTACAGCGCTGCTGTTCTCATACAACTTCTACCACAGACTTTTCCCAAAACACCATGAACATCATCGTTTTGTAGCTACCGAAAAAGATCCGGACTATCATGAGGGGAATTTCTTTGCCTGGTACTTCAGTTTTCTGAAGCAGTACATCACCTGGCAACAAATAGTACTGATGGCCATCACCTTCAACCTGCTTAAGCTGGTCTTTCCAGTGGAAAACCTGATTTTATTATGGATGCTGCCCGGAGTGCTCGCCACCTTTCAGTTGTTTTATTTTGGCACATACCTGCCGCATAAAGGACACCACTCAGACAAAAACAGACATTTTTCCCGGAGTCAGGCCCAAAACCACCTCCGGGCATTTCTTACCTGCTATTTCTTCGGTTATCACTACGAGCACCACGATTCACCGGGCACTCCCTGGTGGCAGCTTTATAAAAAGAAAGAGGAGCAGCAGCTTAAGGGCTACCCTGAATAAAACCTGTATAGGAAACAGACATATAATTTTTAACTTCGGCCTTCTAAAAACTGACTAAGATGAAATTAAGAAATACTGTATTGGCTTGCGTGGTATTGACCATTCTGGCCCTTTCTTACGGATGTGAAGACAACTCAATCACCCCAATTGCTAAAATGGAAACAGCACAGGATAGCGTGAGCTATGCCCTGGGCGTACAGATTGCTGAATCGCTGAAGCAAAGCAACACTTCTGAGCTGGATCCTGATGTAGTAGCAGCAGCTGTAAAAGAAGCTCTGGCGGGTGAAGCACAACTTGACCTGCAGCAGTGCCGTGAAATCATTACGGAAGATCAGCGCAAAACAAGAGAAAGACAACTGGTTAAAAATGCAGAAGAGGGCGAGGCTTTCCTGGCTGAAAATGCCACCAAAGAAGGGGTTGTTACTACTCCGAGCGGCCTCCAGTACAAGCATATACAGGAAGGCACCGGTACAGCGCCTACTGCTGATAACACCGTGACGGTTCACTATACAGGAAAGCTTCTGGACGGTACCGTATTCGATAGCTCTGTAGAGCGTGGTGAGCCAATCGAATTCCCACTGACCCGCGTAATTCCGGGCTGGACTGAGGGAGTTCAACTGATCAAACCTGGAGGTAAGATCGAATTGTATATTCCTTCAAACCTGGCATACGGAGCACAGGGTGCCGGTAGTGTAATACCCCCCAATGCTACATTGATATTTGAGGTAGAATTGATCTCTTACAAATAAGAGTACTCTCACCTCTTAAAAGAAAGGCCATCTTCAAAATTGAAGATGGCCTTTCTTTTCGATCTGGCTTTCTACCTGAACTCAGCCGTAACTTCAATCTTACCCTGTATATGATCATTGAATTCTTCCATTAACTCTGCAGGTACCCAAAGCTCATTGTGGACAGGACCTCCCACATTCCGGATCTCAAATCTGGTCAGATACTGCGTATCAACCTCAAACTTCAGCACATAGCCTACACCATAAGCAGGCACATTCCAGTCTCTTGTAATTTGCGTTGCATACTCCTCGTTCGTTACCGGGTAGAAAAAGGGCTGCTCGGGCAGCCTTGGGGGAAACCTCCTGTAGCCGGAGCTCACTATAAGCTCAAGCTCTTTGTCGTTTACCGGTCGGTACAAGCTGGTTGTTCGCTCTGTCATTTTTCTTCAATTGTCTGCTCAACAAAAAAGGCCATCCTTTCGAATGACCTTCACGTATCTTATATAAGTGTCAGGTCAGTGCCTGTCGTCAGTATCTACTGCTCCATCCACAAGGTTGATGGTACGATTACCATAGGCGGCATTCTCCTTAGAGTGTGTTACCTGAAGAATTGTCATACCTTCTTCATTCAGCTTTTGGAAGAGCTTCATAATCTCCTCAGCCTGATCGGAGTGAAGATTACCTGTAGGCTCATCTGCCAGTAAGAGCTTCGGCTGACCAATCAGTGCCCTGGCAACTCCTACCAGCTGCTGCTGACCCCCGGAAAGCTGCTCCGGAAACAAGTCTTTCTTCGCCACCATCTGGAAGCGATCGAGCATCTCAGCCACCATACTTTTTCGCTCGGAAGACTTCACGCCTTTGTAAAGCAGTGGTGTTTCGATGTTTTCATAAACCGTAAGCTCATCGATAAGGTGGTATGCCTGAAAGACAAACCCAATGTGATGCTTATGAAGCTCAGAGCGCTTACGCTCTTTCATTCGGTGAATAGGCTCATCAAAAAAGTAGAATTCTCCCTGGGAAGGCTCATCGAGCATCCCGATTATATTCATAAGTGTCGACTTACCAGCCCCGGAAGGCCCCATAATCGTCACAAATTCTCCTTGTTCAATATCCAGATCAATTCCTTTCAGAATGAAGGTTCTCTGGTACTTAGAATCGATGTACTTATCGATGTCGCGTAGTTTAATCATAAAAGTTGATTTAATGTTTTGACCTGCTAGCAGTTACCAATTAATATGCCAACAGCTAATTTATTCATACAAAGCAGTTAAGCAAAATTTACCTGTCCAATAATGTACAGTTTCGTTCACCATCGTTCGATTATGAGACGCATTTTTCATTCAAATCTCAATGCTTTCACCGGATTAGACCTGGCGGCATTTACTGCTTTGTAACCTACGGTAATTAATGCAATCATCACAGCCATTACTCCGGCTAAAAAGAAGGTGAGCCAGCCCATGTTTACCTTGAAAGCAAAATCCTGAAGCCACCAGTCTGTGAGATAATAAGAAACGGGAGCTGCCACCACGAATGCGATCAGAATCAGCACTACAAAATCTTTGGAAAGTAAGAGCAGCACCTGCGTTACCGAAGCCCCCAGTACCTTGCGCACTCCAATCTCTTTGATCCGCTGTTCTGTGGCAAATGAAGCCAGACCGAAAAGCCCCAGACAGGCAATCAGGATGGCCAGTATGGCAAAAAAGATTACCACCTCGCTTAGCTGCTCTTCCGAAGCATAAAGTTCATTCAGGTCACTGTCGAGAAATGAATACTCAAATGGCTGTTGTGGAGCAAACTGATTCCAGGTAGTATTGATATAATCTATAGCCTGACGCTGGTCGCCAGGTTTTAGTCTGACATATAAGTAAGAGTAAGCTCCGAAAATAGGACCATAAAAGGTAGATTCTGTCTTCCGCTGGAGGGGTTCGAAGTTTACATCAGCTACCAGCCCTATTATTTTTTTATCCACCCAGTTACCTCCCATATTGATCTGGATGATTCTGCCAATAGGATCTTCGAGCATATTCAACTCCCGGGCGGCCTGTTCGTTGAGCATGATGCTCTGTGTGGAATCGACCGGTATTGACCGATTGAAATCCCGCCCCAGAAGAATGTTGATGCCAAAAGTGCTCATGTAATCAAAATCGATATTGATAGCTGCCAGATTCAGGTTGGCCTCATCATCAATGACCGTTTCAGATTTTATAAAGATGATAGGCCTCAGGCCTCCGGGCTTGCTGAAAGAAGCTGTCACGGATTCGATCTGTGTACTTTTAAGCAGCTCATTTTTAAAGGCATTTAACTGTGGGGTTACCGCATTTTGGGTATTGGTAATCACCAGCATATTCTCCTTTTGAAAACCCAATGATTTGTTTTTCATAAAGTTGAGCTGATCATAGACCGCATAGGTACCAATCATAAGCATGATAGACACGGCAAATTGAAATACCACAAGCCCTTTTCGCAAAATGCCGGAGCTGTTCATACCGGGACTGAGCTTGCCCTTCAAAACCACCACCGGCTTAAAAGATGAAAGAAAAAGTGCGGGATAACTTCCTGCTCCAAAGCCAATTACCAGCAGCACTCCTACAAATACCGACAACAACACAGGGTCAAAGAGCATAGACAGCTCCAGCGCTTTGCCTGTAAAGTCAGCCATTACTCCCATGCTGGCCATCACAATCGCAAAAGAAAGCAGCGCTGAAACGAGCACGAGCATTAGCGACTCGCCCATGAACTGGGTTACCAGCTGTTTGCGATAAGCCCCCAGTACTTTGCGCATTCCCACTTCTTTGGCTCTCCTGGCTGAACGCGCTGTGGCCAGGTTCATATAATTGATCGCTGCGATAAGCAGAATGAATATGGCAATGGCGGAAAAGACATAGACAATATCAATGTTGCCATTGGGTACAATTTCATTTCTCAGGTTGGAATGCAGGTGGATATCCGTCAGGGCAATCATACTCGGGTTTACCGTCACGCGATTCTTCTCCTCAACATACTTATCGCGGAGCTCCATCATTTTGTCGGTCACCTCAGCCACAGCCCCCCTGTCATTCAACTTGATGTAGGTATAGCTGCCCCCTGCATTCCAGCTATCAAGACTTGCCCCGTTACTTCTGAGTGTTTCGTTAGACAAAAGCATCTCACATTGTATATGAGAATTGGCCGGCAGATCTTTCATGATACCACTGACCTGAAAGCGCTGCTCCTGATTGCCCTTTAGTAAGAGCACCTCCCCTACCGCATCCGTTTTGCCGAAATAGCGCACTGCCGCTTTCTCACTCAAAACTGCCATCAGTGGTTCTTTCAGCACCTCCCTTTTATTTCCCGACAGCAGTTCAAAGTCAAAAAACTCAAAGAATGAAGAATCAGCATAAAAGAGGTCTGTTTCTCTGAAGAGCTCTGTACCTACTTCAAAAACCGCCTGTTGTCCTCCGCCCCCCAGACGGGTAAACCCGGTTACCTCAGGAATTTCCGTATACATAGAAGGTCCCACCCCTGCAGGCCCGTTGGGGTATTTGTAAATCCCGCTGCTCAGGTGCAAGGCATTATCCACCCTGAAAATCCTGTCAGCATGCCTGTGAAACTTGTCAAAGCTGAGCTCATACCGCACCACCAGGAAAATCAGCAGAAAGCAGGTAATGCCAATGCTCAGACCAAAGATGTTGATAGCGGCATATCCCGGATTCCTGAAAATACCTCTGACTGCGATTTTGAGATAACTCTTTAACATTTGGACTGATTTAACACTATGTTAAAACACAAGCGGGAGAATAGTCTTACCTTCTTGGATTCACTTATTAAGTTAGCCGAAAAGTATACGACCTCTATGCCGCTTAAAAAAGAAATGCTGATCGACCGGGACCTTAGCTGGCTCTCATTCAACCGCAGGATACTACAGGAAGCCGGAGACCCTACCGTGCCTTTGTATGAGCGAATTAAGTTTCTGGCCATCTACTCTTCCAATCTCGATGAGTTTTTCAGAGTAAGGGTGGCCGCCATCAGAAGTCTGGCAGGCCTGGGGAAAAAGCGCATTCAGAAGGAGCTTGACTTTGACCCCAAAGCATTGCTTAAAGACATTCTTTCGGAAGTCAATGATCAGCTTGACTCATTGGGCAGCATTTTCAGAAATGACATTCTCACCGGGCTGGGCGAAGCGGGTATTCGACTTTATCATAAAGACCATATTCTTAAATCTCATAAGCGGGAGATTACGGCCTATTTCAAGAGCCATGTACTTGCCGGTATTCAACCTGTTTTTTTTAAAGAGACCCCGGATCTCTTTCTTGAAAACAACAACCTTTATCTGGTAGTAGAACTTCAGAATCCGGAGGCTCCGGATCAGCTGGAGTACGCTCACCTGAGAATTCCCGATAACCTGCCAAGATTCAGGCAGCTTTCCCGACTCAGAGGCAAGGATTATATCATCTTTATCGATGACATTATCCGGGAAAACCTGGCCTTCATATTCCCCAACCACCTCATTCTGAATTGCCACAGCATTAAACTGAACCGGGATCAGGATGTGGCCCTGGAAAAAAAGATCTCAGAACACATTGTGGAGCGGGTGAAAAAGCAACTGGAAAAACGCAAGGTAGGTGTACCCACCAGGTTTTTATACGACCTCAATATGCCAGACCATATACTGCACCTTCTTACAGGAAAACTGGGCCTAAGAGCAAAAGAACTTGTTCCGGGAGGTCGCTACCACAATATGAACGACCTGATGAAGCTGCCCAACCCGAAGGCTCCCTTGCTGAAAGCTGCGAAGTCGGAGCCTGTAGCCCTCAAACTGCTTGATCAGCATAGCTGCCTTTTTGATGCTATGGACGAGCATGACCGCATGCTTCATTTCCCCTACCAGTCTTATGACTACATACTCAGGCTTTTTAATGAAGCAGCTATTGACCCGCAGGTCACTTCCATTCGTGCCACACTCTATCGCATAGCGGCCAACTCAGTTGTAGGGCAGGCCCTGATCAGTGCTGCTAAGAACGGCAAAAAAGTGGAGGTGTTTGTAGAGTTGAAGGCGCGCTTTGATGAGGCCAATAACATTCGCTGGGCTCAGAAAATGGAAGAAGCCGGTGTGAAGGTGACTTACAGCATGCAAGACCTGAAAGTGCATGCAAAGGTAGCCCTGATCAGGCGCGAAACGGAGGGCAAGGTCAGGTCATATGCCTTCTTTGGTACAGGTAATTTTAACGAAAGCACTGCCGGTATTTATGCAGACCATGGCCTGCTCACATCTCACAAAGGCATGTGTAAAGAACTTAATTATGTCTTTAACTATCTGCAGAACGGTGAGGACATTCCTAAAAACCTGAAGCATCTGCTGGTGGCCCGCTTTAATATGCAGGATCGCTTTCTCAAGATGATAGACAGGGAGATTGAACATGCAAAGGCAGGTAATCCGGGAAGAATTATCATCAAGCTTAACAACCTGGAAGAGGAGACCATGATAGAGAAACTCTATGAGGCCAGCCAGGCAGGCGTACAAACAGATCTGATCATTCGTGGAATCTGCCGGTTAAAGCCACAAGCCCCGGGACTCAGCGAAAACATACGCGCCATCCGTATTGTAGATGGCTACCTGGAGCATGCCCGTATTTTCAGTTTTTACAACAATGGTGAACCGGAGCTTTATCTTTCATCTGCGGACTGGATGGGCCGAAACCTTCACAGAAGAATAGAAGTGGGCTTTCCTGTTTATGACGAAAGAGCCAGAGAAGAAATCAATGAGATGCTGCGTTTGCAACTGGCAGACAATACCAAAGCCCGCTTACTGGATGAAAATCTGAAGCACCATGTTATTGAGATACAGGGAAAAAAGGTAAGAAGTCAGCATGATTTCCATAAATATCTGGCTGCTGCAGAAAGAGCTAGAAAGGGCTCGTAACGCCAGGTTCTGACAGCTCAGCCGGGAAAAACAACATCGCGATTACAAAAGCGATGATAGAAACCACGAAGCCAATCATAAATGTGGTATAGGCTGCCCTGAGTAGCCTGTACTTTTTACCGAGTACTTTTCCCAGAAAATAGATATCGCGAATGAGGCTGCTGTAGAGGTAGTCGCCATCCTTCATCATTTCCTTCATAGCCCACTCATAGCGTTTCAGATCCATACCATGGAAATTGCCAAAGAAGAGCAGGTTCACTCTTTTGTCCGTTACATCAGAATCTTCAAACACACCTGAAGACACATTGGGCCTGGTAGCCAGAATAGAAAACACAATGGTTACCAGGCAAACCAGTATCAGCAGTAGTGTAGGGATCACCAGATTTGGGTACTCATCCAGTTTTCTGATCAATACCGTAACCACTACAGATATCAGAATGGTATTCACCGAGATCATGATATTGGCCTTGTTATCAGCCATAGAACTCAGGTCAAGGTGATTTTTAGAGGTAGTACGGAACATGGTCTCAATGCCTCTGTCAGGCTTGAGTGCTACTTTAGACTCCAGCTTAGCCACTTTCGCCTCCAGCTGTGCTACGTACTCAGCCTCTTTCTTGGCCTCCTTTTTCTTTTTCTTCTGGGCCTTTTTGATATTCTTCAGGTTTTCCTCTTTTACAGGCTGAAGCTTGTTCTTACCATACTCAGTAAAATAGTTATGGTCTTTAAAGAACCTGAAGTTCATTTCATTCCAGCTTTCCAGATCTATCTCCTCGCCCTTTACATGCTCAATTTCCTTGTGCATGCGCTCAGACATATCCGTATAGTCTGTGCAGGCAAGATGATGCAAATCAGCATCACATATTACCTGCTCTAATAAGTTGGTGGGATTTTGTGGCATTTGGGTGGCCATGATGCATCCCTCTACTTTCTGAATATCTTCTTCAGAGAAGTTAATTGAGCTAAGGAATTCTCTGGCAATCGCAGCGCTGCCTACTTCATGTTTGGCACAGCCATTTTTATAGCCCGTATCGTGAAACCACGCAGCCACCGTCACTATTCTGAGTTCATCTTCAGAAAGACCACTCTCAGAGCCAATGAGCTTTGAGGCTTCTACCACCCTGCTTGTGTGATAGTAATCATGGTAGACAAATTTCCCCGGAATCTCCTTCTTGAGAATTTCAGTGGCAAATTCTTCTACCTGCTTAACTACATCCAGTGTATCTTCCATTGTACCCAAAATAGACACTAATATAAACGGCTCACTTTAAATAACATAACCATAAGCCCTGACCCCAATAACCATGAAGGCTACCAAACGGTTCAGAAACCCTATGCAGAACGTCAGGGTATCTGCCTACATTATACATCAGGCCATTTATTACCCGTCATTCACAGGCAACAAGTCATGCCTCATACTTTTGGGTGCTGTTTCAGGTCCACGATAAGTCCCTTGGTCATCATTTGAGGCATTGTTCGGGCTCACTAGTTTGCTTTTCTATCAACCACAAGTAGAGAAAGATGAAAAAAGTGCTGAATTGTGCCATCTGTTCAAGTTTGCTGCTCTTAGTACTATTGAGCGGACCCGGGCTGCAGGGCCAGATATTCTCAAACAAAAAAGTGGGGCACAAAGTCTCGAAAAGTGATACACTGGCTGCCCGAAATTATCATCACATATTGCCACTAATGGGCAGAAAGGCCCTGGCAGCAGGCTATGACCTACCCAAGGCTGCTGGTATTGGCATCAACTACATCTGGCAGCAAAGCGATCTGCTCGTCAACAACGTATCAGTAGGGCTTAACAACAGCCCGCTCATGGCACTGGATGAGATAGTGAGGTTTAACGACATAAAGCTGACTACGCAGGGAGTAAGCATAAAGCCGGATTTCTGGCTTTTACCATTTCTTAATGTTTACGCCATTTTTGCACAGACACAAAATACCACGGGCATAGACTTTAGTGTCTATGCACCCAACCATGAAATTCATGAGGCACTATTTGGGTACAGTACCCAGATAGAAACGCAAGCCACCACCAAAGGCTTTGGTCTTACGCCTACCATTGGGGTAGGTGGCGGCTGGCTGGCCCTTGACATGAACTTCTCATGGACGGACACTGAGCTTCTTCATACTCCTACCTATACCTTTATCTTCGGGCCTCGCTTAGGCAAGAGCTTTCAACTTAAAAAACCTGAGAGTAGCCTGAGCTTTTGGGCAGGGGGCTTCCGGGTAGCCACAAGAAGAGCGACCAGTGGTTCCATAGTGATGAGTGATGCACTGGCCGGCAATGGCAACCTGCAACAAAACCTGACGAATGCTTCGGCTTTACTTGAGCAAAAACACCTGCAGGTAGAGGACTGGTGGCGAGGGCTGCCTCCCGCTCTGCATACACTATATGGTCAGACCTATGAGTCTATCCAGTCTACCCTAAACAATGCTACCGAACTGCTTTACCGTCTGGAAGCGGCCGCTCAACAACCCGACCAATCCGTGATTGAATATTCAGTTGAGCAGCGTCACAGAAATACCTGGAATTTTGTTCTGGGCTCTCAATACCAGCTTAACAAAAGCTGGATGATTCACTTTGAGTACGGTTTCCTCGGCAGCCGCAAACATTTCTTTGGAGGGCTCCAATACAGGTTGGACATGTAAACTGACTATTTGGGCAATACACCAACCAGGCACCACTGAATTCAACCCATTCTTCTTTCACAGATTGTCGTATCAGGGCAAAAACACAAACTGTGACCAATTTAGGCAAGGACTTGAATCATATATCTGCTAATTTTGTTAGCTGATAGTATGAGTAAGTATTTTTTAATGATATCTGCCCTCTGGGTATTGCTGCCAAACCTGGGAAGAAGTCAGGAAGACATAAGCCTTCCGTATGACCTGAAATCCCCGGTTGCCATACATCAACTACCCGAGGTACTGGAAGAGGTATCGGGGCTTACCTACTACGACACCCATACGCTGGCTGCGATTAATGATGAACACGGAAGGGTATACATCTACGACCTGATCACAAAGCGGCTCAAAAAAGGCAAGAACATCAAATTTGCAGGCCGGGGAGATTTTGAAGGCATTGAGCTGGTAGATGGTTATATCTATGCCATTAAGAGTAATGGTGATATCTACAAGTTCAGCACGGTCATGTATGAGGTGGTGGAAAAAATAAAAGGCCCCTTTAAATCGGAAAACGATGTTGAGGGCCTGGGCTATAACCCCGTTACTCACCAGCTTTTAATAGCCCTGAAGGGGAAAGGAGATACAGAAGATGTAGAGGTAAAAGGCAAAGCAGTATATGCCTTTGACCTGGCCACACAAAAACATGCAAAAACGCCTGTTTATGTATTGAAAGATAAAGACCTGAAAAAGGTGCTGGGAAGTAAAAACACCAAGGTAAGGCCTTCGGGAATTGCCGTACATCCGATTACGCATGAAGTCTATATAATTGCGTCTACGGGCCATGCCCTTATCGTCTTTCATCAGGATGGCCGGCCCAAGACCTTTACCACACTGAAAAGGAGCCTTTTCCCTCAACCAGAGGGTATTACCTTCTCACCGGAAGGCGATCTCTTTATCTCTAATGAACAAGAAGGAGAAGGCGGTACTATTCTCCATTTTAAGATGAAAAGTGGGGGTTAACCTCACCTTAACAATATTATTAATACCAGGCCCCTGGCCAAGAAAACCACTGTTATGAAGAAGTTTTTTTCATTTATTGCTTTATCGGTTTTAGTACTCTTTTCCTCATTCACCTTTCAACAGGGGAATGATCCCATCTATTCGGTATTCCTCATCGGTGATGCCGGGGAGCCTCATGAAAACCCGGTTCTGGAAGTTTTGAAAGAAGAACTTGCCAGGGTGGGTGACAAAGGAGCCGTGGTGTATCTGGGCGATAATATCTACCCCAAGGGTATGCCTCCGGCAGGCCACGAACTAAGAGCAGAAGCTGAAGTAGCGCTTGACGGTCAGATCAACGCAGTAAAGGATTTTGCCGGTCAGAAGATATTTATTCCGGGAAACCATGACTGGGCTCAGGGCAGAGAGTATGGCTGGGAATGGCTGGGAAACCAGGAACGGTATGTAGAAGCTGCACTGGATAGTCAGAATGTATTTCTTCCGGACGGAGGTTGCCCTGGTCCGGTAGAAGTAGAGCTCACAGAAAAAATCACGCTGATCGTAGTAGATACTCAGTGGTTTCTGCACAAAGGCCCCAAGCCAACGGAAGGCTGCTCTGTAAACAGCCTGACAGATGTAGCCGCCTTGTTCCAGGATGCTCTGTTGAGAAACATTCATAAAAAGGTAATCGTGGTTTCTCACCACCCTATGTACACTTATGGCATTCATGGTGGCGTGTTTGGCCTGAAAGACCATTTATTCCCACTGACGGCCTCCAAAAAGATGAAGAACCTCTACGTTCCTTTACCGGGACTGGGGTCTATCTACCCGGTATATCGTCAGGTCTTTGGTAACATACAAGACAACACTCATCCCGTCTACAAGCGCTTTAGAGATGGTATGGTATCACTTATGAAGCAACACCCTGACCTGATTCATGCCGCAGGTCATGAGCACGCCCTTGAACATATTGAAAAAGAGGGTATGCACTTTATTGTAAGCGGGTCGGGCTCTAAAAACAATGCGCGTGTCAGGCAAAAAGGCGATGCGCAATTTGCTTCCAACATCACAGGCTATGCCAGACTTGACTATTATGCTGACGGCACCACCAAACTGAGCTTTCATACGCCAGAAAACAACCAGGCTAAAGAAGTATACACCAAAGAGGTATCTAATCGCCCGTTTGCTCCAAATCCGGAAGATCTGATGGCGCGTTACAGCAGAATCTCTTTTGCGGGAAAAGACACCCTCTTCTCTGCCAGTCAGAAGTATATCGGGCGTTCCAAACTGCACAAATCGCTTTTTGGAGAGAACTACCGCAAGGAATGGGCTACTGAGCTTAGGTTCCCGATTTTTGACATAGCCACGGTAAAAGGCGGATTGAAAATATTGAAGAAGGGTGGTGGGCACCAAACCACATCGCTAAGACTGGTAGCCAAAGATGGCAAACAGTATGTACTGCGCTCAATGGACAAAAATCCTGCTCTGACTCTTCCACCAGAACTGAGGCAGACCTTTATTAAGAGTATTGTTCAGGATGGCATTTCGGCATCTCACCCCTATGCACCCTTCGTAATTCCGCCACTGGCAGATGCTGCGGGCATTCTTCATGCCAACCCCAAGGTGTATTTCATCCCGGATGACCCACGCTTCGGCATCTACCGCAAGGAGCTGGCCAACTCACTGGCCATCTTTGAAGAACGTGCCAATAAGAAGCATATCAAGGAGGATTTCTTTGGTGCCGGTAAAGATGTAATGGGTAGTATTGAACTCTATGCCACCCTGAAAAAAGACAACGATAACCATGTAGACCAGAACTTCGTGGTTCGCAACCGCCTCTTCGATATGTGGCTGGGTGACTGGGACCGTCATGACGATCAGTGGCGCTGGGTTGAATACAAAGGCAAGGACGATGAGCGCAGGTTTCGCCCGATTCCCCGGGACAGGGATGTGGCTTTCTTCTCTGGAGAAGGCAGCTTTAAGAAACTCGCAGGCTCCAAGTGGGCTCAGCCTTCGTTCAAAGGCTTCAACGATGAAATCAGCTACACTCCCTCTTACGGATTCTATCGAATCAAATGGTTTGATCGCTATTTCATGACAGAACCTTCACTGGAAGACTGGCTCACACAGGCTAACGAGATCAAAGCCGCACTGACCGATGAGGTGATTGAATCGGCCATGAAAACCTGGCCAAAGGAAATCTATGACCTGAGGGGTGAAGAGATCACCCGAAAGCTGAAAAACAGAAGGGACAAGCTGGACGTCTACGCTGAGGACTATTACAGGTTCATCTCTAAAGAGGTAACTGTATTGGGCAGTGACAAAAGGGAATTGTTTGATGTGGAACGCGTTGATGACGAACATACCAAGGTCACCGTTTACAAAATCTCCAAAAAAGGAAACCGCAATAAGGTACTCTACGAACGTACCTTCAATACTTCTGTAACCAGAGAAGTAAGGCTTTTCGGCTTTGGCGGAGAAGATGAATTTGAAATCAACGGTGATGTCAAAAAAGGCATTCTCATCAGGGTAATTGCAGGCGAAGGCAATGACAAAATTGAGGACAACAGCGTGGTACGTTCAGGTGGCAAAAAGACCTACGTTTATGACAACCTGACCGGCACGCAGCTAAAGGAGGGCGTTGAGACAAAAAACCTGACTACTGACAAAGACCCTGATGTCAACCGATATAATATGGAGGAGTTTGATTTTGACGTAAGAATGCCTCTGCTCTCCTTCAATTTCAACCCGGATGACGGACTCTTTATCGGGGGTGGTATGATGGTCAAAAAAGATGGCTTCCGCAAAGAACCTTTTGCTTCACAGCAAAGCTTTTCCGGTAGCTACGCACTGGCTACCTCTTCTTATAATTTGCGCTACAAAGGCCAGTTCACAGATGCTATCGGTAAGGCTGATTTCAGATTGGAGGCCGATATCAAAGCACCTAATTTCGTGAACAACTTCTTTGGTCTGGGTAACGAAACGGAATACAATGATGATCTGGAGCTTACCTTCTATCGTACACGCTTTGAGGAGTACTCTTTGAAACCATCGCTGGACCTGAATGTGGGCTCAAAAGCAAGACTCAACCTGGGGACTTCTTTCAGAGCTATTGAGGTACAGCAAAGTAACGACAGATTCATTACGACCGGCTTCCCCGCTGATGGCATGACCGGGACCAATCTCTTTGAAGACAAAGCTTACCTGGGTGGAAACATTGGCTTCCATTTCGATAGCCGCGACAATAATATTGTGGCGAAGCGCGGTGTCACTTTTAACACAGCACTGAGCTATGAAGGAGGCCTCAATGACAACTCCAGGAACAGTGCTCAGTGGAATACTGACCTTACCCTGCGCTGGGCTCTCGGAGCCTTTGCCCGAACTTCCATTGCCACCCGCGTGGGCTATCAAAAGAGCTTTGGTGACTTTGAGTTCTTCCAGGCCAGTCGCCTTGACGGATTTAATACACTCAGAGGCTACAGAAGATTCAGATTTTCGGGGGAAAGCAGTTTTTATCACCAGCTTGACCTCAGGGTAGACCTGTTTGAATGGCGTAACTACATTTTGCCCTCAAGAGTAGGTCTGATTCTATTCAATGATATCGGCAAGGTCTATGTAGATGGCCAGGATTCGGATACTTTGCACCATGGCTATGGCGGAGGTTTTTACCTGACTCCATTCGGGCGATTTGCCATCAATATCTTAATGGCCAAATCAGAAGAGGATTTTCTGCCTCTCGTAAAGTTCGGTTTCTACTTCTGAGAACCTGATGAAAAGAGAATAAAAGCTGACGCTTCTGAAAAGGGGCGTCAGTTTTTTTTATGCCTGAACTAGATATTCGGCAAGTGGATTTTAAAGGTAGAGCCTTTCTTCAGCTCGCTTTCAAAGGTGATGGTACCATCGTGCATTTCAACAAACTGACGTACAATAACGAGTCCCAGACCGGTACCCTCTATATCACCGACATTACTGGCTCGTGAGAAGGACTCGAAGAGACCATCTTTATCCTTGTCAGGAATACCGATTCCATAATCCTTTACCTTAATATCAATGGAATCTTCCATGTATACGATCGTCATTTCCGGATCAGGGCAACCCTCAGAATACTTAAGAGCATTCAATACGATGTTTGACATGGCATGGCTGATCAGCTGGCTGTCAAGATTCACCTGACGTTCATCTCCTACAGTCTGTACAGCAACCGCTCTGTTTTTGAAGCCTACACTGGCTTCAAGCACCACCTGTTTGGCAATAGCAGTAAGCGAGGTGAGTTCTTTATTTACCCTGGCACGGCCCACATCAAGTCTGCCCAGTGTAAACACATCTTTCAGCAATGAGTTGAGTCTTTCCAGTTCCACTCTGATGCGCGAAACATGCTTGGTAAGCTTGCCGTTGGTTGGATCGATCTGATTTTCCAGGTACATCTGGATCAGCTCATTACTCGACTGTATGGTGGTAAGAGGTGTTCTGAATTCATGTGAGGCCATGGAGATAAAGCTCGACTTGAGCTTATTCAGATAACGCTCTTTCTCTATCACCTTCATAATCTCAGTGATATCACGCGTGGAAGACAGCACATACTGCACTTCGCCTTTATCATCGAGTACAGAGGTGAGCGAAACACCTACCGGCACATACTCTCCGTCTCTTCTTCTGATGCGATAAGAAGTCTGTACATCCTGACTCTTATTGGTAATTGTATCTTCAAAAACCTTGTTTACCCTCTTCACATCCTCCTTGTGAATGAGTGCCATGGGGTCTTTGCCTAAACACTCTTCCACAGTGAAACCGACAAGGCGGTAGCAGGAGGGAGAAATAAAGCTGAATTTACCCTTGAGGTCATGCAAGGCAATTACATCGGTAGAGTTTTCTGAAACGAGCTTATACTGTTCTTCTTTTTCTTTCAGCCGCTGCTCCGCCCGGATTTTGTCTGTCATATCTACCTTGGTAGATCTGAAGTAAATGGGCTCGCCCTCTTCATTATTAATAATGCCTCCCTTGGCTTCAAGCCAGCGATAGTCTCCGCTTTTATGCCTGAAACGGAAGAGAGCTTCAGACATCTTGGTATTCTGAGCGAGTGTATCCTGCATGGACTCCACTACTCCCGGTAAGTCATCAGGGTGAATAAAGTCGGTAGTAGCACGCCCGAGCATTTCTTCCACTTCGTAGCCCAGGGTATCTTTTATAGAAGGTGAAATAAACAGGTATTTACCCTCCAGGTCCATCAGTGAAACTATGTCATGTGAATTCTGAGAAATCAGCTTGTAGCGCTCTTCACTTTCTCTGAGTTTATCTTCTGCTTCAACCCTGGCCGTAATATTACGGGTAGAGGTCTGGAAGTACATAATCTGACCTTCCTGGTCCAGAATTGCCCCTCCGTGCGTTTCAAGCCATACAAGCTCTCCATTGGCCTGCTTTGCCTTGAATGAGATAACAATTTTCTTTTTAGGGTTGAGTATTACTTCAGAAATACTGGCTTTAACGGCTTCATAGTACTCATCATCAATGATATCTCTCAAACGCAGTCTTTCCAACTCATCAGGCTTGTAGCCGATTACATCGAAAGACGAAGCACTTACAAAGACAAAATCTCTTTCGGGAGAATGCAGACAAATACAATCACTCGAGTTCTGAGAGATGATTCTGTACTTGGCCTCACTTTCCTGCAACTTAGACCGTGCTTGTTTCAGAGAAGTAATATTGGACAGGGATCCCACCACCCTTGCAGGGTCTCCGTTGGCATCGTAGAGAATCCGGGCTTTGATAAACACCCAGATCACCTTTCCTCCTTCTCCTATAAAGCGGCATTCTGTTTCCAAATCACCTTCATGTCGCTTAAACCGACCCTGTATGGTAGAAATAAAAGACTTTCTGTCTTCTTCATGGAGATAGCGTGAAAGCAGGTTGTCATCCAGCGGATTGGTTTCCTGCTCAAGGCCTAAGGCCGCCCAGAACTGAGGTGACAGATAGGAAGTTCCTTTATCAAAATCGTATTCCCAGATAACATCATTTGTTCCCTCGACAGCGAGCTGATAGCGTTCGTTACTGTCTTTCAGGTCTTTTTCCAGAGACTTTCTGAAGGTAATGTCCTGCAATATGGTGATGTAACAGGCTTCATTCTGGAAATCCAATGGCATGGTAGAAGCACTTACCCAAAAGGATTCGTCCTTCTTATTTTTTAACACCAGTTCGTGGTTCTGAACCCTTCCCTCCTTCGCCAATAATGACAGATAGGTTTTACGGGTATCAAAATTCTGGTAGAATTGCACCACCTTTTTACCCAGGAATTCTCCCGGATTCATTCCATATACCTCAAAGAAAACTTCGTTTGCGAAAATTGCTTTTCCGTCTTTGCGGGTAGAAATAAACACAGGGTCGGGCAGCGAATCCACAATGCTCTTCAGCCGCTGCTGGCTTAGCTCCAGGTTTAGCCTTGATTTCCGAATGTCATCGATATCGATGGTGATACCATCAATTCTCAGAGGTTTCTCATCCTCGTAGAGTACTTTGACCCTATCCCGTACATAGCGATAATTGCCCGGCCCTCGCTCTACCCGGTAGGCATAGCTGCCGTAGCCATTGTTCAGCACATTTACATACTCATCCAGAATACGCTCCCGGTCTTCTTCATGAATTTGCTGCTGCCATTCATCAATCGTAGTAGGCGCTTTCTGATAAGAACCGTTAGGTACACGACTAACGGGATCGTTTAGATATCTGAACTGATAGGGCTCTACGGTGAGATCTATAGACCACACTACTTCTGACAGATTATTGACTACTGATGAAAAATCGATCATTTTTTCGTTAGCACTGAGTATTTTGCTTGTAGCATGCCCAAAAACGTTTTCCATCACAGAAATAGCCTCTATTCATTAATTTGAGTATTTTTAAGATAGTATATTCGCATGTTCCGTCAAAAGACAAGTGCACAAATTCACCTAAATCAAGGAAAATGTCGTCTATCACGAATGACTATGTAAACACCTCAAAGATCCTCATTGTAGAGGACGAACCATTTATTGCGGAAAACCTGCAAGAGATGCTTAGCATCTTTGGTTATGATGAAACCGAGATTGCCAATTCGGCAAATCAGGCCATCAAATCTATCAAAACTACCCGCCCCGACCTGGTACTGCTTGATGTTAAAATCAAAGGAGATCAGGATGGTATTGAGCTGGGTGGCATTATTCAAGAGCAGTACAAGTTACCTTTCGTATACATTACATCCTACTCGGATAAGGAAACAGTTAACCGGGCCAAGCATACGCAGCCCCTCGGGTTCATAGTAAAGCCGTTTACCAAAGATGATGTTTACGCAGCGATTGAGGTGGCGCTTTTTAATAAGAACCGAATTGCCGTTTCCTCTAATGGTAACCCTGCTGCCGTACTAAACCCTACCACATACAACAATGATTCTATCTATGTGAAGAAAAAGGGACTTCTGGAAAAGGTAAAGTATGATGAATTACTCTGGATTGAAGCAGATGGTAACCACATTACCATGAATGTCTCAGATGGTCGTACTTATACAGTAAGAAAATCACTGAAAGAGATTACCGATAAACTCCCGAAGGATCGTTTCCTGAGAGTCCACAAGTCATTTGTAGTGCAGGTGGATGTGGTTACGGCCATTGATACCAGCCATGTACATCTTGGCGAAAAGAAAATACCGATCGGGAGATCGTACTATAACGCCTTTACGGCTACGCTGAACACCATTAGTGCCAGCTAAAAGAATTGATAAAGGGAGCGTAAGCATCTGATCTGATAAAGTGAGGATGCTTATTTTTTTACCCCGGACTGAAAGACAGATCAGTTTCTGCGATATGACAGCAGGGTAGCCGGCTCTTCAGAGTCTACCTCACTGAGGGTATAATAGGTTTGTCCGTCAGCACTTAAGGCAATGGCTTCCCCCTGTGGTTCTGCCTGATAATTGAGTCGTTGCGGAGTTTCTGTCATGGCCTGATAAACAGAGTTACCACCGGTAATCTGCCAGTAGTATACCCTGAAGTAGTCTTTGAGCAGGATCTCATCACCTCCGGCAGCAATATCACCCGCCACAATATTGGTGAATGGAATCAAACCCTGAAATTCAGCGGTATCCGTATCAACTAATTCCTGAGGGTAAGGCAAACGGTATACGCCCACCTGTGCCTCTCTTTTAGAAATCACATAAATATCTTTTGTTGCAGGGTCGACCATCAGGGTTTCGGCATCTCTGGAAACTTCATCGCTATAAACAAAATCAATGGTTTCCACTCCCGTCAGTGTGGCCGTTGCGGGCAAGTCAGTCACATTGAGGTCTGGCTCTGGCACTCTGTGAATCGCATAGCTGTTGCGAACGGCTGCATTGTCTCCGATATCTCCCACAAGCAGATAGGTCAATGCATCATCAGGACCAGGGCCGATGGCAATATCTTCCCAATCTATGTTGCTGACTCCCTCAAGTTCATAACGCCCGGAATCTGCTCCGGTAGTTGTAAAAAGGTAGACCTCCGGGTCTCCCCCGCTATCATTATGCGTCCAGAGATAAAGGGCATTGGAACGGCTGGCAGCCAGGCCCGAAGCCTCATCAATATTTGTAGCTTCCAGCACGGCCGGGTTCTGAGAGGCAGAAAACACATTGCTCACCGGAAGCTCACTCACGGTAGGGTCTGTCTCTGCCGGTGCGTCCTTGCAGGAGGGTGCTGTCACCATAAATACGGCCGTCAGCAATATAATGCCTGTAAAAACTCTTGATGTCATTTTAAAAAAAGATCGAAGGTTTTGCCCTGTATACATAACAGCTTTTTAGGCGCGATATTATTTGAGAAGTTAATCTACTTGCCCTTGCGTACTTTGGCCACCTGTGATTCTTTCACCATTTTGCCTTCATTCCCCCAGGAGTTTCTCACATAGTTCAGTACATCGGCAATGTCTCTGTCATCCAGACCTGAAGCCTGCATCACGCCATTATATTTTGTACCGTTCACTTCAATTTCCCCTGTCAGTCCCTCGATAACAGCCTTGATAGAGCGATCAAGATCCGCCATAAGAAAATCAGATTTAGCCAGTGGTGGAAATACTCCCGGCAGTCCCTGACCTTCTGCCATATGGCAGACCGTACAAGTACCATCGTAAATTCCTTTTCCCCTTTTCATGCTCTCTTTCAAAGCAGCGCTTTGATCCTTAAAAGCAAATGAAGAAATAGCCAGTGCCAGTGCGGCAAATAAAATATAAGTGCGTTTCATAAGTATGTTTAGCTATTGACCCTCTAAGGCCTGTCTAAAATTAAAAAATATATTCTCACCACTGACTGCAAAAATGCGACCAACGGTTCTGTTTATTTAATCAAATTTCGATTTCTACCTGATTTCTGGTCAGATCTTCGAAGACTTCCCGCTTGCGAATCAAGTGTGCCTTACCTTTGTAAATTAACACTTCGGCTGGTCTGAGACGCGAATTATAATTAGATGCCATGGTGAAGGCATAGGCTCCGGCATTTTTGAAAGCCAGGATATCGCCTTCTTTTACCTCATCCAGCTTACGGTCTACTCCGAAAGTATCTGTTTCGCAGATATACCCCACAATGGTATAGATTCTCTTGATACCATTGGGATTGGACACATTGAAAATCTCATGGTAGGCATCGTACATCATAGGCCTGATGAGGTGATTCAGACCTGTGTTGATACCGGCAAAGACCGTGGCCGGAGTGGTTTTCACCACATTGGTAGTCGCGAGAAAAGTACCTGCCTCACTTACCAGGAATTTGCCCGGCTCAAACCACATCTCCAGTTCTCTGCCATATCGCTTACAAAAATCTTTGAAAGCCGAGCTCAGCTTCTCACCCAGCTCACTGATATCTGTTACAATGTCGCCTTCTTTATAGCCTACTTTAAAACCACTGCCAAAGTCGATAAAAGCAAGGTCCTTAAAGTTCTTTGCGGCATCAAAGAGGATATCAGAAGCACGCAAGAAAACGTCTGCCTCCAGAATATCAGAACCAGTATGCATATGCAGCCCCGTTACATTGATACCATAGGTTTCTACCACTCTCACGATGTGTGGAATCTGGTAAACAGATATACCGAACTTGGATCCTACGTGGCCGGTAGATATTTTATGATTCCCTCCGGCCATAATGTGAGGGTTCAGCCGGATGCAGACCGGTACGGTACCATGGTAGGCATTGCCAAACTGTTCGAGCGTAGAGATATTATCCAGGTTAATCATCACACCCAGCTCCACCGCTTCCTGAATCTCTTCAAAGGAAACTCCATTGGGCGTATACAGAATTTCGCTGGGTTTGAAACCGGCCATAAGTCCCAAATGCACTTCCTGAACAGATACGCAATCGAGCTCTGACCCATAGCTTCTCAGCAGCTTGAGCACAGATAAATTAGTCAGGGATTTAGAAGCGTACTTCACCTTCATCTTCACACCCTGAAAGGCATTGCAAAGTGAGTCAAACTTCTCCTTGATCTTGTCAGCATCGTATACATACAACGGTGTACCAAACTCGGTGGCCAGATCGATCAGATCGACCCCCTGAATGCTGTAGCGATTGTCTGTTAAATCCATGTCTAAATAATTGAGCGCCAAATATAGCCGCTTACTAACACAAAAAAGGAAGGACTTTAAGAATCCTTCCTTCATCTGACAAATATATCTAAACTTAAACTCCTACTCTATAATTATTCGCTTAGTGAGGGCACTATTGTTCTGAATGACCTGAAGAATGTAAATTCCCTTGTCGTGACCTGAAATATCTATGTTGAAATCATACCTGCCTTTGCTACTCTGGTCTCTCTTATCGTAGACCACCGTTCCGTTAGGATCTATGATTTTGATTTGTATGGGATCACCATTTCCTGTATCCAGTTCAACGTTGAACCTGCCATCGCTGGGATTTGGATAGAAGCTGATATTATTAAACTCAAGATCTTCCATTTCATCGGCCCCTACTGCTTCTTTATCAGTATCTCTGGCGGTTCGGATAAATACTCTGGCTCTGGAAACCACACGACCATGCCCCTTGTCGCTATCGTCATTACCAAAGAAGAAAACATTGGCTCCGTTTCCTCTGTTATTCCAATCATCAAAGTCAAAGTCGAAATCAAAATCGAGATCATCAAACTGCTCCCTCATTCTTTCTCTGAGGGCATCCATATCCTCAAACTCTTCTCCATTCAAAAAGTACTTACCGCCATCCTTATGAAAGTCAAATTTCTGCATCAGGGAATCCACATCCATTGTACCTCCGGGACCAAATCGGAAGAAAAACGGACTGTCGGATCTGAAATGATCCAGGTTGTTCATCATTGAATCCAGATCGAACCCAAAGCTGAATGAGCGAGAAATGCTGTTGTCATCATCATCGCCAAAGGGTGAACCTGGTCTGAAGATGCTGAACATATTATTGCTACCGCCAAACTTGATGCGACCTACTCCTGAACTCCAGCTCCAGTTGTCGCTGATGTCAATACCCTTTTCCTTGAGTTCTGGGTCATTTTCCATATCCTCATGACTATCATAAGTCTTTTCGAATGTCTCAGTATCATTGCCCCGCTTCGTAATAACCTTCAGTTTCACCTTGCCATTATCCGTGGTAGAAATGGACACGGACCGGCTCTCGTTGATTTCCTCGTTCTGCGCATAGGCATTCACTCCCACCATCATCAGGGCAGTGATCATGAAAGCCACCATCGTTCTTATTGACCTTTTCATATTTCTGTTGTTTTGATTACTCATATTAGCCATTTGAATGCTCTTTTTTTACAGCCTTTTCTAAAGCGATTTTTAAACGCTAACTGACTGATACGAAAGTATTTAATAATTCGGGCGACCTGTGTTAAACGATAGTTAATTCCTGTTAAATTTCGTTAAAAGCTTAACCCACCCCTGATTAATAAAGTACTTTTGGACATGAGTAGAAGGAGGATCAGCTGGTTGATAGGCTTACTAAGCGTGGCCATGACAGGCCTCATTGCCTTTCAGTTCTACTGGATTCAGGAGGTGAATAAGGTCAATGAAGAGCGCTTCACCCGAAGTGTTCAGTCGGCCCTGGTAGAGGTAACCAACAGCCTTGCTCGTAATAATGACATCAGCTTTCTGGAACAGGATGTAAATCGCTACATGCCCATGGACTATGCGCGTCTTCAGGGGGCACGAGACAGCATCAGAACCATTCAGAAGACCAAAGCAGCCCAGGGCCAGCCCGTACCCAATGCGGCTGATTTTATGAGTGCGCCTTTTTTTCAGGTTCAGGTAGATGAGGCCTCAGGTACCATGCAGGTATCGTTCGACTTTCAAGCCTTTATGAACCCCCAGTTTGGTCCTATGCCGGAAGGCCAACTGCCTGATGCCAATGATCAGCGCCTGTTAATGGAACGTCAAATGGGCCGCAGGCTGGATCAGATGCAGAGTAGCTGGAGAAACCACCTTATCGGTAGTAACAATGTCTTTGAACGTATTAACCCGGTATTACTCGACACCCTGCTTAGTCTCGAACTGCACGACAGGGGCATAGACCTCCCCTATCACTACGGCATCACCCAAAAGAATTCAGACCTGGTGAGAATCCGCAATACATCAGATGAAGAGGCCCTTAAAGAAATTCGCGATTCAGAGCTCAGCGCCAATCTCTTCCCCATGGACCTGCAGGAAAAAGACTATCACCTGTCTATCCATTTCCCGAAACAGCGCAACTACCTGATGAAACAGGCCCTGATTCCCCTGACCTCATCCGGCATTCTTATGCTCGTGATCATCGGTTGTTTTGCCTACGCCATCATGGTGATTCTGAGACAGAAAAAGCTCTCGGAAATTAAAAACGACTTTATCAATAACATGACCCACGAGTTCAAAACCCCCATTGCTACGGTGTCACTGGCCACAGAAGCCTTACAGGATGACGACCTGAAGAGCAATACGGCATTTGTGGATCGATATGTGCAGGTAATCAAGGAAGAAAACAGAAGACTTGAACTACAGGTGGAAAAGGTGCTTCAGATTGCTACACTGGACAAGAAGGATTTCAGACTCAAGTTTGAGACCCTCGACATTCATGACATTATCCAGAAAGCCCTGACCAACATCAATATCATGGTGGAAAAAAGGGAGGGACAAATTACCAGTCAGCTTCTGGCAAGTAACTCAAGAATAGAAGCCGACAAAGTACATTTGACCAATATCATTTATAACCTGCTGGACAACGCCAATAAGTACTCTCCGGACGCTCCGCAGATACACATTCGAACAGAAAATATTTCAACAGGAGTCATTCTCAAGATTTCCGATCATGGTATCGGTATGGCAAAAGAAGCCGTAGAGAAGATCTTCGATAAATTCTACCGGGTTTCTACCGGTAATGTTCATGATGTAAAGGGCTTTGGCCTTGGTCTCTCTTATGTAAAAAGCGTGATTGATATGCATCATGGCAATATCTCAGTAAAAAGTGAGCCTGATAAAGGCAGCACTTTTAAAATATATTTACCATTCACACATGTCTAGTTTCAGATTACTTCTTGTAGAAGATGACCCCAACCTGGGGCAAATATTAAATGAATACCTCATGCTGAAAGGCTACGAAACCACACTTTGCCGTGACGGTGAAGAGGGGCTCAAGACTTTCAAGCGAGAACAGTTTGACCTTTGCCTTTTCGATGTAATGCTTCCCAAAAAGGATGGCTTTTCTATGGCCAAAGAGATTCGGAAAGAAGACACCGTGACCCCTATCATCTTTCTTACTGCCAAATCGATGAAGGAAGATACCATCGAAGGCTTTAAAATCGGAGGCGATGACTATATAACGAAGCCTTTCAGTATGGAAGAGTTGTTGCTCAGAATTCAGGCTATTCTGAGAAGAACTGCTGAGAGCAATCCACAGATTTCTGATCAGAAAACTTTCGAGTTCGGTTCCTTCCGCTTTGACTATGACAAGCAAATGCTCATTCGTAACGGAGAGCAAACCAAACTTACCTCCAAAGAGTCTGAGCTGCTTCGCCTGCTTTGTCTTCATATGAACCAGCCACTTGACAGGTCAGTAGCCCTCAAAATCATATGGAGAGATGACAGCTATTTTAATGCCCGCAGTATGGATGTGTATATAGCCAAACTCAGAAAGCTGTTGAAGGCAGATGAAAGCATTCAAATTATCACCCTCCACGGGTCGGGTTTCAAGCTCATCACAGAGGCCTGAGCGAGTTTAAACGAAGATTTTCTTTGAATCCAGAGGCGTTTTTTGTATTTTAATTGGCTTCGGAACTAAACAATTTTTTAACAAGTCATTGACTTTTTTTGGTTAAAAAATAACTAGTTTAGCGCCCATTTTAACGCTCAATACCCTCTGCCATATGATTCAAATTATTCCTTCCATATCAGTAATTAACGGCAAAGTTACCAGACTCAAGCAAGGTGATTACAAAAGCGAAACTGTCTATAAAGACAGTCCCGTAGACGTGGCAAGGAGGTTTGAAGAAATCGGTATTAAAAAGATTCACATTGTAGACCTTGACGGGTCTTTTAAAGGCTCTCCGGTAAACTACCACGTACTGGAAGCCATAGCGGGCTACACCAGCCTGGACATTGACTTCAGTGGAGGAATTTCAACTGATGGTGACATCAGTAAGGCCTACGAATACGGGGCGAGCTCAATCACAGCTTCTTCAGTAGCCATTAACAATAAGAAACTCTTTGCTTCCTGGCTCGTGTCTTACGGCCGTGAAAAGATCACACTTGGTGCAGATGCACTGGATGGCAAAATCAGTATACGCGGCTGGCAAAAGTCTACAGACATCAACCTGATCGACCATATAGACTACTACTATATGAGAGGCGTGAAGTATGTAAAGAGCACCGATATTGCCAAAGACGGTATTCAGGAAGGTCCGAATTTCGATATGTACAAGGAGATTATCGGGAAGTTCAAAGGTATTAACCTGATGGCCAGTGGTGGCGTAAGATCGGTTGACGACATCAAAAGACTTGACGAGATTGGCGTGAGTGCTGTAATGTTTGGCCGGGCTTACTACGAAGGTAATCTGAGCCTGAAAGACCTCAAGCCTCTGCTCTGATTCCGGAGCAATTAAAAGTTATAGTTAATCTTCAGGCTGATATTCCTTCCCAGGTCATCTACATAATACCTGAAGCGATTCAGATAGTCTCTGTAGCTGTTATTCAATATGTTTTCAACTGAGATAAAGACATTCAGCTCGTTGCTGAAAACAGCCGTTTTGAACCCTCCGCTTATGTTCAGATTAGTGTATCCCGCTGGCACATCCAGAAAATCAAAAACACTCTGATCATCAGCGAACAGATCATCATCATTTGCCCGGACCTCAGCTATAGACACAACCCTGGGAGCATTGCGCTGCCTGTCAACGAAGTCAGCAGAAAAAGAAATAAAGGGCTCCTTCAGCCTGCCATCAGCAAACTTATAGGTGAGCCCCGACTGTAATCGGTTGGCCGGTATGTTGATAAGCGGGCTGTCATTTTCCCTGTCCATGGCTCTGATCAGCGAAAGCTTATTACCCCACTCAACCCGATCAGTGAGGTTATAGGTCAAATTGGCATCAAGTCCCATAAAATGAGCGTCCGTCTGATTATATCGAAATATCGGAAAAGCCCCGCGAATGGTCAGCGCCACATCTTCGGGTCTCAGATATATATAATCATTGATCAGGTTGTAATAGGCTGAAACATCCACACTGTATCTCGCTGCGTCCTTTTCAACTGAACTAATCCATTTAATAGCTTTCTCGCTCACCAGGTCCTGCCTTCCCTCTTCAATAGCACCAGAGCCATGGTGCAGGCCTTCGCTAAAGAGTTCATTCACATGAGGTGCCCGCCAGGCCGTTCCCAAATTACTTCTCAATTCCCAGCCATTCGGCAAATTCAATACAATACCGGCCGATCCCGTGACATTATTGAAATTGAATTCGGGTCTGATCAATACATCGTTTTCATCAAATTTTCTTACCAGGTAATGCTTGTAATCGTAACGAAGACCAAACTCCAGTTCGTAACGGGACTCCACATAGCGCCCAATCGCATGAAAACCGGCAGTAACATTGTCAAAGTTAGGAATCAGAGGCCGTATCCCTGTTTCTGAAGAGTTTTCATTGGCCTGGATCATGAAACTTGCACCAACATCTCCCTTCCATTTACCAATAGGGGCCAAATCCAGATCAAGTTCCAATGTATGCGTAATCAGGTCCAGCGATAGTGCAGGAATGTTTGACCGACCTCCTCTGCGGATATCAAATTCCTTTCGCTGATTTCTCTGTAGACCATATTGCAAAAACAACTCACCAAGATTGTTCACATCCATATGACCGTTCATCTTTAACAGCTGATGCCCTACCTGTTGACGCGGGTTGTTAATCTCCCGGCTAAAATCACTGATGAAAATAGGCCGATCACGACCAATGGCGTTTTCAAGATCAGTAAGACTACCGATATGCGCACTTCTCAATATCCCGATATCGGTATCAAAACTACTGTAAAACACCTCGAAGCCCATACTTTCTTTATGATATCCAAGCCCAAAAGAAAAATTATCCTCCCGAGTGCCCGTATTCGTAAGTCGATAGTCGGCTGCCCTGGCATCACCTGCCCTTTTGAGACTTCCCTGGATTCTCCAGCCAAAGCCCTCAAGTCCTTTGACTCCTCCTTCCAGCATGAGACTGCTTGCTCCTAATTTGTTATTAGTTGCTCCCACCAGATTGAATGAACCGGCCAGCCCCTGCGTGCTGGGAAGATCCGGAGGGTTTACGAGAATCACGCCCCCAATTGCATCTGAGCCATATTTTACGGCAGCAGCCCCCTTAATCAGTTGCAGATTAGATGCCACAAAAGGATCAATTTCAGGAGCATGCTCCTGCCCCCACTGCTGGCCCTCCTGACGAATACCATTGTTAAGGATTAAAATGCGATTACTGTGCAGCCCATGAATTACCGGCTTGGCAATGGTAGGGCCAGTCTGCAGGATATTAACACCTGTAATGTCGGTCAATGCCTCTCCGAGACTCTCTCCACTGTTTCTCTGCAATGCATCGGCAGAAAGTTCGGCCCGCTTCAGGCTGGCAATTTCATCCACCTTCTCACCTTCTACCACCACTCCTGAAAGGTCCTGTACCTCCGTCTCCAGATATACCTTTACAGGCCCCGGGGTTCCGGAAAGGTTAAAAGACCTTTTTAAAGGTTTATAGCCCAGAAAGCGAAAAGTGAGTTCATAGGAAGCCTGGCAGAGTTTACTGAACAAAAAGCTACCATCTTCAGCGGAAACCAGGCGTTTCCCAAGACTGGAAATCTCTACCGTAGCAAAGGGTATGGGTTTTTTATTCTCCTTATCGAGCACAATACCCTTAAGTACTAAATCACAGGTATTACTCTGAGCAGTCGCCTGGCTGAATACACAAGTCAACACCAACATCACAATCCATTTTCCTCCCATAAACCTCATAGGGCCACAAAGATATTCTTTTTTTGCAACAGGATTGCAAAAGATTTGTCAAGGGGTAAAACGGGGTGTGAAAAACTAGCTGCCGCTGGCAGAAGAGGAACTACCTACCTTGAACTTATAGAAAAGGTAGTAGATAAAGTTGAATTTGAGATTAGACTGAGCCTCCTGATCTTTAGCTTTTTCGCTCAGGTCTTCAGATTTCTTAACCGGTGTATTGTTAGGAATGATCTCAACATCCGGGGTGAGCAATGCTTTTTCCTTGGGTCTGATAAGAATCGGATTAACGAAATCACCTTTGGCCTCACCTGCGGTAGCTGCGTCATCCTGAATGGAGTCTTTTTCGAGAACGGTGCTTTCTTGTTGCTTCAAAGGCATCTCAGCACCTTCTTCCTGCGCATAGGAAATTCCCTGGGTACAAACAGTGACCAGGAGAGATAATGTAAAGATATGTAAGACTTTCCTCCGCATCTATAGCTTTACAGGGACGCTAAAGTTAGTAATATTTCGCAATTAACTAAACGCCTGATATTATATTTTGTTTAGATTTCTCTCCAAATCGTTATACAAAACAAAAATCGGGACATTAAGACCCTTAAAATGGATACAATCGACTGGCAGGATTTTCAAAAAATACAGCTTACTACTGGTACGGTAGTTCGTGTAGAAGAGTTTCCAGAGGCCAGAAAACCCGCCTGGATACTGTACATTGACCTGGGAACGAAAGGTATCAAAAAGTCCAGTGCCCAAATCACGGACCACTATGCCAAAGAAGATTTGGTTGGTAAGCAGGTGGTATGTGTTACGAATTTTCCTCCACGGCAAATCGGAAAGATCATGTCAGAAGTTTTGGTAACGGGTTTTCCGGATGAGAATGGTAATGTAGTTTTGTGTATTCCTGATAAACCAGTACCAAACGGAGCCAGACTCTTTTGACGAGCGAATTGACCATTTCCGAGATCATTACCATCTGCCGGGGCAAACTCCTCCAGGCATGCCCTGAGCAATCCATAAGCTCGCTATTAACTGACAGCCGCAAAGTCTCCAATGCACGGTCGGCCATTTTCTTTGCCATTAAAGGGTCAAACCATGACGGACATGACCATATCAAAGAGCTGTTTCAGAAGGGCGTAAGAAACTTTATAGTTGAGGAAGCACCTGACACTCAGCTTCCCGGAAAAGCCAACGTGATTCTCGTGGCATCATCGCTCAAAGCACTGCAGCAGCTGGCAACTGCCCGGAGAGAAGGTTTTCACAAACCTGTTGTTGCCATCACCGGCAGTAATGGAAAGACCATTGTAAAAGAATGGCTTTCGAAAATGCTTTCGACTAAAGTCAATGTCGTTAAAAGCCCCAAGAGCTATAACTCTCAGCTGGGAGTACCCCTATCTGTATGGGAAACGGGCCCACAGTATGACATGGCAGTTTTTGAGGCCGGGATATCACGCATGGGTGAGATGGCACGCCTGCAAGAAATTATACAGCCTACTCACGGCATTCTTACCAACATAGGCACAGCACATGAAGAGGGTTTTGAATCAATTGGCATAAAGCTTCAGGAAAAGCTCAGGCTTTTTCACGGCTGCAAAACACTGGTATACTCCACTAATGATCCTTTGGTGGCAGAGACGGTGAGCGCCATGAGTCAGCCTCCTGAAAAACTGATCTCATGGGCATTTGATAACCCGGCTGACATCAGCATTGAAAGGCTCAAAAACCAGGAGTACAGCTTCCGTTCTGACGAAAATACCCATGTTTTCCGTTTTCCTTTTACTGATGAAGCGTCAGAAGAAAATCTGATCCATTGCATCTGCCTGCTACTGGAGCTGGGATTCTCTTCTGTTGATGTCCAATCGGCTTTGGATAAGCTGGAGCCGGTAGATATGCGCCTGAAGCTGATCAAAGGCATCCAGGACACCTACATCATTGATGACTCATACAACAATGATCTGGCCGGGGTTGAATCCGCTCTGGATTTTCTGACTCATCAAAATCAGTTTGACCGGAAAGTGGTTGTCCTGTCAGATATACTACAGGTCTCCGATGCTGCAAACGTGTATGAACGAATCAATGCGCTACTACTTGAAAAAGGCGTGGAGAAACTGATTGGAGTAGGACCGGAAATGAGTAAGAACAGCGGTGTATTCAGCATAGCTAAGCACATTTATCCGAATACTCCAGCCCTTCTGGCAGATCTGCCCCAAACCAACCTCAGCGAATCGGTAGTACTCATTAAGGGAGCCCGGAAGTTCGGGTTCGAACAGGTGGTAGCAGCATTGGCCGAAAAGGCGCATCAAACCATTCTTGAAATCAATCTGGATGCCATTACCCACAACCTGAATTTTTACCGGAATCAACTGGCACCCGACACCAGGATCATGGTGATGGTAAAGGCATTTGCCTACGGAAGCGGAAGCGCGGAAGTGGCGCAGCTCCTGCAATTCCATAAGGTGCATTATCTGGCCGTAGCCTATGCAGACGAGGGAGTTACCCTGAGACAGAACGGTATTCACCTACCCATTATGGTGATGAATACCAGCCATGCAGACCTTGACAAACTCATTCAGTATGACCTGGAACCAGAGATTTTTGAGCTGAATCAGCTCAGTACTTTTGAGCGATACTATTCAGGCAAATCTACCCGGCTGCCGGTGCACATCAATATCAATACAGGTATGAACAGGCTCGGATTTGAGCCTGAGGAGGTAGATATACTCCTGGATTTTCTGAATCAGCACCCGGATATCCTGGTAAAGAGCGTGTTTACGCACCTGGCAGGAGCAGATGAGGCACTCCATAATGACTTCTCCCTGAATCAACTGAAAAGTTTTCAGCCCCTTGCCCTAAAAATTGCGCAGCAGGCAGGTGATGATGTGTTCATTCATGCCCTGAATTCAGCGGGTATCGTACGCTTTCCTGAATATCAAATGGATATGGTACGATTGGGTATTGGTCTTTATGGCCTGGAAGCCAGCGGACAGCAAGATCATGAGCTACAGACAGTAGGTACCCTGAAAACCACCGTATCACAGGTAAAGGAAATAAAGGCGGGCCAAACTGTGGGCTATAGTCGCAAAGGTGTTGCTGAAAAGGACATAAGCATCGCTACTGTGGCCATTGGTTATGCTGATGGTTATGCCAGGGCTTTTGGTAACGGAAAGGGTATAATGCGCATTCAGGGTCAATCGGCTCCGGTTATCGGAAATGTCTGTATGGATATGACCATGCTGGATGTTACGGGGCTTTCTGTTAAACCTGGAGACGAGGTCATCGTATTTGGTGAAGCCCCTTCAATCAAAACACTCGCTGAGCAGGCTAACACCATCCCTTATGAGATTCTGACCAATGTAAGCGAACGGGTAAAGCGGGTTTATCTGACTGAATAATCAACCACCGCAGCCCAGGTTGCGGCTGAACGAAACCTCAGAGGGTATGCCTCCAAAGTCAAAATCATCTTCCCGGCTTTCTGCCGCTGATTCCTTTAGCTTCTCAGGCTCCTTGATTTTCTGCACCTCTGGTTTATCCGATTTCTTCTTTTCATCCGGCATGCAGCAATAACAAATATTTCGATGAGAAAATTCCGTTTTTAGTTACTTTCAGGCAGTCATGAAAACGAGTGTACGCATTATCCAGAACCAGTTTCAGGAGGTTGACAATGCCTCATTGGTATTGTTCAGGATGATTTTTGGTTTTCTTGTTTTTGCCGAAAGCCTGGGAGCCATCGTCACAGGGTGGGTAAAACGTACTCTTGTAGAGCCGGAATTTACTTTCTCCCTGATTGGTTTTGAGTGGCTGCAACCGCTGCCGGGATCAGGCATGTATTACTACTACAGTGTCATGGCACTCTGTGGAGTGGCCATCGCCATTGGCTTCTATTACCGCTTTAGCCTTTCTGTATTTACCATTATGTGGACGCTGTCTTACTGGATGCAGAAATCACATTATAACAACCACTACTACCTGCTGATACTACTCTGCCTTTTCATGCTGATTGTACCGGCCCATGCTTATGCATCGCTTGATGCCAGGAGAAAAAACGCTGTAGTTGGTATGACCTGTCCGAGATGGTGCCTGAGTATATTTAAGATTCAGCTCTGGATTGTATTCACCTATGCCGCGCTGAACAAACTATATCCCGGCTGGCTCGAAGGAGATTTTATCGCTCTCTCTTTCGCGGGAAAAAGAAACTACCCGCTTATAGGAAATTTACTGCAGGGCGAAACTTTACAAAGAATGGTGGTATATGGAGGCATTCTCTTTGACCTGCTGATAGTGTACCTCCTGCTTTGGAAAAGAACGAGATGGCTGGGTTTTACGCTGTCTCTTGGATTCCACCTGTTCAATTCGGCAGTCTTTCAAATAGGTATTTTTCCATACCTCATGATTGGCATGTGCGTTCTCTTTTTTGAGCCCGAGACTATCAGAAAGCGCTTTTTCAAGCGAAAACCTGTGGTAACCGTACAGCGCGACATGACGCAGCTTACTGCCAGAAGACGTTTTGTAGCGGTAGGTTTCGGCATTTACTTTATCATTCAAATTCTAGCCCCCCTGCGTCACTATTGGTTCAAGGGCAATGCCTTCTGGACAGAAGAAGGTCACCGGCTCTCATGGCGCATGATGCTCCGAACCAAATATGGCCGATCTACCTTCAAAGCCTTCCATCCCGGAACAGACTCCACCTGGGTGGTAGATAAAACAAAGTTTCTCAGCCCGGGCCAAAGGGGAGCGGTTTCTTCCAAACCCGATATGATCTGGCAGTTTGCCCAATATTTACAAAAGCACTACCAGGAACAGGGACTGGACTCTGTCCAGATAAAGGTTGATACCAGCATAAGTCTGAATGGTGGCAAAAGTCACCCTATCATTGACCCGGAGGTAGACCTCACGAGCGTCAAATGGCAACCCCTCAGACATTCATCATGGATTTTGTCTCCCGAAGAGGATTAGGTGATGACCGGTTTTGTTTAGATCGGATGCTCTGCTATCTTGCGGCAATTTATAATCGATCTAAATAAGGAACCTCTTGAAAACACTGTCCGAGCTGAAAATCAATCAAAAAGGTATCATTTCGGGCTTTACAGACGATACCTTAGCCGTGAAATTAATGGAAATGGGATGCCTGCCGGGCACTGAAGTGTCGGTAGAGCTGATTGCTCCTCTGGGCGACCCGATCGCCATCAGTGTAGCGGGCTATCAGCTTTCGCTGAGAAAAGAAGAGGCTCTGAGTATAAAGATAGAGGGCTAGACAATGGCGGAGAAACAGGGAATGAGAGTAGCACTGATCGGGAACCCCAACTCAGGTAAAACCACACTTTTCAACCTCCTCACAGGACTCAAACAAAAAACGGGCAATTTCCCGGGAGTTACGGTGGATAAAAAGTCAGGTACCTGCAAACTCTCCGCAGGAACTTCAGTAGAAATCGTTGACCTGCCGGGTACCTACAGTATTTACCCCAAAACACTGGATGAGCAGATAGTACAGGAAGTTTTACTGAATAAAAGCCATCCACAGCACCCTGACAAAGTAATTGTAGTAGCCGATGCCTCTAACCTGAAGCGAAACCTACTGCTCTTCACTCAGATTCGAGATCTCGGCATCCCCATTATTCTGGTGCTGAATATGATCGATATTGCTGACAAGCGTAACCTCAAAATTGATCTCAGAGCACTGGGCATAGATTTAGGTGTAAAGATTGTCACCACCAACTCACACTCAGGTGAGGGGCTTGATGCCCTGAAAGAAGCCATTGGGCAAACTCAGGCAAAATCAAAAAGACCTTTCTACGAAGTAGAGCCACTGGCCACAGAAGTGATCAGCAGGATATCGAAAAAATTTGACCTGGAGAATAACTATGCAGCCTTCCAGTTTGCCCAACAATCCGACCACCTTAAGTTTCTGAGTGAAGAGGAAAAAACGGCTATCAGCGATCTCAGGAACAAGTATGGCTTTGATCATAACCATACTCAGTCAGAAGAAACTTTAGGCAGATATAAGCATATTTCGGACATCATCAATCGCAACGTTACCAGCCCTGTTACCGGTGTTGCCTCGTTGACTCAGAAGATCGACCGGATTGTTACCCACAAGGTTTTTGGCTATTTGATTTTCTTCGCCTTGTTGATGCTGATCTTTCAGTCAATTTTCGCCTGGTCGGAATGGCCGATGGACCTTATCGAAAATTCCTTTGCTTCGGTTACTGAATGGCTTAAAGGCGTTTTGCCCGAGGGAGTAGTCAATGACCTCATCACTGATGGTATTGTTTCGGGGCTCGCAGGGGTACTGGTTTTTATACCCCAGATCGCTATCCTTTTTACCTTTATCTCTCTACTTGAGGAATCGGGCTATATGTCCAGAGCCGTTTTCCTGATGGATAAACTGATGCGTGCTGTCGGGCTGAACGGAAAAAGTGTGGTACCTCTTATTTCAGGGATGGCCTGCGCCATACCAGCCATTATGGCTACCCGAAGTATTGATGGCTGGAAAGACCGGCTGATCACCATCTTCGTAACGCCTTTTATGAGTTGCTCGGCAAGGCTTCCGGTTTACACCATACTGATAGGCCTGGTAGTACCCGAAGAATATGTCTTTGGTTTCTTTAACCTTCAGGGGCTCGTATTAATGGGGCTTTACCTGCTGGGTTTTCTGGCGGCCATTCTGTCGGCTCTGGCCATGAAGTTCATTCTGAAGACAAAACAGCGGGGATACTTCGTGATGGAATTGCCTGGCTAC
Source organism: Roseivirga sp. UBA6061 (assembly GCA_002427745.1). GTDB lineage: Bacteria > Bacteroidota > Bacteroidia > Cytophagales > Cyclobacteriaceae > Roseivirga. Next base: position 75,358 of record DIYF01000014.1, on the reverse strand, counting down.
AAGCTTCCACAGTGGAAAAACGTGTTACTCACTATTTATGAAAAGTCAAAGACTTTCACTTTTGAAGCAGGAAAGGTAATTATTGCCATCTCCATCATTCTCTGGGTGCTTGCCTCCTATGGCATGGGAGACGAGTTTAACAATGCTGAAGAACATGTAAAGGCTTCCCTTGGCCAGAACTATTCAGAGCGCGAATATGAGATAGCCCTGAACTCCTATAAGCTTGAGCATTCTTTTGCAGGAGCTTTTGGCAAAACCATTGAGCCTGTGATTAAACCCCTTGGGTATGACTGGAAGATTGGCATTGCACTCATCACTTCATTTGCAGCAAGAGAGGTGTTTGTAGGTACTATGTCTACTATTTACAGCATTGGTGCCAGCGATGAAGAAGAAGCCACCATACGTGAGAGATTGAGACAGGAACGAAACCCCGAAACGGGTCAACCTGTTTACACGCAGGCTGTGGGCTTTTCCCTGATGGTATTTTATGCCTTTGCCATGCAATGCATGAGCACGCTGGCTATTGTATATCGCGAAACGAAGGGTTGGAAATGGCCCATGATACAAATGGCCTATATGACAGCTGTTGCCTACATCTCAGCCCTGATCACTTTTCAGATTTTCAGCTAGTTATCTGGATCGTAGTAAAACGGGAGTATCTCTGATACACCTCCCCAGTTCCACCAGCCCAGATATCTCACATCATTCTCATCATTGAAGGTGCCCGGATAGTTGATGATAGTCTCTCTCTTATTGAAGAGTATTACGGAGGTCTGGAAGAGCTGCAGGGAAGACAATTCAAAGTTGTTAATATCAGAACTCAGGCTTTGGTTATCTCCAAGCTTTACTCTTGAAATAGACTTGCGATCAGTGTACTTGTAGGTAAGGTGTTTTGATTTGCTTCTGAAACGCTTCACATAGTCAGAATCTTCAAACTCATTCTTATAAGTGACTTCTATATCGGAATTCGTTTTGAGTAAATACTTATTGGTTCTTTCGATTTTCTCAAGACTGAGCACCTCCTCCAGATTAGCCCCATAGTGTGTCGTGGAAAAGTATTCAGAAGTGACCGAATCGAACTGTATGGTGTTTACCTGAAAGCCCTCATCTTCCAGGTCATCTTCAATAAGTGAATGCAAAAAATGAGGCAGAGAGCCACGATACGCCAGCTCCCGGGCATTATCCCATTGCCTGTTCTGCTTTCTCGATTTTGGCTCCAGCTCTTCAAACTTGGCCCTGCCTTTGGTCGATTGAGCCCCGTTCAGAAAAGTGAATTCTTCCAGGTAAAAAGTGACCCTGTAGCCCAAGGCACGGTTTTCAATGTATACAGGCTCATCTGCAGTTACTTTATAACTGTTTGGAGAGTTAAGCTCTATGACCTCAAATACCTGAGGATTCACAATCCGACACTTCTTAGAGTTATCTCCCTGTCCCAAAAATTCTGTAACAAAGCGCTGCAGAAGCTTCCTGTCTCTTCTTTCTCTTTTCTTTGGCTTCTCATACTTTACAATAACAGGTTCGAGCTGCTTGGGGTCAACTGTCAACTCAATTAAGAGCTCTCTGTCGGGATTCTGCGGATCGTATGCGTATGGAATCATTTTGGGTTCATACCCCAGGTATGACACCACCAGGTCAAAAGTATCTTCAGGAATATGATTGATCACAAAGCTGCCATCTACCTCCGTGGGGGCTCCCAGTATACTATTATCGATAAAGACATTAGCAAAGGGCAAAGGGGATTTACCCTCACTCTCCACAACCTTCCCTCTCAGCACTCTGTCAGTAAAGGCGCGTTTGTTGATCAGGATGTTTCCATTCAGCTCTTTGTAGTAAAGATCAGCCCCCACAAAAAGATCATCCAGAATTTGCCGAAGGCTCTCATTCTGGTATGAACTGATAATCTTATCCCCTCTCGGAATAATATGACTGTTATAGGAAAAAAGCACCTTTGCCTGCTTATTTAACTGCCTCAGAGCAGCAGGCAATGACACATTACTAAAAGTTATGGAAATTTTCCTGTCTAAGATTGAAGATTGTTCAACCTGTGCGAAAGAATGTAGGCACCAAAATGTTAGGATGGAAACAAAACATTTCCTGAGCATTCGCCAATTTACTTAGCGCATGCGGTTCCCTCCAATTTTATTTTGCTTTCTTTTATCTCGTATGAAACTGAGGTAAAGGAGCCCTGGAACAGCTCAAAAACATTCTGAATAGTGAAGTCTTTGTTGTTATAATGCGTCCAGCGGCAGTCTTTCATTGACTCAGGGTAATCGATTTCTACCCAGTAGGTTCTTTCAAGTCGCTCGAAAATCTCATATAATGGCGCATCTACAAATTCAAATTCTCTGGTCCACCAGCTTTTGAAATTGTCGTTTACCACCTCTGATACCTCAATAGACTCTCCGGCAACATCTATCACAGCCTGCTGCCCTTTGGTAAGAATTTCTTTCACGGCTTCATTCTTTAAGGAAGAAAAGGACACCGTTCCTTCTGTAACCACCAGTTTCACTTCCATACCAGGGTAAGCTGCTACGTCAAAACTTGTACCCAGCACTTCTACCTTACTTTGGCCGGCCTCTATAATAAATGGCAAATCCTCATTGCGGGTGACATCAAAATCGGCCTCTCCCAGCAGGGTCACATTTCTGTTATCAATACCGAAGTTCTTATCGTAAACCAGTTTAGAGCTGGCATTTAATTTCACTAATGTACCGTCAGGAAGCTCAAACTCATCCATACCGGTTTCAGCTGATACACGCTCGGTCAGTCCTACCTGATCTGAGCCACTGCTAATTCCGTTTATGGCCAAGTAACCTCCAACTGCCAGTATCAGTAAGGTTGCTGCAATTTTGAGGAAGCTGAAACCGTTCCTTCTGTCAGCATTTTCGTTTAGGCTAATGACCGGGGTGTCGTTATTTTTTTCAGAATTTTCGTTGGCCTCAGTGATTTTCTCTCGCATCACCTCCATCACAGGCTCACTTTCATTCGTGATCTGCTGGCTAACCGCCATCCAGGCTGAAGTGGCATCAAAAGACTGTGCCTGCTGTGGTTCGTTTAACGCCCACGCATTCATATACGCCTCGAACTCAAGGCTAAAATCCTCATTTTGAATCAATTGTGATTCAAAATCAGTTCTTTCTTTCTCATCTAGCTCATCAGCCAGATACCTGGCCATCAACTCTTCCATGATCTCTTATTCTCCTCTCTTATTTTCTCTGCGTAAAAGTAACAACCTTCACCCCCATTACCCCTACATAAAAACCACTAAGGGCAAAAAAAACATTAAATAATCTTTGAGCCTTACCCTGAGCATCTTCAGTGCTTTACCCATATGTACCTCTACCGTCTTTTTGGAGATGCCCAGCTCATCGGCAATTTCATGGTACTTCAGGCCCTCCTCCCGGCTAAGCCTGAACACCTTCTGACACTGAGGCGGCAGCTCATTAATCGCATCGGCAATCTTCTTTTGCAGCTCAAAATCGGGTTGATGGCTCACATAGTCCCACTGGGCGACCTCTATTTTTTCCTGCTTACGCGCTACATAATTTGAAACCACCTTCTGATGCTTGATGTAGTTGAGCGCAGTATTGTAGGCAGAACGAAAAAGGTAAGATTTGAAGCTGATATCGGCTCTGATCAGTTCTCTTTTTTCCCACAGGTTTACGAAGGTCGATTGTACAATCTCCTCTGTGGTATCGCTATCGCGGATTACGCGCATAACGTAACGGCATGTAGCATCATAGTGCTCATGGAAGAGCTTCTCAAATGCACGCTTGTCTCCTTTGGAAAATGCCGTCAGTAACTGACTTTCTTCTTTTGACACTTAATTCGTTAGTAGGTAGTCGAGTGAGCTTTGAAGATAAAAAGAAAATGTAAAAATCAATCCCACTCCTTTGACTATTGACAGGATAGCCGGCATTCAGAAAAATTCTTATATCTATGCAGCAATTTTTGCGTAAGCAGAGGGAGTGTAATATTAAAAGAGGCCTCGGTGAACCATTCTATCCAAGAACAATTTCAGCAACGATTCGATAATTTTCAAAGCAGGAACCTGCAGTTAAAGAAGCTTTCTACCCAATATGCCTGGGGCCGGGTACTCTTCTTTTTTGCCTGTATTGCCGGAGTAGTCATTATGGCCGATAACAAGCTTTCAGAAGGTATAGGCTTCTTTATCGTGGTTTTTCTGGTTGGTTTTCTCGTACTGTTAAAGAGACACCAGAAGGTAAAAACCGAACAGAGGTTTAATGAAGAACTGGCTCGCATCAACCAGGAGGAGCTTCAAAGACTGAAAGGAAATTACAATGGCTTCGATCAGGGAGCAGAGTTCGTAACCCCTACCCACAATTATCATATCGACCTTGATGTTTTTGGTAAGCACTCTCTCTTTCAGCTTATTAACCGGACTTCTACCACCTTTGGCAGGAACTTACTGGCCAAATGGCTGAGCAAGCCCGCTCCCAAACAGGCCATTCTCCAGCGACATGAGGCAGTTAAAGAGCTGGGACCTAAGCTTGACTGGCGACAACGGCTTCAGGCTCATGGGCGCGGAGCAGAAGGAGAAAAAGCAGAAACCAAATACCTCTTTGACTGGATCAGGGAAGATAACGACACAAAAGGAGCCAGCCTCTACAAGTCAGCACTGCTGATAATGCCCCTGGCTACTTTGGCAGCCCTTATACTGGCCATTACCGGCACCATTGCCAGTGGTATTCCCCTGTTACTGATCGTGGTCAACATGGTGATACTCGGAACGATTTTCAACCGGGCCAAATATATCTTTGAGAAGACCATCAGCAGCAATGCAGCCCTCAAGGCCTACGAGGCTCAGATCAGCATGATAGAAGACGAAAGCTTTGACTCTCCCTATCTCAACGGCCTGAAAGAGAAATTTGTACATGACCAGATCAAGGCATCGAAAGTGATAAAGCAGCTACAATTCATTTTGGATAACCTGCACAACCGGGCCAATATGATGTACCATATTTTCAATCTGCTCTTTATCATAGATGTCTACTGGGTGCTACAGGCAGAAAAATGGAAGGAAAATACAAAAGCTGATATCGAACCCTGGTTTGAGGCCATAGGTGAGCTTGAATGCCTGGCAAGCCTTGCGGGCTTTCATTTTGCCAAACCTGATTATGCATTTCCCACTATCAGTGAGGTTCCCTTTACCATCGATGGTCAGGGCGTAGGCCACCCGATGATCAAAGAATCATCCAGGGTCAATAACACCTTTGACTTCTCAGGTAAAGGAGGCATTTGCCTGATCACCGGCTCTAATATGAGTGGAAAAAGTACATTTCTCCGCACCGTAGGGGTCAATGCCGTTCTGGGTCTGATGGGTGCTCCGGTATGTGCCACGCAATTTACAGTATCAAACCTGAAAGTGTTCACCAGCATGCGCACTCAGGACGACCTGGAAGAAAGCGTGTCTTCCTTCTATGCTGAACTCAAAAGACTCAGACAGATGATAGAGTCAATAGACGGTAGTATACCTGTTCTTTTTATGGTAGATGAGGTACTCAAGGGCACCAATTCAGAAGATCGCCATAAGGGAGCGATTGCCCTGATACGTCAGCTCAACAAAGCCGAGGCCTTTGGTTTCGTTTCCACGCACGATATAGGCCTTGGTAACATTACCAACGAGCTTCAGGGAGTGAAGAACTACAGCTTTAACAGTGTGATTAAAGGAGATGAAATCATCTTTGATTATACCCTTACAGAAGGCATCTGTAAGAGCTTTAATGCTACGAAGCTGATGCAGAAAATGGGAATTCAAATTATTGACTAAATTTGCCCGCATTCCAATCTGAGGCAATATGTCAGCATTTCTACCGGACTTTAAAATAGGCGTTTTAGGAGGCGGCCAGCTTGGCCGTATGATGATCCAGTCCGCCATAGATTTCAACTTTAATGTGCACGTACTGGACCCCGATGTCAACGCTCCCTGTAAAGACATTGCCACCAGCTTTACTGCCGGTGCACTGACTGACTACGATACGGTCTATGCTTTCGGGAAAGATAAGGACCTGATTACCATTGAGATCGAAAATGTCAACACGGCAGCCCTGATTCAGCTTCAGAAAGAAGGCAAAAAAGTATACCCTCAGCCCCAGGTAATTGAGCTGATTAAGAACAAGGTAAAGCAAAAGAAATTCTACCTGAATAATTTCATTCCTACTGCCCAGTTTGTCGAGACAGAAAACAAGCAGGATGTGGCCGGCAAGAAGAGCTTCTTACCTTTTGTAAACAAGCTGGCAACAGAGGGCTATGACGGCCGTGGAGTTCAGGTAATCCGCGAAGAAAAAGATCTGGATAAGGCATTTGATAAGCCCGGTTTTGTTGAAAAACTCATTGATTTCGAAAAAGAAATTTCGGTGATCGTTGCCCGCAACGAGTCCGGAGAGATTAAAACCTTCCCTACCGTGGAGATGGTATTTCACCCGGTGCACAACCTGGTTGAGTATCTGTTTTCACCGGCAACCATTTCAGCTGAAATTGAAGAAAAAGCTCAGAGCATAGCCCGTGATGTGATCCAGAAACTGGACATGGTGGGACTATTGGCCATTGAAATGTTTGTTACCAAAGAGGGTGAGGTATTGGTAAATGAGGTGGCTCCCCGTACACATAACAGCGGCCACCAGAGCATTGAAGGAAATACCACTTCTCAATTCGAACAGCACCTCAGGGCAATTTTGAACCTTCCTCTGGGTGATACAGAAATTACACTTCCCTCAGCTATGGTGAACCTGCTGGGAGAGGCAGGATTTACAGGAGATGCCATATACGAGGGTATGAATGAGGTGTTGGCCACACCGGGAGTTCATGTGCATTTGTATGGTAAAAAAACAACCAAACCTTTCAGAAAAATGGGGCATGTTACCATAGCCGACAGGGATATCGACAGTCTGAAAGAAAAAGTTAAATTCGTAAAGGAACAATTAAAGATAAAAGCATGAGTCAGCCATTGATAGGGATCATCATGGGAAGTCAGTCAGATATGAGGGTCATGTCTGAAGCATCTAAAGTTTTGGATGAATTGGGGGTTGCCTACGAGCTCACTATTGTATCGGCTCATCGCACTCCTCACAGAATGGTGGACTATGCGGAAGCTGCCCGCTCAAAGGGATTAAAGGCCATTATAGCCGGGGCCGGTGGTGCGGCACATTTGCCGGGAATGGTAGCTTCGCTCACAACGCTTCCCGTGATTGGTGTTCCTGTGAAGTCCAGCAACTCCATTGACGGATGGGATTCTGTACTTTCCATTCTGCAGATGCCGGGAGGCGTACCTGTGGCTACAGTAGCACTGGATGGTGCAAAAAATGCAGGCATACTGGCCGCTCAGATTGTAGGTGCGTTTGACGAGGGAATCGCTAAAAATCTCGCAGACTATAAAGTAGCGCTGAGAGAGAAAGTGGAAGCCAGCATCAGAGAGGTGGAGCAATCTTAAAGCAAAAAAATCAACCCGGGTCCTCACATGGCAGATCTCAGCTTTGGTCATATTAAAGAAACCTGTCTGTACATCAAAGACCTGGATAAGGCTGAGGCCTTTTACCACCACAAACTCGGACTGCCTCTGGTGAGCAAAGAGCCCGACAGACATATCTTCTTTCGGGCGGGTTCATCTATGCTTCTTTGCTTCATTGCAGATAATACACGAAACGAAACCCGTTTTCCCGCTCATTTTGGTGAGGGCAAACAACACATGGCATTTGGAGTGCCCCTGAAGGATTATGAGACCTGGAAAAGCAGGTTTACAGAACTGGGCATTGACATCACGCATGAGCATACCTGGTCTTCTGCCCTGAAGTCATTCTACTTCGAAGATCCTGACGGTAACGTTCTGGAAGTAGTACCCGATGAATTGTGGGATAAAGGCTAAATCTCGAATTCAGGTTCAGATGCTTCGCTGAACAAAAAATCGAACCAGTATTCATATTCACTATACTGGATGCAATCATCGACCAAACCCTCTGCTGATTTAATGGTTACCATGCTGGTGTCCGGGAGCCAGTTTCTCAGTTTTATAGACTGATTGAAGGGCAAACGAGACAACTGGATGTATCCGGTACCCTGATCGATATGTGGAAATGCTTTCTGCATAATTATTATGCAATCATAACATTTCAACTCAAGAAAAACCTTAGCTGATTTTTACGCTTTTATTAAGTTACTTCCCTGTTTATTAAGCTTTTATGAAATGAGATTTCAGCCTGTAACTTACTCTTTACAACGGTCGTCTTATGTTAGCCGTTTCCACCGTCACCTTCCTTTTTCTTCTTCTTTTTCTTCTTTTTGAAAAAGCCTTTCAGCAGATCATCGGCTTTCTCTTTGAGCTTAGAGTCAACACTGTCTTTATTAATACCCAGCTGATCAGAGATTTTCGAAGCGACACTGTCCTTTTGAGCCGACAACACCTTAGAGGCAGAGTCTTTCAGTGCTTCCTTCTGCTGAGCCACCACGCTTTCAGCAGAGTCTTTCAGGTCTTCTACTTTTTCTTTGGCTTGAGCCGTAACCTCTTCTTTCTTTTCATCTACCTTCTCCTTTACAGAGGCTGTAACAGCTCCCTGCACGGTTTCACCATCAGCTGTACCAACACTTCGCAGCGAGAACTTCGGGTCTGTGAAGGTATTGCCCATGCCAATGTTCAGTTTCAGGTCGGAGCCACCACTGAAAGAAGTCCTGGTCAGCGAGCTCACAAGGCTGTTCAGCCGTGAGCCAATCTGGCCAGCCGGCACATCCATCTGCAGCACATAATCAATGCTGCCATCGATGCCGGTACTGCCCGATACGGTAGTTTTATAATCGCCAATTTTCACGTTGAAAGGCTTTACGAACAATCGGCCGTCTTTTATTTCTGCCTGCATTTTCACCTTCTCCAGTGTGGCTGAACCTACCTTGGTAAGCTTTGATACAGAGCCAAGTCCGGACATCAGGTCTGATTGCCCCAGGCTTGCCTCAAGTACCTGAATCAATCCTTTACCCGTAATGGTAGAATAATCGGGCATCATATCCAGGCCGAGTGCCCCTTTCAGTGAAAAGTCTGTAGAGAAAAGTCCCGTCATCTGCTCGGTTACCGGAGCCAGTTTCTGCACCATGTCCAGGCTTTGAAATGAAGCGGGTATGGACACATCCTTTACTTTGAACCCGAAATCAAAAGTGGGCTTTTCAGGTTTACTGTCATATGCCCCTATAAGCTTTACGGAGCCATTGAGTGTCCTAAAATCTGTATTCTGCAAATCGATTTTACCCTGACTCACTACCAGTTTACCCTTGAGGTCATCCATGGAGAGCTTATTGTACTGCACCTTATCCACATTGGTATTGACAGTGAAACTGACATTTTCAGGAATACGAATGACTTCCAATGGTTCATCCGAAGTATCATCTTCTGCTTCCTCCTCAGATTCAGGCATCCATTCGTTAACATTCAGCTTGTCAGCAGTGGCATCCAGCCTGCCCGTAAGGTTTTCACCATTTAAAAAGAAACCCAGATAATTGCTGAGCTTTCCTTTGACAGAATAAGAGGTTTCTCCGGCTGTACCCTGCAACTCTTTGAGGTCAATCGCCCTCTCAGAGAAACTGGTTGTTGCCTTACTGATGGTAAAGGTTTTACCCATTTCGGGGTAGTCATACTCAAAGTTACTCACTGCCACATCACCTTTTGTAGAAAGCTTGCGGTAACGCTTGGCCTCAACATCGGCCATAGTACCGGATGACTGCAGGTCTGCATCTATTACTCCTTTGGCAGCGACTCCTTCTACCGGATAGATTTTGAAAAGCTTCTCCAGATCAACCTGACCCTTTACGGTGGCATCCCAGGCGAAATTCTCAGGGTTCCTGAGGTCCAGTCTAGCCTCAAAAGGCTGATTATCCAGGGTGAAGTTCATTTGTTCAACAGCAATATGAGTGTCTTTGAGCTGCCCTGAGTTGTTATCTACTTTAAGGTTGACGTTCAGCTGCTCCAAAGGCTTAGACAGTTCGACTGTCGTGATCTTACCATCCTTCAAAACCATTTCCAGATCCATTGCCGGAATAATTGACCTCACACTATCATACTTACCATCAGCCCGGGCATCAATATCCAGTGTACCAGCCATGGCGAGCCCGTCCATAGGGATCATTTTATTGATATCAGCCAGATTGAGCTTGCCCTTGAGAGAGGCCTTGATGGGAAAATCCCTTAGGTTCTTAACCTGTAGGCTGGCGTCAAACGGATTCTGACCAAATTTCACATGCATTTGCTTCAGGTCAACCAGGGTATTTTCCATGACCCCGTCCTTGTTATCTACGGCCAGATGAAGCTGCACATCGTTAATAGACTCGGTCAACTCAGGATACTGGAACTGCCCATTGGCTACATCCAACGCCATATTGAAGGCGGGCATTTCATTATCGGAATATCTACCGAATACACGCCCTTTAAAGCCTGCTTCTCCTGAAGCCTTAATGTCTTTGAACTCTGCCGTGTATACACCCGGAACCAGAGACAGGATTTTCTTGAACTCAGAAGATGGCGAATCGAAAGAGATGTCCATGGCATAGGCTTCTTCCAGCATTTGGAAAGAGCCATCCAGATGAAGCGGAAACTCGTTGATGGCAAATTCATTCTCTTTAAAGGTATAAGTAGAGTTGGGCAAGTCCATGCTCATCACCAGGTCCAGGTCCAGCGATTTATCTGTAAGATATTCTGTACCACCATAATTCACGGTCACTCCTCCAATCGACCCGGTAGATATCAGGTCAAAGATATCTTCGGCAAAATCTCCCCGCCCCTTGAGGTTAACCTCGCTGAGGTCCATAATGAATTCCAGACCCTGATCGAAGTAAATAAACTCCCCATCGCTGATTGAGAAGTTATTGATACCCAAGCTTACAGAACCAGCCTCTTCTTCCACCGCTGTTTCTACTTCTTCGGTCGCCTTCGCTATGTCATAATTAGCTCTGCCATCGGCCAGGGAAATAATCATAAAACTCGGTTGGTCCAGGTAAACAGCTTTGATGCTCATACTCTCACCAAACAGTACATCAGAGAGATTGACCCGTGCTTCCAGTTCATTTACACTAACAAGTGTATCTCCTTCAAACACCCCTTTGCCTACTACGCCAAAATCTCCCAGGCCTATGGTGAAATCAGGAAAGCTCTTGATGAGTGAAAGACTGAATTCATCCACATCAAAATACACCGTGGCCTCCGTATTATTTTCGAATTCGCTTACGATAATCTCCTTGATTTTATCTTTGAACAGAATCGGGATGAGCAGAGCCAGGAGAAAAAGACTGAAAAAAATACCAACCAGGATTTTGGCTAAACGCTTCATAACAACAACTCTTTAGGAACAATACGAATTTATGAAATAACTCCCTCTCAGGGGCCTTTATTTCAAGAATTCAAGATTTGTTAATTGCCCGGGAACAGGGAATTCCAGATGCGGAGCGGCTTGCCTTTAAGGACAGGCGAGATGGCTACCGAGATACCGGAGGTCAAGATTTGAGTTTGCGAATCCGCCTGGGGCCCAGCCAAAGCCATATACCGGTAATCAACAATACCAGCAGGCCTATACCCAGTATGTTCATGGAGATGAGCTTGAATCCGTCAGAAATGATACTCCCGTCATGCAGGTGCTCTATCCAGTCAGAGTGTCGTTTAGCTACTGACAAGACTTGAAGTGTGGTAGCATCTACCTGTACTTCCCAGCTACCGGTATCAAATATAACCTTTGCGATGCCCTTGGTAGGCCGATACTCTATGCGGTCCAAATTTGCTGCCGTGAGCCCCAGACTATCAACAGCCCTTACCGAAACCTCTGCGAGTTCTTCAACGGGCTTCCAGTTCGAGAGGTCTGTAGTCTCTCCTTTTTGTGTCGGAGGCTGAAGTACGTCAACATTCTTCTTCCATGCGAGCAGAATCCCTGTAATGGCACTGATCAGGACGAAGAGTGCAAGAGACAACCCCAGGTACTTATGCCACTTACGATAACTTCTGACAGAGCTGGCGAGCTTAGATGTTTCTTTCTCCTTCATTTCAACAAGCGGCAATTATAGAAAATTCTGGTCTACCCGCAATGGTGATTCTTTACAGGAAGCGAAATGAGGTGATTCCAGGCTTGATTCAAGACAAAATAGTTCTCAAAACATTTATGTTAACTTAATGTTAACAAACTATAGTTCACGTAACATTGAACAAGATGCCGGGTGACAGAATACGGTAATTAACCCCGTAAAGTAAAGCCATCTTAGCATATTTTAGGATTTATGTTAATTTATTGTTAACTTAGATTTAACTGAAGTTTATCCGTGATGTTTTTTGTGCATTGTCTGTTGGATGAGGGAGAGAAAAATCTACATATTATCACTACTCTTTACCGTACTGTTTTCTCTAAACAGTCTGGCTCAATCTGTCCAAACAGACAGACCACAGGATAGTACACTTTCAGACCAGCTCAGACCATTTTTCAATAAAGAAATTCATGATACGCCCTTAGTCGCAGAAGTGGAAACAGACCTGGCGAGCTACTTTTCAAAGCTGGAAACCATCAGAAAGCGCAAGAAAACGGACCTGGACTTTCTCAGGTCAGTATTCTTTAAAACTCACCGGAAGTACCTGCGACACTATGACGCTTCTGCTACCCTTAAAGAAACCATGAAGACCGGTGTGTATGGTTGTCTTACCGGTACAGCATTATACAGTATCATTTTATCGCATTTTGGTTATGAAAATGAGATCATTGAACTCTCCAGTCATGTCTATCTCAAAGTCAGGCTGAACGATCGGGTTATACTGATAGAATCGACACTACCGGATACAGGTTTTCTGGAAAATGTCAGCGCCATCGCCAAAGCGACCGAACAATATCAGGACAATTCACGTAAACTTAGTTCCATTGACGCCATAGCGGGAATTAATGAAGGGAAAGCCAAGGGTGCTTATGAAAGGAGCATCAGCCTGAAACAACTTTCAGGGCTTCAGTACTATAACATGGCGATTTATGATATCAGGGGAGAATCTTTGGAGAAAGCCTTTGCCAATGCAATGGAGGCTATTGAGTTCTATCCCTCTAAAAGAACAGAGCAACTCATGGAAATTGTTATAAATAAAATATTACAGAGTAAAAACCTCACAAAAGATCTGAAATCGGGTATTCTTAACACCTATGTTACCCAAATAAGGAAGAAGAAGCTTACGCAACGCTAATCACTCAAAGCACAGCCACTACATACTGATTATTGTAAACTCAACGCGCCTGTTGAGTGCGCGCCCGGTCCTGCTTCTGTTAGAGGCTATGGGTATTTCTTCACCATACCACACAAACTGTAGTCGATTTTCTTTGATACCGAGCGTAGCCAGTGCAGCCCGCACCGCTTTGACTCTGCGTTCAGACAGGTCAATATTGTATTCCGGAGTCCCGTAATTATCTGTATGCCCTGCCAGTTCTACAATGGCATCGGGGTAATCATTCATGAATTTGGCCAGGTTTCTTATCTCTGTCCACGACTTGGGTTTCAGTATATCCTTGTCGAAGTCGAAGAATACATTTCGAATAATAAAGCTGGTTCCCGGTGCTGCTTTAATCATTTTCGCATTGACCTTTACCTGAGGCGTGACACCTTCTTCTATTATGGCATTGCTGTTTACGGGTTGAAGATCAGGGCTTTTTACCCCGGTCACATTTATCTCACTGTCAAAGCCGGGAAAAGCCAACTCCTTCCTTTGCGAGTTTACGATCTGAATGGTATCTCTCTTTAGGGTTGGCATGGCCAGGGTAATGGCCACGGCCTTCATTACGTCCTGTGGTATTTGAAGCTGCTGCCCACCCGCCAGGTCAGCACTGTCCAGGTCCAGCTTGTCAAGCGACACGGCAAATACATTCAGATCTGAAACATCCAGCAGGTCAATGGTAGTACCCACGGGAATGAAGCCGGGCACTTCTGCCCTGTAGCTATATATTTCATCCGCAGGTAGCTCTATACAGTAATTACCTCCCTCGTCCGTTCGCACACGACCTACCTCCACAGCATCTCTGAGTCGGGAAAATACCACCTCAGCATCCAAAGGCTGTTGCGTATCAGGGTCGGTAATCTGGCCACAAAGCGAAACAATGCGCAACTGCTCTGTAACCAATGGCAATGTGAATGTGTGAATATCAAGGCTGTATCCATCCACATGACGGCAGAAATAGCCAAAGCCTCCATCGAGTGGCAAAAACAGAAACTTCTCATCTTCTGCCGAATTGATAACCGGCCCCAGGTTTTCAGGTTCTGTCCAGCTTTGCCATGAGTTATCCAGGCGCCTGGTCATAAACAAATCCCGCTTACCATATCCACTATGTCCGTTTGACGAGAAGAAAAGGGTTTTCTTATCAGGCATGAGATAGGGGCTTTCTTCCTCACCTGCTGTGTTGATCATATTTCCCATATGCAAAGGCTCTGTCCAGAGTCCGTTCTTTTGCAGGAAACTCACATACAAATCACGGTAGCCTTCTGTACCTCTTCCCTCTTCTGAGATAATGAGGATTTCACTGTCAGGGGTCAGCCAGAAATTGACGTTTTCGTGCTCATTCTTATCGTTGAATATCCTCAGGTTTTCGGGCTTGCTCCAGGTACTGTCAGACGTTCTCATACTGGACGATATCCCGTATTTCATTCCACCTTCCAGGTATTCATTCCCCAAAATGATAAGCTCTTCTTTATCCAGTAGAAAGGAGCTGATAAAGTTCGGGTCAATGTTATTCAGGGGTTCTCCCACATTCTGAGGCTGGCCCCAGTCAAGTGTCTTCTTATCGATATCTGAAACCCAAATATCTTCCAGGTCATCTTCTCCCCCTACATTATCAGGGTGCCCTCTCCGGCTGAAATAAAGGGTCTGACGATCTTTGGTCAGCAGTGGCTTATTTTCTCTGTATGGGCTGTTTACTTTTTCATTGAGCCGGTTCACCATGAGTTTGGTGTTGATGTTGGCAATGTGATTGATTTTCGCCTCAATAGGTGCATCTGAATTGGAGATACCTATACAGTCAATGGATGCAAAGCCCTCAACAGACCTGCCATCAATGTCCACCTTAATGGCCGTAACATTGTAGGGGGTAGGTTCTATCATGATCCTGAGCATGCGATAAGGCTCATCGATCGGTCCCGGGTCAGCCTTATAAACAGAGTATTCCTTACCATTCTCGTCATAGGTAAAAACTTCCTTGATCGATCCGGGATTATAGGTTTCACCGATGGCTATTTGCACAATGGGCATGGGCAGGTCAAACTGCACCTTGATAAACTCCTGGGTATTATTGTTAAAAGGTGACCATGCATTGGGGTTATCTCCCCCTGAGGGCAGAATATTAGGCTTACCCGTGGCCTGCCTGGCAGAATGCTGCAGCTCGGAAAGTTCAGAAGAGTAATCGACAACCCTGGAAGCCCATTGGACAATGGTCTGAGCGCCTGAATTCAGAGATAGGAACAGGCAGAAAAAAATAAAGACGAACCGTTTTAAAGGTGAAACGAGAGCCATTTTCTCATTAATAATAGCCAAAAATAGTTAGATCATATTTATCGCCTATTCCATTCAACCTGAATTACCGGTTATTCACCGGATTTTCCGTTAAAAATGATATACCCGTAAGATAGCATGAGCCCTAAACGCGATTTATCCTCTTCGTAATAGTTTAATCTGAGGCTGAGCGGGCCTAGAATTGTGTTGTAAACAAGCGCTGCCATACCGGTGAAATAAACATCATCAAAGCCATTGGCCAACTCCACATTTTGATTCATTAACTCGACAGGTCTGCGGAAGGCACTAAAGCCATATATTTCCAGCCTGAACTGAAAGTCTTTGTTAAGAGTCCAAATGTTTTTAACTCCTGCGCCCACGTAGCTGTAGGCCCTGTATTTATCGAGAAAGAAGGTTTTGGAGTCGAACATAGGCTCAAAAGCACTGGCATAAAGTAAACTTGAGCGAAAGTTGGTAAAAAGCGGCTGGTTGCTGTAAACGCTATTGAACATCCAGCCTAAGGTATATCGGCCGCTTACCCTTCCGTATTCTTCAAAGTGAAGCCTGAATGTAAGCCAGTCTCTTGACTCCTGAATGGTCCGCGGCACGGAGGGATTGTAAAGCACTGAGGTAGAACCGGGGACATACTCTGTTCGACCGGAAAGGAGATTAACTCCTGCATAAAACCGCGTTCCACTGGTAGGAAATTGCTTAAGATTCAGGCTGTTTCTCTCATAATCGAGGTTGGCTTTGAAGGCAAAAAAGTCCAGCTCATCCAGACTGGCATCTGTGGATACGTCAGGGGTATTACTGAACTCATCCGTGTTTCTGACTCCTGAAAGCCCCAGGGTAATGACACTTCTCTGACCCGTGCCCAGTCCCACCGTTACCCCCAGGCTTCTGTCTATGCGCTCAAGAATATTCGGAGTAAAATCATCGTTCAGAAAGTCCTGTGCATCCAGGTAATTCCATTCATTGAAGGTAAATACCGGCTCTACAAAAAGCCGGGTTTTAGGATTCAGGTTAAAGCGGGTAGCCAGCTGCAAAGACTCATAAAAGGCTCCGGTAGTCGCACTGAGTTTGTATGTATTCAGAAATCTGCCAAAGCGATTGAGCCTTAGCCCCAACGCAAGTGCATTGATATTTCTGGTTGAAAGATTGCCGCCCAGATCAACCGACAGTGTACTTTTAGCCGCTCTTTTCAGGTATAGTTCGAGCACATAGTGGTCTTTATCATAGTCGTAGCTGAAACTGGGGTAAATGTTTTTGAAGTAGGGTTCAGAAACCAGCTGGAAATACGCATTGCGGATATCAATGAGGCTTTTCTCTCCTTCTTTAAAAGAAAGCAAAGACTTCAGGAATTTTTCCTGCTTTGGCTCAAATCCAATGAGTCGAAGTTCTCCGAAAGTATAGTCCTTAAACGATGACCTGAAGTTTTTCCTCCTCTCCTCGATCTCGGCTTTACCGACTCTGCGCTTAATCCGCTCTTTGATCTGAGCCATTTTGGCAATGGTCTGGTCATAACCTGCCTTGATCAGCCTGGGGGCCTGATCAAAGTCCAGTGCCGTCAGGCCTTCCAGGTCGGGTTCCAGAAAAATATCAGTTTCAGAGAGTTTTCCGGGATCAACCTTATCCAGAAAGAGGAAAATCAGGGCATCCTGTAAAATCTCCTCGTCTGTTTCAGATGGGTAAACTTCCTTTCTTTTCTCAGCCACATTGGCCCCAATGACGATATCAGGGCTAAAGTCGTCCTTCATAATATCGACCGGGAAGTTGTTGTAAACACCTCCATCGAATAAAAACTTGCCTTCAAATTTAACCGGGCTGTAAAAGAAAGGTACTGCCATGGAAGAACGAACGGCCTGCATTAAAGAACCAGAATCGATCGGAACTACCTTTTGTGAGAACACCTCGGCTGATATAGCTCTGAACGGTACAAAGAGCTGATCAAAATCTGCATTAGCGCGAACGGTCGCCTGACTGAGGTACTCGTTTAAAACGAAGTTGAGAACCAGGTCGTTGGCCAGGGGTGAATTCAGTGAAGCTTTGGATTGATTATCAATCAGCAGATCGAGGGTAATCCAGGAAGCATTGTCCTGAGCCTTGGTGTAATTGTAAACATACTTCTCAGTAGAAGTACCATCAATCCAATGTTCAAAAGCCGGATCCAGTGCCAGGGCCTCAATCTCTTCCGGGCTGAATCCGGCAGCATAAAAAGACCCGATGACAGCTCCCATGGAAGTACCGGTGATATAGTCTATGGGAATATCATTCTCTTCCAGGGCCCTGAGCACCCCAATATGAGCCAGCCCTTTGGCAGCTCCCCCGCTAAAAACCAGGCCTACTTTCTGTGCCTGAAGAGAGAAAGCACACAAACAAAAAATTCCAATAATCGAGAATCTCACTGCGGATAGATAACGCATAAAAAAAGCAGGACGTTTGTCCTGCTCTAAATTTATCGAATCCCAGATTAATCGAAGGTTAACTTTTTCAATTTCATCAGGGTTTGTCCGCTGAAGCGCTAATATCTCTGCCTGCCCAGGCCGTTGGGATGTCATTGAGCCTTTTGTCCATGAGCTGCACCACAGCCTCAAATTTCAGCAGTGCATCTCCCTGCAGTGGCTTTTCTGCCGGCAGTTTTTCTTTAAGAAAATCTACCTGCTTACCGCGCTTCCAAAAACGGAAGCAGAGGTGATACCCTGTAGCCAGACCAGTTTTGCCCACATAGCCAATAATCTGTCCTTTTTTTACGCGCTGTCCCTGCTTTACTCTGGCAAACTTAGACATGTGGAGATAGCCGGTAGTGTAGGTACCGTTATGCTTGATCTTAATATAGTTACCGTTGGGCTTGGTATAGCCTTTGGCTACAATAACACCATCACTGGCCGCCTTAATGGGCGTTCCCTTACCGGCTGCAAAATCAGTTCCTAAATGGGGGGTTCTTCTCTTTAATACCGGGTGAAACCTGGTCGGGTTGTAACGTGATGAGATTCTTGAAAACTCAACCGGATATCTCAGAAAGGCCTTCTGCATACTCTCTCCTGCCTCATCATAATAGTTTAATCCACTGCCATCATCATGGGCATAGGCCATGTAAGAATTCTTAAGGTGGTTGAACTCAGCACCAATGATTTTGCCAATCCCGATGGACTCTCCGTTTACCAGCCTGTCTTCATAAATGATCTTAAACCAATCGCCTTTTTGCAGGGTTCTCGGGTCAATTTGCCAGCCATAAAGATCGGCCATAGCACTAACCAGAGCAGCGGAACCTCCTTCCTGCTTGATAGAATGATCGAGAGAGATCTGGATTCTGCCAGCCATGGTTCTTTCCACGATTTCCACTTCTCTTTCCCCCATAGAAATGGCAATGGAATCTTTCAACTGATAGACCACATAGTCCATGGCAGTAGGCTCATATACGAAATAGGCTGCCTTCTTTTCAGGGGTATTTTCGTAGAGTATGGTGTATTTGCGGCCTGGTACAAAGTTGCGTACACTGAATACCTCTTTTGATTTTCTGTCGACCGCATAAATATCCTGTCGGCTTACATTGTAAGGCAGGAGTAAATCTGCGAAAGTCTGGTTTCTTTTGATCTTGCCCTCCTGAATCTCGAAATCGTTGACCTCAATTCCGAATCTGTATTCTGGCTCGACCACTTCGGGCACCTGCTCAACAGCAACTTCTTCTGGCTGTTTTTCAGGCACTTCCCCGCCTGTTGGTAAGGCGAGATAAAGAATTGTGGCTGTCGCGACTATCACGCCACCTACAATTCCTATCAATCTTTTATTCATCTGGCTGGTTTTTGTCCTTTAAACGGCAAAATAACACTTTTTTTATATACCTGGCCCAAAGAAATAATTACGGTATTTCAATAAAGCAGCATGGTTGAATAATCCACTGCCGACAAGGGGCAAAACGGCCCTTCTTTTCTGTGTGACACACTGCCCATTCAAACCCTGGCGCTCCGTAACCTGAGACTATTGAGCACTACCGACAGTGAGGAAAAAGCCATGGCAGCCCCGGCAATCATAGGATTCAGCAAAAAGCCATTGACAGGATAGAGAACCCCGGCAGCCAGTGGTATAGCGATGATATTATAGATAAATGCCCAGAAGAGGTTCTGGCGCATGGTGCTGACCGTCCTTCTGGAAAGCCTGATAAGCTGTAGTAGCTTACTTATATCTCCTTTCAGTAGGGTGACTGTGGCACTTTCCAGGGCCACATCGGTACCCGTGCCCATGGCAATGCCTACATCAGCCTGCGCCAATGCCGGAGCATCATTGATACCATCTCCGGCAAAAGCCACTATTTTCCCATTGTCCTGAGCCTGTTTTATGATGTCTGATTTATCCTGAGGTAATAAACCTGCATGATACTGTTCAATGCCTGTTTCATACGCCAGCCTGGCACAAACAGCTTCGTGATCACCCGAAAGCATTATCACCTCTACCCCTTGCTTCTTTAAAGACTTAATGGTAGCGAGTGATTCCCTTTTAACGGTATCTTTCAGACCTGCTATGGCCATGAGTTCATTCTGCTTCAGAAAAAAGACCAGCGTCTTTCCTGCCTCTCTCAACCCCTGGATTACCCTCTCCTGTTCCGGACTGAGTTTAGTATGGGCCAGCCCCCTGTCTCCCACCACCCGGAATAGCTCTCCTTCGAGCTGTGCCTCTATTCCTTCACCCGGAATGGTTTTGAACTGATTGACCATGATAGGGAAGAGCATGTAGCTATTTGTAAGGTAATCAGCCACAGCCACGGCAATCGGGTGGTTCGATTTAGCTTCTATGCCATTGAGAATACTAAGCAGGTGCAGATTATCCTCCTCAGGAAAGAAGGTATGGAAATCGGTAACAGAGAGTTTTCCCTCTGAGATGGTACCTGTTTTATCTACAAAAAGTGTATCCATTCGTGTGGCCTGTTCCAGACCAACCGCATCTTTGATCAGAATACCCATAGAAGCTCCCCGGCCAATTCCCACCATAATGGCCGTAGGTGTAGCCAGCCCCAGTGCGCAGGGGCAAGCAATGATGAGCACCGAGAAAGTATTGACAAAAGCCAGCGTCAGGCCTGATTCGGGCCCCAGGAGCCACCAGATAAGAAAAGTAGCAACCGCCAGCAGCAATACCACGGGCACGAATACTCCTGCAATCTTATCTGCCAGTTTTTGAATCGGGGCTTTCGATCCCTGCGCTTCCGTTACCATCTGGATAATACGGCCCAGTAGTGTTTCAGCGCCTATCTTTTCAGCACGAATCTCCAGAATGCCATCCAGGTTGACCGTTCCTGCCTTGACCTCATCATCTTCCTGCTTCAATACCGGAACTGATTCGCCTGTAACCATACTCTCATCTACCGAAGAGCTACCGGACCTGACGGACCCATCTACCGGGATTTTATCTCCGGATTTTACAAGGAGCCGATCTCCTTCTACTACTTCCTCCAGACCAATGGATTCTTCTCTGCCATCACTCAATCGGGTTACTTTTTTTACCTGCAGATCAAGCAGTTTTTCCAGTGCTTTTCCTGTTGAGTGTTTTGCGCGTTCTTCGAGGTATTTGCCCAGTAATATAAAGGTGACGATAACGGCTGCGGACTCATAATAAACATGTGCCACCACGCCCTGATTCTCCAATACTTGCGGCCAGAAGGTATTAAAGATGCTGAAGAGCATGGCCGACCCCGTACCAAAGGCAATGAGGGTGTCCATATTGGTTCTGCCATGCCGGAGCTGTTTCCAGGCACCTATGAAGAACCCTCTTCCAGACCAGAAAACGACAGGCAGGCTCAGTACCAGCAATAGCTCGTTTTTGTAGGGAAAGCCCCCGACAAACATGGACAAAACAAATACAACCGCACCGAAACCCAGTGCTGTGAAAAACTCAAACTGTGTCTTCTTTAAAGCCCTGGCTTTTTCATCTGCCAGTGTAGCTCTGGACTGAATTTCATGTAATTGATAACCGGCACTATGAACTGATTTCTGAAGTTTCTTGAACGAAACAGCCTTCTCGTCAAAAGCCAGTTTTACGGAACCATTGGCATAATTGACCACAGCCTCCTTTACCCCCTTTTGCCTCTGTAAGGTACTCTCTACAGACACGGCACAGGCAGCACAGGTCATGCCCTGAACGGGATAAGTCTCTTTGGTGATTTGCTCGCTCATCTTCTACAAAGATAGCAACAAAGTCAGCCGGACTTTAGTGCCTTAAGTTACTTTCGAGCATGCTCCTGCGCTGAAATTCTGCCATGGCCTCGTCCAGAAATTCTACGAAACTCTCAACACTGGCATCATAGGATTTAGGCCTGATTAAGGGTTGCTCATTGTTGTCGAGCAGTACATAGTAGGGCTGTGCATTGCCCTTGAAAGCGGTAATCTGGAAGTCAAAGTTTTGCTTACCGATGGTCTTCTTCACCTTGCCATCAAATTCAGAGGTATACCAGTCTTCTTCGGGCAAAGTAGTTTTCTCATCCACATAGAGGGCCACTACCACGAAGTCTTCTTTCATTCTTCTGAGCACCTCTTCATCAGACCAAACGTACTGCTCCATTTTCCGGCAGTTGGTACAGCCATGACCGGTGAAGTCAATAAAGAGGGGTTTCTTCACTTTTTTAGCGAAGCTAAGGGCCTGTTCATAATCGAAAAACCCTTTGATGTCGTGAGGAAGCTCCAATAAGTCTGCATATTTCACCTCTCCGTCAAATCCATCTGGTTTTACATCCCTGACCGCTACCACTTCTTTCATACCCAGCACTTCCTGAAATGAAAAGTCTTTGCTCTTTTCAGGAGGTAAATAGCCTGCCAGCCCGTTGAGAGGGGCATTGCCAAATCCCTGGAAAAGATAAGCCGCAAAGGCCAGTGAAAGCACCGCTCCACCAATGGCAATAGGTTTGAGTCTGGCCCCCTTGCTGTCATGCGGGAACCGGATCACTCCTAACAGATAAAGCCCGAGCAGCACCGCGAGTATAAACCAGATAGCGATATAAATTTCCCTGTCCAGCAGACCCCAGTGATAGGCCTGATCTGCCACACTCAGGAATTTAAAACCGAGTGCCAGTTCAATAAAGCCCAGGACAACTTTTACCGAATTGAGCCAGCCACCTGATTTGGGCAGGTCTTTGAGCATACCGGGGAAAATGGCAAACAGGGTAAAGGGAATGGCAAAGGCTGAAGAAAAGCCCAGCATACCGACTACCGGTTTCATAACCTGCCCCTGGAAAGACTGAATCAGTACAGTACCGACAATAGGGCCGGTACAGGAAAAGGACACCAAAACCAGTGTAAAGGCCATAAAGAACACTCCTAAAAAGCCTCCTTTTTCTACCTTCTTGTCCATTCGGTTTACAAAACCGGTCGGGATGTTGATCTCGAAATACCCGAAGAAGGAAATGGCAAAGATGACAAAGACCACAAAGAAGATAATGTTTGCCACAGCCCCGGTGGCCAGATCATTGGCCAGTCCTACTCCGAAAAAGCTGGTAAAGACCAGCCCCACCAGAATGTAGATAGCAATAATAGAGAGACCATAAGTAATTGCTTTGAATTTGGCCTGCGCCTTTGACTGTGAGCTATTAGTGAAGAAAGCTACAGTCATAGGGATCATAGGGAAAACACAGGGAGTTAATAAGGCGGCCAGTCCGAAAACAAAGGCTGCCAGGAAAAAGCCCCAGAGCGAACCTCCGCCCTCCTGCTCCAGTAAGTTGCTGTAATCATCACCTGAAGCGGCTACCGTTTCTCCCGATACTGTCAGGAAGGAAATCTCGAAATCCTGCTCGCCCAAAATACATACCTTGGTAATATCACTGCAGGTCTGAAAATCGAGCGTTCCGCTGATTTTATAGTTGCTATCGAGTATCCGTATTTTCTGACGGAACTCCGCTTCCTTACTGAAGTAGGTTACATCACTTTGAAAGGTCTCGTCAAACTTCTCCTTTGGATCAACCGGTATCAACTTGCCAATGGCTTCAAAAGTACCGTTCTGTTCAAAGGTGATTTCTGTAGGTATCGGGCCGGCATCTTCGGCTACATCACTGGAATACATATACCAGTTCTGATCAATTTTAGCCTTGAAAATAAGCTCCACTTCATCGCCTGTTTTCAATTCTTTCTCACTGGCATCAAAGGTCCAGGAGGTGGTTTTCTGTAGCTGCCCCGGGCTGCCCAGGAGACTATTGAGTGGTTTCGCACTGACTATACTTTGGGGAGCTTCATCTTCTTTGGCAGGTTCAGATTTCTGAGGAGCTTCAGAAGATACCTTGATAAAATCGAGGTCAAACTCTTCATCTCCCGGAATACACTGACCATCTACATCTGTACAGGTCTGAAAATCCAGGATTCCTGTGATTTTTAAATCGGCAGACAGTACTTTGATCTTTTGCCTGAACTCTCCCTCCTTTTCAAAATAGGTAACCTCGGCCTCCCAGATATCATCATACTTCTTCTTGGGTTTTACCGGCACCAAATCTCCGATTACCTCAAAGCTGCCATTGTTCTCGAAAGAAATCTCGGTAGGCAAGGGGCCTATATCATCGGCCAGGTCACTGGAATAGATATACCATTTGTCGATCACCTTGACCTTAAAAATCAGGTCGATTTCGTCACCTACTTTTACTTCCTTGGCGGAAGCATCAAAAGTCCAGGAGGTAGTCTTCCTTATTTGTGCAAATGCAGTTACTGAAATTAAAAAGGCTGCCAGAAGCAAAGCACTCTTTCTCATAGTCTTACTGTTATAGTCAAAAGAACGAAATCCCGCTCACTAAGATTCAATACTGAAGTAGGGTACATGACCCTACCTCCCTGCTATTTTTTAATTAACGCTCACAAAGCCCCGGCAAAGTACCTCGGCCAGTATATAAAATGGTCCGAAAATACGCTCCCGGACCATTTTTATTTCTCTTATCAGCTCAGTTCTGCAAAGTTCTGGTAAAACAGAGGAATTGTTTCTATTCCTTTGAAATAGTTGAATACACCATAGTGCTCATTAGGAGAGTGAATGGCATCAGAGTCGAGACCAAAGCCCATCAGCACAGTTTTCAATCCTAAAATCTGCTCAAACAAGGCGACTATGGGTATGCTCCCCCCACCTCTGAATGGTACAGGTACCTTACCGAAGGTAGTTTCCATGGCACGCGAAGCGGCAATATATGCCGGAGAATCGGTAGGTGTCACGGCAGGCTGCCCACCGTGATGAGGTGTTACCTTTACCGATACCGATGGTGGTGCAATGGACTTAAAGTGATTGGTAAACATTTCGGTGATCTTATCCGGATCCTGATCAGGCACCAGCCTCATCGAAATCTTGGCATAGGCTTTTGACGCAATTACCGTCTTGGCACCTTCACCGGTATAACCGCCCCAGATACCGTTCACATCCAGGGTAGGCCTGATAGAAGCACGCTCCATTGAAGTATAACCGGCCTCTCCTTCCGTATCACTAAGACCGATGGAGTCTTTGTATTCCTGCTCATCAAAAGGAGCCTCTGCCATAGCGGTACGCTCTTCTGCAGAAAGCTCAATTACATCATCGTAAAAACCCGGAATGGTAATGTGCTTGTTCTCATCTCTTAAAGAAGCAATCATTTCAGAAAGCACATTGATCGGGTTAGGCACGGCACCACCGTACAGCCCCGAGTGCAGATCGCGATTAGGACCGGTCACTTCCACCTCAACGTAGCTCAAACCTCTCAGGCCAACCGTGATGGAAGGAATATCATTAGCGATAATGCCTGTATCTGAAACCAAAACGATATCTGCCTTCAGTCGCTCAACATTCTGTTCCAGAAAGGTTTCCAGGTTATCCGAACCTACTTCTTCCTCTCCTTCAATGATGAACTTGACATTACAAGCCAGTGTGTTGGTCTGCATCATGGTTTCGAAGGCCTTGATGTGCATGTACACCTGTCCTTTGTCATCGCAGGACCCTCTTGCGAAAATAGCACCTTGCGGGTGCAGCTCAGTTTCTTTAATTACCGGCTCAAATGGTGGCGAATCCCACAACTCGTAGGGGTCGGCCGGCTGCACATCGTAATGCCCATAAACGAGTACCGTAGGCAACCGCTCGTCCACAATCTTCTGACCAAATACGATGGGGTGACCGGGTGTTTCGCAGACTTCTGCTACATCGGCTCCTGCCTGAACAAGTTTCTGTTGCACATAATCCGCAGCCTTTCGCACATCGCCTGCAAACTTGCTGTCGGCACTGACAGAGGGTATGCGTAAAAGGTCGAGTAACTCCTCCAGAAAACGGTCTTTATTGGAGCTGATATATTCATTGATTGTTGCCATAGGTATATATAGGTTATGGCTGCAATTTAAGGGTTTTTGGATAACAGGAGGTGGCTTATCTGCTACACCAAATCAGTTTTCAAGAAGTCTTGAAATTTCGTAGTCGATTCTGTTTCCCGTACCTGAGCTATAGCTCTTCTGATAAAATCTGACGATGCCCTTTTTGTCAATCACATAGTGACTTGGATAGGTATACACTCCAAACTTTTTGGCGATGTGTCTCGCCCTGGGAATGATCGTATACTTAAAGGCTTTTTTCTCCAGGAACTGCTCAATGGCCGGAGTTCTGTCAGTAGCAAAGGCGAGAAAAATCACCTGATCACCCTTATACTTATCTACCAGCCTGTTCAGTTCAGGCATTTCCTGAATACAGGGTTTACAGCCTACAAACCAAAAGTTGAGTACTACTACTTCACCTTCCATATCGGCCAGGTCAACTATATTACCTTTCATATCAGCTACGCTAAATTCAGGAGGCAGGGCATTCTTCCATGATTTTGGGTCAGGGGGCAGAGAATTCGGATCTTCCTTTACAGATCTTTCTTCAGGTGTTGAAGGCCTGATTACAACGGCCTTAATAATTCCGTCTTTGTCAGCATAGTAATCGAGCATATAGGCAGGATCAGCCTTCATTTTCGGGCCTTCCTTATAAGAGAGTCTTTTTCCTTCAAAGTAGAGTGGCAGTCCTGTGAGACTCAGGTCTTCATAGGCGAGTTCTTCTTCACTCAGCTTATGAAGGCCTTCAGGTAAATAAGACGGCTTCTGAGCTCCTGCTCCAAATCCAGTCAGCCAAAAGCACAGCATTAAAATCAGAAACGAGCTATCACAAAGGGTCTTTCTCACCTTCATTTATTCAACAATACATCAATCTGCTCCGTCAGGATAGTCCGCGTATTCTTATGCGCTTCGTACTGACAGAAGCGCACGGTACCTTCCTGATCTATCACGAAGTACATGGGATATACCATAACGCCATATCGCCTGGCAAGGGATGGGGAATCCGGCAGTATGGTAAAGTCAAAAGGCTGTCTTTTTAATAACTCATGGATATCGGGAGCAATATCTCTTGTGGAGGCCAGAAAAACCACCTCCTCTTCTCCGTAGCTCGCTTTCAGCCGGTTTAGTTCAGGTATCTCTTTGACAGAGGGCTGGAATTTCAAACGCCAGAAGGCAAGCACCACCACTTTACCGCTCAGGTCGCTGAGATTGACTTTGTTTCCATTCAGGTCAGCCCTCTCAAATTCCGGGGCTACCCTGCCCCTCCAGTCAATAGGGTTTCTGGGTGCCGGAATAAGCTCCATTTTGGCTTTTTTCTCAGTGGCATTTGAGGAACGTACCACCACCGCCTTGATCTTACCATTGTGATCACCGTAATAGTCCAGCGCATAAGCCGGGTCCGACACATACTGACCGAGTTCTTCCCGGGGAATCTTTTCTCCATCCAGGTAAAAAGGAATACCACGCAGGGTGAGCGGACGTTCTTTGAGCTCTTTTTTGCTCAGCTTGTGCAAGCCATCAGGCAAATAGGCCATTGTCTGCCCAAGGGCTAAGGGGCTTAAACCAATACTAAAACATAGGATGAATATGCCTGACAGGAACCTCATTACTTCTATTTCTTATTAATAATGCTGTCTGCTGATTAATGGGGTTTGCCAGCAAAGAGCAGACACTACTATAAATATAGTAGAATTACGTAAGAAATAGTTAATGAGATTTAAAAACCGTCTCCTTCGACTGTTTTCTTCTTTTTGAGCGTCTGGGAAGACTCGTCTGCCATCAGCAGTCTGTAAGGCTCATCAATGCCCAGATACAGCTTCCGGAAATTCTGAGTCCATACCATTACCTCTTCTATAGTATTGTCATACAGTTTGAAGGAACCAAGCTTGCTCTTACCCTTACCTTTGCCGAGCAATGAAGCATTGTAAGCCTTGTTGGAAGAGGTAGTGCCCAGGCTAAACCCATCATAGGTAAAGTAATACCAGGTACCATCTGTTATCTGCAAGAGAATGTTTACCACCTCGCCTTCAGGTGTTTTCCTGATCTCTACAAAGCCATCCATTTCCATATTGAGGTCGGTATTGCCCACGTTGGAGACACCAATCTTTCCTACACTGTAAAATGCCTTGTTCTGTTTAGACCATTGCAGGTCAACATTCGTGATCACAAGGTCTTTCACCAATTCCGGTGAGGCATTTACCAACGGAATAGGCACTGTCTGATAGGAGTTGTCCCAGTCTTTAGTGGCCTGGTCTCCGATAAACTCAGCTACTTTATAAATAAGGTCTGAACGGTCATCATGGGCTCTTCTTACGCCCAGGTTCTCACCCACAGTTTTCAGGTCGGTGGCCATCAGTGGCAGTGTTTCAGCAGGCAGGCCCAGCCCCACGGTGAACATGGTGTTTACCACAAAGTCAGCCGAATCCAGGTTACCTTTTCCTTTACCGGCTGCCTTGAAATCGAGCCCTTTACTATAAGGACTGATAAAGCTGAGGTTTCCTTCGAAGGTCACATCCTGTGTTGTCTCATTATAAGAGAACATACTGCCCGCGTAGAAATTAGCGGGGTCTTCCACCTTCTGAGGATTGGCAATGTTATATGAACCGGTTTCCTGGTCGTAAAACAGGTTTCCTCCTGAAGGGATGAAGAAATCATCATCGTCCAGCCCCCGTTTTTCGGTGATAAACGAAGCATAAATGTCTCCGTTGTTAAAGTGCAAACCGGCTGTCAGCGGATCGCCCGATTCGGTACGCGCTTCATCAAAGTTGAACACTACCTCGGCAATGTCGTCATTGGACTCGTACTCAATCCATACGTTGCGCTCTTTGAGTTTTTCCAGGTTAAGCTTTACAGCTCCTTTAA
The DNA here is from genome assembly GCA_002427745.1 of Roseivirga sp. UBA6061. Lineage (GTDB taxonomy): Bacteria > Bacteroidota > Bacteroidia > Cytophagales > Cyclobacteriaceae > Roseivirga. The sequence goes on along the minus strand of DIYF01000014.1, from coordinate 46,732 downwards.
GCTCCAGTGCTTTCCGGAAGGCATACATAAAAACGTCTCCCTTAAAGGTAAATCCGGGAGAAACGATTACCCCGTCTTTATCTTCAACGGTACCGCTGGATTTGGTGTAGAGACCACGTTCATCATCTTCTTCCAATCTGAACTGATCAAACTTGATGGCGAAGGTGTCCTGCACCGTGACCAGCTCATAGGTACCTTCCCCGGTAAAACGTTTTCGTGATACAATATTGATCGTGGCATCGTAGAGTCTGTGGTTTGCCACGGCCGTATCGAATACCACCACGGCATTTTTGAGCTCTTCAATTTTCGAATTCTCGAGGATCTGTACCTGACTGCTATCGGGCGTAATCAGTGCATCAGCCACTACAATATGTGGAATACCCTGCACATTGAGCTCCTGGGTTTCTATGTCATAGGTAGCATTGGTGGCACTGAACACCAGTGAATCCTGATCTTTACGGGTAGAATAGAAGAATGACTTTTCTATGGGTACCGTATCGGGCTTGGTCATGGTGATGATCTTATTACTGATATCCCACTGTGCCTCAGGAATAGAGGTTCTGTACTGTGCAAATGGGAGCTCAATAGATGCATTACCCTGTACTTCAGGTTGTATAGACGCATTTTGAGCCGTAAGGTCATAGCTCACCCTTACATCATCAGACCTGAGGATCGGCTTTCTGGGGTTGTTGGATTTCACCACAAACAAGGAGTTTCTGGCCTCGAACTCCGTCTCTTTGAGCGTAAAGGCATCCGACTTGGTGTCTGACCCCTGTATAGACATATCTCCGGCCCCCATCAGGGCCTTGGTAGAGAGCGTCAGCATTCCGTCAAACTTGGCCAGGCTGTCATATACCTCAAAGGGTTCTTCGAGGTTTGTGAGCTTCATACTGTCTTTCTGAGCCCGCCAGTTTACCTCATACCGTTTCAGTTTTACAGGGGCAAAGGAGGTGCCATTCAGCTCACCAGGCGCAATTACCCCTTCTATCCCCTTGTCGGAATACATGGAGTCGAGATAGAAGGTAACTGCCTCGGTAGTCAGTGTTGCCGTCAGAAACTCAATGCGTCCCGGAGAGGTAAGGCCTTTCTGGTCCAGTCGCAGCTCACCATACAGTCTGCCGCTGGTTTTATACATGGTATAGCCTGTATCAGGAATGTTGTGTATAAAACCGAAGGACTTATCCGGCATGGCAATCAGGTTTTCTTTAAATGGAGGGAAGATACTGTCGGCACGGAAGGTCCCTTCAAACGCAAAGGTGGAGGGGTCAGCATCGGCAGCACTATCCAGCTTAAAGGGAGGCACATCAAAATACACCGTACTGTCATAAGCTCCGCCCAGCACATTGTCTCCGTTAAAGAAAGCGGTAGCACTTTTATCTGAGCTGAATATGGGGAACTCGGGTTTGGAAACTCTGGCCGATTTGTTATCAGGCTCATTAATTCTCAACACACCTGAGGTTTGTACCAGGCGGTTATCAAGTGTTTCTCTGTTTCCCTCTTCAATTTCTACCTGAAGCTCGATGGAATCAATCTCTGTCAGGTTTACCAGGAAATTCTCATAATCGAAGGTGAATTTTCTTCCCAGAAACTGGAAGTTTCCGGCTTTCAGAGATCCGTCAAATTCAATACCTCTGTTCTCTAAAACCCTGATCTCCCCGTTGGTGGGTGTGATGATTACATCCAGCGAATCGCTGAGAAAAAACTGCTCCACGCCTCGTACCGTCATCACATTGTTCAGCGTGTTGAAGGTAGCATTGGCCGATTCTCCTGTGATAGAAGGAATGATCAGGTCGTCATAATCAGATTCCTCACTGTTGGCATTTACATAGTGGAAGCCTTTTTCCGTAATCTTTATCTCCTTGGTAACCGGATCGTAGATAGCCAGGCCTCTGGCCATGAGGTTGGTCATGGTGCGTTCAAGCACTCCCTCTCCTATGCCACTCATATCGGCCATCTCCGCAAGAAAGAAGCTGTTGCCCCCCACCCGCTTGGTCATCTCCACTGCCATCAGCAGCGGGTGAAAGTTATAAAGCTCAGACAGGCTGTAGAACCTCTTGGAGTTAAAGTAGTTTTTAGATTCCACCATTACCGGCACCTCATTACGCGCGGAGACGGTGGAGATATTGAAAGTGTCCTGGCTGAGATCCCATTGTAATAAATCTCCCACCACATCCATGTTATAGAATGAGGTGCGGAAAGGGGTGGTTTTGAACCCGTCTTTCGAGGGTATAAGCTTTAGCAGGCCTTTTCCATATTGATACTCCAGCTCAACCACGGGATGAAAAACAGAATCTTTGCCATGATACACCGCCACAGAAGCATTTTTGGTTGATACCACCGAGTCTTCCGGATTGAAATCAAAGGAACCCGAATAGGCCGTAAATCTCTTATCTCCCTGCCAGCTGGCTACTAATTGAGACTTATCACCATAGGCCGATTTACTGTAGAACCGAGCTCCCTGGTAGCTAATACCTCCCCGGTAACTCAGGCCATATGCCCCAAGGCCCTCCATAGGAGAGTCTGCGGTATTGGAAACAAAGCGGGGATAGCTGTCTTCCGTTTTTCGCGGAGGATTTCCGTGAATTTGTAACTGCCCGGTAATAGGGGCCGGTATTTTGCCATTGTACTGAAACTCAACATCCACAAAGTCGAAGACCTTCTGGTCTATTGAAAAATCATAGTCTCTCAGAGTAGCAAAAGCTGTCTGACCGGGGATGCCCACATTGGACCAGTCGATCACGCCCCCCACACCATTGATTCGCTTGTTTTCGAAGGTGAAGTTGGCATTCATTCCCCTGAGCACCACCGTATCGAGCCTGCTTCTGAAAACTAAATCTGCCTTTTTAAACTCTATTACGGGACCAAACTGGGCCATCAGCACCGGAGTATCATCATAGCTGTTGGCTGCCTGAGCCTGCAGATCTTCCACCGTGGCATTGATATCCACCTCGGGCTGATTATTTACAATGATCTCACCGGTTCCCCCATCGTCATAGCCATTGTATTTGATTTCGAAGTCGGCATTTTCTACATAAATGCCGTAGGTGCGGTCCTTTCTCAATGCCATATCTGTAAGAAACAGCCTGAGCAAGCTGAAATACTGTTTGGCAATTTTCAGGTCATAGTTCTCACTCACCTTGAGAGCCGCATCTGTAAGCTTGTCGATTTTACCACTATCAAAGTTTCTCTCTTCAATGGCGGCATTAAACGAACCAAAAAAGTCTTTAAAGTCGAAGCGGGGTCGCATTCCCTTTTTTTCAAGGGCTACGAGGGTAGTGATTATTTCTTTTTGCTGATCGTCAGTAAACTGGCTGGCCTGCCATTTTTCTATAAAGGCGGCATAATCAGCTCCGAAGACACTGGGTTTGGGAGCATCAAGAATCCGTTTGAGGTCTGGTGTAAGTAAAAGACTATCTCCACCATTGGGGGTATTTTGCCCGAGAACCCATGCGCTGCAACAGGCTAAAATTGTAGTGGTGAGAATGAGTTTTTTGACCAGCTTCACTTGAAACAACTACGATTTCAAAATCGATTATTAAGTATAACGCCTAATTCGTGATTTTCTTCCAAAAAATTGAGGTTTTTATGATCCTGACCCGAACAGCCGATTTTTTAGCGTTCAGAGTCCTATTTTTTCTTTAAAAGCACAGCCGTCCATTCACGCTTGGCGGTAGACTTCAGCTTTTCAAAACCCAGAGCATCAGTGCATTCCAGAATATCTGCTTCATCATACGCATAGAATCCACTGAGAAACAGATAGCCTCCTGATTTCGTCAGTCGTGCGTACTCATCCATCTCTTCGAGCAGCACATTCTTGTTGATATTGGCCAGCACGATGTCGAAGGTTTCTTCAAAGCCCAGTGACTTGATCACTCCCTGCTTTATGTATTTGGGGGTCACTTCATTCAGACCAAAATTCTCAGTAGAATTTTCAATGCACCAATCGTCAATATCGGTAGCCGATACCTCCCCTGCTCCCAGCTTGTGCGCCATAATGGCCAGAATACCGGTACCTGAGCCTATGTCCAACACCGCTTTCTCCCTGAAATCTACTTCGAGCTGGAGGGCCAGTATCTGGTGTGTGGTTTCGTGGTGTCCCGTACCGAAAGACATTTTGGGGTTGATAACAATCTCGTACGGAAATTCAGGGCGAGGATCGTGAAAAATGGCCCTTACGTAAATGTCATCGCCCACCTGGATGGGGTCATAGTTTTTCTCCCATTCTTCATTCCAGTTTACCCTGGGAACCTTCTTAAGCTCGTACCAGATTTTGGTCTGCTTGCGATAGTTGTTGAAGAGTTGCTGAAGACCGGGGTGACTGAACTTATCTTCGGTGATATAAGCGTCAAAGCCTACCTCGGTCTCCACAAATGAGTCAAAGTCAATTTCGCCCATTTCTGCAATCAGGATGTCGCGGAAAAGCACATCGCAATTGACTTTGATCTCAATGTAATCCACTTAGTAAGATTTAATGATGTCTACAAAATCGCGGGCTTTGAGGGAAGCACCACCGATCAAACCGCCATCAACATCAGGCTGAGCAAATAATTCGGGAGCATTGGCCGGCTTGGCACTGCCACCATACAAAATGGTAGTACCATCTGCTACTTCCTGACCGTACTGTGCTGCCAGAACATCGCGCAATGCTTTGTGCATATCCTGTGCCTGTGCAGAAGTAGCGGTTACCCCGGTACCGATTGCCCAGATAGGCTCATAAGCGATCACGACTTTACTGAAAGATGCTGCATCCAGGTGGAAGAGGCTCTCTTTGAGCTGGTTGCTCACAAATTCCACATGAGTACCCGCCTCACGAATCTCGAGAGATTCACCACAGCAAAAGATAGGCGTCAGCCCCTTCTCCAAAGCCACATCCACGCGGCTCGCCAGCTGGGCATTACTTTCATTATGATACTCTCTTCGCTCGCTGTGACCGAGAATGACATAGCTTGCCCCTACAGAATTGAGCATGTCGGCAGATATATCGCCCGTATAAGCTCCGGAAGCATGTTCACTCATATTCTGAGCTCCCAGGAATACTTTGTCACTGCCTGCTACAATTTTGCTCACGGCCGACAGGTGAACAAAGGGGGTACACAATACGGCAATGGCGTCATTAGTCAGCTCATCGTTTACAATATTCACTACCTCGGATGCCAGGGCTAATCCTTCGTCCAGGCTTTTATTCATTTTCCAGTTACCGGCAACTATCTTTTTTCTCATAATTCAATGGTTAACGCGTTTCGCGCCAAAGATAAATCATTCTATCTTAGTTCGATGGCTTTTTACGAAGATCAACCCAGGAAAAAGAAGCGGCTGGAACCTAAGGAAGCCAAACTCAAAGCGGCAGACTTCTGCGCCTATCAGGAGCGGTCTCAGCAGGAGGTACGCGACAAACTATACAGCTATGGTCTTCATCAGGATGAGGTAGAAGACGCCCTGGCCGACCTGATCATGGATGACTTCATCAATGAAGAACGATTTGCCCGAGCCTATGTCGGAGGTAAGTTTCGTATGAAGGGCTGGGGGCGTCAAAAGATTCTGCAAGGGCTGAAGCAACATCGTATTTCAGACTATTGCGTGAGGAAAGGCATGGAAGAGATTAACCCTGATGCCTACCATGAAACCCTGAAAAAGCATGCAGAACGCAAGCTCCCTTCGCTCAATGGACAAACCGCCTACATTATGCGAGGCAAGCTTACCCAGCATCTGATGATGAAAGGCTTTGAAGGAGACCTAATCAGAGAAGTGATTGATGAGGTGATGGGGTAAAGAGACTCCAGAAAAATTTTACTGAGACAAGGCAAAAAGCAGATTATCCAACGCCTGACTGTTTTGGGGTGAAACCTCTTCGACCATTTCAATTTTCCCATTGTCAAGATATAGGATAAATGGGTACATAGAAACAAGTGTTCCCCTGTAGAAATCACTTTTCTCATCAACAAATACATAGCTTTTAGACATTAGCTCTTTTCCAAGCTTGATTCGTGCTGTTTTGAGAGATACAACATCGGTCAGTAACACATTTATCTGCTCACTATAAAGCTGGCTGTCAGTCATCAAAAAACTCTCTACTGAACCAATACAACCCGTGCAACCGGTTCTTGGCAAAATGATCAAATACTTTTTATCCAAAAGTGGGGTGAATCCGGTTGCCTTCATGCCCTCCTCAATATTACTCAACATCTCATCATATTCAGACTTACAAGAAGAGAGCAAAATACTCATCAGAATCAGTGATATGAGGACCCTAAAACCCATACTCATACCGCCTTACTTTCAAAGTATCTTCTACACTGGTGTCGAATAGAATTTGAAAAAGTCCGTCTTCCCCGAAAACCAGATTCTCAGTACCCTGAAAATTTATTTCCCCTAAAATTTCAAAATCCTCATTTGCTACGATCATCCTCTTCTCACTTACCAACTTATTTTCTTCCAGCAACTCATCAGGTGTTTCTTTATAGAAGGATCTCAAATATATCTTGCGATATGGGTCATAATAAACATTGGCAAAGCGAGAATAACTTAGAAAAGCCTTAAACTCAGCAAATGGGTCACCAGGATACTCACTCGGTGACAAGCTTGGCTTTTTTTCAAAACTCGGTATTCCCATATCAAACTCTTGAATAGAGCCTTTCCTATCAACAACAATCAACTTTTCTTCTAAAGGAAAGCTGTATATAATAAGCCGTTTCTCCGGGTTGTAAGCACTAAATACATCACAAAGTTTTTGAGGCCAGTATCCTTTATTCTTTACCTGATAGCTATCCGGGAAACTCATAACCTCCTCAATACCTCTTCCATTTCTGTTTACTTTGACAATACTCGCAGGTTGAAAGTCTTCAAGCTTCAGGCAAGAATTCCCAGAAGCAAGATAAAATCCTGAATCATCCCAAAATAACCCGGCTCCTCTCGAGGTTTGTGGTGCTATATCTACAGTTTCACTGTAGAGCTTTAGTTCACCTACTACCTCAGCATGCCAGTTCGTAAAAAAGATCTTCCTTCTGTAATAACTGTGAATCAGAATACTGTCTTTATTCAGAAGGTGAAAAGAGGTTATTCTCTCTCCAATTCCGTTTGGCCCCTCCTTGTCAAAGCTGATTTTCGAGTTAAGCTCGCCATTGTTCAGATTGTATAGATAAATGCCCCCATTCAACGGATTAAAAAAGGCCAAAAGGGACATACTATCGGTTTCTATCAATTGATAGAATGCGTTGTTAGACGTTGTTTCTTCATCTAGTACAAGACTTATTTCCTCTGCCTGAATTAAAGTCAGGGCCTTAAGTGATTCATCTCCCGGGCTTCTCTGAGAATTACAGGAGAAAAGAAAGCAGGCGAATAGAATACAACCCTTGTTGAAGAGATTTCTCATAAAAAAATCAGGCCTCTATCACGGGTTCCTCCTCAGACATCACTATGCAATCATAAGCACCATATGCATTCTTTCTGAAAATAATGCAGTAAGCCCCTGACAACACCCAGTTTTGACCATCCCACTGATAGTCTAAATCACAGGCTCCGTTGTTTTGTGGGTTAACTTCAGCAACGCAAGTACTTCCATTTGAAAAATTGTAAAAACATACTCCTGCCATCAATACAATTGAAAAACAAGTTATTCTAAGTTTCATAAGTTCAGCTCGTTTTATTTTGATTTAAAGAGTATCAGCAAGACCTTCTCCGATCACACAATTGTAAAAGTGGGGATAGCCTGGAGCAGGTTTCGATGTTTCACAGGTATAGCCGTTAATTGTCCATGTCCCATTAGGGTTTAAAGTGGCGTCAGCCTTACAATTGCCATTGTTCTCCGCTTCGCTATCATGAATGCAAGCGGCATCGATTCCGGTCACTGATCCTATACTGATAAAAAGTGCTAGTAAGGAAAGTTTAAGTTTATAGCTTTTCATATTGACTGTTTAGAACACTACACATATTCATAACATTTTTAAAAGCCTTATTATTATTTTTCTTTCAAATAAATATACTATTAATTTAAAATTTTTTATTTTTATTTATATTCTTTTACAAGAATAAAATCAATAGTACTGAAAGGCCTGAAGAGGTAATCAATCTAATCTACCATGACCAATCCCCTTCTCCATAAGAAAACATAGCGTGCAGCCAGGAAGATCATAACCGGTATAAGCGCAGGGGCAAAAACCTGAATACGCAACCCCCAAATAAATAGCGTAGCCAGCAGCAGAATGACCAAAAACCTTACATAGCTCCTGACCCAGGCAGGCGGATGTTTCTTTAGCAGGAGGAAGGCCACAAAGAGGTTGGGAAAAAAGGCCCAGAGTACATTCAGGTTATTGGGTGTAGTGAGATGCCCGGTAAAAAACCAGAGAAAGATCATCACCAATCCCAACACCCCGGTAAGAAACATTAGCAAAAAATCGAGCCAGCGTGACCTTCTTTTTTTTACATAGTCCAGACAGGTGAGTAAAGACACCAGCAAAGCGACTATAGAAAAAATCAGCCAGGGCCTTATACGCTTATGTCTGATTTCATGATAGTCAGACTCGAAAAGAACAGTCTGTGCTTTCACAGCCGGAACCTCCCCGTCATTGCGCCTGATTGTGGCATTTTCGTAGGCAGCAAAAACATACTCTGGTAAAAACATATGTTCCGCGGCAGTCGCTTCACCATCCATCATGGTACCCAATGCCAAATCCACTCCTAAATCCCACCAGGGATGATTATAACCATACTGATGGGTCAGTCCTCTGAGAGATAGCTTTTCGGTCAAATGAGAGGAGTTGAAAACCAGTTTATCTCCCAGGGCATTGACTGTGAGGTCGCGCATTTTGGTACCGCAGCTATTGAAATACGGGTCATAACGATAGGCACTGTTTTCAGGCTTGCGATCATGTTCCATTTGCTCAAATACATGCTGCGCCTCTTCCCGGGTCAGGTTCAGTACCTGCTCTTTGATCCAGCGGTTCTGGGCCTGATAGTTGCCTAAAAAACTTCTGAAGCTATAGGCCCTCAGGTAGTAATCCTGAATTCCCAGGGCAAAACGGGTATAGAAGCCCGGCTCTTCGGTATTGAAAGAGCCATAGTTATAAGCGAGGTCCAGGTTTAGCAGAGGGTCTCTTACCCGAAAAGCACTGTGCCCGAAACAATCATTGTATTCAGGACCGGGCCCAATGGTGATGATGGAGATTTCTGCCTGCGAAGAAAGTTGAGGGTACTGTGCGGCAAGATTAAAGGTAAGTAACAGGCATATCAGGGCAGTGGTGTGTCGCATAGCGGTTCAGCGTTTTCTCAGCACCCGTTTACCCTCAATTTTTATGCCCTGTGTCGCTGACCAAACCTTTTCTCCACAGGAATACATACCGGATTGCGAGAAAGGCCATAATAGGAAATAAAGCGGTAGAGAAAACCTGAATGCGCAACACCCAAATAAAGAGCGTGGCCAGCAGCAGAATGACCAGGAACCGTACATAGCTTCTCACCCAGGCAGGTGGATTTTTCCTGAGCAGCAGAATACCTACATACAGGTTGGGTAAAAAGGCCCACAGCACATTGAGGTTGTTCGGTGTGATTTTGTGACTGGTAGCAAACCAAAGCAGTACGATCATCAGGCCGGAAAGTCCGGTCAGCATCATCAAAATGAAATCGAGCCAGCGCGACCTGCGGTTCTTCACATAATCCATATAGGTAACCAGAATAATCAGCACGGCCGCGATTGAAAAAACCATCCAGGGCATGATGGACTCTTTTCGGATTTCATAAAAATCTGATTCGAAAAGCTGAGTGCTTGATTTTACTGCCGGTATCTGCTGACCGTTTCGGTTAATCGTGGCGTGCTCATAGGCCTCGAAAACATAGTCGGGCAGAAACATATATTCGGCAGGGGTTGCCGACCCGTCAATGACTGTACCCAGGGCAATGTCGACACCAAAATCCCACCAGGGGTGATTAAAGGAGTTTTCATCGGTAAGATCACGTAAGGACATATTTTCGGGGAGGTGACTATGATCAAAGGTGATTTTATCTCCCAGGGCACCTACCACCAGGTCACGCATTTTGGTAGCACAGTTATTGAAATAAGGATCGTAGCGATAGGCTCTGTTTTCAGGCTTTCGGTTATTCTCCAGGTACTCAAAGACATGCTGTGTCTCATCCCGGGTAAGGTTCAGCACCTGCTCCTTGATCCAGCGGTTCTGCGCCTGATAGCCTCCCAGAAAGCGACTGAAATCATAAGCTACCAGATAGTAGTCCTGTGTGCCCATGGCAAAACGGGTATAAAAACCGGGTTCGGCCGTATTGAACATCCCATAGTTATAGGCCAGATCGATATTGGCTACGGGGTCTTTGATCCGAAAGGCACTGTGTCCGAAGCAGTCGTTGAAATTTGAACCCGGCCCCACGGTAAGGATAGAAATTTCTGCCTGGGGCGAGAGTTGCAGGTACTGTGCTGAGAGATTGAACGAACATAGCAGCAGGACAATAGCAATACAGTGCTTCATGGTATCAAAACTATAGGTTTTTTAGCGATTCACGGTCAAAACACAACATCAATTTTGATGCCTTCCTTCCTGCCCTTAACTTGACCAAATGAACAGGAACCGGAGAGATGGGCTGAATTATGTGTCAAAGCTGACTCCACTGCGCATCTGGAACATGATACAGCTGGTGTTCAGCTACTACCTGTCAAAATTGAGCGGCAAGCCACTACACTTCGGTACACCTACCAGCATTTCGCTGGAGCCCACTACCTCCTGCAACCTTAGATGCCCTGAATGCCCCAGTGGGTTACGCAATTTTACACGGCCTACAGGAATGCTCACCGATAAAGTGTATCAAAAGGTAATAGATGAGCTGGCTCCGAGGCTGAGTTACCTGGTTTTTTACTTTCAGGGAGAGCCTTATCTGAACCCGAAATTTCTGGAGCATGTGCGCTATGCTGCTTCTAAAAAAATCTATACAGCCACTTCTACCAATGCCCATTACCTGGATGATAAAAAGGCCCGGGAGACGGTTGAGTCAGGGCTGGACCGGCTCATTATTTCTATTGATGGCACCAGCCAGGAGACATACGAGCAGTATCGGGTGGGCGGCAAGCTTGACAAGGTACTGGAGGGTACGCGCAACGTGATCAAATGGAAAAGAGAGCTGAAATCTCACAAGCCTCATGTGATTTTCCAGTACCTGGTGGTGAAACCCAACGAGCACCAGCTAGAAGAGGTGCAGGAAATTGCCAGAGAAATCGGAGTGGATGAGGTGGCTTTCAAAACCGCTCAGATTTACGATTATGAAAACGGATCGGACCTGATTCCTACCATAGAAAAATACGCGCGCTACAAGCAGTTAGCCAATGGCAAATGGACCATCAAAAACCGACTGCTGAATCACTGCTGGAAGATGTGGCACTCCTGCGTTATTACCTGGGATGGTAAGGTGGTGCCCTGCTGTTTTGACAAAGATGCGCATCATCAGCTGGGTACCCTGGAAGAAACCGGCTTTCTGCCCATCTGGCGGGGTGAGGCTTATCAAAACTTCCGTCAGGCCCTTATCAGATCGCGCAGTGAGATTGAGATGTGCAAAAACTGCTCGGAAGGCACCAAGGTTTGGGCATAGGGGGTGGTACAGCAGCTCTATAGAATTCAACAGTCTTTTGTGCAGCATTCGTCTGACCACTTTGAGTGGTCGAACGAATGGTGTACGGTTCCCAATATCACAGGATACAATTCGAGATTTATGGAAAGTGCGAGATTTATCGCAGAAGCTTATTGCTGCTTTTTGGCCAGGTGAGAAGGCAGGTTCTTCTTATCAAATTGCGAAGTATCACAACCGTGGCATCCTTCGCCACATCCGTCTTCTGCCTTGTACTGTCTCCAGATCATACGACCTACAAAAAATACAGCTCCGAGGAATAAAATGCCGATGATAATCTCTTGCATAGTGGCTTATCTTATTGGGTAAACCGGTTTTTTGTCTTCAAAGTTCAGGGAATTGGCCCTGAGTACCAAATCAGCTCCAATACTTCTGAATGGTTTTCAACAATTCTGGTCTGATCACATTGCCGGCCACAATCTCTCTGCCAAAGAGGAAGTCATTGCCTCCCCTGAAGTCGGTAACCGTGCCACCCGCTTCCTGTACAATCAGTGCGCCTGCTGCAATGTCCCAGGCGTTCAGATTATATTCAAAGAAACCTTCAAACCTGCCACAGGCTGTATAAGCCAGATCTACTGCGGCACTTCCCATTCTTCTCAGCCCATGTGTAGTCTGCATCAACTCGTTGAGTATAGAGAGGTACTGCCTCATTTGCTCAAAGTCATAATAAGGAAAGCCCGTGGCGAGTAATGACCTCTCCAGTGTTTTTACCGGTGATACCTGAATAGGCATATGATTGAGAAAGGCACCCTCTCCTTTAATGGCATGAAAGCACTCATCACGGTTGACTTCATACACCACCCCCAGCACAAGCTGGCCCCGCTTCATCAAAGCTACCGAGATAGAAAACACAGGAATACCATGCGTGAAATTGGTGGTGCCATCCAGGGGATCAATAATCCAGTTATAGATATCTGATCGCTTGCTGGAGGTACCCTCTTCTGCAATAAAACCAGAGCCGGGCAGGATGTTTTCGAGCCCCTGTACCAGCATTTTTTCTGCTGTCTTATCTACATAAGATACCAGGTCGTTTTTTCCCTTGTACTCAATTTTCGACTCGTCAAACTGTGCTGACTCGGTACGGATAAAATCACCCGTATCCTTCACCAGTACGATTACATCCTGAAGCAGTTTTTGCATGGCTACAATTACATGAATGGCACAAATATAGGGCTTATTCGATCGTGTGCTTTTTATTAATTGATTAACTTGATCTGCTACTAACCTACCTTTTCTATGCGTTTTACCGCCAGGTTTCTCATTGTTATAGCCGTGGCATTCACAGCCGCCTGCACCCCTGAAAAGCCCAAAAACGAGGTCATCGTTATGGGTATGATTCACAGAGGACATCGTACCAACCCCAACTATGATATTGATATAGTAAAGCAGCTTATCAGAGAGATAAACCCGGACTATATTCTTACGGAAATTCCGCCAGACAGATACCCTATAGCGCGAAAAGAATTTGATGAAAAAGACACCATCACAGAACCCAGGGTACGCGTGTTTCCTGAGTATGTAGATGCCGTCTTTCCGCTCACCAAAGAAATGGATTTCGAGATCATTCCCACGGCCGGCTGGACCAAGCCGATGAATGATTACCGCAATCAGCGCTTCAGAGAAATCAGGGAAGACCCGGCCTGGGCCGAACGATGGGAAGAGTACCAGGAAGCCGGCAGAAAATCAGCTGAAGCCATGAGAGCTGCCGGAGATGTAAACGACCCTTATTTTATCAACTCAGATGTCTATGATGCGGCTGGCGAAATTCGTTACGAGGCTTACAACCGCATTCTCAATGAAACCTTACTGCTGGGCGGCTGGGACAATATTAACATTGCCCACTACTGGCATATTGAAAAAGCACTGGAAAAACACCGCTATGAAGGCAAGCGATTTCTTATCACCTACGGTGCCGGGCACAAAGGCTGGTTTTTGAGAGAGCTCCGCAAACGCGATGATATCAAGCTGGTAGAAATGAAACCTTTTTTGGACAAAGTACTCAAGTAAAATGGACAGACGCAGCCTCCTGAAATATTCCTTTTCCGGCATTACCGCTGCCGGCTTATTAAGCAGTGGCGTAAGAGAAGACTTTCTGAAGATGGTAGAAAAGACGGGTTTTTCTCTGGCCAGCGATGCCAATGATGAAGACTACTGGGAATTGGTTAAGAGCGAATTCACCATGGAAAAAGGTCTCTACTACTTCAACAATGCCTCCCTGGGCCCCTGCCCCAAACTGGTAGTAGATGCTACCAATCATTTCAGAGCCCTGCTGGACGGTTTTCCCTCCCGCTACATGTGGGGCGGCTGGCAGAAAGAAAAAGAAGAGGTACGCCAGAAAGTGGCTACCATGTTTTCGGCAGACAAAGAAGAAATTGCCCTGATTCACAATACCACCGAGGGCATGAATATCGTAGCCCACTCTATAGAACTGGGGCCGGGTGATGAGGTAATACTTGCCGACCATGAACACCCCAGTGGCACGGTACCCTGGCAGCACTGGTCAGAGATCAGAGGATTTAAAATCGTAAGGCCCAAATTGCCTATACTGCCGGAATCAAAAGAAGACCTGGTAGATGTTTACCGCAAGGCCATCACCCCAAAAACCAAGGTGATCTCTATGGTGCATGGTACCAATACCAATGGCATGATACTACCAGTAAAGGAGGTAAGCGCACTGGCTCATCAGCATGGTATTCTGGTGGCAGTAGATGCCGCTCAGACAGCCGGTACATTCAAGATTGACCTCCACGACCTGGGTTGTGATTTCTATTCCGCAAGCGGACATAAGTTTATGTTTTCTCCTAAAGGCATGGGGGTATTTTATTCCAGAAAGGAATCACAAAAGCACCTGAAGCCTCTGATCGTTTCAAGAGCGCATTTCAGAGATAAGTCGATACGCAGGCTTGAAAACTACAATACCCGGAACTACCCTGAACTGCTGGGACTGGGCACAGCTGTAGACTATTACAACCTGATAGGGGCGGAAAAAAGAGAGGCCCGCATGAGAGAGCTGAAGCGCTACTTCAGAGCTGCTCTTGAGGGCGATGCCCGGTATAAGCTGAAAACTCCTGCCAGTGAAGAGCTTTCCTGTGCTATTCAGAATGTAGAAGTCGTGGGCAGAAAAGTAAATGAGGTAAAGAAAAAGCTCTTTGACGAATACATGATTGACTGCAGACCCATGAGCGGCTTTGGCATCAATGGCCTGCGCATTTCACTCTCGGTCTTTACCACTAAAAAAGATGTAGACTACCTCATAGAGGCCTTACACCATGTTTAGGCTTTTGAAATATACTTTCCTGCTGATTTTGCTTGGCATACTCGGCTGTGAGCAAAAAAGCAGCCCCACTGCCTTTGAGCATCTTCTGGAGGAAGGCTACGAGGTATTCTTTAGCGATACCTTACACATTGACCAAAAGGATCTGGTGCTTGCCGCCCTCAAAAGGCAAAACGAAGATTCACTGCTGTGGGAGACCCGGGAAGAAATGCCTCGTCCTCTCCTGATACTGGAAGCACAGAGCTCGGGTAAATTCGACATTGCCCTGAGAAACGATAAGGTTATTTTATGCGGAGCCTGCGGAGGTGTTTTCGGTGATCCTCTGGATATGATCGAGGCAGCGGATATGTCTTTTACTATTTCACATTACGGAGGCTCACGTTATCGCTGGACCCGGCATATCAGCTTTGAGTATGATGAGGAAAAAAATGCCTGGCTGCTCGCCTCAGACAAGGGTGTTTCCTATGACAACCTGAATCCTGAGGGGGAAATGGAGAATATTGTCTATACCAAAACAGAAGGAGGTGCCCCTGTTCTCTTTGAGGCTTTTAATGTGAATGCTTCTTCTGAAGAGTAAGGGAATTGCACCTAGTGTCTGCCCTCAACTACTACTACGAATTCGCCCTTCACTCCCTTTTCAGTGAAATGCGCGATAAGCTCGGAAAGGCTTCCCCTTACTGTTTCTTCAAACATTTTGGTTAGCTCCCGCGATACGGATGCCTGCCTGTCGCCCAGGTGCTCCTGTAACTGTCCCAGGCACTTGATCAGCCGGTGAGGAGATTCATACAGAACAATGGTGCGCTCTTCTTCAGCGAGCTTTTGCAGGCGGGTTTGCCGGCCTTTTTTATGAGGAAGAAAGCCTTCAAAAACAAACTTATCAGAGGGTAAGCCCGAGCTTACCAGGGCAGGCACAAAGGCTGTAGCACCGGGCAAGCAATTTACTTCAAGGCCACTTTTCAATACCTCTCTGACCAGGAGGAAGCCGGGATCAGAAATGGAAGGGGTACCGGCATCTGAGATCAGAGCCATGACTTCGCCCTGCTCAAGGCGGGCAATCAGCTTCTCAACGGTCTTATGCTCATTGAAAATATGATAGCTCTGGAGGGGCTTGTTGATATGATGGTGCTTGAGCAGCTTACCCGAAGTGCGGGTGTCTTCTGCCAGGATCACATCAACTTCTGACAGTACTTTGAGGGCCCTGAGCGTAATATCATCCAGATTGCCAATGGGGGTGGGGACCAGGTATAGCGCGATTTCAGCCATCAGACAAGGCTGTCAATTTTTGCGGCCAGTGCCCTGTCATTGTCAGTCACCACATTGCCCGCATCATGGGTGGTCAGCTCAATCGTGACCTGATTGTAGACATTGGACCAGTTGGGGTGATGATTCATTTTTTCAGCCTCAATAGCCACCTTTGTCATAAAACCAAAAGCTTCTGTAAAGTCTGCGAACCTGAAGGTTCTTACCAGTGTATTGTCTTTTTCTTCCCACATGGTTTCTACTTTTTTGCTGTTACAATGTACTGATACTGCAGGCTTTTTTCATCCCTTAGCGTCTTCTTAAAGCCGGCCTTTCTCAGGCTGGAAACAACTTTTGATACCTCTACCTTAAATTCATCTGAGGGCCCTACCGGAATGTTGCCGGTCTTAAAATCAACGATCACCAGCAGGCCACCGGGCTTGAGTCCGTTCAGTACTCTGGGCAGGTATTCTTCCTTGCTGGGGATGAAGCCGTAGGTATTGACAATCAAAACAATATCTGCCTCTTCATCGAGCAAATTAGGCACATCTGCCGGGGTAAGCCGGGGCTCGATATTCTTGCTCCACTCCCCTACAATCTCAATCTGTTCTTTAATATAATCGAGAGCCCGGGGGTCAATATCCAAAGCAATTACCTTCTGTGCCCTTCTGGCAATTTTAAAGCTGAAATAGCCTGAACCGGCTCCGATATCCGCTACGACCTTATCGCTCAGGTCACCCAGCATGTCCAGCACAAAGTCCGGGTTTTGCCACTCAGTCCTCTGGGTGTCTTCTACTGCCGCAGGCACTTTACCCGACTCATCAGCAGGAGCCTGATCTTTTACGGGTGCCTCCTGTTCAGATGCATCCTTAACAGGTTGTTCCTTGTTAGAACCACCCTGAGAACAGGAAACTATGAGTAAAAAAATACCTACTACCCAGAAGTGTTTCATTCACTACAGTGCTAAGATTCCCTCAATTTGGTAAGCTTTTTTGTAAACTTCAATGACGGCATCGCTGGAGGACATCATGACCCTGGCCGTAACACTCACGTAGGTGCCCTTGCTCGAGGGTTTAAAGTTTACCTCATTGCGCGGAAAAAGCCCTTTGACCTCCTCCTTTTTGGCATCGGGTACAATAAACTTGAACATATAAAGTGTCGGAAACTTATGCGCCCCCTCCAGCTTCTCTTTAAATTCCTTAGTTGAAAACTTGTTCATAATTCAAAACAACTGTTCTGCCCCTCTAAAAGTTCGCGGCATAAAAAACGGCCCGAAGGCCGTTTTAAAATTTCTTAGTAGAACTTGTAACGTTCATCGACAATGTCGGCAGCTTCTCTTATTGACTGTCTCAGGTTGAGACGATCATTCCCCTGCTTTCTTTGTTGAAGGGTGGTCATATAGCTGGTATAATCCGCTATTTCAGGAGCGGCAGATCTTGCCTTCAGCTCCACAATTACCACACCGGCATCGGTACCTACCGCGGCAGTTCTCTCACCCACGTTAGCCAGGGCAAAAGCAGCACCTACAGCTTCAGGGGCAGGGCCCACATTTGGCAGTGAGTTAGAAGTCATTCTCAGGGCAGGATCGTTATAAAACTGTGCCCCACGACCGTAAGCCGTAACCATTTCGCTGAGACTTCCACCAGGTAGTCCTGCCAGTTTAGATTTGATATACTCCAGCTTTTTCTCGTTGCGAACCTTAGGCTCAATCTGATTTCTGATATCGCCCAGCTTGGCAGTACCGGCCTCAACTTTGTATCGGTAAAGGGCCACAATGTATTCATCGCTCAGATCAAAGTCTCTGATATCCTGGCTCGAAGCCTCTCCGTACAGCCATGTTACAATTTGACGAGCATCTGTCAGTCTGCCGATAGACGCAGCATTCGGACCGATATTGTTACCACTGAAAACAGAAATACCTTGCTCGCTTGCATAAGCATTGAAGCTATCGTAATCGTCAGCACTGGCCAAAAATTCCTGTACCTGGCGGTAGACATCGTTTTGGGTTTGCGTAGACGGTACCATTTCAATAATAATGGTAGCTACTTTATATCTCTTCTTGTCGGGAGCATTCACTACATTGATGATGTGATATCCTTTATCACTCTCTACCAGTCTGTTGATGACACCTGTTCTTCTGGCAGCAAAGGCTGCATTTTGCAGTGCCTCAGGCCACTCCTGATTGCCGGTTACTGTACCAAAGTCTTTGCGGTACCATCCCATGTCTCCGCCCTGCAGACCTGAACCGTCTTCACTCTTGGTTCTGGCAGTTTCTGTAAAATCAGCACCGTTTCTTACTTCTCTCAGAATTCCCTGAGCCTTCGTGCGGGCCGCTCTCTTTTCGGCAGTTGACATGCCTTCTGTGCCAATCATGATCTGGCTTACACGTACGTACTCATTTTCTCCTTCTGTTATTTCAGAAAGCTTACTCATGGTATAGATACCACCTGTTAGTTTAGGACCAACAATATCACCGGCTTTCAGTGTCGCCAGGTTCGCCTCAATGTCTACAGGCAAAGCTGTAACATCAAATGTACCGAAGCCCTGGCCCTGCTCAGTGTAGCGAAGCGCAATCAGAGAATCATCCTCAGCTGATTCAGACTCTTCAAGACTCTTGCGAATGGCATCAACATCTGATTTGTAATCAGCACTATCAGCGGCAGAAGGAACTACCGGAAAAGACACATAGTCAATAGATCTGCTCTCCTCCACCTGGTACTCATCTGCATGAGCGCTCAGGTAAGCTCTTAGTTCATTGTCTGAAACGGGAGCAACAGAATCACTCACTGCTCCGAAAGGAACGTATAAATAATCTACATCAATAGAACCTACTTCGTTGTTGTACTGTCTCTGAGCTTCTGCCAGTGTTACATAGTTGGCTTTGAGAAAGAAGTTCTCAAATTTCTGCTGCATACGCTGTGCGCTGATCTGCTGCTGAAACTGAATCCACTGCAGACGACCCAGCTGAGAACTGCTCATGTTGGCCAGTACTTCCTGTACTCTTGCCACGCTGAACTCTCCCGTTTGTGGATCTGTAAACTGTTGTCTTACGGCAGGTGAGATATTTACTCCCTGTACCATATCTACTTTCTCAGCATCTCCCACTACAATCGCCAGTTCGTCAAATCTTTCTCCGTAGGCAATCTGGTTGATCAATTGCTCCCAGGCCTGGGTTCTGAAAGTCTGCGTGATCAACTCGTTGGCAGGAGTACCATAGGTGGCTTGAAAATTTTGCTTCATCCCCTCTACGATATTGACGAATTCTTCCTGTGAAATCGTCTCACCGGAGATCTCTCCTATGTCTCGGCTGTTGTTTCCCAGGAGAGTCGATTGCGGTCCTAGAAGGTCCGTCAACACGAAGGCCATAATTGACAACCCTACTACGACTACCAGTAGTCGACCCATCTTCTCGCGAAGCGTATTAATTATAGACATTGCTTAAAATTTAAATAGGCGCAAACATACTCAGATTATGCTCGAAAATCAAAACATTTCAAGTACAAAAAGCCCTATAAATCAGTGTTCTTGGCGATTTTCTACCGAAAACATGACGTTATCGATTCGGGCATCTTCCATGGTGAGAATTCTGATCTCAAACGGAGGGATTTGTATCAGGTCATTGACGTTGGGAATACTCTCTGTAACGGACAAAATGAAGCCTCCCAGGGTATCATAATCTCCCTCCGGTATTCCCCACTCATACTTCTCATTGAGATAGTCAATTTCGTGACGCGCACTAAGCTTATACCGGCTTTCGGTAATCTTTTGCTCTACCCAGTCTTCGTCTTCATCGTGCTCATCCTGAATCTCCCCGAAAATCTCCTCGATTACATCTTCGAGTGTTACGATACCTGAAGTACCACCAAACTCATCTACTACCAGTGCCAGGCTTTTTCTCTCCTGGATAAACTGGATCATAAGCTCATTGGCCAGGGTTGTCTCGGGCACTATGACTACCGGGGTAAGAATGCTCTCTATTTCCTTAGGCTTTTTAAACAGCTCAAGCACGCGACAATAGCCTATAATTTCGTCAATACTGTTGTTTTTGTAAATCAGCACCTTACTGTGGCCGCTCTCTATAAATTCCTCTTTGAGTTCACTGATGTCGTCTTCAATATCGATTGCCGACAGCTCAGTACGGGGGATCATACACTCCCTTACCTTGACTGTTTTAAACTCAAGGGCGTTGTTAAAGATCTTCGTGTCCAGCTCAATATTGGCCTCCTTGACATCTTCCCGTGTATTTCGCTGGATATAGTTGCTTAAGTCTGTAAGCCCGAATACCGGCCGATCCTGAGAATAAGGCTGTCTGAGCACATATTTTATCATGAGCTTCGACATCCAGGCAATGGGTTGGACAATCAAAAACAACGCGACAAAAACGACCATCATAGGAATTGAAAGAATATTCAATACGCGATTAGGGTTTAACAAAAAGATACTCTTCGGGGTAAACTCGGCCGTAAACAGAACAATGATGGTCGATAGTATTGTCTGAAAGGTGATAAATACACCTTCAGAGCTCAGGAACTCAGGCAGAATACCCCGGATCCATGGGTCGAGCAGAAAGGCTACGTAAATTCCATAAATTACCAGGGCCAGTGTATTGCCTACCAGGGCCGTATTGATAAACCTTGAAGGTTTGCGGGCAAAAAAAGACAGAATTCTTCCTCCCAGCTTTCCCTGTTGTGCTTCTAACTCTATTTGTAGTTTACTACTACTGATAAAGGCAATTTCAGTACCTGAGAAAAAAGCAGAAAATATAAGGGTGATGATGACAATAGAAAGGTGGTAGTATTCCACTATCTTTTTCTTTTGGGCTTATGTTTTTGAGCCTGCGCCTTTGCTTTTGCCTCTTTTTCTTTCGCGGCTACTTTTCTATACCTGAATAAAAATAGCAGACTCAGCGAGATCATAAAAATAAAATAGGAGAATGCAATACCATGCACCATGGTCTGATGTACGCCTATGATAAAAGACGCCACACAAAAAGTAAAAATAATGGTATCGGTTAATGACCTCATAGTTCTCCTTTTACCTCAATCTCACTGTCTCTGAGCTTTCGGAAGGTATAGTTTTGAAAGCTCTGATCAGAGTCCATCCCCTCTGCAAAGAGCAGATCGTCTACTGTTTTTACAGTTACAAATTTATCGGTATAGATGGTCTTTTTCTCTCTGTCCCAAAAAAGTTCTTCAGTGCTCAGGGTTTCCTGCTTTTGCAGGTTGTTCACAATAACATCACCTTCTACCCTGTAAAGCTTGGTTTCAGTATCATAATAGCCTCGCTGAGCGGTCAGTTCTGAGGTTTTTGCCCCCAGCACATCATAAAATGTAATCTTAATTCCTTCCGGAAACTCAAGGTCGCCATTGAGGTGAGTGAGCTGCCTGGCACCAGACATTTCCAGTTTTACCACAGAGGAGTCGCTTACCACAATATGTACATTCACAGATTCGTAACGCGGGCCTGTGTACTCTTCCATGTCTGCCAGCTTATCTGCATCTGTAATACATGACATCACGGTCAGGGCCATCAAAGCTGTTATGATATAGGTAAATGTCTTTTTCATTATATAAAAAACGGTCTTCCCCATTGATGAAGAAGACCGCTTTTTCAAATTTCTTAAATTCTTATTGCTCTGGTCTTCTTGCCAGTTTCACACTTTTCTGAATCCAGCAGCCTACAAAAACGCTCTGTCCTTCTTCCTTATTGGCAGTAAAGATATCTCCGATTGTAGGGAACTGAGCTTTTGCCTGTGCCATCTTAAGTGAATTACCGGCTTTTTGGTAGTACTCATATGCCGCGATAAAACGGGCACGGTCATCTACCTGGCTTTGCTTGGCATCACACTCTGATGAACTGAGCACCATGTCACCAATCATCTCATACATTTCAGACTGTAGTCCTGGGTCTACCTCCATGGTCTGCAAAGCGTAAGTTCTTGCCTCTTTCTTATTGCCCTCAATGCGCATCATAGATGCCATTTGCTTCAATACACTTCCTTTATCCGTGTTATCATCAGTCAGCTCAGCAGCCTTCAGGAAGTACTCCTTTGCTTTTTCGTAGTTCTTTTCTTTTGCATAACGAGATGCTAAAAGTTTAGCCACACCAAAGTTAGGATCGCTCTCAAATACCTTTTCAGCAGCCTTTACAAACCAATCTGCTTCAGTGCACTGACCGTCAAAAGCAAATACAAAAATCTTGTTAGCCAGTTCGGCATCATCAGGGTTTTGCTCAAATTCAGGAACCAGTTTAGAAACGATGAAGTCACAATCAATAAGTTTCAAATCAGCCAGTTTCTTATCAATGGCCTCTTTGATAGCATCGTACTTCTTGGTGTTCTGGTTTTTGCTCTTGGCCGTAGCGATCTGAGCATCAATATGCTGGGTAGTTCTGTTATAGATTTCCAGAATTTCATCATTGGTGATACCCGTCTTTCTGGTGAAAGCCAGAGCAGCAGTATTCATATAGTATCTCCCTACAGGGTAGAAGGCCTTATCGCCTTTCAACTCATAAGTTTTTGAGAACATGTCCAGCAAGAACTGAGTCTTGGCTTTATCTCTGTAGAAAAACAAAAAGGCATCGATCGCTTTTCTGTCAATTCCTTTGAATTCCTCACCTTCAAAGGTCGCAAAACGCTTATCATAAAGAGCCATTACCTTTTCTGCAGCTGCAGCCTTGGTAGTCGCATCCTTCTCCTTCTTCCAGATATCTTTGTAAATCTTAATGCCGTTGATGTAGATAGCCTTACTCAGATTAGGATACTCTTCAAGAATTTTTTCCAGATGAGGTTTGGCTGCCTCATAGTTGCCTTGCTTGTAGCTATCGTCATACAATGTATAGGTAGTCTGAGCATCCTTCTTCTTTTCAGGATCCTCTGGCCAGTTAAACTGGGCAAATGCTGATGTACCCGCCAAAAGCATTAAAAATGAAAATAGGACTCTAAATTTCATAGTTGTAGTAGTTTAGTCAAATTTACCTCTCGCAAACCAGGTCAGGTCCTGAATGCTGAATCCGAGATTAATTCTAAAGTAGCTCTCTCTGATTCTGTCTTCAGTAATGTTGCCACGTCTGCCAAAGGTAACCCCAAGGTTAACATGAGAAACACCCCAAAAGGCACTCAATGGTACTGATGTTCCAAGATTTATGCCAATATCATTTACATCCTGATTATTGATCAAATATGGGGTCCGCTCATAATGAACCCCGAATCTATAACTTATTCTTTTTGAAAGCTTCAAATCTTGATAGTTTGGTATTATTTCTCCACCAATGGCAAGTCTGAATGACTTACCGTAAGCCTGGTTAGAAACTCCGTTATCAAGGTACTGCGTCCAGTCCTGAGTCTGAAAATCAACACCCAGCATCAAAGCCTGAGATTTTTCATAAGAAATACCAAAGCCTAAGCGGCCCGGAAGAGTTGTCTTGGTTTCCAGATTATTCACCAGAGTATCTGAACTGAAAACTATGCCATTCCCCGATTGGTTTTGAAGGGTTGAGAGTCTGGTTTGATTAATTTTCGTCTCAGGTGTGAAAATCCCTCCGAAATTCAGAAACTGATTCTCCTTCAGTGGCAGTTTATAGGCAAGCCCCAGAGTAGTGTTTACTCCGGAATAGCTCCTTCTTTCCTGCACCAGAGAGTTACCAAAGGCAGTGGCAGTCAGTCCTTCTAAAAAGAACAGGTCGTCTGTCTGTAGTGACCCGAAAAGAAACCCGAACTCTAGTCCGAGCTGAAAGTTCTTACCTATTCTGAAACTGTTGGTCCAGAATACTTTGTCTATACCACCCCGGCCTTCTACCTCAGCTATGGCAGTTGATCCGTCAGGACCATTGGCGTTTTCTGTTGTAAAGCCATAGTTAACGGTAGTATAAGGCGTAAGGCCAAAGCCCATGTTCCATTTGCCATATTTAATAGGTAGCACAAAACCAAAGTCTTTGAAACCACCAGCGGTAGTGCTGTAGGTCTCATTGCCCGTTCCGGTATTACCGGTAACACTTCGGGAATCCAGCGATAACCCCAGCTGAAATACAGATTCGTAGTTACTGGACATCAGAGCGGGGTTCATATTATTCAGGAAAAACCTGGTGTTATATGACAGCCCCAGTCCGCCCATACTGGCATTCTGCGTGTAGCCTCCCCAGTTGACCTCCCCAATACCGATGGCAGAGTAGCCTGACTGGGTATGCTGAGCATTCAATTGCCAACAGAAAAACAAGGCCCAAATAAGGCCTCCGTATTTTATAGTATTTCTAAGCATTACAATCCAAAACTCGGTTCAGTCCAACAAGCACAATTTCGAGGGCCACAAATATGTCAGCTTTTATTCTAGATTCAAAAATTTTCGCCCCTCCACCGGTAATAATGACCTTTAAATCAGGGGTTTTTAACAAAAATTGGGAGATCATATATTCTATTTCACCGGTGATACCATGAATCACACCACTTGTCATAGCACTGGCAGTACTGTCGCCAATCAGGGCCCCGGCCTCTCTGTCATTTAACAGAGGCAGCCGCTCAGTATGCTCATGCATGGCCTTGTAACGCAGTTCTACACCAGGACTGATGATACCTCCTTCAAACATCTGATCCGCATTGAGATAGTCATAGGTAATGCAGGTACCGATATCGATAACCATCACGGCTTTACCGGGAAAAATCTCAGAAGCACCAATTACGGCAGCCAGGCGATCCATGCCCAGCGTCTCAGGTGTGGCATAGCTCATGCCAATGGGTACGGGAGTTTTATGGCTGAGGTAGATCACCTGTTTACGGGCAGGAAACAAAGGTCCTACCTCATCTTCTGTATAGCGTACAGAACAAACTATAGCTCTTTCAAAGTCTTCACTACGGCTTTTAAGAAAAGTGCTAAGCCCGTCCAGACCATGTACCACACCCTGCTCCACAGAAGATTTTCCTTCAAAGAACCCGTATTTGGTATAAGTATTCCCTATGTCAAGTGTCAGTTTCACCGGTAAGCATGCTTTATAACGTAAAGTTTAGTTGAAAATTCAGCAATATCAAGAAAGGTTGTGAATTATGTCTTACTCATGTCATTCTCTCCCTCCTTATGCCTCTTATTACAGCTCCCGTCAGCCGTTCTGCCATATCCTGCAAATATGAAACCTGCAGACCGATAATCTGTTAGAAACCTTAGTGGAATCTGACAGCTTTTTTTAGTTTTGCTTGTCATAACAAATAAATATCATGCGAGAACTGCTCAATAAATTCGAGAACAAGAAACCTGAAATCGTTTTTGAATGGAATGACAAAGAGACAGAAGCCAGGGGCTGGGTGGTGATAAACTCTTTGAGGGGCGGCAGTGCCGGAGGAGGCACACGCATGAGAATCGGGTTGGATCAGCGCGAGGTAGAATCTCTGGCCAAAACCATGGAGGTAAAGTTTACCGTTTCAGGTCCTCCGATTGGTGGCGCCAAATCAGGTATCAATTTTGACCCCACCGACCCCAGAAAAACCGAAGTATTAAAAAGGTGGTACAAAGCCGTGTACCCACTACTCAAGAATTACTACGGTACGGGAGGAGACCTGAACATAGACGAGATTGAAGAAGTGATACCTATTACTGAAGATTTCGGACTCTGGCACCCGCAGGAAGGCGTGGTTAACGGACATTACCAGGCCAATGAGCCCCTTAAAATAAAAATGCTGGGCCAGCTCAGAACCGGAGTAGCCAAAGTGGTAGAAGATCATCACTACACACCTTCACTGGAAAGAAAGTACACTGTGGCCGACCTGATTACCGGATATGGTGTAGCACAATCTGTTATTCATTACTACAACCTTTGGGGAGGTGACCTCACACAAAAGCACGCTGTAATTCAGGGCTGGGGCAATGTAGGTGCTGCAGCAGCTTATTACCTGGCTCGCGAAGGTGCCAAAATTGTGGGCATTATTGATAAAAACGGAGGAGTGGTCAATCAGGAAGGCTTCACCTTTGAAGAGATCAAGATCCTTTACCTGAACAGGAATGGTAATAAGCTGGAAGCAGACAATATGCTTTCTTACCAGGAAGTCAACGACCAGATCTGGGACCTGAATGCAGAAATTTTCATCCCTGCGGCTGCCTCACGACTGCTTACACGCGAACAGGTGGACAAAATGATCGCTACCAACCTGGAAGTGATCTCCTCAGGAGCCAATGTACCCTTTGCCGATCCCGAGATCTTCTTTGGCCCCATAGCCGAGTTTGCCGATCAGAATATTGCAATACTTCCTGACTTCATTGCCAACTGTGGCATGGCCCGTGTATTTGCTTATCTGATGAGCGGTGAAGTAGAAATTACGGACAAAGCTATCTTTGAGGACACTTCTGCTACCATCAGAAAAGCACTCGAAGATTTGCATGCAGCTAACGGCTCCAAAACGGGCCTGGCTACTACTGCCTTTGAGATTGCTCTGGCAAAGCTTGTTTGATAATCAGGAGCTTTTAATACTGAGAAGATTTGTTATCTTTCAGTTATGACACCGTGGCTAATTTGATTTCTTGCCTAAGTAATCTATTTTTAGCCCACCAGATCAACCTTCATGAGAAACGCGCTATTACTGTCTTTGGTTCTATGGCTGGCTATGCCTTTTTTTGCCGATGCATCCCCTGTGGATACAGAGCCTGAGAGCCTTGAAATAGCGATTTCTACTGACAAGGTACAGGACGATCATCATCAGGAAACTACGGATGATCATCATGCTACAGACGACCATGGTGCTGATGGCGAACATCATGCAGCAGCACCTCCGGGCTGGACGGTCATCCCCTTTGTACTTCTACTGAGTATGATAGCCACAGGGCCACTTTTCTACGAGCACTTCTGGCATAAGAACTACCCGATTATAGCAGTCTCCCTGGCCTCTATCGTTGTACTTTATTATTTGTTTGCACTGCACAATGCCCATGCACCCGTGCACGCACTGGCTGAGTATATACAATTCATTGCGCTGCTGGCCTCTCTGTACATTGCCTCAGGGGGTATTATGATCAATGTAGATAAGAAGGCAACTCCCATGGCCAACGTATTGTTACTAGTGGTAGGTGCCATCATAGCCAACCTGATAGGCACTACCGGGGCCTCTATGTTGTTGATCCGTCCGTTTATCAGGCTCAACAAAAGCCGCATCAGACCTTACCATATCATTTTCTTTATTTTCATGGTAAGTAATATCGGTGGCGCTCTCACCCCCATTGGCGACCCGCCTTTGTTCCTGGGTTTCCTCAAGGGAGTGCCGTTTATGTGGACCCTCACGCACAATGTATTGCCATGGGCCCTGGCACTGGTAATATTATCAGCGATTTTCTATGTATTCGATAGTCGTAACAAAGACGAAGATCTCTTTGATGAAGTGGTGTACACTAATAAAACGAGCATTATTGGTGGTAAGAATTTCTTCTGGCTGGCTGTGATCATTGCCTCCGTTTTCCTTGACCCCAATGTGATTGACGGTGTGCCTGCCATAGTGTATGATGGGCAAAAGTTTTCATTCCTGAGGGAGATCATCATGCTCTCAGTAGGATTCCTCTCTTATAAGCTGGCAGATAAAAAGGCCATAGAAGGCAACGAATTTAATTTTGAGCCCATCAGGGAAGTAGCCTTTATTTTCATAGGCATTTTTGGCACCATGATGCCGGCCCTTGCCCTGGTGAGTGAATTTGCACAATCAGAGGCAGGAGCTTCACTGATAGGCCCTAACTCGCTCTACTGGGGAACAGGGATACTTTCCGGGTTTCTCGACAATGCCCCTACTTATCTGAACTTCCTGGCGGCAGCCCTTGCCTCGCAGGGTGGAGACATCAATGCCATAACCAACGTACAGGATTATGCTGCCGGAGGTGTATATGATCAGTCCGTCATCAACCTGACCGCCATTGCCGTAGGTGCCGTATTCTTTGGTGCCATGACTTACATAGGCAATGGGCCTAACTTTATGGTGAAATCAATAGCTGAGCAAACCGGTATCCATATGCCTTCGTTCTTTGGTTATATTCTCAGGTATTCCATCCCGATACTACTCCCTATTTTCCTGGTGGTCTGGTTGATCTTCTTCGTTTTATAAAAATAATCGAACCAACACTTCCTGCTATTACGTATCTTCATTAGGCATTAACACTAATGAACAGCTTCACGATAGACCTTTTATTAAGTGGATTTACCTATGTAATCCTTACCTACCTCACTTTCATATTGATGAGAAAGAAAAAGCGTAGGGACAATGGTAATGATGACGGAGGTGTATTTCGTCTGACTCCCCCTGAACTGGATTTACCACCCGGTGTATGCTGGCCATCGGACAGTCCGGAAATATCCCACAAAGAATTAGAGGAAGTGCACTAAACAGCACTACATTTGTCGCAGACTCCGGTGATCAGGTAGTTGCTCTCAGCCGCCTTAAAACCTTCAGGAAGCTTTACGTCCGGAATAAAAACATCGTCAAGGCAGGTAGTCTGATCACAGTTGGAGCATTTGAAATGGATGTGGTCATGGCGATGGTCCCCATCAGAGCAGGCGTCATCACACAGGGCATAGCGAGATCCTCCGTTGTCGTCCAGTACCTTATGGATAAGACCATTTTCCAGGAAAGATTTCAATGTTCGGTAAATCGTCACCCGATCATATTTGCCATCCATGGCAAACTCAATATCACCATGCGACACTGCAACATCTTTTTCGAGAAAAATAGAAATAATATCGCTTCTGCTTTGGGTGAGCCTAAGGGAATGTCCCTTCAGTAGTTGTCTAACATGTGAGTCCACGGAACAAATATATCAATTCGTTGCTAGTTAAACGATAAGGAAGGTTTGAATAGTTCCGGGTTCTCACTACTACTACTAAAACTACTAACTAATTATAAGTGCTTATGGCATCTATGCTGGGCTACGCGACCATTAAAATTCAGGTCAATGAGAAACTATTTCTGAAAGATCCTGAAAGCTCTGAGCTAGGTCGAAGAATTGTCAACAGTAGTATTGGTCTGATCGATAAAATCGGTTTCGAGCAATTCAACTTTAAAAAACTGGCAACCGAAATTAATTCTACAGAAGCCTCTGTTTATCGCTACTTCGAAAACAAGCAGAAACTTCTTACCTATCTTGTCTCCTGGTACTGGGCCTGGCTGGAATACAGACTGGACTACAATACCCACAACATAGAAGATCCGGTTCGCAAACTCAAAGTAGCTATTTCCAACCTCTCTGAGGCCGTACACTACGACCCCCATTTCTCACATATCGATGAAGAAGCCCTCTACAGAATTGTAGTAGCCGAATCGTCAAAGTCATTTCTTACCAAAGAGGTGGCCACTGCTAACCGCGAAGGGTATTTTGCAAGTTACAAGTCTTTGTGCCGAAGGGTTCATAGCATCATAGAAGATGTAAACCCGAGATTTCCTTTTACCAAGGCTCTGGTGACGACTATTATAGATACCGCTCACCAGCAAAGATTCCTGTCGGAGCATTTTCCGTCTCTCACAGAGTTGAGGGTAAGCCAGAATGGCAACGAGGAGATCAAACACTATCTCGAGACCATTATTTTTAAATTATTGGTGGATTAGGTCAGGACTCGCTTTTCTTTCTACCGAAAAGTCGGCCCATACCTGAAAGCATTTTCTTTTCAAAGGCCCAGAAGAATTTAAACTGGCCAAAAATAAAGCCGACTACAGGTAGTGTGAGCTGGTAAATTGGGAAAACAAGAAGGATTCTTAGCGGCCAGTAGATAAAACCACTGGTAGTTTCTTTGTCCAGGCCCATAAAGGCAGTAATAGGATCGGCTACCCAGGCAGCAAAAGAACCATTGATTGCAAAAACAATCAGTATGAGTATAATCTGAACATTAGAGGTAATCCCCCATTTAGCCTTCAATTTTTCCATAACCCCTTTATCAGACATAAACCTTATTCATTCCTGAATTCAGCGCAAATATAGTATGAACTCTCTGAATGATCCGACCAAAACCAACCATTGATAAAAATTGCTCTGAGGGTGTGGAATACAGCCAATTAATTCAATAAATTGAGTAGTAAACAATTTACGCAACTATGCATGACCTAAGTAAATTTCAGAGAATGATGGTCTGTCTTGATTTGACAGAAATGGATGAGGGCCTGATCAAATACGCCTCACTCATAGCCAATACCTTTCAGCTGAATGCGGTTTATTTTTATCATGTTACCACCTCTTTTGAGCTGCCTGAAGATATTCAGGAAAAGTACCCGGATCTGATTGCTCCGGTAGACGAAATGCTCGAAAAAGAAGTAGAGTTCAGCGTAAAAAAACACTTCAAATCCCCTGAAGGTTGTGATGTCAAAATTCACGTTGAAGCGGGGGGTATCACAGATGAAATTCTCAAAGAAAGCAAGGTCAAGGTGATTGATCTTATGCTTGTTGGAAGAAAAGAGAAACTGACCGGTAGCGGTCTCAACTCACGCAAAGTAGCTAAGGCTACCCCGGCCTCTGTCATATTTGTACCTGAAAACCCACCTCTTGAGCTCAATCAGGTGCTGGTATCGATTGATTACTCTGATCACTCGCGCATGGCATTTGAAATAGGTATCGACATCCAGAAGAAAAGCGGAGCCAGGCTACTAAGCAACAACGTCTACAGAGTACCGGTGGGTTACCACAAGTCGGGTAAAAGTTATGACGAATTTGCTGAAATTATGCTGGAAAACACCAAGCGTGACTGCCAAAGGTTTTTCAGAAAAATGGACCTGACAGGAGTAGATTATGACCATACCTATGCCCTTGATGATGATCCGCATCCGGCAGATAAAATCTACAAGACGGGAAAAGAAATGGGCGTTGACATGATCATTCTGGGTTCCAAAGGACGTACCAATGTAGCGGCTTTTCTTATAGGCAGTGTAGCTGAAAAACTCGTGATGGAGGACAACGACATTCCGCTGTTTCTGGTCAAAAAGGGAAAAGAAAACCTCGGTTTTCTGGATGCTCTTTTCAAACTGTAAGCTAGCGGGAAAAGCGACCTTGCAGAGAAAAGTCCAGGTCACTTTTCATGACCATTTTTTGCTTACCGGTAATACTGTATCCTGTGAGCATTTCCTTACCATCTAAGGACTCAAAGCTCATGGTCATCTCTTTCTGAAAAGTGTAGATATCATTCTTATCTTCCACCAGCACCCTGATCTGACTGAGCTTGCCCAGGCTGTAATCGTATTCGATCATTCTTACATTGGGCCCTGCTTTTTTAGCGGTATTGATCACCTTGCTGTTACCATTGATACCCGGAAGCTCTTCCGTGAAATAAGCATCATCCAGCCCTAGTTTGTTAATATCTGCTTCATAAAACAACTTCAGTTCTGCCCTGAGCTGTTCCTCCGAATCAGGTCTTAGAGACATAGACTCCTGCTCTCCGTTAGCAGTCAGCTTTTTCTCCAGCACAACCCCCTGTTTTATCAGCAGCGAAGTCTGGTCATCCAGCAACCCAACCAAATCGAAATAACTGTCTGCTCTTACTACAGGCGTTTCTGCGGGGCCACTGCAAGCAGCCATACCTGCCACTAAAAACAGACCTAAAACCGTTTTTTTAATCATAATAGAATGTCTCCCGTCATTTCTTCAGGAATGTTCACGCCCATAAGCTGAAGAATGGTAGGAGCCAGATCTCCCAGTTTCCCATCTTTCATTTCAGGCTTCAGTTCCTTATCAACGAGAATACAGGGCACTAGGTTTGTAGTATGTGCCGTATTCGGTGAACCATCAGGGTTCACCATAATATCCGAGTTACCATGGTCGGCAATGACAATGGAGGTATAACCGTTTTCGAGGGCACATTCCAGCACCTCCTTAGCACAGGCATCCACCGTTTCACAAGCCTTCACAGCTGCCTCAAACACACCCGTATGCCCTACCATATCAGGGTTGGCAAAATTCAGACAGGTGAAATCTACCTCTCCCTTTTTGAGCTCTGCCGTAATAGCATCGCGAATATCTTCGGCACTCATTTCAGGCTGCAGGTCATAAGTGGCCACCTTTGGCGAAGGACAAAGCAGACGTTTTTCACCATCAAAGGCTTCTTCACGTCCTCCGCTGAAAAAGAAAGTCACATGTGGATACTTCTCAGTCTCGGCAATGCGTATCTGCTTTTTACCATTGGCCTCCAGCACCTCTCCCAGGGTATTCTTCAGGTTATCTTTGTCAAAAATTACATTGACTCCTTTAAAAGAGTCGTCATAGTTCGTCATGGTGACATAGTGCAGGTTCATTTTCTGCATGCCGACCTCTGGAAAATCTCTTTGTGTTAATGCCTGGGTAATCTGTCTGCCACGATCAGTTCTGAAATTAAAGCAAAGCACCACATCGCCCTCCTCAATCTTGCCCAGGGGCCGGCCATTTTGGCTACAGATAATCGGTTTGAGGAATTCATCCGTCACACCATTTTCATAGGAGCTTTTAACCGCTCCCGACAGGTCTTCCGTCAGCTCACCCTGGCCATAGACCATTGCATCATAAGCAAGCTTTACACGCTCCCAGCGATTATCGCGATCCATGGCGTAATATCTTCCTGTTACAGAGGCAATCTGACCGGTGGTTCCCGCTATATGATTTTGCAGATCCGAAAGATAGTCGAGTCCACCCTTAGGGTCGGTATCTCTGCCATCTGTAAAAGCATGTACAAAAACTCTCTCAAGACCTTCATTGTTGGCAATGCTCAGTAGACCTTTCAGATGATCAATATGAGAATGCACACCACCGTCAGACAGAAGCCCGATGAAATGAACTCCCTTATCATTAGATTTTGCATAATTCAGGGCTGTACGAAGGGTTTCATTTTCAGCCAGCGTACCCTCCTCAACGGCTTTATTGACCTTTACCAGATCCTGATAAACGACTCTGCCGGCACCTATATTCATATGCCCTACTTCTGAATTCCCCATCTGTCCGGCAGGTAGCCCTACCGCTAAACCAGAAGCCTCTAGTTTGCTATGAGAATAGTCCTTATATAGGGAGTCAATAAAAGGTGTCTGAGCATTTGCTATGGCCGAGATTTCAGGGTTTTCCCCGAGTCCCCAGCCGTCCAGAATCATGAGAAGTACGCGCTTGTTCATGCGCCAAATATAAATATTAAAGCGTGGTTTGTAAGTCACTTACCATTGTATTAATTTGAATCGATTGCATCGGTGACTATGCAATTTTTGGCATTGTTTTCGTTAACACTAATACGTTAACCAACCTATTTCATGAGGAGAATTCGAAAGAATCTGACGTCTGTTTTTATCCTGCTGATACTGAGCACATTCTCACTGTCTGCTCAGGAAGGTGACGACATCATCGACAATGTACAGGAGGCTCTTAAATCTTCTAATTCGAAAGAGCTCTCCAAGTATCTCAATGAGCGTGTAGTGATCAGGCTCGACAGTAAACGCAAGGAGTATAGTATCAGTCAGGCAGAGATTGTACTCAAGCAGTTTTTCCAAAAACACCCGGCTGACGAAACCGGCTTTATCCATCAGGGAAACTCCCAGGGAGGTATCATTTATGCCATCGGCAACTATACCTCAGGCAATACCTCTTACCGAATTGCGCTCAGGGCCAAAAAATACAAGGATGACTACAAGGTCTATCGCCTTGAGTTCTCCAAACCAAAATAAGTGTAAGCCACAGCCCTCAAAGCAATACCTCTTTTGTATTTTTGGCCATGCGGCCAGATTACATAACTGAACAATCGCTAAACGATTTTATTGACAGAGCCCTCTATGAAGATATCCGCGATGGCGACCACTCTTCATTAGCCTCCATACCTGCCGGTGCCAAAAACAGCGCCTATCTTCTGATGAAAGCTTCCGGAGTGATTGCCGGCATGGAACTCGCAGAAATCATTTTCAGGAAGCTGGATCCGGATATGGAAATCGTGGCGACTGTAACGGATGGTACTTCGGTAAAAGAGGGCGATATTATATTGAAACTACATGGCAATTCAAGAGCCATACTTTCCGCAGAACGGCTGGTGCTCAACTGCATGCAACGCATGAGCGGTATTGCTACGTATACCCGCTACCTCAACTCACTTATAGCAGATTCCGACACGAGGCTTCTTGATACGCGGAAGACCACACCCAATTTCAGAATGATGGAAAAATGGGCAGTGGTGATCGGTGGCGGTGTGAACCATCGCTATGGCTTGTTTGACATGATTATGCTTAAAGACAACCACATCGATTTTGCCGGAGGTATTTCCAATGCAGTCAGTGCTACGACAGATTACCTGGCCAGGACCGGCAAGGACTTGAAAATAGAGGTGGAGACAAGAAACCTGGATGAGGTACAGCAGGCCCTGGATACCGAAAAAGTGGACCGTATCATGCTCGACAACATGTCTCCGGAAGAAATGACCAAAGCCGTGGAGCTTATCGCAGGCCGCTCAGAAACCGAAGCATCCGGTGGCATTACTGAATCGACCATTCAGGCCGCTTCGTCATCCGGGGTTGACTACATTTCCGTTGGTGCTCTTACGCATTCTGTCAAGAGCCTTGACATTAGTTTGAAAGCCGAATAACCTGTTTTGAGTAATAATAAGCGCAATTTTTTAGTAAGAATGGTTGAAGCCTTGGTTTTGATCCTTATGTTTGTGTTCTTTTTTCAACACTGTGCCTAGAACAGGAAAAAATGATCGTCAAGACTAAGAAATACGCTTTAGATAAAAAGGCCTACATGCGGGCCGGAATGCGCAACGTACTCCAGCAACAGTGGTGGGTGTTTTTGATCGTGCTGGCCATCTCCTCCATGACCTTTGTGGTTCCTTCCAACTGGTGGTGGATCGGTGCTCTGATTGCCTTTGTACTCTACCTTTTATTCTGGGTAATTCAGTTTGCAGGGGTTACGCAGTTAGAGCAGTCAAAAATGCTCTTCGATAGACTGTCCTACGAGATCAACAGCCAGCAGATTCTGATTAAAGTAGATTCAAAGCGAGGTATGCCTATGAAATGGGATATGATCAAAAAGGCCTGGATGGACAAAAACCAGTTTGTATTGGTGGTGAACAAGGCGCAAATGATGATGTTCCCCTTCAACGTATTCAAGACCCAAAACGAAGTAAAATTCGTAGAGACCATCCTGAAGAGGAAAGGCCTGCTCAAATAGTCAGGGTTTTACACCGACCGTTTTCTTGTTGTCTATAATTTCATCAGCTTTGGCCTAAGCTTAAGTCTCTTGAAATCCCGTTACTATATTGAAGGTATTCTGGCCGCCTTTCTTTTTGGCTGTACACCTGTTTTTATCAAAAAGGTAACAGCCAGCGCTGTCACCATCGGTATCGTCAGGCTGTCTATAGCCAGCATACTCATGTATTTCATCTTTGTTGGTGCCAAAAAGGTCAAACAGCTGAAAATCAGAGACTGGAAATCCCTCATGCTGATCGGCCTTGTATTCGGTCTTCACTGGGTCAGCTATTTTTATGCGGTCAAGGTCAGCACTCCTTCCATAGCTATCCTCGGCCTTACCTCTTTTGGTATTTACCTCATCCTGTTCGGGTGGATTTTTCAGAAAAAGAAACCCGCACTCTTTGACTGGTTTACCGTAATTATGGCGGTAGGCGGCAATCTGCTGATTGTCCCTGAATTCAGTCTGCAAAACGATATCACCCTGGGGCTGCTCATAGGTCTGGGAAGCGCCATGTTCTTTGCCCTCTTACCCCTGTTACAACAAAAAAACACGCATATTCCTTCTTACACACGCGCTTTCGGGCAGTACAGCTTTGGCCTGCTCTTCTTTTGCACACTATCATTTCAGGCAGATTTTGACTTACCGGCAAGTGACTGGTACTATCTGGGGGTTCTGGGAGTAGTCTGCACTCTCGGAGCACATACCCTATGGCTCCGGGCCACTACGGAACTGCCTCATGCAGCCAGCAGCATCATTTACTATCTGGGGGTGCCGGTGGCCATGTTTGTGAGCTACCTCTTTCTGGATGAACCCATGCCATTAAGTAAGGTACTCGGAGCTACCCTGATCATTCTCGCCAACATCATAGGCATTGTCAAGCACATGAACCTCAGTGCTTTTAAAAGAAGAGTAGCCTGATTTTAACTCATTACCTCTTTCAGGTACCTGGCTGTATAATTATCAGTCAGCTTAACCATTTCCTCCGGTGTTCCGGCAAAGTTCAGGTACCCCCCCTCTTCACCACCTTCAGGCCCCAAATCCAGCACCCAGTCTGCACTCTTGATCACTTCTGTGTTGTGCTCGATAATCAACACACTGTTGCCCTGCTCTATTAAAGCATTGATCGCCCCCATCAACTTGCTGATATCATGAAAGTGCAGGCCGGTAGTGGGTTCATCAAAAATGAACAGAATATGGTCACGGGAATTGGACTTACCCTTACCCAAATAGAAAGCCAGCTTTACTCTCTGTGCCTCACCTCCACTCAGAGAATTGGAAGATTGCCCCAGGCGGATATACCCCAGCCCTACTTCCTGCAGCGGCCTGAGCTTATTATAGACACTCTTTTCTTTGGCAAAGAACTCAATCGCATCGTCAACCGTCATCTCAAGTACCTCTGCAATGTTTTTGTCGTTGTACTTGACCTCCAGTATTTCCTGCTTAAAGCGGTTGCCACCACAGCTTTCACAGGTAAGGTAGATATCAGCCATAAACTGCATCTCTATCTTGACAACCCCTTCTCCCTGGCAGGTTTCACAACGGCCGCCATCCACATTGAATGAAAAGAAAGCAGGCTTGTATCCTCTTTGCTTAGCCAGAGGCTGATTGGCAAAGAGAGTCCGGATGGCATCGTAAGCTTTCACGTAAGTCACAGGGTTGGACCTGGACGACTTGCCGATAGGGTTCTGATCTACAAACTCAATCTGTGTGATCTTCTTTGTGGCCCCTTCCAGCCCATCAAAACGACCCGTCTGATCTCCTACTGTACCCAACATTTTACCCAGTGAAGGATAAAGCAGTTTTTTGACCAGGGTTGATTTACCTGATCCACTGACCCCGGTAATAACAGAAAGGACTCCTAACGGTATTTCCACATCTATGTTCTTGAGGTTATTCTCCCTGGCTCCCTTAATAAGCAGACTATCTCTCCACTTTCTTCGCTGGGCAGGAACCTCCAGCCTTTCCGTACCATTCAGGTACTTGGCTGTATAGGTAGTTCCATCTTCCATCAGCGCGTCCAGCGGTCCCTGAAACACAAGTTCTCCACCATGTGACCCGGCATCCGGACCGATATCGATAATCTGGTCGGCCGACTGCATCACTTTTTCTTCATGCTCTACCACGACAACGGTATTGCCCAGGTCTCTCAGTGATTTCAGTACTGAAATAAGCCTGTCAGTGTCACGGGGGTGCAGCCCGATGCTGGGTTCATCCAGTATGTACATTGACCCTACCAGAGCACTGCCCAGAGAAGTTGCCAGCTTTATACGCTGATATTCCCCTCCTGAAAGCGTATTGGTCAGACGGTTCAGTGTCAGATAACCAAGACCAACCCTGTTGAGGTATTCCAGACGATTTTGGATCTCTTTGAGCAATCTGCGTGCTATCTTCTGCTCCGATTCCGTCATCTCCAGGCTCTCAAAAAACTTCAGAGAGCGCTTTACAGGAAGCAATACCAAATCTGTAATGGAACGCCCTCCGATCTTCACATAGGAGGCATCCTTGCGCAGACGGGTCCCCTTACACTCGGGGCAATCCGTTCTCCCACGATAGCGGGACAGCATCACTCTGTACTGTATTTTATGTATCTTCGATTCCAGGAACTTGAAGAACTGGTTGATTCCTTTAAAGTACTTGTTGCCGGTCCATAACAGTTCCTGCTCTTCAGGAGTCAGTTCTGCAAAGGTGCGGTGGATGGGGAAATCGAATTCTATACCATGTTTCAATAAGGGTTCCAGCCACTTTTTCATGGTTTCACTACGCCATGGAGCAATGGCCCCCTCATATACTGAAAGACTTTTGTCAGGAATCACCAGATCAGGGTCAATACCCAATATGCGGCCAAATCCTTCACAACGCTTGCAGGCGCCATAGGGGTTATTAAAGGTGAAAAGATTGACGCTGGGCTCTTCAAACAACATGCCATCAGCTTCGAAACGATCAGAAAAAGCAAAGCGGCCTTCACCGGGAATTTCAATAGTACAATCTCCTTCTCCTTCAAAAAGTGCCGTCTGTACAGAGTCAGCAAAACGGAATTGCATGCTCTCTTCGTGCTGTACAACTCCCCGGTCAATAAGAATTTCAAGATTACCTTTCAGCTCCTCTTTTGACTCCAGCAGGTCTTCTATAAAAAACGGGCTTCCGTCTGACAGTACCCGGGTATATCCTTTTTGCAGTAATACATTCAATTCCTGCTCCAGCGTACGTTCTTCCTTGCGCTGCAGCGGACAAAGAATCATGCAGCGTGTACCCTCTTCCTTTGCCATCAGGAATTCCACAATACTCGTCACCGTGTCCCGTTTCACTTCCTCTCCGCTAATGGGAGAATAGGTCTTCCCTATCCTCGCAAAAAGCAATTTCAGGTAATCATAGATTTCAGTACTCGTACCCACTGTGGACCTCGGGTTTCGTGTACTTACTTTCTGTTCTATAGCAATGGCCGGAGAAACCCCTTTGATATAGTCTACCTCAGGTTTTTCCATACGCCCCAGAAACTGGCGGGCATAAGAACTGAGACTTTCCACATACATGCGCTGACCTTCGGCAAACAGGGTATCAAAGGCAAGAGATGACTTGCCTGAACCGGAAAGCCCGGTAATTACCACCAGTTTGTATCGGGGAATAGCCACACTCAGGCTTTTCAGATTATTGACGCGAGCTCCTTTAATAATAATGAACTCCTTGGGATCAAGGTTGTCAATAGGGGTATTCAGGGCGGGAGTTGTTGAATTCATGAGGATGCAAAGATAACAGAGCTCTTGGCTAATTGTTAGACAAAAATAATTTCGCAAATCCGAATTTAATTTTGCTTTCTGGCATTATCATTGCTTTTATTTTTGTAAATCTCAATTGAGCTTTCGATTTGACATAAGGAAGACAAAAAAATCTTCAGAAAATTTGCATTTCCCTATTGAATCAATACATTTGAGATCATTCTTTTCTTAAAACCAGTTCGTAAACTAAACAGCACAATATCGATATAGACCTCTACGTTAAACCTAACAATAACTAACA
Source organism: Roseivirga sp. UBA6061 (assembly GCA_002427745.1). Lineage (GTDB taxonomy): Bacteria > Bacteroidota > Bacteroidia > Cytophagales > Cyclobacteriaceae > Roseivirga. The sequence goes on along the minus strand of DIYF01000014.1, from coordinate 7,471 downwards.
TGAGGAAATATGCTGTAAGCGATAGTCAATTAATATCGCAGTACAAAAATGGTAACGAAGAAGCTTTTGCTGAACTGGTTAATCGTCACAAGAACAAAATTTACACAACGATCTATCTGATTGTAAAAGATCAGTTTTTGGCAGAAGATTTATTACAAGAAACGTACGTGAAAGTCGTTAATACGATTAAGTCCGGACGTTATAATGAAGAGGGTAAGTTTTTGCCATGGGTCACCAGAATTGCTCACAACTTAGCAATCGACCATTTCAGAAAGGCTAAGAGATACCCAATGATTGTCATGGAAGATGGCAGCAATATCTTTAATACACTGGAATTTTCAGAAGACTCAATTGAGTCAAGACAAATACAACAAGATACTCACGCACTGCTTCGTGATCTGATAAAGGAATTACCGGATTCGCAACGTGAGGTCTTAATGATGAGACACTATATGCAAATGAGCTTTCAGGAAATCGCTGAAGCAACGGATGTAAGCATCAACACAGCGCTTGGAAGAATGCGATACGCTCTCATCAACTTAAGGAAGAAGATGAACAAATTGAATATTGCGTATGATCAAAACCTTTACCCAAGATGATTTAATCCGGTACATTTACCAGGAAACGACTCCTGAGGAGTCGATCGAAATCGAAACAGCGCTCATATTTGATGAGCAACTATCAGAAACTTATAATAATCTTAGCGGCACGGTTGAATCACTCAAAGCTGTGAAACTGAAGCCGTCTGAAGATACTATTGACAAGATTCTCAGCTATTCCAAGTCTTACGACCTGCATGCACTAAGGTAGTTCGGTGTTGGATGGTTTAATGTAATTCTTCGTGAAATCATTAAACCGAAAAACCGAAGCATTAACTTAGAGGCATGACCAGAAAGGATCGTTACAAGGAATTAATAGCGTATTTCCAGGAAAATCAGCCACAAGCAGAAACGGAGTTACACTACGACAACCCGTTTGAACTGCTTGTGGCTGTTGTTTTAAGTGCCCAATGCACCGATAAGCGCATCAACATAATTACACCAAAGCTCTTCAAGGATTTCCCCACACCAGAGCACCTGGCGGCAGCACACTTTGATGAGCTGTTTCCTTATATTAAATCAGTTTCTTACCCTAACAATAAGACCAAACACCTGATTGGCCTGGGCAAAATGCTGGTCGAAGACTTCAACTCTGAGGTACCGGAAAGCATGGAAGACCTGCAGAAATTACCTGGCGTAGGCCGTAAAACTGCCAATGTAATCACCTCAGTAATATGGAATCAACCCAGCATGGCTGTGGATACGCATGTATTCAGGGTATCCAAACGGCTGGGACTCGTAAATCAAAATGCTTCCACCCCGCTTGCCGTGGAAAAACAACTGGTGAGTCACTTACCCAAAGAAGTAATTTCTCAGGCACATCACTGGCTTATACTTCATGGCAGATATACCTGTCTGGCCCGCACTCCTAAATGCGAAGTATGTAAGCTCACCCATTTCTGTCGTTATTGGGAGAAGAAAGAAGGAATCATCCAATAGTCAAAAAGGTTGTATCTTTGATACAGAGCTTATTTTCACCTGTTCCGACATGAAAATCCTTTATATCCATCAGTATTTTAAAACCCCTCAGGAAGGTGGAGCCATACGCTCATACTACCTGGGTCGTGGGCTGGTGGAAAATGGTTTTGAAGTGGAGATGGTCACAACACACAACGAAAGAGCCTACCGCAAAACCAGGATTGACGGTATTACTGTTCACTACCTCCCCATACCCTATAGCAACAGCATGGGGGGCATCAGGAGAATCCGGTCATTTATGTCTTTTGTAAGGCAGTCAAAGAAGATTATCAAAAACATAAAGGGCGTAGACCTTGCCTATGTTACTTCTACCCCACTGACAGTAGGATTGATAGGACTGTGGATGAAAAAGAAACTGGGAATTCCTTACATTTTCGAGGTGAGAGATCTCTGGCCTACTGCGCCTATCGAAATCGGAATGATCAAAGGAGCCCTGATAAAAAAGTGGCTGTTCCGGCTGGAGGCTCGCATCTACCAGAGCGCTGAAAAAATCGTGGCACTGTCTCCGGGCATGCGTGACTGGATCAAAAATGTAGTCCCGGAAAAGGAGGTTTACATGATTCCTAATATGGCCGACTGCCAGTTCTTTACAAAGGAGATCAAAGACCCCAAACTGGTAGAGTTTTATCATGTGAATCAGCCCTTTGTGATCACCTATTTCGGAAGTATCGGAACAGCCAATCACCTCGAATTCTTTCTGGACATAGCAGAGAAGAGCCTGGAAAGTAATCTCAATATCAACTTTAAAGTGGTAGGTGATGGTGGAAAGCTGAGCAACATTAAACTATCGGCTTACCTGAAGAAACTAACAAACCTGGAGTTTATAGGCCATCAGAATAAGGGAGGAGTTAAAGACATTCTGAATATTTCAGATGCTACTTATGTATGCTTTGCTGACCTGCCCGTTCTGGCCACCAATAGTCCCAACAAGCTTTTTGACAGTCTTGCCTCAGGAAAACTAACCATTGTGAATACACCAGGCTGGACCAAAGATTTGGTTGAGAAATACAATTGTGGGTTTTACGCCAACCCGAACAGACCTGAAGAGTTTCTTGAGCTGATAAAGCCTTTTCTCAAAAACAGAAGCTTGCTCGACACCTATAAGAACAATGCACGACAAATTGCTGAGCAGCATTACAGCAAGAAGCTTCAGATTCAGAAACTGGTCAGCGTGATTAATAATGAAAAACAGATCAGGGTCAGCGATTCCGAGGTCTATATTTTGACTGCATAAGCACCTGTCTGGAATCTGTTTTGGTCATTAGTTCCTGAAAATCGGCATCTGTTTCAGATTCAAACTGTGCTACAATCTGCCAGCCAAGCCATTGCCCTATTCTTCCGGGGCAGCGTCTGTCTATCTCAGGGATGCCCGGTCGCTCTTCTATAAACTTCGCAATGTTGAGCGGCTTTTTGTCATATAACAACGCATTATCAACAAAGTAGGCCCAGAGATAGGGCTCACTCACCTCCGTATTCAGCATCTGTTCAGTATTGTAACCTATCACCAGACTATCGGGAGTACAGGGGAGCATCGTCTTTACAAAATGAAGTGCCTTACCGTAAAAAACCATCTCATCAAGAATCGTCCGATCATCCACATTGGTATCGTTAAACCGATTGGATGTAAACTGGATCAGGTGGGGCACCAGATGATCTGGTGTGAGTCTGACTTTCACATACTCATGTTCATCAGGTCTGAATGAGGCCTCTGGCCCCAGGTAATAGTCAAGACCTATAACGAGCAGTGAGTCATTATAATAAATATCATTACCAAACCCGGTGTACACGGTTCGCACCTTGGGTGCTTCAAAATCAGGATAAAAGTATTCGATTCGGCTGAAGGCATCTTCCAACTCATCCCGGAGCTTGTTTACATCAAAGATTCTGGTCACCTCCTGATACAATGTATCGACATAGGGATTACTCAGAATCTTCATGGTTTCCGTCAGCATTTCGGCCTCAGATTTATAGTTGCCAGCCTGAAAAAAGTCATCTCTTACTATGGGGTTGGCTGCCAGAAAAGCGGCTAGCTCTTCCTCTGTATCGATCGCATGGATCTCTCCGGTCAGGTCCTCAAAATCAAGGTCAATACTGATATTGCTGATATCCGGAAAGCTATCGCAGCGATCATCTTTGCAGGAGAACAAAACCAGGCCAATGGCGAAAAATATCAGGACTTTGCGCATACTCACTTTTTAAATGACAAATCTATTTATTTATTTTATCCCACATGAGGAAATACGTCATCTCCGCGCTTTTCGCGCTATTCTTTTCCACCGTTCTTTTAAGTCAGGATTACCGGATAGGCATAAAAATAGCCCCGACACTCTCTAACGTCCGTACTTCTGTGGGAGATGGTGGCACAAGCCTCGAAAGAGATGGCAGCGCGGTAAAATTTCTACTGGGAGCTTTTGTAGATATGCCCTTCAAGGAGAACTACTTTTTTCATGCCGGTGTGAATTTTGCATCAAAAGCCACCAAGATTTCTGCCCAGAATGGCATATCAGCGATGCGCACAGAAGAGTATGACCATGAGTATCTTCAGGTACCTCTTTTGCTGAAGCTTTATACAAATGAACTGCTGCTGGATACCCGGCTCTTTTTCAACTTCGGTGTAATCCCTGAGATAAGGCTTAATTCAGCTAATGAAGAACCGGGCAATATTCTCATTACGGAGTTTTCTGATTTTGACCTGGCCGGGAATTTCGGAGGGGGAGTAGAGCGAAGCATTGGGGTAAACACCAGAGTTTTTGCCGGATTGAACTACAATATAGGCTTCCTCAATACCGTAAAAACCCAAAGCACCGCTTACAATGCCTTTACGGTTAAAAGCAATCTGTTTAGTCTTGAAGTAGGGATCAAATTCTAGGAGAGTGTCACCTCGCTCGTCAGGAGGTCTTCGTACTTCACAGCAAAGTCATCCCCTTTTTCGATAGATGTGATACTCACGGTTTCGAGGTTGTCACCGCGCTTCATCACGAAATTATTCCAAAGGTCTCCTCTCCCACCATATTTATGAAAATCGATGATTTCTGACTGCGCAAAGCGCTCGTGCTCTTCGAGCCATGACCGGAACCAGTCTCTTCTCTGATCGGCAATCTCTTTTGGGTAAAGCGTAGCCGATGACCATATGTACGGTTCATCCGCACTGAGCTTTCTGACATGAGCTTCATTACCATCCCAGACCAGCTCGGTCAGGTCAATCTCATCGGTACTATCTACCAAAACCAGGGTAAAAGGCTCAATTCCTTGAAAATCATAGTCCTTCAGAAAAGCAGATACATCGGCATATCTGAAAAACTCCAGTACCATTTGGCCACGGCTCAACCTGTAGGGAGGATTACGCTCATGTATTACAAAAGCTCCGTTAAGCAAACAAAGTGTAAAACGCTGCTTGTCTGTCACAATCCAGGTTCCACCGGCCAGCGGCTCTTTTGGAAAATACAGGGTATGCCCGAATACCGAATACTCAGCCGGATGCAAGGCAGCCCGTTTGGGTGTCTCGTCACGGTTAGAAGTAAGAATATAAGATTGTGGACCTTTGGGCAGAAAGGTTACTGTGCACATTCTGAATCTCTCTGATACTTGATGGTAGAGTGAGCGATCCCAAAATTAGCCGGAATCGTCAATGCAGGAAAATTACTGATCAGCGCAATTTTAATAATGGCCATATGATGAACCGCATGCTCCACATTATACTGCAGCTCTCTGAACAATGTAGTATTGATGTTCAGAGGAGCATACTCTTTCAGTGAATAATTTGCCGTCATAATGATCGCCTTATCTTCCTTCACTGAAGAGATTTCCTGAGCAAGCGCATTCATCTTTTCGATCGCAAGAATACGGTTTTCCTCAAGTACTTTGTCGTGAGATCTCTTGTCGTAATCGACTGAACCAGAAGTATTACCAACCATCATCAAATCATAAAACTCTATGATATGTCTGATATGTTTTCCGATTGAATTCTGTGAAAGTATATCCAGTGGCTGTCTGAAGTCTTCATCATGAAGTTGATCCGAAACAGCGATAAGTTGCTTCAGGATATCGACAGAGATTTGCTGTAATTGCATCTAATAACTAGTAAAACGACCCGATATTAACCAAATGTACCGAATTATTCAATAAAAGGTTTTACGCAGGTCAAAACATCGGTTTCGGACCTGACCATTCTATTCAAACAAATCTTTACCCTACTTTTCAATAACGATCTTCTTCCAGGCATCTTCTGCCTTTCCAAAAAGATTGGTTTCATCTCGGTTCCACTTCTTGAGGGTGTTCGTGAAGTTGAAATTATAGAAGAGAAATAACCTGCCGTCTTTCACCTTAAAGGTTTCGGGGTCAATTTTAACTTTATCACCAAAGGCCATGGCATAAGCACAGTAGCCTCCGTAGGCCGGTTCATATTTCTTAGGGTCAGCAATAAACAGTTTTTTGTTAGCCTCGCTCGCAAAGCGATAAGTTACCCCGCTGCTTGTATGACTAATGGTAGATTTACCTTCTACCGCCTTATTTTCAGTGAAGTAAGCCACCGGATCGTATCCCTGAATGGCCAGACCTCTTTTCAGGTTATAATGCTCAACTGCATAATCACCGCCCTGGGCATTTACCGTGAAAGCTGCGACAATGAATGAAAAAACTAGTAGGGTTTTCATGATATTACTTTATGATCTGACTTAGCCAAACGGCATTGGTTACTTGAAGTTATCACATTTCTATAAACTCTTCATCACATTTTATATGCTCCACTTTTCTCACAACTCCGGTTTGTAGTCACTTTCAAATTCCCGATATTTCGTAAATTCATACTCGAGCCATGCCCCATTTCTCCAAGGACCAGGATCAGCAGCGTCTTTCAAACTTTACCGTAGAGCGTGCTCTTGCCTCCATTTTCTGGATGGACGACACCGGGCGAATACGTCATGCCAATGAAACAGCCTGTGTGAATTACGGCTATAGTCGCGAAGAATTTGCCAGCATGTCCATCATGGACATCAATCATAATTTTGATCCGGCCAGCTACGCTCAGCTCTGGAAACGCTTTCAGGCAGAAAAACGCTTCTCCTTTGAGTCATCACACTGGACCAAAGAAGGTACTGAAATACCGGTTGAGATCTTTGTCAACTATGTGGAGTTTGAAGGAAGTTCATACAACATCAGCTTTGTGCTGAACATCTCTGAGCGAAAAAGGAAAGAGAAACTCCTGCGATCTGTATCAGAAGCCACGGCTACAGAGATAGGCCGCGACTACTTCAAATCACTGGTAGAAAATATAGCAAATGCCCTGGCCGTCTCGCTGGTTCTGGTGACGGAATGTGCGGATATGCAGAAAACCAAGCTACGGACACTCGCCTTTATGAAAGCAGGCACCCTGAATGAGAACATAGAATACGACACAGATGGCACACCCTGCAAGCTTATTATGAACTCGGGGAATGCCTATTATCAGGCAACGGATGTTCACAAGGACTTTCACAACGAAGCAGGTATAGAGGGTTACCTGGGCATACCTATAAGATCAACTGAAGGGGACGTCATAGGGCACATAGCCATATTGGATGAGGAAGAGCTTAAAATTACCATAGAAGAGCAGGAGATCCTGAAAATGTTCGCTGAAAGAGCAGGCGTTGAAATAGAACGAAAAATCGCTAATGAAAAGCTGATTGGCGCCTTAGATGAGGTAGAGAGACTCAAGGACAGGCTGGAAGCTGAAAACACCTACTTACAGGATGAAATTAAGCTGGAGCACAATTTTGATGAAATCGTCACCCAGAGTGTCAAGTTCAAGCGGATTTTAAACGAGTTGGAACAGGTGGCAACAACTGATGCTACTGTATTGATATTGGGAGAGTCCGGTACCGGTAAGGAGCTTCTCGCCCGGGCTATTCATAATATAT
>DIYF01000180.1 GCA_002427745.1 Roseivirga sp. UBA6061 | reverse complement strand
AAAATTTAAAAATTTTTGGAAGAACCTGGCAAGTAAAACCCTCACCCCAAATAAACCTCCGCAATCCCTCAAATCTTAACCCCACTTCCTTCCGAATGGGACGCAAAGGTAACGAGGTCTTTCTGATTAGACCAAGCTTTTTGCATACATTTTTTAAAGTTTTTTATAACTCGCTGATGATCAGTTTTTAGGCTGTCGCGGCTTTTTATACAGCGGCACCGTACTACATGGCTCACCGTACATGATAGATTTTGCGTAGGGCTTTATGAGCTTTGTGATCTCCACATAGGCCGACTCAGGCACCGGTAAATCTCCACAACCTTTAATAACCACCGGACGGTCCCTGAAAGCCTCAAGATCGACAGATGATAAAGCTTCCTTAAAGAGTGCATACTCCAGCAAATCGATATCCCCGAAGACTACCGTATTGGCATATGACTCCAACCTGGTAGTTAACAACATGCATGCCCATGTTGGCACAATGGCATCTTCTGAACAAATAAGCGCCACATTCTTACCTTCATACTGCGCCCAATCATGCCCTTTTACAAAGGCACGAAAATCTTTCTCCTTCAGGATTAAGCCCTGAAACAGGTTTTGCGCAATATCATACACCACCCTTTCTCCTGAATGGTAATAATCTTCAAGGTTGAAAGTGATTATCGGGCTGTTCGCTACTCGGTTTACGATCTCTTCTTGCTCACTCATAGTTTCAAAAGCTTTTTCGGCCTGGTAGCCACAAAATCCTTTAAATAAAATGGTTCAAAATAAGCGACATCTTCGAACTCATCTGCTTTCAGTAAATCAGTCGCTAAAATTCCAACTGCACTCGCAGAAGGAGTCACCCCTGCGATAAAATGTGCTCTGTCATGTGTACTGATCAAATCTCTGAACTTATCAGAACCATTACCGAAGAATAACACATTATTCTGCTGAAGGGTTTCGCCAAAAGAGTTTTCATCTAAAACAAGCGCTTTTGTCTCTTCAACCTCATCAAGATCGGAGTTGAATAAACTGGTATAGACTTCCATTCTCCGGGCATCCAGCATAGGACACAACCACTCACCTTTACTGGCGTATTGACTTACTTCCTGCGCCATGGCATGCAAGGTGTTTACCGCAATCAGCGGCTTGTCAAGTGCGTAGCAAAGTCCCTTGGCAGTGGAAACTCCAATTCTTAAACCTGTGTAAGACCCCGGACCTTTAGATACGGCTATAGCAGAAAGGTCTTCTTTCTTCACTTCTGTGTGAGCCAAAAGCGTATCAATCACAACCGTAAGCAAAGTGGAGTGGGACTTCTCCAGAAACAGCTTCTGCGTGGCCAATGTGCTTCCATCTCTGGTAAGCGCTACCGAACAAACTGTTGTAGAAGTTTCAATACTAAGAATCAGAGACATACCAGCACTATTTAGGCTGCAAATATAAGAGGCACTGGTGAAAGATCACTGGTCACCTTCGGTGATGGAAACAGAGGTCACCTTCGCCAAGGCTTCGGTGACTGAAGCGGGGAGCAGGATGTAGGAAGTAAGAGGCAGGAAGGTCACCTTCGCCAAGGCTTCGGTGACTGAATCGGTGACTGAAGCGGTGACTAAATAAAAAAGCACGCATTGCAAATGCGCGCTAGGCAGGATTACAAGTGCTCCCGTTATTGTATTCTAATTCTGAGCTTCGAGCGTCTTATTGTAGAGTTCGGAGTCTGAAAGCACCTGAATTGCCTTTGAGATGTCATCATCAAACTGATACGAGGCTTCGATACGACCTTGCTCGAAAAACTTACGAATTACAAACTCCTCTTTGAGCAGGTGTTTAATTTCAGCTTTGTTTGCATCAAGATCTTCATCACGGCTATGAGCCGCAGCCTGCTCTAACGGCCCCAGCTCACGAGCAATCCGGTCTAATGTACCGGTTTCTTCTGCTACGACACGAAGCTGCCTGATTTGTTTTTCCAGCGGACTGGAATAGGTAAAAGACTTATCTGCCAACCAGGCTTTAAAGTCACTATACACCTGGTCTGTAATCTCAAAGTTTTTGACATCTGTCATTTCACCAATTCTGGACTCATAGTGATTACCAAAATCGAAGAACAGATCTTCTGACAGGATACCAATGGCAATCGGGGACAATCTCTGCTTGTCTACAGGAAAATCAGGATAGATCCCCCCTCCATCGTAAACCGGCCTTCCGGCACGTGTCTGATATCGGGTCATCAGGGAGTCTGCTATTTTCCCAACACTTCCATCGGGGTTTCGGTTGCTGTAATCAATGGCCTGGATACTTCGCCCGCTTGGTATATAGTATTTGGCAATGGTCACCTTCATCTGAGAGTTATATGACAAAGGTAAAGTACGCTGAACCAGTCCCTTGCCGAAAGAGCGCTGCCCTATCAAAACTCCCCTATCATAATCCTGAATCACTCCGGCTACAATCTCAGACGCAGAAGCACTGGAGCTGTTTGTTAATACAGCCAGCGGTATTTCAAGATCAAGCGGATCATTGAGCGCATTGTAGGTAGCATTCGTCTCCTCTATCTTACCAATGGTATTTACTACCAATTGTCCCTTTCGGATAAAAATATTGGACACGTTGACAGCTTCATTTAAAAGCCCTCCCGGATTGCTGCGCAAATCAAGTACTACTTTTTTAGCACCTAACCCTTTCAGAACTTCCAGCGCCTGTGCCACCTCAGTGGAAGTACCGTCTGTAAACCCTGTTTGCTTGATAATACCAATTTCATCATTGAGCATACCATAGTAGGGCACATTGGGTGATTCTTCCTGAGCGAGTTCTACTTCTATATCCAACTCCCCCACCCCTGGCCTCTGTACTTTCAGATTCAGGCTTGAAGCAGACTGACCTTTCAGGAATTCCGAAGCCCTCTCATAGTCTCCTTTCACATTCTGACCATTGACCATGATGATTTCATCTCCCCTCCTGAGCCCCTCTTTTCCTTCTGCCGGCTTGCCATTTGGTAAAATCACGGTCACCAAACCTTTGCGAAGACCTATTACCGCTCCGACACTTCCGTATTGCCCGGTTGTTTCGGTACGCACATCTTCTATCTGATCTTCAGGATAAAAGCGTGTATAAGGATCAAGCGAAGACATCATGGCGTTGATGCCTGTCTGCATGAAGGTATTCGGGTTAATCTCATCAACGTATTGCGAATTCACCTCTTTAAAGAGGGTAGCAAAAATGTCGAGGTTCTTTATTATGAGAAAGTATTTGTCATTCTGTGGACTGGTAAACGACCAAAGACCTACCACCAGCACCATAAAAAGTGCCAGGTATCTCTTCTTCACATGCTTCATCTATTATCGATTTGCTTTTTCAACTTCAACTATCAATCGCTTTAGTGCCTTTGATAGTTTCGCTTCAACGAACTGGTAAGTGGGTATTTCCTTACCAGTATAAATATACGCAATGGATAAAGAAGGTTGTATTTCTTGTCCTGAATAAAGGATGTGCTTGTTTAAACGGTAAGCTTCACGTATCCTCCTCTTGATCAGGTTGCGATCGACCGCATTTTTGAACTTGCGTTTCGATACGGAGATTAGCACCTGATGTGCTGAAGCCTCAGGGTTTGGCAAAAAAATAACCTTGAAAGGGTATGAATAAAAAAAGGAGCCTTGCTGAAAAAGCTCCTGAATTATCTTTTTACTATGTAATCTCTCCTCTTTAGGGAAAGTATTCTTCACAATATGGACGTTGCCTGGATTCACGGGACCTGAAATTAACAAAACCCCGTTAGCGGGAAAACTACTGCTTGTGTCTTCTCTCGTCAGAGACAGTCAGCTTATGTCTGCCTTTAGCTCTGCGGCTAGCCAAAACATTTCTTCCGCTGGCAGAAGCCATTCTTGCCTTGAAACCGTGCTTGTTTCTTCTTTTTCTCTGCGAAGGTTGGAATGTTCTTTTCATGATTTATTTACTGTCTTCTAATTCTGATCTCCAAAAAGGACTGCAAAGATAAAGAGCTTTTTGTTTTTTACCAACGGGGTGTAAAAAATTGTTTCTCAGCCAGTAATCATCTTTCAAAGGTAAAACGATTGAGATTAGAAAATTTCGAATAGTTTCGCATGACCTTCAAACCTAAGCAACACCACAAATTTATGCACTACCATTTCTCTTTCTCCAACCCCAACAGTCATTTCATTGAAATAAGCCTCAGTTTCGAGGCTAAAGAGGCTTTTACCAGGGTGAGACTCCCATCATGGCGTCCGGGAAGATACCAAATCCAGAACTTTGCCAAGAACATTAAAAATGTTCAGGCATCTGATGAGAATGGAAAAGCAATAGGCATAAAAAAAACATCGAAAGACACCTGGCTACTAGAGAACGAAAAGGGAATGGTTACCATCAGCTACAGTTATTATGCTTTTGTGATGGATGCCGGCAATTCATGGCTTGATGATGAGCAGTTGTATATCAATTTTATTAATTGTGCCATGTATCCTGAAGGACAACTGAATGAGGCCTGTCAGGTTTCACTTACGGTACCTCAGAACTACCAAGTAGCCACAGGACTGAAAGCTGAGGAAGTTACCGACTATTCAGCACCAAACTATTATCAACTAGTAGACAGCCCCCTAATAGCCAGTGCCACTTTAAGAAAAGTAAGCTACACGGTAGAGGGGCATGTGTTCAACGTATGGATTCAGGGGGATTTACCGAAAAGTGACGAGGAAGTCATCAATGATTTCATGCCGTTTACACAAATACAAATGGAGGTGATGGAAGGCTTTCCATGTGAAGTATATCATTTCCTCTGTCAGTGCCTGCCCTATAAGCATTACCATGGTGTAGAACACTGGAACTCTACCGTCATCACGCTTGGTCCTTCTCAGGACCTGAGCGAAAGAGCTTTATACAAAGAGTTTCTCGGGGTAAGCAGTCATGAGTTATTCCATACCTGGAATGTTATCAGGCTAAGGCCCGAAGAAATGACACCCTATGATTTTCAATCGGAGAACTATCATAAGACTGGCTTTGTAACTGAGGGGGTTACTACCTACTATGGTGACTTATTCCTCTCCCGATGCGGGGTATTTGACCGGGATGAATATGTAGCTGAAATCAATAAGCTACTGAAAAGACACTACGACAACGAGGGAAGGAAGCACTACTCAGTAGCGGCATCTTCTTACGACCTATGGCTGGATGGCTACGAGAGGGGAATTCCGGGAAGAAAAGTCTCTATTTATAATGAAGGAGCACTGGCCGCCATGATACTGGATTTAAAAATCAGACTGAAGTATGATTCAGCGAAAAGCCTTGATGATGTAATGCGCCTGATGTGGCAGCGACATGGCAAAAACCTGAGCGGATATAGCTACCAGGACTACCAACAGGCTGCTGAGACAGTATACGAAGAAGACCTGACGGATTACTTCACCCACATAATCAGCGGAACCAAGGCTTATGAATCAGAACTGGAACAGCTACTAACCGCTTTCGGACTAACTTTTGAGCTAAAGGCTTCAGTAAAAACAGAGGAAGCAGGCTTCGGCATCAGGTTGACGAAACATGGCGATCGCTTTTTTATTGATCAAATAGCTACGGGTTCCGCAGCAGAAAAGCTACTCAGTGTTAAAGATGAAATTCTCAGGCTTAATGGGGAGGATTTTAAAGGAAGCTGGCCGGAAACAGAATCGGTAAATCTTGAGGTGAATCGATTTGGCCGGAAGCTTACATTTGAGCTGAACAAAGAAACGCAGATCCACTTCCCTATCTACCAGGTAGCAGTGAATCAGGAGGCTTCTGAAGAGGAGAAAGGAAAGCTGGAGAAATGGATAGGTGTTTAGGTGTTTAGGTGTTTAGGTGTTTAGGTGTTGAACGCCATATTCATCTTCAGGATATTCCTTATTAGAGCATGAACAAAAAAAGAGACTACCATCCGGCAGCCTCTCTCTTAAAATTTATGCGTGAGTCCTGACTATTTAAACATAGTTTCGTCTATTTCTCCATTGATCACCACCTCTGAGGAAATATAGCTTACCGGCACCGGTAGCTGACCTCCTGACTGTGTAAAGTTAAATGGCACTTTCACACCGTCAATCTCGCGGTAGTCACTGAGGTCGATGGTGCCGGCAGGGCCAATTTCCATACGGACCTTCAGGCCTGTTGCCACACTGTAATAAGCATAAACTGTTACAGCAGCAGAAACCTTGATTTCTACCCGATGTGCTTCTTCCTCATTTACTTTCTGCACCCCTTTATAGGTAGTTTCAAAGCCCATCTCATTATAGAATCTTTCTCCATACATAAGGCCCAGGTATTTCAACAGGGAGGCACTCGGGTCGGGAAGTGTTTGCTTCTGACCTCCACCTTTGATAGCGGCCTCACCTGCGTGAAACAGCTGAGCGATTTCCCCCTGGCCCGGTATCACCTGCACATCAGCATAGCTATCCGGAGCAGACCTGTATACGGTACGTGCCAGCTTAAACTCCTGACCACCGAAAGCGAGCGTACCTTCACTTTTGTTCATCAGTGACTTAACATTATCGATGGTTTCTCTACCTCCAATCGCCTCTATATACTTATCAAAAATTGACTGGGTACTGATATCTGCGATCTCAACTTTGGTAGGGTCTTCCACCTCATTGCCATCAGCATCAAAGAACTTAACCTTACCAAAAGGCTTGAGTTTTTCAGCGATGTCTTCGGCTTTTCCTACAATAACGATATTAGCATTTTCCGGACGGATGTACTTTTTAGCCGTAGCCTGAATATCTTCTGCTGTAATGGCGTCAATTCTCTTCAGGTAATTGGCATAATAATCCTCCGGCAGATTGTTAAGCTTAGCACTCAGGGCAAACTGAGCAATGGTTCCGCGGCTTTCAAGGGAGCGTGCAAAGTTACCTCTCATGGTATTCTTAGCAAGGTCCAGTTCTTCCTGAGTGACCAATTCATCTCTAAGCCTGTTCAGCTCGTACATGAACTGAACCATGGCACTATCAGTCACTTCATTCCGTACACTGGCACCAATACCTACGGTAGCACTGTAGCGACTGCTTCCCATATTGGAGTTGGCACCATAGGTATAACCCTTATCTTCTCTCAGGTTTGAGTTGAGCCTGGTAGAAAGACCTGCTCCACCCAAAATCTGATTCAACAGGCTTACTTTCTCGTTATCTGCACTACCCGGTTTATTATCGATGGTATACGTAATGTTGATAACCGACTGCACAGAAGAGGGCCTGTCTACAATGGCTACAATGGTTTCTTCCGGATTGGCAGGGGCAGTAAACTCTTCTTTCTGTACTTCGGCATTATCCCAATCAGAGAAGTACTTCTTTACGAGCTTTTTTGCTTCTTTTTTCTTGATATCTCCCACCACTACCAGGTAACCAATATTAGGTTTGAAGAACTTGTTGTAGTGATTTCTGATATCATCCATGGTGATATTATCCACTGTTTCAGCGGTAGTCAGCTCACCATACACATGGTCTTTTCCATAATTGAGCACAGAACCTACCACACCTGAAATAGAGTTGGGATTATCCTTATTCTGCAGCAGAGCAGTCTTTGTCTGAGATTTGGCTTTTTCAAGCTCTGACTCAGGGAAAGAAGGGTTATACAGGAAGTCAGTCATCAATTTCAGCACTTCTTCCTTATATTTTGACAATGAGAAGGCCCCGATGCTGCTTGATCCCACAAAGACACTGGCTCCCATGAAGTCAATCTCCTCATCCAGCACTTCTTTTGTTTTTGAGGTAGTTCCTCCTCTGAGTACCTGCCCCACCATGCCGGTATACCCTGCTTTCTCTCCCTCAGTAATAGGACCTGTGATAAAAGAGAGTGTCCAGCTGAGCGTAGGCAGCTTGTCGTTTTCCACTACAATTACCTGCAGTCCGTTTTTGAGGCTAAACTGGTCAAAGGTGCCCAGTTTGAGCTCTTTAGCCGGTGCCGGCTCCGGTAGTTTTGATCTGTCAATTTGTGCGGTTGCTCCTAATGACAAAAGAGCAAGCGCTATTGTCAATAACTTCTTCATCAGTTATTACCTCCTTCTTTTTTAATCTTTACTTCTTCTGGTTTTTCCTGCTCTGCTTTCGGTCGGTAGGTCAATACTACCTTATTTTCCGGTGAGAGGTACTTTTTGGCCGCCCTTTGAATGTCCTCACGGGTTACCTTGCGATAGCGCTCAATCTCGGTATTGATCAAAGAGGCATCTCCGAAATACACGTGATAATTCGCCAGGCTCTGCGCAATAGACTGTACAGACCCATAACCGGAAATAAAGCTGTTTTCTGTCTGATTTCGGAGCTTCTGAAATTCCCTCTCAGGAATCAGCTCATTCTGAGCAATGGCTATCTGCGCATCGATTTCAGCTTCCAGTTCTTCCACAGTGAAGCCTTGATTGGGCAGGGCGAAATTGATAAAGAGTCCTCCATCTTCGAGTGCCAGGGGAATAGTCTGGATGGCCAGGGCCATTTGCTTCTCGTCTGTAATTGTTTTCTGAAAACGTGAAGACTGTCCACCTGAAAGCAGGGTTGTGAGCATTTGAATAGCGTAATAATCATCCGTACCCTGTGGCGGCATGCGATAGCCCTGTATTACTGCCGGTACCTGTACATTGTCAAAGACGGTTTCTCTTACGCCTTCCTTACCCAGCTCAGGGGCTACAATGGTAGGTCTCGGTATCTCCTTGGTTCCTCTCTTGATTTCACCGAAGTAAGCCTCCACCAGTCTTTTCGTCTCCTTGATATCAATATCACCAGCGATAGACAGTGTGGCATTGTTAGGCACGTAAAAGGTTTCGTAGAAATCTACAAAGTCACTTTCAGTAGCAGCATCAATGTCTTCAAAAGACCCTATGGGTGACCACTCATAGTTGGTGCCGGGGTAGGCCGCCTTGAGCATATTTTCAAGTACTGAGCCATAAGGCTGATTGTCTACTCTCAGGCGTTTTTCTTCTTTTACTACTTCCTTTTGTGTAGCGATACCGGTAGAATCAATTTTGGCGTGCAGCATACGCTCAGACTCCATATACAGGCCTAGCTCCAGCTGATTGGAAGGTAAAGTCTGAAAATAATAGGTACGGTCGCTGGAGGTATTGGCATTTAACTGCCCACCTGCAGCCTGAATGATTTTAAAGTATTCTCCGCGTCCGATATTGGGGGATCCCTCAAACATCAGATGTTCAAAGAAGTGGGCAAAACCCGTGCGGCCCGGGGGTTCATTTTTAGAACCTACATGATACAGCACCGCCACGGTAGCAATCGGGGTGCTGTTATCCTGGTGAAGAATTACGTGCAAGCCATTTGGCAGATCGTATTCTTCGAATTCAATATTCTGGGCATTCAGGCCATAACCCAATGCTCCGCAGAATAGCAAAGTCAATTTTAATCTCCTCAACATAATTTGAAATACATTTCTCGTTTGGGAAACGAAGAAAATGTCAAAAGGAAATGTTTCACTCAACGAAATGTTAAGCGGGAGTTGCTAAAGATCAGCGGAGCATAGGTGTTATATGATCAGTGTAGGTTTTTGAGGATATCCTGCGCCTCGTGCCACTTCAGTCTCGGACCGTACTGAGCCACCACTCTGGAAGATGCCATACTGGCCAGTTTACCTGCTGCTGCATAGCTCAAGCCATTGGTAATACCATAGAGGAAAGCTCCCGCAAACATGTCTCCTGCTCCGTTGGTATCGAGGGCATCAACTGAATAGGGTTCGATATCAATGAAGGTATCACCATCATAAATCAGCGCTCCGTTCTTTCCCTGAGTAATCACAAAACGCTTTGCCTCTTTTTTCATGGCTTCACGGGCTTCCTCAATAGTGTCTTTACCTGTATAAGACATCGCCTCGTCTTCATTACAGAAAAGCAGGTCTACCGAAGCACCAATGACATCTTCAAAATTCGACTTGAAGGTTTGTACAATAAAGGGGTCAGAAAGAGTAATGGCGGTGAGCACACCGTTTTCCTCAGCTATCTTTTTACCTCTCTTCATGGCCTGCACCCCTGTTGTGGAAGAAACCAGGTAACCTTCAAGGTATACGTATTTAGACTCTTTGATAGCATGTTCGTCTATCTCTTCTACTGACAGGTCGCTGGTAATACCCAGAAAGGTATTCATGGTACGATCAGCGTCAGAGGTAATCATGACAAGGCATTTACCCGTAACACCATCAGCTCTTTCGCTATTATCCAGATTCGTATCCACTCCTGCTTCCTTCATGTCTTTCAGGTAGAAATCGCCATACTCATCGTTTGCCACCTTACAGGAATAGAAAGACTTACCTCCAAACTGGCTGATGGCAATCATGGAGTTTGCGGCAGAACCGCCAGATTTCCTGACCACTTCATCATGATCAATGGCTCCGATTAACCTGAACTGCGTGGCTTCATCCACCAGCGTCATTACTCCCTTGTCAACTTTATGATCGTATAAAAACTGATGATCCACTTTGAATTCAAGATCTACCAGGGCATTACCAATGCCATAAACATCATACTTCTTCTTCATCTTTTAATGCTAGATAATCGGAGCCCGCTTGTACTCCTTGGTTTCGTCAAATAGTTTTCGGTAGGTGATGTGGGTTTTAAGCACTTTGCTGCCAATGTGCTCTACCACCTTCATCATTTTCGGATTGAAATCTCCAATCCAGTTCATTTCAATGTCTTTGTAGGGAAAGCCCTTCTTCCAGGCCATGGTTTTTACGTAAGTAACCACCAGCGCTCCCTCAACGCCCTTCTTCTGATGATCGGGTACCACACCAAAAATGATCCCCAGTCCTTTTTTGCAGACGCCCGTCTTGAGCATATAGAGCAGCTTAAGCTTACTGATCAGATTCCACTGGCCATTGAGGTGCTTGTAAATCTGATTGAGATCTGGCATAGAGATAAACATGGCCACCGCCTCACCTTTGTAAAAAGCAAACCACAGCAGCCTTCTGTCAGCTGCCCCCTTAAGAGAATTAAAGAGTCGGGCGGCCTGCTCTATGGTCATAGGCTTAACACCACTGTGCCCGGCCCACGCTTTGTTGTAGACATTATGAAAATACTCGTGCGCTTTTTTGTACTCACCCTTTCTGATATGCCTGAACTCATAGTCAGTGTCATTGAGGGGCTCCTGGGCTTTTTCATAAAAACGAGGGGCAAAATCCACCTCACTCCCCATAGGCCGCTGATAGGTATACTGTTTAAAGTATTCCCGGAAACCGTAGTTTTCGAATAGCTCCTGATAATAGCTGAAGTTATAGGGCATCTGAAAGTTGGGTTCAAGGTATCCCTCTACCAGAAGTCCCCACCAGCTATTGCGGTCACCGAAGTTAATAGGGCCGTCTACCGCCTCCATACCTTTGGACTTGAGCCAGGCTATGCCCTTATCAAATAATGTATCGGCCGCCTGTTGATTGTTTTCACACTCAAAGAAGCCCAGCCCTCCCGTAGGCTGATCATGGGTATGAGCTGTTTTTCCGTTGACAAAGGCAGCTATCCGGCCTATGACTTTACCACTATCATCTTTCAGAATCCAACGAATGGCCTCTCCCGTTTTGAAGTTTTTATTCTGTGCGGGATCAAAGACGGCTACGATATCCTTATCAAGGGGACGAATCCAGTTTTTCTCAGCCTTGTAAAGCCTTACAGGGAGTTGGATAAATTCTTTTTCGGTTTGCTTGTTGGTAACTTCTACCAGCGTCATTGATTCGGGCTAAAGACCCCAAAAATAGAGAGATAAAGAGAACTATAAAATCAGGTTAAGGATTATTACCAAATCCGGTCATCGTAATAACTGTAATAACTACGTCTGCAACCAGCTCAATGGCGAAGTGCTTTGGCCCTATCAGGATAGTCTGTGATGATACCGTCTACCCCTTTCTCTACAAGCTGGTTCATATCTTTGACCGTATTGACCGTCCAGGGCACCACCTTCATGCCCTGCTCATGGCAGTAGTCAATGTCTTTTTTGCCGATAAGCTTGAAATAAGGGCTGTATACCTGCGGAGTAAAACCAAGGCTTTCAATATTCGCCTTCACGCCTTTCCGGTTCTCAACCAGGGCCACCAGGCTAACATCAGGATAGGTTTTGTGGAAATACTGAAGCACCCGAAAGTCAAAGCACTGAATGGTGTACCGGTTGGCAGGTAGCTTATCAGCTATGGTATTTTGAACAATATCTGAAAACTCATTTACCTGAGGGTGATAAACACCATCGCGGGAAGGGCTGCTCTTCAACTCAATGTTATACCCTACTTTGGGCAGGTTGTTTTTGGCGAGATAGGCCTCCACGGCATCAATCATATCAGTAAGCAGTGGTTTTACGGCAGACATTTTTTGCTGCTCAGGAAAACGCGTATTGCCCCGGGATCCACAATCGAAGCCTTTTACTTCTTCGTAAGTCATTTCGTAGATATTGAAATTCTGGGATTCTTTGCCTGCCACAAGACTCCCGTCAGGTTTGGTACAGATGCTGCCTGACATATAAGGTTCATGAGAGATGACTACCTTTTTGTCCTTTGTAATCACCACATCCAGTTCCAGTGTGGTCACACCTTCATCGAGAGCTCTCAAAAAAGCAGGAATGGTATTTTCAGGCAAAAGCCCCCGCGCGCCCCGGTGCCCCTGAATGTCCAGGGTTTGAGCCACTGACCAGTGGATGGATAGTAATAACAGGACGGAGAGACACTTCTTCATAACGCTATTTTTTTTGAAATTAGAAAAACACCGCAAAAGGATTGTTAACTCATAATTAAACTTACTGTTATGAAACTGAAACAGCTCATTCCGATGCTGGAAAGTGATGACATGGAAGCCACTATCAGCTTCTACACAGAAACACTGGGTTTTAAGATATATGATAAGGCCCAAAATGAGAGAGGTGTCTATTGGTGTAGCCTGTATCGCGATGATGCCGAAATCATGTTTACTGATCGCAATGTGCACAGTAAGGAGAAAAAAGCCACTTTCAATGGGGTGCTCTACTTTTACCCCGACAATGTGAATGAACTTTGGGAGGAGCTCAGAGAGAAGGTAAAAGTAGAATGGGAACCACAGGACTTCGGTTATGGCATGTATGACTTTGCCATCAGAGATAACAATGATTTCATACTGGCATTCGGACAAGTGGCTGAACCTCAGAAATGAATCCCCCTCCTAAGGGCTCTTTTTCATCCACTGGTCAAACTTGCTTTTCACCAGCAGGGTCATGAGGAATATGGCTTCAGTTGGTCATCTGAACCTTCCGTATGTCATTTTGCTCATTTGATTTGAGCATTTATTTAATGTAATTGTCGGTTCAGTGGTATTTTAGAGTCCCGATATCTGCTGAAAGAACTGTAAACTGAACAAATTTTTAACAATGAAGAAGATTTCAATCGCAGTGCTCTTTTTGATGCCACTGCTGGTATTTGGTCAATATGAAAAAGGCCGCAAGTTCGAGCAGCTGGGCACCACACTTCCCAGCCCTAACCAATACCGCACCGGCTCAGGGGCTCCCGGTCCTGATTACTGGCAGCAACAGGCAGACTATAAAATTGCCGTTGAGCTTGATGATGAAAACCAGCGTGTTACGGGTTCTGAAACCATTACTTACACGAATAATGCCCCTTCCGCTCTCAAGTATCTGTGGATTCAACTGGACCAAAACGTACGAAAAAACCACAGCGTAAGCTCTCAGGTAAACGGAAGTCAACGCATTTCCGGCAGAGCCAAAAGTGTATCCGGAGCCTTTGTACAAAGAACCACCGGTGACTATGGCTTTGACGGAGGCTTTAAGCTGCAAAGCGTCACCGATGTATCGGGTAAGGATCTGACCTACCTGGTGAATAATACCATGATGAAGATAACCCTGCCTGCACCATTGAAAACCGGGGAGTCTTACAGCTTCAAAATCGACTGGTATTACAATGTAAACAACCGAGCTACCCGAGGCGGACGCTCAGGTTATGAGTACTTTGAAGAAGATGGCAACTACCTCTATACCATCGCGCAGTTTTACCCTCGCATGGCTGTATACGATGATGTAAATGGATGGCAGAACAAGCAGTTTCTGGGCTCTGGCGAGTTTGCCCTGAGTTTTGGCAACTTTGAAGTAGCCATCACAGTGCCTTCAGATCATATGGTAGCTTCTACCGGTACTTTGCAGAATCCTGCTGATGTACTCTCAAAAGACGAGCTGAAGCGCTTTGAAAAAGCAAAAAAGAGCTTTAATAAGCCGGTAATTATCAGATCAGAGAAAGAAGCCCGTGCGCTTGAAAAGAAACGCGCCACAACCAAATCTACCTGGGTATTTAAGGCTGAGAAAGTAAGAGACTTTGCCTTTGCCTCTTCGCGTAAGTTTATCTGGGATACACAAGCGGTAAAGTTGCCGGGTGGTGGCTACACCCTTGCTATGTCGTATTACCCTAAGGAGGGAAATCCCCTTTGGGAAAGAGAGTCTACCAAAGCTGTGGTCAACACGCTTATGTATTACTCTGAAAAAACAATTGATTACCCATACCCAAAAGCCATTTCGGTACACGCTGCCAGCATTGGTATGGAGTACCCTATGATCTGCTTCAACTTTGGCCGTCCTAATCCTGATGGCAGCTATAACGATCAGATCAAAACCCGTATGGTGTTTGTAATCGTGCACGAGGTAGGACACAACTTCTTTCCTATGATCATCAACTCTGATGAAAGACAGTGGGCCTGGATGGATGAAGGACTGGACTCTTTCCTGGAGTATATGACCATGAAAGAGTACTACCCTGACCTGCCTTATAACTCTAATTCTCCCTCGGCCATTGTTCCTTATATGAAAGGTAGCAAGAGCTTTATGAGCCCGATTATGACCAACCCGGAGCAGGCAAAGCAACTAGGACCTGAGGCTTACTCAAAACCTTCTGCAGCTCTGGCTGTGCTACGTGAATCTGTGATGGGTCCTGAGCTGTTTGATCAGGCTTTGAAAGAGTACTCAGAGCGCTGGGCCTTTAAGCACCCAAAACCTGCCGATTTCTTCAGAACGATGGAAGACGCTTCTGCCGTAGACCTGGACTGGTTCTGGAAAGGCTGGTTTTACAGCACAGACAATGTAGATGTGGAGGTAAGCGATGTTAAATGGTTTAAGCTGAAGGGCCAGTCTGTGAATATGGAAGGACAGGTAAATGCACAGTCGGGCAATCTCGGCAGTGGTTCGGAAGATAGCGGCAACCCCTTCTACGGAGAGCCTAAGGTGCTGGACATTGGCGACAGCCAGGTAAGCTCAGAGTACAGAAGTGGCTATGACAATGAAGAAATCAGAGGTCGTTTTGCAGGCAAAAACCTCTACCAGGTAACTTTTGAAAACAAGGGTGGCCTCATGACCCCGCTCGTGATAGAGTGGACCTACAAAGACGGCTCTAAAGAGATAGAGAGAATACCGGCAGAAATCTGGAGAAAAAATGAGGAAAAAGTGACTCATATTTTTGCCAAGGATAAAGAGGTTGACAGCATGCGCTTTGACCCCTTCAATGAACTGGCAGATACGAATACGGAAAACAATGCTTTCCCAAAATCCGGTTCAAGCCGATTTGATCAATTCAAAAAGAAGGGCGGTAACTAAGCCTGGTCTCTTTTCAGAAAAAGCCGGTACTGATCCTTTCTGGATGGTACCGGCTTTTTTTGTCCACTTATAAAAGAGGGCCAACCTTTTTCTGAAATCTCAGTATAGAATCGCAGGCAACTTATTTTTTTGTGGAAGAAACTGAAATTCAAGTAAAGGAGCATCCGGTACACCATCTTGCTGTCCCTCTTTTTATCCTGACCAGCCTACCCTATTTCGGGGCAGTGCTTTACGATTACCTCAACTGCTGTAAAACTGACAGCACCTTTGCCTGGTTCGGTGCTTTTTATCTGGGTCTGGGCGGCATATACCTCATCAAAAAGTTCGTGCACAGACAAAGTCTCTAAAGCATAAAATGGAGATAATTTTGTCTTATTTACCAAATCCCCCTATGCCTGCTTTGACTTAGGCGCAACCGACTTTTCTTTCAAAGAGAATTACGTTAGATTGGGTTGGTTCACCTGAGAATGATTAAACCGGATAAACCAGAGAATGAAGCAGAGCGTCTCAGCTCTCTGAGTGATTATCATATTCTTGACACACTTCCCGAGCAAGCTTATGATGACATCGCTACCATTGCTGCGCAAATCTGTGGAGTCCCCATTGCGCTTATTTCCCTGATTGATAAAGACCGGCAGTGGATCAAGGCAAGGCATGGTATCCCTTCTGCCATCAGAGAAATTCCCCGGGAAATCTCCTGCTGTGCCCACACCATTCTCAAACCAGACGAAATTCTTGAGGTTGAAAACGCTCTGAAAGACGATCGGTTCTGCGACAACCCGCTTGTAGTCAATGAACCGAATATTCAATACTATGCCGGTGCTACGCTTACCAACAAAGAGGGAACCACACTGGGAACACTTTGCGTCATTGATCATAAGCCCAATAAGCTTACAGAAGCGCAGAGAAATGCCTTAATGGCCCTTTCGCGTCAGGTCATGGCCCTGCTTGAACTCAGAAAGGAGACGCTGGATTTTGACCGGAGCAAGAGCCACCTGCAGGAGCTGGTTGAAAACATCAGTGATGTGGTGTATGACCTGGACGAGCTGGGCAACTTCACCTATGTAAACCCTGCACTTACCGAGCTTAGCGGGTACTCTGAAGAGGAATTACTTCAGAAAGCCTATTATGACCTGGTACACCCCGATGCCATGGAAGCCCTGGGTCAGTTCTATTATGAGCAGATAAAAAAGGGCAGCGACTCCTCTTATTATGAGTTTCCTATAGTCACCAAAAGCGGGGAGATGGTATGGCTGGGGCAAACTGTAAAAATCTTTTTTGAAGGAGACAGAGTACAGCGGGTAGGTGCAGTAGCCAAAGATGTAACTGAGCTGAAGCGGGTAGGCAAAGAGCTGGAAGAAAGCGAATCGCTCTATCGATTGCTTTCGGAGAATTCAAAGAATATGGTGTGCCTGCAAAGCACCGATGGTTCTTTTACTTATGCCTCCCCCTCCACACTGACCATTACGGGTTTTACCGCTGAGGAATTCCTCAAGTCAGACTCCTATTCCAGGTTGCATCCGGATGACATGGCACGGGTAGCAGATGAATTTATCAAGGTACTGAAGGGAGAAGACCGGGTCACGCAATACCGATACAAGAAGAAATCCGGTGAATACATCTGGATTGAAACGGTAGCCAGACCTATCAGGGATGAGCATGGGCAAGCCACCAATATTCAGACCTCATCAAGAGACATTTCGCAAAGAAAGAAAAACGAACAGCGCATCAGGCGCGAGGAGGCCAATCTCAAAGCCCTTATAGAAAACTCAACGGATATTATCTGGTCTATCGATCAGGACTTCCGCTACATCACCTTCAACAGCCGTTTCCATGAGTCACTTAAAACCCAGATTGATGTAGACCTGAGAATAGGTGATGAAGTGCTTTTCCGGAACTTCCCTGATAAAGCCGCTGACCTTTGGCGCAGCCTGTATCAGCGGGCATTTAACGGAGAGCGCTTCATTGAAGAAATGCGCTCTATTGCCGATAAAGACACCTTCTATGAATGCTCTTTTAATCCCATCATCGATGATGCCAACCAGGTTATCGGGGTTTCTGTCTTTGCCAGAGACGTCAGCGAGCGGGTGAAAATAGAGATGAAAAGGCAGCGCTTTCAGCAAGGGCTGGCCATGCTTAATGAACTGTCATCCAGCTATGACCTGGACTATAGTGAGCTGATTGAAAAGGCCATCAGGGAAGTATGCCTGTTTTATGAAATGGAGCTGGGCATTCTTAGCAATATCACCGATCAGGACTATGTGATTCGCTACGTTGTTTCAACTCAGGGTGAAGCTCCTTTTGCCAAGCATGATCAGTTTATATTAAGTGATACCTTCTGTGAGATTACCAATGAGGCGCAGGAAATTGTAGCCATAAACAATGCAGGGCTGTCAAGACACAAAAATCACCGCTGCTACGAGCTGATGGGCCTAGAATCTTACCTGGGCTCCCCTATCAATATCGGCAAAGAAAAGTATGGCACCCTGAGCCTCTCATCAAAGAAGGCGAGAGCTTTACCTTTTGACAATTACGACAAAGAGTTTTTCGAGGTCTTCACCCGTTGGGTGGGTGCCATTCTGGAGCGAAGAAACTATGAAAAGTTGCTTTTGGCTTCCAAGGAAAGTGCGGAGAATGCCTCCATGGCCAAGGCCAACTTCCTCTCGACTATCTCGCATGAAATCAGAACTCCTTTGAACGCCATCATCGGGATGACCCACATCCTGATGCAAGATAACCCCAAAAAGACCCAGCTCGAAAACCTGAACATTCTTAAGTTCTCAGGAGAAAATCTGCTGGTACTCGTCAACGATGTACTGGACATCAACAAAATTGAGTCAGGCAAGCTGCTGCTGGAACAGTCTGACTTTAACCTGAAAGAGCTCCTGGAGAGTATAAGAAGTGCTCTTATCTACAGCATTGAAGAAAAAGGCCTGGAAAGCAAAATCCACTACGATTCTGACCTGCCGGAGATCATGACAGGCGACTCTATGCGCATTGCCCAGGTACTGAACAATTTGCTGAGCAATGCCATTAAATTCACGCGTCAGGGCACTATTTCCATCCTGGCAGAAAACCGGGGTATTGAGGAGGGCATGGTACGGGTGTACCTGGAAGTGCAAGACAGCGGTATTGGTATCTCAGAAAAAGAGCTCCAGAAAATATTCCAGCGTTTTACACAGGCCAAATCGAGCACTTCCAGGGAGTACGGAGGTTCAGGCCTGGGGCTGAGTATTGTCAAGGGCTTATTGGAACTGATGGGGTCTGAAATCAGAGTAGAAAGCTCTCCGGATTCCGGGTCTAAGTTCTACTTCGAACTGCTTTTACCAATAGCCGAGCAAAGTGTGTCAACCACTTCAGTATATCAACCCAACCTGGACCGTCTGTCTATCAGCAACATCAATATTCTGCTGGTAGAAGATAACAAGGTAAACCAGCTGGTGGCCGAAAAATTCCTCAACAAATGGGGTGTGGAAGTCACCATTGCCGATAATGGTCAGGAGGCTGTAGAAATAGTTAAAAAAGAGAGTTTCAGCCTGATTCTCATGGACCTGCAAATGCCCATAATGGATGGCTATACGGCCACAAAAGAAATTCGCAATATGGGCATCGACATCCCCATACTGGCACTCACGGCATCGGTGCGAATCGGGCAGAAAAAGCGGGCCCTGCGCGTGGGAATGAACGATTTTCTGGTAAAACCACTCACACCATCAGACCTATACACCAAGCTGGCCAAGTACATTTCTGAAGGAGACATCGTGGAAAAACCACAGGAGCCTGAATTATTCTACGAGACCAACCGTGACGAGTCTTTTCAGGCACTTCGCGATATGCTGCAGGGCGATGATGATTTTAAGGCAGAAGTGGTGCCCTTATACATCAAGAATATTCAATCGATCAATCAGCTACTCCCCATGAATATAGAAAAGGGAGATATCAAAACGGCCGACCGGTTGAGACACAAGATGCTTACCACCCTGCACACCCTGGAAGCCACCACCATACGCTCTCTGATGGACGATGGCATTGCCCTGATTGGTAAGGACAACCAGGAAGAAAAATTCAAAATCTTCAAGGAGCAGCTAAGCCAGGCCTGCCATGATATGGAGAAGAGACTCGAAGAGTTTTTGAGCTAAGAATTAGAAAAATTTCCCGTTTTGGGAACCACACCAAGACCTACCTAAGTCGCTCATTCTAAGATTCCTATCAAAAAACAGCCTGTTTCCCCCGTATTCAGCCATTATATTCGTCAACTGTAGTTGTCATAAAGATTTAGCCCGATTTCTGCTAGTAAGTTCAGACTATGGTTAGAGAAAGCTCGACAGACAAAGAGGCGATGCAAACAACTACAGAAATTCTTATTGTGGAAGACGACATAGTCGCTGCCACTTTACTTAAAAAAACCCTGGTAGACCTGGGGCACTCTGTGGTAGGGGTAGCTATGGAAGGCAGACGCGCTATCCAGATGGCACGGGAGACCAAGCCACACCTGATGATGGTCGATTATCAGCTGGAAGATGACCTCAATGGAGCTGATGTAACCAGACAGGTACTGGAAGAACAATCGGTAGCCGTCATCTATGTTACCTCAAAGTCAGACAAAGAGACACTTGACTCCATAGCTCAGACTAACCCTAATGGCTACATTCTGAAGCCTTTCAACAGAAAGGAAATAGGCATGGTCATTAACACAGTGCTGGAAAAATTCAACCAGCAGAGAATTCTCAACTCCCTGAACGAAGAGCTGGGCCTTAAGGTGGAGATGACCAAGGAAGAGCTGAGAAACAGCCTGGACAAGCTGCAGATTGAGGTGGAGCTGAGAAAAGAAGCTGAGATCAGGCTGAAAGAAGCGCTGAAAAGAGAAAAAGAGTTCAGCGATATCAAGTCAAGACTGGCCGCCAGTATCTCCCACGAGTTTAAAACACCATTGACTTCCATTCTGTCTTCTACGCAGATACTTCAAATGCGCAACGAAGGCTCTGAGAATGAGCAGGCAAATCTGAAGCACCTTATTCGCATAGAGGAGTCTACCATACACCTGAAGAAAATTCTCTCCAACATTCTCTTTATCGAGAATAGCGGACTGGAAGGTGCCGGCAATTCGGAGACCATCATTGAACTGGAGGATTTTATCAAAACAGTAATTTCTGAAGTGAGCAACGAGTACAGAGATTCTTCTCCTGTTACGCTCAATATTCACAACGCTCCGGAAACTATCAGCACTTACTCTGAGCTGCTTAAGCAAATCCTGATCAACCTTACCTCCAACGCTCTCAAATACTCTCCAAAAAAGAGCCCGGTAGCCGTAAACGTAACCGGTAAGAAAGACGAGTTGATCTTTGAGTTCATAGACCAGGGCATTGGCATACCGGAAGAAGATCAGCAGCACCTGTTTCAGTACTTCTTCAGGGCCAAAAATACCGACACCATTTCCGGAAACGGACTCGGGCTGGCTATTACTAAGAATTTCGCCACCATTCTGAATGCGGAACTCACCTTTGTGAGCATCCAAAACAAGGGCACCACCTTTACACTGCGTTTACCCATAAAGGACAAACACAGGAAAAGGCGCAGGAGTTTTTAGCAGAACACCTCATCAGAACCATAGTCAGAGGGCTAATCAGACTTCCTTTCACCAGGTAATACCCATAAGGCAGCATAGATTTTTTACTATCTTGCTGTAACCCAACTATATCACTTTGACTATTTCTACTGCCCAAAACAGGCTGCTTTCTCTGGATGTATTCCGGGGAATGACCATCGCCTTTATGATTCTGGTAAACACTCCCGGCTCCTGGTCACATGTATATCCTCCACTGCTACATGCCAAATGGCACGGGGCCACCCCTACCGATATGGTGTTTCCCTTTTTCCTGTTTATAGTAGGCATTACGCTCTACCTTTCTTCAACAAAATTTTCACATGAGCTCAACCCGGCCGCTTCAAAAAAGATACTGAAGCGTACGCTCCTGATATTTCTGATAGGCCTTGCCCTCAACTGGTTTCCCTTTACACGAGCCCTGGAGAACCTGCGTGTTATGGGCGTGCTCCAGCGCATAGCAGTGGCCTATGGTATTGGAGCTTTTATATGCCTGGGTTTGCCCCTCAGGCATTTATGGAAGGCAGGCGCTGCTTTGCTTTTAGGCTATTGGGTGCTGATGCTGATTTTTGGCGGGGGCGACCCCTATTCTCTGGAAAATAACCTGGGGCTGAAAATTGATCGTTTCCTGCTGGGAGAAAGCCATCTCTATGGCGGCTTCGGTATCAAATTCGACCCTGAAGGGCTGTTTAGCACCCTGCCAGCAGTAGGCACCGTCATTTTCGGCTACTATATCGGGGCACTGATCAAGCAGGCCGGTGACACAGGACAACTCGTAAAAAACCTGCTACTCACAGGCGTACTGGCCATTTTCGCAGGGCTTGCCTGGAATATTTATTTCCCCATTAACAAGCCACTATGGACCAGCAGTTACGTGCTCTATGCCGGGGGTATAGCCTGTTGCTTTCTGGGAGTATTAATCGAGCTGATCGATATCAGAGGCATTAAGCGATGGACCAAACCCTTTCAGGTTTTCGGGCTCAACCCTTTGATCATTTATGTACTCTCCGGCCTGCTGGTAAAGGTGATGCTCTTTATCATTAAGTGGGAAGATGCGGCCGGTAAAACCCGCAACGCCTATAGCTGGCTCTATAAGGATGTGTTTGCGGCCATACTGCCCGGTCAGCTCAAGTTCGCCTCTTTCCTGTTTGCCCTTACTATTGTGGCCTTCTGCTGGCTGGTGGGTTACGGGCTGTACAGAAAAAAGATTGTGATCAAGGTATAAACAGCCGCCTCCTCACAAAATGAGACAGTGCCGCGCGAACGCAAAGCTGGGCACCGTATAAATCACGTAAAAATACGGAGGCCTCAATTCGGGTGTATACCACCTGTTTCCTCCAGTGTATCACTGGTAGTTTTGGTTATCAAATAAAACGAGGGAGTCATCACTCCCCTTTTTTTACCAAAACTCTCTATCATTATGAACAAAGTAGTAGTACAATACGGAGCAGGATCTACCTATGACTGCGCAGTACAAATCAGTACCATTGAAGGCTTTGCGCCTGCAATCACCACCACAGCTTCTGACAATGACGACCCAAGCAACCTGTGGTATAATGTGCCCACGGGAGGCCAGTCTACCTTTACCGTAGATGCTCAGCAGAGCGCCATCTCCGAACTATTTTTCACCATAGGCCTTGGAGGTAACTGCTCTTATTTAAACGTGATCTTTTCAGCCACCAAAGAAGGTGCACTGACCCATATCTCAAACTCTGCCGACATCAAGGGGCTGCCGGTAGTTAATCTGGTAACGCACAGCGATCACTATGCCATTGAGGTAGGTGCTTATACCAGTTCGAAAGATCCTTCCAGCTGGATTACACCGTAAGACCAGCCGGTAGTGAATACCTATCTGAAAAAGCCCTGATACACAGTATCGGGGCTTTGTTCTTTAAACAGCCTTCTCCCTAAAGTTTGAAGGAAACACGGAGTTCAAGTATGTCGGTATTAGTCTTGAAGACTCACATCCGAATAAATCTCCTTAAGTACCTCACAGGGATCCACATCTATGGCAAGAGCAATCAGATAAAGTTCTTTGGCTCTTAGGTGTGTCGTAGGATTCAAGGTCAACTCACTGAGCCTCGAGCGACTTAGGCCTGTTCTGTTCGAAACCGCTGCTTTGCTGATCGACTTTTTTGCAAGGTATAATCCCAAATCTGTCATGATATATCCGGCTTTTCGAGCATAAATTTAGAAGTCTTCACATTTAATTTAGAAAATCTGGATTTTTTCTTTGTCGAATGATTGATATTCTATATCATTGACATATAATCAACCAATAGTCCAGAAAATCTAAACTTAATCCCATGAAAAGATACACAAAAGCCGACCTGGAGGCCATAGTCAGCTGCCAGCTCGAAAACCTGAATGCCATGCATGACCTGCTCAGGATTATGAAAACCCAAAACGAACTCTTAGAGAGCGCTAATAAGAAGCTCAAAGATGAGATCAGCGACTTTAAGGCGAAGGTATACAGTCGGTGATCCTGAAGGTGGGTACTCAAACGCAAAACCTGCCTGAGCCATGCTCAGGTGTTTTTTATTATCAGAGTGTGCTCAAACAGAGTTTGGCCATAAGTAAATTCAAGAAACAGATTGACCGGATTACCTCCTTACGCTGCGCTGCAGTCGGTGATCCTGAAGGTGGGGGACTCAAACGCAAAACCTGCCTGAGCCATGCTCAGGTGTTTTTTATTATCAGAGTGTGCTCAAACAGAGTTTGGCCATGAGTAAATTCAAGAAACAGATTGACCGGATTACCTCCTTCCGCTGCGCTACAGTCGGTGATCCTGAAGGTGGG
>DIYF01000029.1 GCA_002427745.1 Roseivirga sp. UBA6061 | reverse complement strand
TGCACATACCCCAATAACTATTAACTAGTAACCGATAACTAAATCAACGAATACCGGGCAAAGCAATTCCTTTTACCTTTCTATATAGGTGTATGGCCGAAGAGTCTGTCATACCCGCCACAAAATCGAGCATAGCCCGGCAGGCCAGGTAAAGGCTCTCCGCTGATTCAATCTCTCCCTGTACTTCCTGTGGCAGAAGTCGGTAGAAGACCTTGTCTTTGGCGCTGACTGCATCAGCATATTTGGAAATGGCGCAGGGCAGAAAGGTGTCCAGCAGTCCGCTGAGGATTTGATAGCCTGCGGCTTCGGTTTCCAGTACCGTCTTGCTACGATATATCTTCTCAATAGATACGGTAATGATTTCTTTCAGCGCATCTTTAGAGGTGATCTCATCTGCGAGTGATTTATCGAATTCACCTTTTAGCAGAGCGTTCTCATTATCCAGAAACATGGCTACGCATTCATCAATCAGGTGTGAGATGGAAAGTGCACGCAGCACTCCTATCTGTTCTTTCTTGCTCTGAATCTGCTCCAGCTTTTCGCGATTGAATTTGTCTCCTATAATGGCAGCGTATAGCTCCACAGTTTGCTCGTGAGAAACGAGCCCCAGATTGCAGCCATCTTCCAGGTCTATAATATGGTAGCAGATATCATCAGCTGCCTCTACCAGAAAGGCCAGCGGATGACGGCACCATTGATCATCTCCCAGGGATACCAGTCCGAGGCTTTCGGCCATTTCCTTAAAGATGATTCGTTCTGAATTATAGAAGCCAAACTTCTTCTGGCTCTTCCGACTTTTATCTCTTTCGGCAATTTTGGAAGGGCGCGGATACTTGGTAAAAGCGGCCAGTGTAGGGTCGGTAAGTTTCAGCCCCTGATAGCCGGATTTATTCAAAAGACGAAAGCCCTGGGCGTTGCCTTCAAACTGAATCAGGTCTGACCACTCCATTTCAGAAAATTGGACTTTATAAATATTGGTTCTTTCCAGAAAGTAGCTGGAGATAGATGACTCTCCCGAATGACCGAAAGGAGGATTACCAATGTCATGCGCCAGTGAGGCAGCGGCTACAATAGCGCCAAAGTCGTTGGCATCTACCAAAGGGCTTAGCTCCGGGTGTCGCTCTATCAGGGCTTTCCCTACGAGTCGTCCCAGTGAACGGCCCACGCTCGATACCTCGAGGCTATGCGTAAGGCGGGTATGCACAAAATCCTGTTCAGGAAGCGGGTGCACCTGCGTTTTGTCCTGCAGTCTGCGAAAAGGGTGTGAAAAGATGATTCGATCGAAGTCACGGTCAAAAGCGGTGCGGACTAAATTGCCCTTTGCATCAGGGAGTGTTTGTTGGGAAAGAAGCTGTAACCAGTTCATGTATTCGTTTGCTTGAGCAAAACTATCGAAACGCGCTGAATTTTGTTAATAATTTGTTCATCTCGGTACAGGCATGGTCGTCCTTGCGAATAATCTGTGATATAGGGAGTCTCATGGTGAGTTTCAGTAAAAAATGAGGGCCGTATCTCAGGGAGCTACCAGGCCTGTATATTTCAAGTCTGCCTGACCTTTTATGCATACGATTGAAGCCCTGAAAAAGGTAAAATTGCAAAATAGGCATGCTTTATATTATAAAAAGGAGCCTTAAAACAATTAGCTTCTGCATTCGGTTGCCGAAACAGGTCTTCTTCGAAGCCTTGATGGCAAACATTTCAAAGATATATCCCCCTGTAATACACCCTCTTATTTAGGCCTGAAAACACGAATATCAGGTGAATGACCCCATACAAAAAAAGTGGACTATTCTGCAATCGTTTGCATCAATTTTAGATTAATTTCCCTATGAAATCAAGGTCGAGAATTGTACTTTGAGCATTCGATTGCACTTTTTGGCCTGCTTACGGGCCAATCTCGATTAAAAAAAATAATGATTGTATGAAAAAGTTTTTACTAATCCTTCTAGTTATGTCAGTTGGTTTCCAGGGAGCCCTGCTGGCACAAACTAAGACCGTTACTGGAACGGTGACCGGAGGGGATGACGGCCTAGGCATTCCCCGCGCGAACGTTACTGTAAAGGGAACTACGAGAGGAACACCGACTGACCTTGATGGTAATTATTCCATCGATGTATCAGCGGATGAGACACTTGTTTTCTCTTTTATTGGTTACGTATCTCAGGAAGTTCTTGTTGGCAGCCAGACTACTATTAATATAGTGTTGCAGCCAGACGTTGCTTTGCTTGACGAAGTAGTTGTTGTGGGTTATGGCTCTCAGGAAAAGAAAGAGATTACAAGTTCTGTGGCTAGTATCAAGCCAGAGGAATTCAACAAAGGTAATATCAGTAACCCTACCCAGTTATTGCAGGGTAAGGTAGCTGGTCTCTCAATTACCCGTCCGGGTGGTGACCCGAATGGTGGATTCAATATCCGTCTGAGAGGTCTTTCTACTTTTGGTGCTAACAGTTCTCCGCTTATCGTATTAGATGGTGTCCCTGGAGCTGACCTGAGCAATGTTGACCCTAATGACATTGTTTCTATCGATGTATTGAAAGATGGTTCTGGTGCTGCGATTTATGGTGCAAGAGGTTCTTCAGGGGTAATCCTGGTAACTACTCAGCAAGCTAACAGCGCAGAAGGCAGAACTAACGTAAGCCTGAACAGCTTTGTTAGTTTCGATAACATAGCTAACAACATTGATGTACTGTCTGCCAGCGAATTCGTTGCCAGAGGTGGTACAGACTTCGGTTCTGAAACCGACTGGATTGATGAACTGACTCAGACCGGTGTTTCTTATGCGACTAACGTTTCTGTGACTGGCGCTTTCGGAGGTACTTCTTACAGAGCTTCTGTTAACTGGAGGCAAAACGAAGGTATCGCTAAAGGTGTAAGCAACGAGCGTTTGAATACCCGCTTGAATCTGGCGCATACAGCTATCAATGACAGACTGAGACTGAACGTTAATCTGTCAATGACTAACGGTGAGAATTCTGGTATTAACAACGGTGCTTTCCGTTATGCCGCAATTTATAACCCTACCGCTCCTGTATTTGACAATGAGAATACGGTAAATGATGGCGGGTTCTTTCAAAGAGACCTGTTTGACTTCTTCAACCCGGTAGCTCTTTCTCAGCAGCAGAAATTTGGTGGTATCACCAAGCAGTTGCTGTCAAGCTACAGAGCTGAATTTGATATTCTGGATGACCTGACTGTTGCCGTTCAGTATTCTCAGGACAGATTCAACCAGCTGAGAGGTGCTTTCTGGTCAAGACTTGATCCTCAGACTGGTTTTGGTGCAAGAGGTGTTGCAGCAAGAAACACAGATGATCGCTTCACAGAGATCGTTACCGGAACACTGAACTACACTACGGAAATCGCTACTGACCTGAACATGACTGCGCTGGTTGGTATGGAAAGACAGAAAAGAACATTTGAAGGGTTCAATGCGCAGGTAAGACAGTTCCTGTTTGATTCAAACACCTGGAATAACCTGGGTGGTGGTGCCATCAGAGTAGGCTCTAACACTTCTATCGGATCATACAAAGCAGTTGATCAACTGAACTCTGCTTTCGCAAGATTCAACTTCTCTTACCAGGGTACTTACTTCCTGTCTGCTTCATTGAGAGCTGAGTCTTTCTCTGGTTTCGGTGAAAATGAAAAAACCGGTTACTTCCCTGCTTTGAGTGCAGGTGCTGAGCTTGCTGATATTGCTGACCTTGGTCCTGTAAACTCTCTTAAGCTGAGAGTATCTTACGGTATTACTGGTAACCTGCCTCCAAGTGCTACACTGGCACTGCCTGTTTTGGGTAATGGCGGTATCGTTGATTTGGATTCTGATCCATTGACAACTGATGACAACTACGTTGGTCTTCGTCAGTTCCAGAACCAGAACCCAAGCCTGAAGTGGGAGACCAAAAAAGAGTTTGACGTAGGGATTGACTTTGCCATCTTCGATAGCAAAATCACTGGTACTATGGACTACTACACCAGAAACGTGGAAGATCTGCTCTTCAACGTACCGGTAACAGTTGGTGCTCCTAGTGCGGTTGATCCAAGTCTGATTAACACGGCTTCTTCTACCTGGTTGAACCTTGCTGACCTGCAAGCTGGCGGTTTCGAATTCGCTGCTTCTGTCAACGATGTTAAGCTGGGTCAGGTAAGCTGGACGCCAAGTATCAACTTCACCATTTATGACAAAACTACTATCGAGAGTTTATCATTCAGTCCTGAGGTTGGTTTCGAATTCCTGAGATTTGCTACTCCAGGTTCTCCAGGTCAGAACAACAATCCAATCATTGAAAACAGAGTGGGTCAGACTTTGGGTAACTTCTACGGACCAAGATTCTTAGGTCTTGATGAAAACAACGAGTACGTACTGTCTGCTGATATCAACAGCCCGGATGATTTCGAAGTATTAGGTAATGCACTTCCTGATGGAGACTTCGGTTTCAGCAACGCATTCTCTTTAGGAGA
The DNA here is from genome assembly GCA_002427745.1 of Roseivirga sp. UBA6061. Taxonomy (GTDB): domain Bacteria; phylum Bacteroidota; class Bacteroidia; order Cytophagales; family Cyclobacteriaceae; genus Roseivirga. The sequence goes on along the minus strand of DIYF01000029.1, from coordinate 22,363 downwards.
TTGGGATCTGACTTTCTTCCTGAGAGGTAGCTTCGGTCACGAACTGTACAACTCTTACAGAGGATTCTACGAGAACCAGGATTCAGGATCAAATACCTGGAACAGTGTGACAACTGACAAAACTCCTGTAGTTCTTTCTACTCCTACCTTCTCTGATTTGTATATTGAGGATGCATCATTTATCAGACTGGACAACGCTCAGTTAGGATACAATGTGCCAACCAGCAGCGAGTGGATTTCAAATATCAGAGTATATGTGGCAGCTCAGAATCTGTTTACTATTACTGATTATACTGGTATTGATCCTGAAGTACGTTATACTGACCAGGCGAATGGTAACGGATTTACTTCAAGCTTGTCTCCTGGTATTGAAAGAAGAAACACTTACTTCACTACCAGAACTGTAACTGTTGGTACCACTATCAACTTTAAATAAACTATAGTAGAGATATGTCAAAATTTAATAAAAGCATTTGTTTTATCGCTGCACTCTTCATTACGTTGAGTGCCTGCGAAGAGCCAGATCAAGAGCTATTCAACGGCTATACGCCAGAGGAAGTAGCAAACTCCGATAATCCGGTGCTTACAGACGTACTGAAAGCGTCTGCCTATTCAACGATTATTGGTACCTGGGGAGCACATAACTCTCTTTGGTCGATGCACGAAGTAGCATCTGATGAAATGGTTATTGCACATAAAGGTGCTGACTGGGAAGATGGTGGACAGTGGATCAGAATGCATCAGCATAACTATGGTCCTACTGAGCAGTCTATCGGTAACGCATGGAACTACTGCTTTACAGCAATTGGTGAGATTAACCTCCTGCTGAAAAGATTCCCTGATGTAGTGGCACTGGGAGCAGAGCTGAGAGTGCTCAGAGCACTGGTTTACCTTTGGTTAATCGATGCTTACGGTAATGTTCCGGTAATTCTGGAAACAGATGATGACCCAACACCTCCTACAGTACAGAGAGCTCAGGTATATGAGTTTATTCGTTCAAGTGTTGAGGATAACCTGTCTAACCTTTCGGATGGTACCAGTAAAACGACTATCAACAGATGGTCTGCTCACGCAATTCTCGCTAAACTTTACCTGAATGCTGAAGTGTATACAGGTACTGCTCAGTGGGCATCTGCTGAGACTAACATTGATGCGATCATTAATAGCGGTAACTACAGTCTGGAAGGTAACTTCTTCGCTAACTTCTCTACCAACAACGGTGGTTCTTCTGAGAACATCCTGACGTTGCCTTACGATGAGAACAACGCGGGTGGTTTCAACCTTGCGCAGATGACTGGTCACTACCTGACTCAGCAGACATTTAACCTGCAGGAGCAACCATGGAATGGTTACGCTTCTCTTGAAGATTTCTATAACTCATATGAGAACAATGACTCAAGAAAGCTTGGCTTCCTTGAAGGACCTCAGTTCTCTTCTGATGGTACTCGTCTTGAAGATTTGAGTTTTGAGTCTAATGACCCTGATGGTGCTCCTTTAACCTTCACTCCTGAAATCAATGAGTTAAGACCTAACTCACTGCGTCAGGCCGGTGTACGTGTTGGTAAATACGAGATCGCTTCAGGTGCAGGACAAAGCTTGAGCAACGATTACCCGCTGTTCCGTTACGGAGACATTATTCTGATGAAAGCAGAAGTAATGTGGAGACAGGGTAACAGTGCCGGTGCTTTGGATTTTGTGAATCAAATTCGTCAGAGAGCTGGAGCAGATCCGCTTACTATGCTTGACGCTGACATATTGTTAGCTGAAAGAGGTAGAGAAGTATTTGCTGAAGGCTGGAGACGTTCTGACCTTATCAGATTTGGAAAATACAATGACGCGTGGTGGGAAAAGCCTGCTTCTCCTGCTACGGTTAACATCTTCCCTATCCCTCAAGGACAGATTGATGTAAATGCTGACCTGGTTCAAAACCCGGGATACTAGTAAAAACTTATCATTATATTTGAAGGGAGCATATTTGCTCCCTTTTTTTATGCCTTAAGTGCCTCATCCAGAAGATTATGATCAAGAGCCGTTGGTGTTGGATTCTTCTCTCTTTACTCTTTGTCGGTTGTCAGAATAGCCCTGATTCCAGTACTGTTTTTCTAAGGTTGGATTCGGAAGAAACAGGTATCAGGTTTAGAAACCAACTTGAGTATAACGAACAACTAAACACTTACACCTACCGGAATTTTTACAATGGAGCGGGTATAGCCGTAGGAGATGTCAATAATGACGGTCTGCAGGATCTCTATTTTGCAGGCAACCTGGTTGACAATAAGCTCTATCTGAACAAGGGAGATTTTGTTTTTGAAGACATTACGGCAAAAGCCGGAGTTGCCTCAGCTAATGTCTGGTCTACAGGTGTGAGTATGGCAGATGTCAACGGAGATGGCTGGCTGGATATCTACGTATGCAAGTCCGGTCCTCTGGATGGAGATAATAGGAATAACGAACTCTTTATTAACAACGGTGACCTGACATTTACAGAGCAGGCTGAGGCCTACGGAGTGGCCGACCTGGGACTGTCTAACCATGCAGCCTTTCTGGATTATGATAAGGATGGTGACCTTGACTTCTACTTACTCAATAACAGTACCCGCTCTGTAGGTATTTATGATCTCCGGAAAGGTCAGCGGGATACTCCGGACCCTGAAGGGGGAAATAAACTTTACCGCAATGATGGAGGACATTTCACTGATGTCACCTCAGAAGCAGGTATCTACAGTAGCGCCATCGGTTACGGCCTGGGAGTTACCGTGGCGGATGTCAATGTGGACGGCTGGCCTGATATATTTGTCTCCAACGACTTTTTTGAACGGGATTACCTCTATATCAATGCTCAGGACGGCACCTTTCGGGAAGCCCTGGAAGATTACATTACCGAGACGAGTATGGGTTCCATGGGTGCCGATATTGCTGATCTCAATGGTGATGGTTACCCTGAGATTTATGTGACCGAAATGCTTCCTGAATCGATGGAGCGTGTAAAAACCAAAACGCTCTTTGAAGACTGGGATAAATATCAGGCGAATGTGAAAAATGGTTACCACCACCAGTTCACGCGTAATTCCCTGCAATTGAATCAGGGCCATATTCCGGGAGATGAGTCCAATACCTTTTTCAGTGAAGTAAGCAGACTGAAAGGTTTGCATGCCACGGACTGGAGCTGGGGAGCGCTGATTTTCGACATGGACAATGACGGAAACAAAGACCTGTTTGTAGCCAACGGTATTTTCAAGGATCTTACTGATCAGGACTACATTAATTTTTACGCCAATAATAGCCTTGCCTTTGATGAGCACAGAAAAGACAGTACGGTGATCACCAATCTTATCGATGTAATCCCATCTGTGCCACTGCCCAACTATCTTTTCAGAAACGAGGGAAACTTTGCTTTTGAGAACATTGCTCAGGAAGCTGGCCTGGCTGATCCTTCTTTCTCAAACGGGGCGGTCTATTCTGATCTGGACAATGATGGCGACCTGGATTTAGTGGTTAACAATATCAACGATGAAGCTTTTGTTTACAGAAACCAAACCAGTGAGCAAAATAATAACCATTACCTGATGTTAGACCTCAAAGGTAAGGAGGATAACCCCTTTGCCTTTGGAACCAGGGTCAAGGTTTTTCTGGGCGAAAAGGAACTGATGGAAGAGCATAATCCAGTGAAGGGATACATGTCTTCCATGGATTATCGCATGCATTTTGGACTAGGTGAGAGAGAAAAAGCAGATGTGGTGCTGATTCTCTGGCCTGATGGTACACATACCCGCCTGACCGATGTTCCGGCTGATCAGCTATTGGAAGTAAAACAAGAACTAGGAGGGCAAAAGTGGGTTTCTGACCAGACGTTCGATGGTCCTGCGTTTGAGGCCGTTTCTTCCCCGATCGATTACCAGCATATAGAAAATGAGTTTTCTGATTTTGACCGCGATCGGTTGATTTTCCAAATGAGCTCTAATGAAGGTCCAGCCCTGGCCAAAGGTGATGTGAACGGGGACGGACTGGAGGATATTTATCTGGGAGGAGCCAAGGGGACTGCCGGGAAGCTGTTTATACAATCGAAAGACGGAAGTTTCAGCGTATCATTCGTGCCGGTCTTCGAAGATGATAAGGTTTCTGAGGATGTAGACGCAAGTTTTGCTGACCTTGATGGCGATGGTGACCAGGACCTCATGGTAGCCAGTGGCGGGAATGAGTTTGGGCTGGGCGACCCCAATTTGAGAGATAGAATCTATCTGAATGAGGGAAATGGAGACTTTTCCCGACTTCCTTTTTCACAATTTCCAGTCGGAAGCACGAGTTCGGGCTTTATCAAGACCCTTGACTATGATGGTGATGGTGATCAGGACGTGCTCACCGGAACAAGGCTGACTCCTTTTAACTATGGAGTACCGGGAGATGCGATTCTTTTTGAAAACCAGGGAGATTCCAGGTTTAAGAATGTGACGAAAACTAAAGCTCCGGAATTCAAGGGCCTTGGCATGCTGACAGATGTTTTGGTGACAGACCTGGATGCGGATGATGATCAGGATCTGGTTTTCGTAGGGGAATGGATGCCGATACGGGTCTTCCTTAATGAAAACGGAGTCTTTAAAGATCACTTTCAGGGCTCCGGCCTGGGAGGTAGCGAAGGTCTTTGGAAAACTATTGAAGCAGCAGATTTCAACGGTGATGGCTGGACAGATTTTGTGGTGGGTAATATGGGCTTGAATACACGCCTGAAGGCTTCATTTGATAAACCTCTGACCTTGCATATCAATGACTTCGACAACAATGGTAGTGTGGAGCAGATTACCTGTATGTACGATGGAGACAGGGCTGTACCTATCATTATGCTAAAAGACCTGGTAAAACAGCTTCCGGGATTGAGGAAGAAGTACATCCAATACGATAGCTACAAGGACAAAACCCTCGGGCAGATTTTCAGTGCCGAAGCGCTTGAGAATATGCTCACACTGGAGGTGAGAGAGCTGGCAACATGTGTGTTTATGAATAAGGGAGATAATAGTTTTGAAATAGTACCCTTACAAGAGCAGGCTCAGATTTCGCAAACCTATGCCATTCACACTACAGATGTAGATCAGGATGGCCGGATTGATCTGGTTTTGGGAGGTAACCAGACCCGAATGAAACCGGAATTGGGTATTAATAATGCCTCTTATGGCTTAACTTTGAGAGGTTTAGGTGATGGGAGTTTCGAACCCCTGAAGGCCATTGAATCGGGAATCTTTGTCAAAGGAGAAGTCCGGCAGGTAGAGTCAATTAATGCAGGAGGGGAGCCCTTGTTGATCTTTGTCCGCAACAATGATGAATTGAAAGTATTTAGGAGAAATAGTGAGAGATGAAGAATTTATTGAAAACAGCAGTAGCGTTTCTTTTAATCGTATTGGCAGCTTCTGCCTGTACTCAAAAATCAGAATATGATAAGCTGGTAGAGAAGGAGCTGGCCACAAACATTCGCCAGGATAGTCTTTTCCTGGGTATCCGATTCGATATGAACCGAAAGGATTTTTATGCTCACTGCTGGGAGCTTAATAAAAACGGAGTTTTCACACAGGGTGTCGGTAACATGTCCATTCAGTATAACCTTGATGACGAACTCAAGTTCCCGGGCAGCATGCAGTTTTATCCCACTTTTACCGACAGTGCAATTTTTGAAATGCCGGTCGATTTTCAGTATACAGAATGGGCGCTCTGGAATGACGAAATGTCTAATGATGTGTTGCTGGCCGATGTGCGTGCCCTTTTTGAAAAATGGTATGGAGGTAAGTTCATTGAAGTAGAGAGCAATGATGGTACCATGCGCATTCTGGTGAAGGTAGATGGTAATCGCAGAATAAGGCTCTTCAAGAAGAATGTATCTACCATCAGGGCAGTCATCACTGATTTGACCTTGCTCAATGAGATAAAAGAAAACTCATAATCACCCAATCGAGGAATATATGAAAAGGTTATATCCGATTATTTTCTGTGTACTGACGCTCTATGCTTGTGGTGATATCAGTGAGAAACAGGCCCCTGCCCTTTTTGAAAAGGTTGAAGCTTCTAACTCTGGGGTAAACTTTCTCAACAAACTGGAGTACGACAGTAAATTCAACATTTTTACCTACCGCAATTTCTACAACGGAGGCGGTGTGGCCCTGGGAGATGTAAACAATGATGGTTTACTCGATATATACTTCACAGGAAATAAAGTTTCCAACAAGCTGTTTCTCAATAAAGGTGACTTTCAGTTTGAAGATGTCACTGAGGCAGCCGGTGTAGGAGGCACGCGTGCCTGGAGTACGGGGGTCAGTCTGGCCGATGTAAATGGTGATGGCTGGCTGGACATTTACGTGTGCAATTCCGGTGATATTGACGGTGACAACAAGCAGAATGAGCTGTTTATCAACAATGGTGATGGCACTTTCACGGATAGAGCTGTTGAATTTGGTCTGGCAGACAGAGGTTATTCCACACACGCAGCTTTCTTTGATTATGATAAGGATGGCGACCTGGATGTATACCTTCTGAACAACTCCTACAAGGCCATTCCGGAGTTCAATCTGATGCAGAATGAGCGCCCGATTCGTGATGAAGTGGGAGGCGACAAACTCTTTAGGAATGATGGTAATCAATTTGTAGATGTAAGTGAGCAGGCGGGTATTTATGGTAGTATCATAGGCTTTGGTCTGGGAGTAACGGTGGGTGATGTAAATGATGACGACTGGCAGGACATCTTCATCTCAAACGACTTCTTTGAGCGCGATTATCTCTACATCAACAATCAGGACGGAACCTTTTCTGAAGTACTGGAAAACAGTATGCAAACCATCAGTGCTGCTTCAATGGGGGCTGATATGGCAGATATTAACAATGATGCCCGCCCGGATATATTCGTGACAGATATGTTGCCGGAGCCTGATGAGCGACTTAAGCAGGTCACCACCTTTGAGAGTTGGGACAGACATCACTTTGGCTATCAAAACGGCTACCACTACCAGTTTTCCAGAAACATGCTCCACGTCAACAATGGCAACGGCACCTTCAGTGAGCTGGGCAGACTCGCAGGAATAGAAGCGACTGACTGGAGCTGGGGAGCACTTTTCTTCGATATGGATAACGATGGCCTGAAAGACCTCTTTGTGGCCAACGGCATTTACCAGGATATCACAGATCTGGATTACCTCAATTTCATCGATGATCCTGAGGTTAAGGCTCAGATTAAGACCGATACAGGAGCCAACTATTTCGCACTCATAGACCCGATACCGGTCAATCCAATCCCCAATTATGCCTATCATAACCAGGGCAACCTTAAGTTTGAGAACAAGGCAGCCAGCTGGGGCTTAGGTACACCGGTGCATTCCAATGGGGCTGCCTATGGTGATCTGGACAACGATGGAGATCTTGACCTGGTAGTGAATAACCTCAATGTTACAGCGGATATCTTCAGAAATAAAACGGAAGAACTCCTGCCTGACAACCATTACCTCAAACTGGACCTACAAGGAAAGGGAGGCAATACCAAAGCTGTTGGTACCAAAGTGACGCTGAAAGCAGGAGATGAAACGCTCTTTCTGGAGCAAATGCCAATTCGTGGTTTCCAGTCTACCGTGGATGATCGACTTAACTTCGGGGTAGGTAAGAACACTACCATAGACCTGGTAACCGTGACCTGGCCGGATGGTACCATAACGGAAATGACCAATGTTCCGGCAGATCAAACCTTGAAACTGGCATGGGAAGATACTCAGCCTGCTGCAAAGAGTGACCCGACAGTATCAAGCAAAGTGTTTCAGGAGGTTGAAGCAAGTCAACTGATAGACTTTAAGCACGAAGAGAATACTTTCGTGGATTTTGATCGTGACAGACTCACCTATCATATGATCTCTAATGAAGGTCCCCGCCTTGCCAATGGAGACATAAACGGGGATGGACTGAATGACCTGTATATTGGCGGAGCAAAAGGTCAGGCGGGAGCATTATATAGGGCAACCGCAGGGGGGAGCTTTGTCCGAATAAATGTAGCAGCTTTTGAGACAGACAAGCTATCAGAAGATACGGATGCCGTCTTCCTGGATGTAGAAAATGATGGTGACCTCGATCTCTTTGTAACCAGTGGAGGAAATGAGTTTGGTGTCGGCTCAATTCAACTCGTAGACAGGCTTTACATCAACGATGGTGAAGGAAACTTTACCAGGGCGGATTCTCCTTTTTTGAGAACCTTCCGAAACAGTACCGCTGTTGCCAAAGCCATCGACTTAAATGGTGATGGCTATCAGGACCTTTTTGTTGGTTCACGGGTGCGTCCTTTTCTGTATGGCGTGCCACCTTCCAGCTTTATCTACCTCAATAATGGTAAAGGCGGTTTTTCCGATGCAACTGATGAACTGGCTCCGGAGCTAAAAGACCTCGGTATGGTAACGGACGCTACCTGGGCCGATATTGACGGAGATCAGGATAATGACCTGGTGATAGTAGGGGAATGGATGACTCCGGAAGTATTTACCAACGATGCCGGAAAGCTGAGCCGTGCCAGTAAAGCAGCAGGCACAGCCGAATACCATGGTTGGTATAACAGCATTCAGCCGGCCGATTTTGATGGTGATGGTGACCTGGATTTTATCCTGGGTAATCACGGGCTCAATTCACGATTCAGGGCCAGTAAGGATGCACCCATCAGGCTATACGTCAATGATTTCGATAAGAACGGAAGTGCGGAGCATATTTTTACCCGTGATATTGAGGGCAAGACACTTCCTTATACCCTTAAGCATGAACTGTCAATGCAGATACCGAGTATCAAGAAGAAATACCTGAAATATGAGACTTTCAAGGACCAGACCATAGAGCAGATCTTTACACCGGAACAGCTCGAAAACACGGTTATTTCCAAAGCAACTTATCTGGAGTCAGCCGTCATGATCAACAAAGGTGATGGTACATTTGAGGTCAGTGCTTTGCCGGTAGAGGCTCAATACGCCCCGGTTTATGCTGTGGCGATAGATGACTTCAATCACGATGGTAACCTTGATATTTTACTCGGAGGCAACCTTTACCGAGCCAAACCGCAGGTAGGTAAATACGATGCCAATTATGGCGTATTACTGGCCGGAAATGGCAAAGGAGGATTCATCAATGTTGACACCAATAGTTCTGGCGTGTCTATTGCCGGAGAGGTAAGAGATTTTGACATAATTACTTCAGGCGGAGAAAAGATTCTTCTGGCTACCATTAACAACGATCGCCTCAGAGCTTTCAAATTCTGATCAGAATGCCCAAAAGTCTCCTCACTTTACTGGCGATGCTGTTGCTGGTTGCCTGCTCTCAGGAACAGGCCGGCCCGCCAAAACCAAAGCTGTTTTCACTGCTAAGTGCGGAGTCAACAGGAGTGGGGTTTTCCAATGAGCTGACAGATTCTCCTGATTTTAACATCCTGGAATACCTCTATTTCTACAATGGAGCAGGTGTGGCTGTTGGTGACCTTAACGGAGACGGCCTGCCGGATTTGTATTTCGTAGGAAACCAGGTGTCCAACAAGCTTTATCTGAATAAGGGGGGGCTGAAGTTCGAAGATGTTTCAGAAAAATCGGGTGTTACGGGCAAGGGTACCTGGGCCACGGGAGTTACTATGGCTGATGTCAATGGAGACGGTCTTCTCGATATCTATGTTTCTCAGGTAGGCGATTACAAAGAAGCCAAAGGGGCGAACCAGCTATTTATCAATCAGGGGGACATGACTTTTGTTGACAAAGCGGCAGAATATGGTCTTGACTTTGTTGGCTTCTCTACCCAGGCAGCTTTTTTCGACTATGATCGCGATGGTGACCTGGATATGTATCTGCTCAATCACTCTATCAAAAACCCGGCAGTTTTTGCGCAGTCTTCTACCCGCACCAACATTGATCAGCAGGGTGGTGATCGCCTTTTTCAAAGCCAGCTGTCTCAGGGGTCTGAAAAGTTTAACGATGTTACAAAGCAGGCAGGAATCTACTCAAGCTCACTTGGTTTCGGGCTGGGACTGGCCATTAGTGATCTGAACAATGATGGCTGGCCGGACATTTATGTCTCCAATGATTTTACAGAAAACGATTACCTCTATACCAACAATCAGGATGGCACTTTCAGTGAAGGACTGGAACAGAAGATCAGCCATACCAGCCGATATTCAATGGGCAATGCTGCTGATGATTTAGACAATGATGGCTTTAATGAGATTATCACTACGGATATGCTGCCCTCTGATCCGGAGATCTGGCAGAAGTCGGTGGGAGAAGACAAATCAGAGGTATACGATATCAAGCTCAACTTTGGCTATGCCCATCAATATGTACGCAATACCCTTCAGAAGAACCTGGGGAATGGTTCTTTTAGCGATGTAAGCCTGATGGCCGGCACCTTTGCCACAGATTGGAGCTGGGCCCCCCTGGCCTTCGATATGGACAATGACGGCTTGCTGGACCTTCATATTTCCAATGGGATTTATAAACGTCCCAATGACCTTGATTACGTCAATTACGGACAGGACCAGCCGGGTGTAAAGGAAATGAGCCCGGAGGAACTGGAGGCCTTTCAGATTAAAAACCTCCCCAATGTTAAGATCCCGAATTATGCCGGCAGGAACCAGGGTGGACTCAGGTTTGAAGATATCGGGGCTGAATGGGGTCTTGACCAAAGCTCTTATTCCAATGGTTCGGCCTACGCTGATTTAGATAATGATGGCGACCTGGACCTGGTGATCAACAATACCAATCAGGAAGCTTTTATCTATGAAAACAATGCGATATCACTCAATCAGTCACATTTTCTAAAGGTGATACTGGAAGGAGTTGGCTTAAACAAGCGAGCCATTGGTGCCAGGGTGACTGTACACACAGGAGGCAAACTACTGACCAGAGAGGTAATGCCTACCAGGGGCTTTCAGTCGGCAGTAGATACAGAGCTGCATTTTGGCCTGGGTAGTGTGGAGCAGGTGCAGCTGGTTACCGTGCTTTGGCCTGATGGTAAGTTACAGACATTGAAGGACGTAGTTGCTGATCAGGTGCTCAGGGTTTCCTATGCTCCACAGGGAGAATTGATAAGACTGGACGAAGCCGAAGGTTTTAGCTTTACCAGCTCAGAGTTTGAATCATGGGCTCATAAAGAAAACGAGACTTACAAAGATTATAACCAGGAGTACCTTATTCCCAGAAAATTCAGTACTGAGGGTCCGGCTTTGGCTGTGGCCGATGTAAACGGTGACGGACTGGATGATATGTACCTGGGAGGAGCCAAGGAGCAGTCCGGGGCTTTATGGCTTCAGAAGGATGATGGTAGTTTTTATCTGAAGCCCGTTTCCGCCTTCGAACGACTAGCCAGGGCAGAAGATACAGATGCACTCTTTTTTGATGCCGATAACGATGGAGATCAGGATTTTTATGTGGTGAGTGCCGGTAACGAATATGACAACGGGCAGGTGTTTACTTACGACCGACTGTATCTCAACGATGGTGCCGGTAATCTTCAGTTTGCCCCCACTGCCATACCCCGGTTCGGGACACACGGCAAAACGGTGAGTGCTGCCGATATTGATGATGACGGAGATTTAGATTTGTTTGTGGGAGCCAATATTGTCAAGGGAGTTTATGGACTCAATCCAAAACATCAGTTGCTTATCAATAACGGAAAAGGACAGTTCACAAATGAAATCGGTGCACGAATGCCCATGGCCAGCCGGCTGGGTATGCTCAACGATGCGCTGTGGTTTGATTATGACAAAGACGGAGACCAGGACCTGTTAGTAGCAGGTGAATGGACGCCTCTCACCTTGTTACAGAATAATGGAAAGGGTCAGTTTACAAGGGCAGATATTCCGGGTTTTGAAAAAAGTGAGGGCTGGTGGTTTTCTCTCGCCCTGGCGGATATCGACCAGGATGGAGACCAGGACATCATTGCCGGCAATATGGGATTGAACAGTAAGCTCAAGGCAACCGCAGCAAAGCCACTGAGCCTCTATGTCAACGATTTTGATCAGAATGGTCAGGCTGATCCGGTTATATTCCACTTTATGGAAGATGCTGAAATACCTTTCGCCTCTCGTGATGATCTGATCAAGCAAATGGCTTTCATAAAAAAGAAACATCCGGATTATAAGACCTATGCCGGCCTCAAAAAACCTGAAGATCTCTTTGGGGCAGAGTTACTTGAGCGCTCTCTGAAAAAGCAGGTTTCCAGCTTTGCCAGTGCTGTCTTTATCAATAATGGTTCAGGAGGCTTTGTTCGACAAGACCTGCCTTCTGAGGCTCAACTGAGCCCGGCTATGGAAATCCTTACCGAAGACTTTGACGGAGACGGACACCAGGACCTGTTTATACTGGGCAACCTCTATGCCTTCCGCAATGACATTGGAAGGGCCGCAGCCAGACCGGTTACCTGTCTCAAAGGTGACGGAAAGGGAGGCTTTGAAGTGAGCAGTGTGGCTCAGCTCAATACAGAGTTGACCTGGGGAGAGTACCGCAGTGCCGCCTTTGTAAATCAGAAAAAAGCTGGTGTGCGGATTATCGCTGTAAGAAACAATCAGAGCCCGGTGTTCTTTTCCACGCGTACGAAATAGAGTTCAGGGCTCTTATTTACCACCCACATCAGTATAAGTCATTTCCTTTCCTTTAAGGCCTGAAAACTAGCTTTTTAGTCAATTTCTCACTATTTTAAATGGTATTCGTTCAGTCAGCCAGAGCCATGAGAGTGTCACCTTTCCTTACCTCAGTTTGTGTTTTGCTTTTTTGTTTCAGCCCAATGGGCCATGCGCAGAATGTCGGAGTAAAACCACTTCGGGATACAGCTAAAGCCAACACAATACCTTATTCCTATTTTGATCATATTTCAGGCCGAATTATATGTGTGGTGGCTGGAATACCTGCTGACAATAACAGTTCTCATATCGGGTCTTTCAATAAGGGTAATATCTACGACCCTATGCAGCTGATCATTGGGCGTATGGCAGGTGTTTCCATTACGCGGCCGGGTGGTGACCCTAATGGCAGTTACGCTATCCGGATTCGGGGTTTGAACACTTTTACTATAGAAAACAGGCCACTGATCGTATTAGATGGTGTAGTGGATATTTCTCTGGACAATGTTGACCCGAATGATATAGAGAGCATTGAAGTATTGAAAAGTGTGGCTGCTACGGCCTTTTATGGTATGCGTGGAGCCAATGGCGTGCTGATTATCAATACCAAAAAGGGGAAGAAGGGAAAGGCGCAGCTAAGCCTCCAAACCTCCATGAGTATCGATAATGTAGGTCGGACTTTTGAGGTGCTCGATCGTGATGAATTTGTCAGAAGAGGAGGCACAGATCATGGTAGCAGCACTGACTGGCTGGAAGAGAGTACCAAAACAGGTGTTACTGAAAATGTGAATTTTTCTATGCGACAGCGGCTCAATAATGGTGCTTATGCCATTTCTGTCAACTACAGGGATATTGAAGGTATTGTCGGCCCTTCTTTCAGAAAGCGCCTGAATACCTCTGTCTGGCTTGAGCAGAGAGCTCTCAAAAACAAACTGAAGGCCTCATTCCGGCTTGCTTCTACCAATGGTCAACGGGGTCATGTCAATCCTGAGGTATTCCGTCACATCACCAGTTACAATCCTACTGCACCTGTTTTTGACGATGTGAATACACTGGAAGATGGTGGCTATTTTCAGAGAGACCTCTTCGACTTTCAAAACCCCGTGGCTCTATTGAAAAATCAACTGACAGAAGATGAGGAAAAGACGCTTCTGATGAGTTTCGGACTCAGCTACCGGGTAAATCATGATATTGAAATAACCGGAAGCTATACGCAGGACCGCTCCAACTTATTGGGGGGAACCTACTACAGCCGTACAGACTGGCAGATCGGAAGAAGAGCCAATGGTGTGGCAGGTCGCTCTACAACGGACAGCTTCAAAGAGATTTTCGATATCAATATCGGCCTGAATAAGAGATTGTCTAATGACCTGAACCTTTCCGTTCAGCTGGGTACAGCTTTTCAAAACAGGTCGACAGAAGGATTTAGTGCACAGGTAAGACAGTTTTTATTCGATTCGCAGACCTTTAACAACCTGGGAGCCGGAGCCTTGAGGAGTGGGTTTTTGACAGGCCTGTCCAGCTTCAAAACTACGGACAGACTGAACTCTTATTATGGTCGGGCTATGCTCACCTATAAAGAGTCTTTGAGAGCTTTTGCCAACCTGCGTGCCGACAGTTACAGTGGCTTTATCAACAACAAAACGGGCCTGTTTTATGGTTTTGGTATGGAGTACGACCTTACCAGTGTGGTAGATGCCGGAAGATACACAGTAATTACGGTCAGGGCTGGCTACGGTAGCAGCGGTAATTTGCCACCTAATCCCACGCTCGCTACACCTTTCTTCCGCAATGGAGGGCTTGTAGACCTGGACCGTGATCCTACTACTACAGATGATCGCTTTGTAAACCTGATCCAGACCTGGAACCGAAATCCTGAACTGAAATGGGAAACCACCACTGAATTCAACCTGGGCCTTGATTTTTCCATTAGCTCATTGGGGCTTACCGGGGCGATAGACTATTATTCAAGAAAGACGGAAGGTATTATTTTTAGCGAACCTGTATTGGTAGGGGCACCTCACGATTTCGACCCCGGAAATTTCTATACCGCCTCTTCTATTTTCACCAACTTTTGGGGCATTTCTTCGGCTGGTTTGGAGGTTTCTCTCAACTACCAGAACAGAGAGGAAAGTCACATACGGTGGAAAACCGGGATAAATACCATTTTCTATGACAGGGCTGTAAATGACCGCCTTAACTCAGACGGGCGGCAAGGCTTTACACAGTTACTGGGCTTTGGCTCCTTTTCTCCGGGAGGCCTCAGCAACCTGGTCACCAGAAGTGCATTGGGTCAGGAAGTAGGGGCGCTGCATGCGCCAAGATTCCTGGGGCAGGACGGGGCCAACCCCATTGTTGAATCCCCCAATGACTATCCGGTTTGGGAAAAGGTAGGCAGTGCACTGCCCTCAGCGGATGTGAGCTTTCACAATGCCCTTTCCAGGGGTAACTGGTCGCTGAATGTGCTTATGAGTGGTAGCATTGGGCATTCTCTCCTAAATGTCAATCGCTGGTTTTATGAAAGCCAGGACCCGGCTACCAATACCTGGAATACCGTTGTTACGGACAAAAGCCTCGGATTGAATCGCACCATCCTGTCTGATCTGTATGTTGAAGAAGCTTCATTTCTCCGGCTCAATCACCTGGCCATCAGCCGAAGCTTTGATTTGAAAGGAGATACCCGTTTTACAGCAGAGATTATCGGTCAGAACTTGTTCACCATTACTCAGTATGAGGGACTTGACCCGGAGGTCAGGTATTCCAGTAATATCAACAGAAGCTCGCTGGTAGGTATGTCAGCCGGTATTGATGGTCGCGATCTGTACTTTACTACCCGCACCTGGACCTTGTCATTAAGGCTTGATTTCTAAGCGATTTCAGATCGTTGAGGCTGGTCTCTTTGTCTGAAATTCCTTATCATTATCTGGATTTGGAGGAATCCTGGTACCCGCATTCGTGAGAGAAGTTCACGAGCTGTGGTTGATTA
This sequence comes from Roseivirga sp. UBA6061, assembly GCA_002427745.1. Taxonomy (GTDB): domain Bacteria; phylum Bacteroidota; class Bacteroidia; order Cytophagales; family Cyclobacteriaceae; genus Roseivirga. The sequence continues at coordinate 6,782 of DIYF01000029.1, read as the reverse complement.
TCAAACAAAAAAGCAATGAATATGAAGAAGCTTATTTGTGGCTGTCTGGCCCTCCTCCTGTGCCTGTCTGTAGAGGCGCAAAACTATGATGAATCCCCCTGGCATATCCCCGCCAAAAACATCGATCCAAATAACTACTATGGCATTACGGTAGGCAATGGCATGGTGGGTATTGTGTCTTCGCCACAGGCCATGCATGTGCAGGACGTAGTACTCAATGGAGTGTATGATAACTACCAGAGAGGTCGTGTCTCCAATATCCTCAAAACCTTCAATCACATCAACCTGGATCTGGATATTGACAGCCGTAGAGTCGGGGGAGAAATGATTCGCAATTACCGGCAGGTGCTGGATATGAAGCAGGCCATTCTTACCACCACCTTTGATATTGAAGACCTGGCTTCGGTTGAGCATCAGGTAATGTCCTTAAGGCATCTTCCTTTTACTGCCATGGTCATTATGAAAATTACGGCAAAGAAAGACCTCAGGGCTACACCTATTGCTACTATGGAAGCTCCTGACCACCTGAGAGATGTAAAGCAGCTGTATGCTCAGATTGACCGTCCTCATGTGTCTTTTCCCTTAATGACCTCTCACGGTAAGAGCCCGTCCGGTTCCAGTGAGGTGGCGGCTTCTTCCACCTTTATTTTCAGTGAAGAACATGGCCATGCGCCCAAAGTGATTCACGAAGACTGGGACTTTAATAAGCACTGGGCCAAATTCAATGTAGATATCAAGGCAGGTCAGACCTATGAGTTTGCCCTGGTTGGTTCCACCCTGGCCAGTGAACATTTTGCTGATCCGCTGAACGAAGCCGAGAGGCTCACGATTTACGCCAGGCTGGAGGGTATCGAACGTCTGTTAGACCGACATACCAAAGCCTGGGATAAGCTTTGGGAAGGTGATGTGGTGATTGAGGGCGATTTGCAGTCACAGAAAGATGTACGCTCAGCCTTGTATCACTTGTACTCCTTTGCACGAGAAGGTACCGCTTATTCTCTTTCCCCTATGGGGCTTTCCGGCCTGGGGTATAATGGTCACGTATTCTGGGACACTGAACTTTGGATGTACCCGCCTCTGCTTATGCTGCAGCCGGAGATTGCCAGATCGCTGCTGGAATACCGTTTTGAAAGACTGGAGGCAGCCAAACAAAATGCATTTGCCCATGGCTATAAGGGAGCACAATTTCCCTGGGAGTCTGCCGATGATGGATCAGAAGACACTCCCGTTTGGGCACTCACGGGTCCTTTCGAGCATCATATCACCGGTTGTGTAGGCTGGGCCTTCTGGAAGTACTACCAGGTGACGGGTGATAAAGAATGGTTAAGAGACCGTGGCTGGCCGGTACTCAGGGAGGTGGCCAAATTCTGGGCCAGCCGGGTAGAGCGCAATGGTCCCGGACAATACGATATCAAAAACGTAATTGGTGCCAACGAATGGGAAGAAAATATAGACAACAATGCCTTTACCAATGCCATTGCCAAGATGACCCTGGGCTATGCTACAGAAGCGGCTCAGCTACTGGGTGAATCGGCAGACCCTGACTGGGCTCATGTGGTGGAGAATATTCCGATTCTGAAATATGCTGATGGCACTACCAAAGAGAATGCCACATATGCCGATGTGATGATCAAGCAGGCTGATGTAAACCTGCTGTCTTATCCGCTGCAATTCTATACAGACAAATCACAGATCCGAAAAGACCTTGAGTTTTATGAAACGCGGATGTCTCCCAATGGTCCGGCCATGGGCTTTTGTGTACTGGCGAGTATTTATGCCCGACTGGGAGATAGCAAAAAAGCTTATGAGGTATGGACCAATAGTTTTCGCCCCAATGCAGTACCTCCCTTTGGTGTACTGTCAGAAACCAGAGGAGGAACCAACCCTTATTTTGCCACCGGGGCAGGCGGCATGCTCCAAACCGTATTAGGAGGTTTTGCGGGTCTGGACATTACCAATGAAGGCATCGTACAGGGTACAGTGAACAAACCAAAAAACTGGAAGAAATTTGAGGTGAAGGGCTATCATAAGAGATAATAGGAGATATGAGGCCGGGTCAAGCCGACCTCATATTCATTTTGGTTTACTGATCAGGACCGCAATCTACACAAGTCAATGTAATGCCGCCAAGAGCGTATTGGACCCATGTATCACTCGAATTGGTTCGATAGTACAGGGTAATTGTATTATATCCCTCTCTTAAATCGTGACAAGTACCTGACCAGTTGGAGTTACTGGTCGTGTAGGTTCTTGAGAAATTAGGAAAATCACTGTTGGTAATTACCCATCTGTATCCATAGCTATTCCTGGCATTGCAATGGGAAAGGGCAAATGCAGAAACATTTGAGTTTTGACATGTTTCAACAGCCAGTGGGCTTGTAGAAAGTATAAAACTGGAATGAGAGGTTGTGCACGGAGGAGGTAATTTCTCTGCTGGCTCTGTACCGGCACTGGTCGATAACGTAATCATTGCCATCAAAAGGGCGAAAAGGAAAGGACTTTTGGTCTTCATAACTATTTAGTCTTAAAGGTTTAAAATTGATTTCACCTCTCAGTTGCATCCTTTGCCTTTGCGTAGTCACATTTTTTTAATTTTTTTGGAAAGGCTTGATTTTTTTGTGTTTTACAATAGCAATTTGTTCGTACTGAAGTTAGAAAAGTGTTTTTACACCTCAGTAGCCTGAAAGAGACGTCTTTGTAAGAGTTAATTGATCTATACCATGAAGTAATATGTGAGAAGGCGTTATTTTTGTGGTGTATCTGGGTCGATTTATTCAAATTGCGTCATTCCTGGCATGAAACCCGATACCTGCATACAGTATATTTTATCGTCTGACAAGAAGAAAAGAGCACAGGCACTGGAATATCTCTATGATAATTGCTTTCCTAAAGTGTCCGTATTTATTCAGTCCAACAGCGGTAGTGAAGATGAGGCAAAGGATTTTTTTCAGGACGCGATCACGGTTGTTTATAGAAACCTGCTTGAAGGAAAATTCCGGGGAGAATCAGCCATAACATCTTACGCCTACGCTGTCGCCAGAAACCTCTGGTTGCAACATCTCAGAAAACGGAAAATTGTGACTACGCCCCTCGAAAATGATCAACTAAGAGATGAGCATGATGATGAAGTTAATGCAAACCTGATCCGGGAAGTATTGAGGCGTATGGACGTTGAATGTCGCACATTGCTGACCAGCTTCTACTTTAATGAGCGCAATATGCAGGAACTGGCGGAGCAATTCGGTCTCAGCAGTACACAGGTAGCAAGAACTAAAAAACTGCGATGCATGAAAAAGCTGGGGGAGATCATCCGTGGTTATGGTTTGAAAAAAGATCATTTCATCATATGACAATAAGGGAGCAAAATATTGAGCGCTTTGATGCTTACCTCTCAGGAGAGCTTACAGCTGATCAGCTATCAGCCTTTGAAGAGGAGCTAAAGCAGAATGAGGCAATCAAGGCCGATTTTGAAGCATACAAAGCTGAGGTAAATTTGATTAAAACATTGGGCATCAGGAGTGAAATGGGCCGGGTAATGGAACGGCAGGCTGCCAAAAAAAGGGTTTCGGGTAGGCGCTGGCTTATTCCCGTGGCAGTAGCCGCTGCGGTATCATTACTGGTTTTGTTTATCCCCGGTAAGCCACACCATCAAACTTTGTTTGAAGAGAGTTTTGCCCCGTTCCCTAATGCTATCAGCGGAAGAGATTTTGACGGTGACCTGGAGCAGGCACTGAATCTGTATGATCGCCAAAAGTATCAGGAGGCACTGACACACTTTAAACAAATGCATGAATCAGATACAACGGCCTTCTATAAAGGCCTGAGTCATCTCGCCCTTAGTCAGCCTCGCCCGGCCATTGAGAGTCTGCGGGCTGTAAATGACGAAGGGCTCTTTGCCGAGCCAAAGGTCTGGTACATAGGGTTGAGTTATCTGTTGCTGGACGAACCCGATTCTTCGGGATTCTACCTCAGGCAGGTTCAGGACCTGAGGCAATATGCTGATATGGCGGAGAAAATTCTGAACTGGGCAGGGTATTAGTCTCTGGAGCTCCGGTTCACCTTGATAAATAAAGACAGTCATGAAGTGTAGGATCGGTAATTTGCGCACATTTTCTTTGATGTTGATTTTGGGGTCACTCATGGCTCATAACCTAGGTGCCCAGGAACATCAGGAGGCACTCAGGCGCGCATTGTTATACAAGTCTGAAGCAGACTCTTTGTTAAGTATAAGAGCCCCCAAAGCAGCTGATTCGGTACTTTATCAGGCACTTGCCATTTATGACTCTTTGAAAATCAAAGACGTTGGTCTGGCCGATGTTTATCATGCCCTGGCCTTTAGTGCACATAATCAATCTCAGGTAGAGAAGTCAGTTACCTACCTGAAAGAATCCATCGAGATTAAGAAACTGGTTTTTAAAAGGCGGGACCATCCCGGACTGATTAGGAATTACATCCTTTACGGAGATATACTCTCCAGCCAGAACAGAGAGCATGAAGCTATTGATCACCTTGAATTCGCGCTTACCATCTCCTTATCACTTCCCTTTCAGCAACAATCGGATACTGACATGATTATGGGCAGGCTGTCTGATTCCTATATGCAGACGGAAGATTTTGTAAAATCTCAGAAGATGAAAGAGCGCGTGCTTGAATTCAGGAAGAAAAAGTATGGACAGAGCTCCTTTTGGGTAGGTGAAGCACTCTACCGGTTGGGAACTCATTACAGGTTTATTAAAGACTATAGCACTGCCGTAAAGTATACAGAACAAGCTGAAGCGATGATCGAAGCTCAGGGAAGCCCCTATGACCAGAGAGCCTTACCCCTGGTAAGAGTATATCTTGGGATCAACCTTATGCATACAGGCCGGCTGGATGAAGGCAGGCGGTACATTACCCTGGGTGTGGCAAAGCTCGAAGAGACAATGGCACAACTTATATACCAGCGGACGGTTTTGTATGAAAATGTAGCCTTGGGTTACCTGGCAACAGACCAACCCGATTCGGCTCTTCACTATTACCAAAAAGTCATAGACCTGAATACTCCCGGTACCTTCAGAGACGACTTTCAAAACCCACCTATTCAACAAATTGCAGATATCAGAGAAGTGCATCCCTCTTTTGTTGGCAAGACCCGTGCACTGGAATCATTATATCAAAAGAATGACGACAAAGACCTGTTATTGGCAGCATACAATACAGTACTAAAAGCAGATAGCTTTGGGGTGAGGCTGAGAGCGGAGCCTTCGCTTTTCAGAGACAAGGTACAGTACCAGAAGATGATTTCGGAATCTAACAGTACTGGCTTCAGGCTTTCCCATAAACTGTACGAAATCACGGAAGACAGGCAATACCTGGAAGAGGCATTCAGATTTTCTGAAACCAACAAGGCAAACTTGCTTCTGGCCAACCTGCAGGATGCAGTAAATCTGAAAAACGCCAGAGTTCCCGATTCCATAATCACGCAATCTGAAAACTACGATATGGCAATAACCCGGGTTGAATCCGGTATCTACCAGCTGGAGGCTGAAAACGCTCAGGACAGCGCAAACCTTATGGCCTATCAAAATGAACTGTTGATGCTGCGAAATAAACGGGAAGACCTGTTTGAACAGATTCAGAAGGCTTATCCAAACTACTATCGCGCCAGATATGGGCAAAATGTAATAAGGTTGTCTTCTGTTCAGAAGGTTTTGAAACAGGGAGAATTACTGCTCAATTATCATCTTGATCAGGAAAACCTCTATGTTTTTCAACTGACTCAGGACAAATCAGAGCTCCGGGTAGTACCCATTGACAGTACCTTTAACCAGGCAGTAGCGGCTTACTTACAGCTGCATGATATGCCGGTCACCTCTGATCTTGCGTTGAAAACGTTTATTCAGGAGAGTAAAAAACTAAGAGACATTCTACTACCAGAAGGAAAGACGCTTGGCCATTATGATAAGCTTACCATTGTACCTCATGAGGCACTTTCTACAATACCTTTTGGCACACTTTTACTCACTGAAAATTCAGAGGAAGAGACATTCGGTCAGCTGGATTATCTGATCAACACTCATGAAGTAAGCTACGCGAACTCTGCCAGCCTGTTGTTGAGATTGAGAAGTAGCAAAGGAAGTTTCTATGAACCCCGCGTATTGGCTTTTGCCCCTGTTTTTGAAGAGCAGCAGCTTTCCCAATACAGAGGAATTGACACCCTGAGGAGTGAATTGGGGTCTCTCTCCTGGACACAGGAGGAGGTGAAGAACATAGGCAGGAACTTCAGTACCAGTGTTTTTCTGAGAGAAGAGGCCACAGAAAGCCGGTTTAAGGAGCAAAGTCCTGATTTTGAAGTTGTGCATGTTGCCAGTCATGGACTCCTGGACAAAGAAGACCCTATGTTTTCCAGACTTGTTTTTACGAGGCAAACAGAGGACAGTGTCAATGACGGATATTTGACTACGGCAGAGATTTTCAACATGGATATTCCTGCAGCTATGGTGGTGCTTAGTGCCTGTAATACAGGTAGGGGTCAGACAACTTCAGGCGAAGGCGTACTTAGCCTGGCCGGTAGCTTTTTCTATGCTGGTAGCCAAAGTCTCGTCATGACACTTTGGACGGCCAATGACCAAAGCACGGCAAAAATAATGGATCACTTTTATCAAAACCTCGCTGATGGAGAGAGCAAAAGTGCCGCTCTGGCCAATGCGAAACGGGCTTACCTTGCCGAAGCAGAAGGTCTTCTTACACACCCATACTATTGGGCACACTTTGTTGTCAATGGTGGCGACAAGCCTCTTGTT
>DIYF01000101.1 GCA_002427745.1 Roseivirga sp. UBA6061 | reverse complement strand
CACAATCACTGCATCCTGAGGCTTTCTGCCAAAGTCATTTTGTTCGATCTCCATGCGGTCTACCAGAACAATCGCATTGTTGATGATAATTCCTGCCAGAGAGATTACTCCCAGGAAGGGCATAAAACCGAAAGGTTCTCTGAAGACCAGCAAACCTGCCACAACTCCAATCAGTGCCAGCGGAATGGTACAAACCACCATGACCATCTTGCGGAAGGAATTGAACTGAATAATGAGCAGCAACACGATGATAAAGCCAGAGAGTGGCAGGTATTTCATCACAGCGCCCATGTTGTCTGCAGTGTTCTTTGCGTCTCCTCCGAAAGTATAATCATAGCCTGCCGGCCAGTTTTCTTTCTCAGCTTCCAACCAGGGAGTAATTTCTGCTGTGATGGCAGAAGCATTACCTCCCTCACGCAGCTCACTGGAAACATTGACGGTACGGTTGATATCAAAGCGCTTGATCTTGGAGTATTGCCATTGAGGCTCGATACTGGCCACCTGGATCAGCGGTACGCTACGGCCATTGCTTTGACCGAATACACTCATGGTCTCCAGCGACTCCAGTGTCTGTTGCTGGCTGGCATCACTGCGCAGCATAATGGGTATAGACTTATCATCCTCCCTGTACTCACCTGTTCTGAAGCCATCCAGAACCGTTTGAAGTGAGGTAGCGATGTCCTGACTGGATATGCCCGCTGACTGCGCCCTGGCCTGGTCAATATTGATCACAAACTTCTTACTCTTCGGCCCCCAGTCATCTTTTACGTTTTTGGTTCCGGCTATAGAAGTAAGCTTTTGTTTTACTGATTCTCCGATCACTGCCAGTACATCAGGGTCGTCACCGGATACTTTGATTTCAACAGGTACTCCTCCTCCACCGGCACCCAGGGGACCTACTTTAATATCCGCATCAGGGAAAGCCACAAAGCAATAAGCATCCAGTCGATTGATCATTTCATTGTTGAACTCTGCACTGGTAGTATTCACCAGAATATGAGCATAGCTGGAATTTGCCTCATCAGGCGAGTAACCCAGGTCGTATGACTCGGGCCCCTCTCCGATATAGGAAGACCAGCTGTCAATACCATCAAGTCGCTGATCATTGACCAGCAGCGAATCGGCCATGTAGTTTTCTATGCCCTCAATTATTTCGGCAGTTCTCTCAATACGGGTTCCCAGAGGCAGGTTCACGTCAATGGTGATCATATTCCGGTCGCTATCAGGGAAAAAGACAAAAGCAATTTTTGTAAAGCCAAACAACGACCCAAAGAAGAAGAGTGCAATGGCAATCATCACCAGTCCCTTTCTGTTCAGGGCAAACATGATCAGTTTCTCATAATAGCCCTTGATCCAGTTAATGGCCCTGTCTACCATACCAGGTTTTGACTCTCCTTTCTTCTTTACCTTGAGGAAGAGATAACAAAACATAGTGATCACTGTCAGGGCAATGAGCCAGGACGAAAGCAGTGCCAGGCTGATCACCACGAAGATCGGCCCTACAATATCTCCCATAGTAGATTCTGCCAGATAGAAGGACAGGAATGCTGCCGAGGTAGTGAGTGTAGAGATCAGCAAGGGCATAAACAGTTCGCTACAGGCTTCGATTGCCGCCTGCTTGGCCTTGATACCATTCTCCATCTTTACCATGATCGTTTCAGCTACTACAATGGCATTGTCTACCATCATTCCCAGGGCCATGATCAGAGCAGCCAGGGTAACCTGATTCAAACCGACACCGATCAGCCCCATGAGCATAAGCGTCATAATGGTTACAATCGGGATCAGCGAAGCAATGATGCTTCCTGTACGGAAACCCAGGAAGATCAGCATTACGGCAAATACAATACTGATAGACTGAATGAGGTTTACAATAAAGTCACTGATCTTAAAGTCGATGTAACTGTCGAGGGAAGAAAGTCTGACCAGGTCGAGACCTACCGGTAACTTCGCCCGCCACTCTGCCAGCACCACATCCACGTCTTCTCCCAGTTTGATCACGTTGGCGCCTTCCTTCAGGTTGATGTGCAGTGAAATTGCACTCTTACCATTTACCCGAATGAGCTGATTGGCCGGATCGATATAACCTTTGGACACCCTCGCAATGTCCTGCAGGTAGATCATTTGATTGCCGTCTCCTACAGGAATGAGCGTCTCTTTCAAGTCCTGCAAAGAGTTAAAATTACCGGTAGGTTCCAGAATGATGCGTTCCTCTTCCAGGTTGATCTGTCCACCTGAGCTAAGGATATTCACTGAACCGATAATGCTCTGGAGTTTCCCGGAAGTAAGACCATACTCCTGAAGTACCGCATTATCAAACTCTACGAAGACACGCTCTTCCTGCTCTCCACCCATTTCTACTTTGGCCGCATCCGGCAGTTTAATCAGGTCATCCTTCAGGTCATCGGCATACTCTTTCATATCAGCATAGGAGAAGCCATCACTGGCCAGTCCCACCACAATACCATAGACATCTCCGATTCCGTCATCATTCAGGCTGGGCTTTACTCCTTCCGGCAATCCTTTGATCCCGTTGAGTTTTCTTCTGAGTCGGTCCCATACCGGCTGCAAATCTTCCGGTCCCACTTCATCTTTGAGCACAACCGAAACCACAGACAATCCTGTTCTTGAGGTACTGTTGACCTCTTTGAGCTCAGGCAGCTCCTGTGCCACTTTCTCAATCTTGTCAGTCACAAGCTGTTCCACCCTTTCCGGGCTGGCTCCGGGAAACTGTGATACCACAGTAGCCACTCTTACAGTGTAGGGAGGCATACTGTCTCTGGGTAAAGAGCTGTACAGAGCCAGTCCCATCAGGATAATTGTGCCCAGGATCATCCAGGTGATCCTGTTCTTCTCAATAGCAAATTGTGTAAGGTTCATCTTAATAAAATTTGATATGAAAAGACTTATTGTTGTAGGCTCACCTGCTGACCATCCAGCAAGGTCTGAAGGCCGGCCGTAGCAATCTTCTGCCCTGCTGAAAGGCCGCCTGTTACTTCAAAGCCTCTGGAGGTAAGCTGGCCCAGGGTGATATGTTGTTTTTTGACAGTGGCGGTATTGTTTCCCTGCTCATTGATCAGAAATACAAAACGGCCCTTGCTGTCTTCTCCTACTGCCTTAGCCGGAATGGTCAGTACACCTGATCCGCCATTTGAGAAGCTAAAGCTGACATTAGCGGCCATACCGGAACGCACTGCTTCGGTCGGGGCCAGCAATACAACCTTCACCGGATAGGTGGCTGTATTACGATCTACCGCTGGTGAAATTTCTGTGACCTGCCCTTCAAACACTTGTCCGTTCAGGGCGGGAAAGGCCACACTCACATTGCTGCACTCTCTGACATTGTTAATCACACTCTCAGGAATACCCAGACGAATCGTCATATCGCCCCCCGCATTGAGCACCGCTACTACCTGGCCTGGCGACACATTTTCATCTATCTCCGCATTGACATTGGCAATAATTCCATCTTCCGGTGCGTAAATGAATCCATAGTTGATCTGCTCTTTTTGTATCTCCACACTACGTTTGGAAGACTCATAGCCACTTTGGGCATTCTGATATGAGTTCTTGGCATTTTCAAAGTCACTCAGGGAAGCGCTTCCTTTCTCATAGAGGGTGCGAATGCGGTCATAGCTGAGCTTGGCCGTTTTCATCTGTGATTCAGAGCTGTTGAGTGAAGCCACTGACTGCTCATAACCCAGCCGGGCCTGTACATTGTCCAGTCTTGCCAGCAACTGTCCTTTGCGAACCCGCTGACCAAGATTCATATTGAACTGGGTAATTATACCACTGTTTCTGAAGCTCAGATTGACAATTTTATCCGTTTCAGCCGTACCGTTGAAAGTACGCTGGTTAGTCGTTTCCTGTAGCCCCGCTACCTGGAAAACGACTGGTCTTAAAACTTTTTTCTCCTGGGTATCTTCTCCTCCACAAGAGAAAAGGAGGAGTACGGTAAGGGATAATAAACCGGTTGATTTAATAATATTATACATAGCGTGGATTAATTTCTGTTGGTCAAAAAATTGAGGAATTCCTGTCTGAAGGCTTCGTTTTCTTCAGCCGTATGCAGGAGGAAATAGTAGCCCATAAAACGCTCCAGTTGGAGAGAACTGAGCAGGTAATTGTAAATGGCATTGGCATTGGCCAGCTGAGCATTCAGGTAATTATCCTGAGCTTCGACCAACTGCACCCAATTCACAGCTCCGGTGGCATAAGACTCCTGGGTGAGCTCCAGGCCCTCTCTGGCTGCCTCTTCCGATACCTTAGACAGCTCAATATTGGCAATCTGGTTGGTAAGCTGAAGCACCGCTGCATTCACATTCCGTTCCAGGTTCAACTCAATGTTCTGACGATTGATATCCAGTTGTTCTTTTTGGATAGTTGCTGTTTGGCGATTAATGTTCTGTTGATTTCGTTGAAAAATGGGTATCGACAGATTGAGACCTACACTGTAGTTAGACCGGGGAATCTGCCCAAAGCCCATTGGTACTTCAGTCCCTACCCCGCCCCTGGTCAGGTTGTTGTTATATTGCCCCTGTACGGCCAGTGTGGGCAGGAATCGCCCTTTGGCTGCCAGCTTCAGGTTTCTCTCATTGGCGCTGATATTGTAAGCCAGAGATTTAAGCTCAGGAGCATTCTTGCGGGCCTGTGCTACCAGAAAGTCGACAAAAGGCTCTCGCAGGCTTGGATCATCCAGGTATGTTCTCAGCTGGTCGTAATCATATTCTTCAAACACGCCCTTGCCCAGGTCTGCATCCTGTACATCGATTCTTCTGTTTACCGGCTGATTCAGCAGCTGATTTAGAGAGAAGAACCCCTGCTCCAACTGGTTCACTGCTTCTACCAGGGTCTGTGTATTCTGCGCCAGCTGACTGCGGAATTGCAGCAGATCTGACTTACCCGACTGCCCTGATTCGTAGTTCTGCTGAGCCAGTTGCAGGTTGCGCTTGGTCAGGTCCAGGTTACGCGAGCTGATCTGCAAATTGGCTTTTAGCAGCAGTGCATTGAAATAGGCATTGGCACCATCAAAAATTGCATCCAGCTGACTGGCATTATAAGTCTCCTGCTGGGCTTTTTGCAGATCTTCCTGAATCTTAATGTTTGCACTGGCAGCAGGTGCAAAAATCGTCTGGCTTACGGTAATGTTACCATCAGTGGAATACTCAGGGTTCTGGCCATTTGAAACCTCGGCCACTTTCGGATCAAGATAAGTAGAGGTAACCGAACCGGTAACCTCAGGCAGGTAGTTGCTTTTAGCTGTCTTCAAATCCTGCCCGGCCAGTTCAACATCCTTAGCTCCTGATTTCAGTGTCAGGTTTTCAGCCAGCACTTCGCTCAATACTTCCAGCAAGTCATATCTCTTCTCAGCCGTAACACTGATGAAATCGCCTACCAGGTTGGTAGTAGCGATATAGCTGTATTTCAGAGGTACATCCAGTCTTTCGGCTGTATTATAATTGATGGTCAGCTCCTTGGTACTTTCTATATATAAAGGCAGGTCAGCCGGGTCCTGACCATTGATAATGGCTTCTACACTGAGAGCGATTCTTCTGAAAAACTGGTCCAGGGTTTCAGCTCCCTGGTTGGTAGCCATCAGCCCCAGCTCTACATCGTTCACATCGGTAGCGGTGAAGGAGGGAATTTTCTTTTCATTGAGCACCTCTACCAAACCTGATATTTCAGTATCTGTGAACAAAAATCCGCCTCCCAGGTAGAGTGCATCTACTCCGTCCAAACCGGAAGTGATGTCATCTACATTTTCGAAGGGAATCAGCTTATAGCCTGCTTTTTTTGATTCAAAAATACGATCCAGCAAGTCTTTGACCGGAAGTGTACGTTCCATAGCAGCTTCTACAGCCACCCCCACATTTTCATAGGGATAGAGCTCTGAAAAGACTTCCAGGTCTACTTCAAAAGACTGAGAGCTGACCAGGTATACCAGGTTATGTATACCCGATGAAGCTTTGGTCTTATCCAGTTCGGCAAAATCACCCGGCTCGGAACCAAACAATATAGTAGGCTTCAGATGCTCCTTCTTTTTAGAGACCACCACATTATTAATGGCTCCAAAAGCGATAATAATATCCGTTTTTCCGGCTATCAGTGTTTGGTAATTGGCTTCTGCCTGATCCAGATTAAAACCATTGACCAACATCTGGTCTTCGGAAAAAATCAGGTTGGCATCTTCACCCACCACTGCCTTAATTTCATTTTTCAGGCGTTCTGTCAGCGGTTCTATCTCCGGGGTCCTTACATCGAGGAGTATCCCGATTCGGACGTCCTTTTTGCCGGCATCCTGGGCAAAAGTATAGGCCATCGATGCCATAAGCATGATGAGAATGGCTTTAATCTTCATAGTTGTTTAAGGTTAATAAATTTGGGCTGTGATTTAAGTTAACCATTTTCAGAGGTATTTACTTGATCAAAAAAGTCAGCGATTTTACCGATTCGACTAATTGCGCTTTTTTCAGGTTTACTGGTTGAGCTTCATCTCATATTCCAGCCGGTGTCATCGCATTCACATTTTTCATACACAAGAATCGCAGGGCCGGTTCATTATTAAAACATTATTGAACCGAAGGCCTTATCTTCTGCACGAAATGCCCCACGGCATGCACGAATCCATCCATTCGATGATTCGATTCATTCGTGCATGATTCGGGGTGTTTCATTAAATAAAAAATGAGAACTCACAAAAAAGCAGGATAATTGAGCATGGCAGAAAAGGATGAAAGAGCACTTCGGTTATTAAACTCTGTTCCTACGGTCATTATGCACTTTATGTACATACTGATCGCCATTGCTATTTATATCGATGACGGGGCCCGCACTTCTTTGAACTTCAGTGCCCAGGTATATCTGACTTCTATTATTGTGATAACACTTTATAAAAAACATATAGTCAAAGGCCTCATTCTAAGTGCCGACCAGGAACGGAGAAAATACCTGATTCGCCTGATAGTTCTAGTAGCTTCCGGATTACTCGCCTCTATCGTAATCGGGCTTTTGGATATCAACCCTGACATGCCTCCCCTCTTTCTGGGGGTACTTCTCTGGATCACTTTTACCGGAATAGGACTGTTCATTGTTTCCACATCGGCCTATACCCACTATTACTATAGCCAGAAGCTGAATACCGTAAAGGCTGAGGCAGATAAAGTAAAGGCAGAACTGGACCTGCTGAAAAGTCAGATCAATCCTCATTTTCTTTTCAATACCCTGAATAATATCTATGGCCTGGTGCACATGAAAGATCCCCGGGCCCCGGAAATGATCTCTCAGCTTTCCAAAATACTGCGCTATCTGCTCTACGACTGCAGCGTGCCCAGAGTCAGTCTCAGAAAGGAGAAAGAACTGATTGAAAACTACCTGCAGCTACAGGCCATGAAATCGAAAAGCCTGGCAGACCGTATCGATTTCTACTATGATGGACTGAATGACCAGCAAATGATCATGCCAATGATGCTCATCAATTTCGTGGAGAATTGCTTCAAACACAGCGATATCGAAACCAACGAAGAAGGCTGGGTGACGATCAGCCTGGAGGTATGTGAGAATGAGCTGCACTTCACCACGCGAAATACGATTAAAAAAGAGGTGAAAAAGAAGAAGGATTCCGGTATCGGACTTTCCAACAGCCGGAAGATGCTAAGTGCGGATTATGGTGAAAAGCACAGCCTGCAAACCGGAATGGTAGATGATTTTTTTGAAATAGACCTTAAACTCGAATTGGTATGATACTGAGATGTGTGGTAGTAGATGATGAAGCCATCGCCAGAAGTTTACTGGCTGATTATGTTTCGAAAATCCCCGAACTGGAGCTGGTGGCCACCTGTGCTACTGCCCTGGAGGCCATGTCGCATATCAGAACCGGCAAAGTCGACCTGTTGTTTCTTGATATTGAGATGCCGGAGATCACGGGCATCGACTTCCTGAAAAGCCTGGGTGACGGACCACAGGTAATCCTTACCACGGCCTACTCGGAATATGCGATTCAGAGCTATGAATATGGAGTGGCTGATTATCTGCTCAAGCCTATTGAATTCAACCGCTTCTACAAATCGGTTAACCGCATACTGGCCAATAGAAATGTTCCGGTCACTCCCGCTCCTGCACCATCCGCAGCTCCCGCTGAGGCTGAAAAGACCGATGATTTTCTCTTCGTCAAAGCAGATAATAAAGTGATCAAGGTTAACTATGCCGACATTGAATACATTACAAGCAAAGGAGCCTATGTACAGATCGTCACAGCCAGTGGCAAAAAGATCATGACCCTACAGTCGATGAATAAGATGGAGGAGATTTTACCGGCCACAACTTTCTTTCGCGTACATCGCTCCCATATCATCAATATCTCCTTTGTCAATGCCATAGAAGGCAATACACTACGTTTAGGAGATGATATGATGATCAGTCTCAGCAAGAGCAAGAGAGAGGATTTTATTCAGCGAATTGACAAAGCGAATTTGTTGGGGTAGTACCGCCAGGCAGGCTTCCCTTACAGGTTATCAATTGCTTCCTGCAGAGCATCCTCAAAACGCTCGACATTTTTTTCCAAACCAACATATTGGGAGAATTCTGCCTTGAGAGACCGTACTGTCAACTTACCGTTTTCGATTTTCCCGACAATTGGGAACCCTTGTTGGTCATTCAAATGAAAGTGACCTGCAACCTCTGAAGTAATAAACCCTTTGAAATCCATGCCATCATAGATGCCTGTCTTCAATCCGGGAGACAGGGCTGGTATGATCCTTTGTTCGAAAAAATTTCGTTTCCATTTCCCAGTTGTGTAGATAAGAAAGTAGTTATAATCATTTCGGGTTACCCATTTTCTAATCCTTCTCTTCCTTTTAGTACTTCTGATCATCTCGATTGGTACGAAAATGATGAGAGCCATGAGCACAAATGGAATGGCCATCAGGGCAATAAGTGCTAAAATTATATTTTGAAAGAGCTTACTTTTCATGTTCCATGACCTGGATTACAAGTAAAGAAAGATGGCATGTACGCAACCTTTTTGCGCAACAGACTCAGTTTTCCAGGAGTACAGATGAAAAAAGCGACCTTTCAGCCGCTTTATTAAAGCTTCTTCATTCAACATACTATTGGTCGGACCACTTAGAGTGGTCTGACCAATGAGGCCCGACCAATGGCACTATCTTCGTCTGATTTGTCTTAAAGGAAATACCACAGGCGATTCGTTACCATCATGGCCCACTGCTGCTACCCCAAAGTAATAGTTATCAATCACGATACCGTCCAGTGTATGTCCGTTAACGCCAGTTACAAACCTGGAGTAATCCCAGGTGGGTGAAGTAGTCAGTCTCCAGTAAATCTTATAACCGGCTATATTCTTATCCTCTGATTTGTCCCAGATCAGCGAGGTGGATGGGCGCACTGCCCCGCCAATACTTACCCCGGTAGGTGCCGGAGGTGCCCAGGCCAGACTGGCCAGCGATATTTCGTTTACAGCGGTGAGCTTACGGGTGTAGGGAAAATTAACTCCTTCAATCACATCTCCGTATTTAATACCATTCTCTTCCCGGATGTTCTGGTGCTGGCGATTATAGTTCTCATGGGCCTCCATGATGCGCACTCCCGCATAACCCAGATCATTGAAAGGTCTGTGATGACCTCCCCTGCCAAAGCGATCCAGACGGTAGATCATCATGGGGTTCATCTCAGGCATATAGGTGCTTACCTGCTTGTGGATAAATCTGGCCAGCTGACGTGAAATACCGTCTACTTCTCCCCCGGTAAATCTTCGGCTTCTTCTGGCCCTTTCCTGCTCATTGGCTGGAGTAGGTTCTGAAAATATCCTGAAAGTCTGGTTGTCAATTACCCCGTCAATTCCTTCAATGTTTCCGATCATATCATTGTTCAGAATACCGATCATGTCCCAGTTGTTTTCCTGGGCATAACGGGCTAGACCCGCTCCGCCAAAGAGTCCCTGCTCTTCGCCCGAAAGCCCTACAAAGGCAATACTGTGTTTAAACTTATACTTCGAGAGCACTCTGGCCGCTTCGATGGTTCCTGCCATCCCCGAAGCATTGTCGTTGGCACCGGGAGCATCCACTTCAAAATCCATGGTATTAGAGGCACGTGAGTCGATATCACCAGACATCATCACATAAGAGTTAGGATAGTCTGTACC
>DIYF01000118.1 GCA_002427745.1 Roseivirga sp. UBA6061 | reverse complement strand
CCTCCCCTAAAAGGGGAGGATATGGAGAAGTGGATGATTACTTGCGCCAGTGGGTTTTGCCGGGGACTTTCTCTATGGACAGGATTTCAGAACATCGAAAAAGCGGTGGAGTCTTTTCCAGGCTTGTTGGAATAAGTTGCCCTTTGAGTCTGATCTTTACTTTCTGATTTTCTTTTACCAGCTCTTCTCTTTTGAAGGGCCTGACCTTATTGTATTCCGAAGTGTCCAGATAGACCCGGTAGTCCCGCTGGTTGGTCGCGAGGTTGAAAGAGGGCAAAAAAAGAAGACCTTTGTCCTTCAATAAGTTCACTATTGAGAGAAAGCCCTGCTCATCTTCGGACAGGGTTGAGGCTGGCAATGTCTCAAGGCTGTCGACCAGGTCGAATACTTGATCGCCCAGTCCATCCGCCAAAGCGTAATAGCTGCCAAATTCTATCAGTTTGAAGGAGAGTTCACCTTCTATCGTCATCGTATCAGAAGCACGAGCCTTTTGTTCAGGTTGGCATGAAATCATGATTGAGCTGAAGATTATCAAGATAAGCTGTTTAAAGAGAGAAATCCTTAATTCTGAACTATCTAGAGGAGAGCTACTCACTGTATTATGCGTGTCTTACAAACTCAGAACTCTCACGGATTGCCCCAAGTGCTTCAAAAACATAGTTTTGGTGTTCTTGTTGAGACCAGCCCATAAGACTTAATTCAGCCCTGACACCTTGTTCATTTTTCCCTTTTACAAGGTGATAAAGTGCGAAATCTAAGACCTCAGATGGTACTCTGCCGCCAACATAAGCTGTTAGACCTGTGAATAGCTGGAGCATATTCACATAGTATATAATGACATATTGAAGAATAAAAAGGCCTACCCAACCATACCAGCCCAGGTTCATTGACTCAAGTTGAAAACCTTGCTGAAATTTTGCCTCCAGAAACTGCTGAAAACTAAAAAAGTTACTAAGAGCTGGATTTTCATATAGTATAATTTGATGCTCGAAATATTGCGTGCCGAAGATAATGATGAGCACTGCTACTATGATGGTTATCCGAATGGTTTTGGCATTTGTATAATTGAAGATTTTAAGAGACTTCACCACAACCAGAGATAGTAACCATCCGATCAATCCTTCAAAAAGGACTACTAAATGTACTTTGGTCAAAATTATGGCAAAAACAAATGACAGAAAGAACGCAGTCAATACAATTGAGATATGAAACGAAACAGGCTTAGCCTCTCTGATCTTAGGAGGTTCTGGCAGCGTTTCCGGAATCTCATAATCATCCCAGTTTTCGGCCCTTTGCAAATCATCTTCTAATGTTGATAGGTCCTCTTCCGTTTTTGAAGCTTTGATTTCGTTGAAAACATGTAACAAGAGTTGAACTCTCACCGAATTTCTTCCAGCATCGAATATTTCCTGGCCTGTAGACTCGCTTTTGACTTTTACCCTTGTTGGGTCTATAACAGATACTGAAACCTTCTCCCCCTCTGGTCCCATGAAGTTTTTTTTATGCCTTATGGCTATTGCTTCTTCAGGACCATGGTACACAATTTCCCATTTTAGTTTTTCAAAAGCTTCCGCAATAAGGGCCATTGTTAATTTGGTGTTCAAGCCTGAATGCAGTGTTTCGCTATACCTGGGAGTCCATCCCCAACTCCTCTTTTTTCTCACTCCTTTTAGAAAATCTTTGTACGCATCTTCTCCGGATACCTTTGGTATTGGAATTTGTGAGGCGGTGTCAGGATCATACCCTCCACGCTTTTCCAGTTCCCAGATAGCTGCCTGCCTTGCCTCCTGGCTATAATCTTTGCTATCAATAATGACTTTTAACTGATTGACAGATTTCTCCATCATTTTAGGGCTGAAATGATTCTCCGGCATAATGAACATTGACTCTTGACCTGAACATATTACTAAGAAAAAGTGCCAGGTGAAAGGTCATATAGTATTCTTCAATTATAGATTCCGGAGCATTTCTATCGAAAAGAATGACATGAGCCATTAAATCAGCTTTTAGTTTCCCTCAATAAAAGCTCTGATGTCCTTAGCCAGTTGTGAGAAGGAGGGACGATGATTATACATCATGTGACCACCTTCATAGTAAGTGAATGTCACGCGTTCCATAGGAATGGCATTGCGCGAAAAGGTGAATTCTGCATCGAAAAAAGGAGTGATGAGGTCGTAATAGCCACTGGCTACCAACACTTTCATTTTATCGTTCCTGCGCATGGCGTTGGCCAGTCTGCGGGAGGTTTTTACATACATCGGCTCGCCTCCGCTGCCCCAGTCCCAGCTGGAAAGACCGCCACTGGTGATGTATGGGCGATTCATTTTAATCTGGAGATCATTGGTGAAGTAGTGGTTCAGTGCAGCCGTATAGGCCGCAGATACTTTGTAGCCTGAAGGGTCACCCAGCCGTGGGCTGTCGGCCGTATCATCGGGTTCGTCTCCATAGTAGCGGCCATCCAGGGTACCAATAGCCAGCCCTTTATCGCGCAGCAGTTCTTTCTTAAACCGACCCATCAGCACGCGGTTATTGGCACGTTTGATAAAAACTTTGTCCAGCCCGGTGAAGTAGGAGAGCTTGTCTGCAATGGCCTCTTTCTCGCTGTCGCTGATAAAATCACCTTTGTAAAGAGCCGACACATAATCATTGTAGGCAAACTCTCTGGCTTCCTGAGCAAAAGCTTCAATCGTCTTTCCGGCTCCCGCTTTTTTATGATACCAGGCTGTTGTAGCCATGCTGGGCAGATAGGTAATATAAGAGGTGATGTTATCGTCAATGGAGGTAGAACCCTGATAATCCAGTGCCTGAGAGATGAGTATCAACCCGTTGAGTGCCATGTTTTGTCCGTTGCCCTCCAGTGCCTGAGATACTGCGGCCGCACGGGTAGTGCCAAAGCTTTCTCCGGCTATATATTTAGGTGACATCCATCGGTTGTTTTCTGTCACCCAGCGTCTCATGAACTGAGCTACGGAGCTGGCATCCGGGTTGAGTCCCCAGAAGTCTTCTCCTTTTCCTTTGCCGATAAGCTGACTGTATCCCGTACCAATCGGGTCAATAAAAACCAGGTCAGTAATGTCCAGCAGGCCCTCTTTGTTTTCTTCAACCAGGTAGGGCGCACCACCATCATCTTCACGTGCATCACTATCTACCCGTACTACTTTGGGGCCGAAAAAGCCCATGTGAAGCCACATAGAGGCAGAGCCTGGACCACCATTGAAGACAAATGTTACCGGTCTTTTGGCGGGGTCTATGTTGCCCGTTTTGGTATAAGCGACCGACCAGAGTGACCCGATGGATTCACCTTTTGCATTCTTTAGAAAGGTCTCTTTGCCCACAGCGGAATAGCTGATTTTTTTTCCGCCAAAGTTGCCTTCATGTTGTGTTGTAAAGGCCTTGGGACTGTACAGAGGCTTGCTTTCTTCCTGAGCCATAGTTTGGACACTGAGGCTGCTGAAGGTGATAAAGAAAACAAAGGTGAGTAGCTGTGTAAAAGGTCTGTTGTATTGCATGGTGGCTGAAATGGTCAGCCTGAATTTAGATCAAATTCTAAGCAAAACCATTGGTGCCGTCTATTTCTTAACGGATGAGCAGTTTCTGATGATAGGAGAGCTTTCCTGTTTCTATCCGAAGCAAAATCATGCGTTCGGCTGTCGGGGGAAGTGTCACCTCAATGGATTCTTCGAATACCTGATCAAAAGATCTGGAGAAGAGGGTTTGACCGGTCAGGTCAGTCATCGTGATCTGTACATCTTCCAGTTTGTGGGCTTCAAAGGCAATATGGAATTTATCACTGGCAGGGTTAGGATAGACCTTGATCAGCCCCGCCAGGTCGGTCGGAGATTTCAGTGGGTTGTCCAGAACGGGGGAGCTGAGCAGTGACTTTCTTCGGGGGCTGTGCTCCAATACCGTTCGCATGCGACTGATCTGATCGTTTGTGAAAACGTTCATACAGGCGTCATCAGAGT
>DIYF01000150.1 GCA_002427745.1 Roseivirga sp. UBA6061 | reverse complement strand
TCTCTACCAATTCTTGAGGCCAACGATATTTCCTATAAATCTAAAAATGAAGGGGTGATGCACGCCTGTGGGCACGATGTGCATACAGCATCCCTGCTGGGAGCTGCCAGAATTTTAACCGAGATACGGGATGAATTTGAAGGTTCTGTGAAGCTGGTTTTTCAACCGGGAGAAGAGAAAAACCCGGGAGGTGCTTCCCTGATGATCAAAGATGGAGTGCTGGAAAACCCGAAGCCGGCTACCATGGTGGGGCAGCATGTGATGCCTTTTATTCCCACCGGAAAAATTGGCTTCAGAGAGGGTATGTATATGGCCAGCGCTGATGAAATTTACCTGACAGTGAAGGGCAAGGGAGGGCATGCCGCCTTGCCGGACAAAGTAGTTGACCCTATTCTCATTGCATCACACATCGTAGTGGCACTACAGCAGGTGGTCAGCCGTAATGCTGATCCCAAAGCGCCAACAGTACTGTCCTTCGGGAGCATCCAGGGAGGAAGTGCTACGAATATTATCCCTGAAGAAGTGAAGCTCAAAGGAACCTTCAGAGCCCTCGATGAAGAGTGGAGGTTTGAAGCTCACAAGCGCATCCGTAAAATGGCAGAAAGCATTGCTGAAGGCATGGGCGGATCTTGTGAAGTGAATATTTCTGTGGGCTACCCCTTTCTGTCAAATGATCCTGAAACCACTCAGGGGGCGAGAAGGGCTGCAGAGGCTTATGTAGGAGCTGAAAACATTGTAGACCTGAGTCTGTGGATGGGGGCTGAGGATTTTGCTTACTACTCTCATCAGGTGCCTTCGTGTTTCTACAGGCTGGGTACGGGCAATGAAGAAAAAGGAACTACCCGGGGTGTGCACACTCCGCTATTCAATATTGATGAAGATGCCATTGAACTGAGTATTGGTCTCATGGCCTGGATTGCAGTTAATCAGCTGGCAGGCAGGGTTTAGAGGCTGTCTTCTTCTGCGTATTCTCCCGTGATGTTTTCCGAGATTTCAAGAAGATAATCGCCCACCGTTTCCAGTGAGTTGAAAATGTCTCGGTAGATAATACCACTGCGGATGTCGTAGGTTCTGTTTTCCAGATCTTTCAGGTTCTGTTCGCGCATCTTCCTGATTGTGGTATTGATCTGATCTTCTACGGCTCTGGCTTTACCAATAGTTGTCTCGTCATAGCTACTGCGCAGGTTGTTACCGGCCGTATCCAGTGCCCATTTGACCAGTTTAAAAAGCTCTTCAAGCTTGCTGCGTTGCGCCTCGGTAAGAGAGAGCTCTTTTTGCGTATGCATTCTGTCTATATGCCTGGCTACCATGTTCAGCTCATCAGCCGCTCTTTCCAGAGATGTGCTGGCATTGAGAATTCTTCTGATATCAAGAGAGGAGTCCTGGCTCAGATCGCTTGAGGAAACCTTTACGATATAGTTGGAAATCTCTTCCTCATACTGATCGGCATCACTTTCATACTGAGCTACCTCAGCCATGATTTTACTGTGCTCAGCAGGTTTGCCGTTCTGGAATAGCTCCGATACCCTGGTGGCCATTTTTGATACTGACTGAGCAAAGAGTTCGAGCTCTCTCTTAGCGCCATCAATAGCCGCGGTCGGAGTAGATATTAAGCCCTCGGTAATATGCTGTAGTTTAAAACCTTCGTCAGTGGCTTTTTCTGGTACCAGTCTTGTCACCACCTTGGCAATCAGGCCAACGAACCATACCAGTAACAGGGTGTTGATAATGTTGAACGACATGTGGAAGGCGGTAAGGCCATCCCCAATGGAGTCTACATTCTGGAAGGGAGATCCGAGGTCGAGCGATACTACGATGCTATCAATCAGTTTCAGGAAAGGATTGAACAGGATCAGCATCCAGAGTACCCCCATGATATTAAATATCAGGTGTGCTCTGGCAGCTCTTTTGGCAGCCGTATTGCCAACCACTGCAGCGATATTTGCCGTAATGGTAGTTCCTATATTCTCGCCCAGTACAATGGCCGCTGCCATTTCGAAGGGAATAAATCCTTTTTGACAAAGCGTCAGGGTAATGGCTATGGCAGCACTGGATGATTGCACAATAATGGTTACCAGAGTACCCACTACCACCATGATCAGGGTGGAAGCAAAACCGTACTGGCCCAGATCAGAAATAAACTCCTGGATATTGGGAGGGAGCTCATTGGGGACCAGTCCTTTTAATTCTCCGAGGCCTATAAATAAAATGGAGAATCCGATTAGAAATTCTCCAAGGTGTTTGACTCTTTCTTTTTTAGCCAGGATCATCGGCACCGCGACAGCCAGTATTGGCAGGGCAAAAGCCGAGATCTTAAATTTAAAGCCGAAAATTACGATAATCAGCGCTGTGACTGTGGTACCGATATTGGCACCCATAATCACGCCAATCGCTTGCTTCAGGGTAAGCAGACCGGCATTTACAAAGCTCACGATCATGACAGTCGTTGCAGATGAACTTTGAATGATGGCCGTAGTGCCGAATCCTGTCATCACACCGCCAAAGGTAGTATTAGTCATTCTGGCGAGTCCCGATCTAAGGCTGTTGCCAGCCACTTTTTGTATACCGTCACTCATCACCTTCATCCCGAAAATAAAGAGCCCCAGGGCACCGAGAATACTAATAATGTTCAGAAAGTCATTCATGGCAAAAACGCTGTATATGGGGAGAGTCGAAGGGTGTAAATTACTGAATGAGTGACGTTCAATTTTATGAAGTACTACAAAAGTATAATTCTTTTTCTAATAACACACCGGAATCGTTTTTCACACAAAATTCGCTGTCAGGTCAGTCTGACATTATGTTTTCTATCTGTCTGATTTTCAGGTTGATAAAAACGATGCTTTTTTTCAAAGATATCTATTTGTTAACAATAGCTTTACATGTTCAATTAAGCCAGAGGTGCTTTATCTGCTAATTTTGCGACTTGATTTAAAATCCTCCCGGAATAGCCGAAATGATGAACATGGCCAGCAATAGTGTGATATCCACGGGACCTAAGAAATGGTCCGGATCTCTGCTGTGGTTTGTGTTGGCCATTACACTTTTTTTGTTCTCAATTGATATGGTCGCGGGTTCATTGACCATGTTGGGAGGCGATACGGCAAAATCTATTCTGCTGGCTACATCCAACCCCTTTATCGGGCTTTTTATAGGTCTGCTCACAACGGCCTTGATTCAGAGCAGCTCCACGGTAACAACCATGATTGTGGCGGTTGTGGCTTCGGGCTATCTGACCTTACCCAATGCCATACCCGTGGTGATGGGGGCAAACATTGGTACTACACTGACCAGTACGCTGGTCTCGCTTGGCTTTGTAACAAAGCGGAATGAGTTCAGGAAGGCTTTATCTGCCGGGTCAATGCATGACTTCTTCAATATTATAGTGGTGCTGCTGTTGTTCCCTCTGGAGTATTACTACGGCACCCTGTCTTATCTGGCAGTATCCATGACGGATTTTCTGGGAGGTCTGGGGCTTAGCGGAGGTACTCCTCTCAGTATAGGAGACTACAGCTTTTCTTCTCTCAGCCATTGGGTAATTGGCGTGTTGCCAAAAAGCTTTATTACCATATTATTGGCACTGGTGCTGCTCTTTGCATCCATTAAGTTGCTATCAAAGGTGATTTATGCCAGGCTCATAGGCGAATCAAAGGATAAACTCAGGCGCTACGTATTCCGGAATCCGTACAAATCCTTTGGCTGGGGTACGCTGCTTACCTCAGGGGTGCAGTCCAGCTCTATCACTACTTCACTCATGGTGCCGTTGGTTGCTTCGGGCAGGGTGTCATTACAGAATGCCTTTCCTTTTATTATGGGAGCTAACCTGGGTACTACCATCACCGCTTTGCTGGCAGCCTTTAACCGAACCGAGGCAGCCCTGAGTATTGCACTGGTACACGTTCTGATCAACCTCATAGGTGTTTTGATCTTTCTGCCCTTTCCGGTAATACGGAAGATCCCGGTCGAAATAGCCTACCGCTTCGGGGCCATGACACTCGAGTCACGGGTAATAGGGTTTTCCTATATGATATTCACTTTCTTTTTGTTGCCGTTCACGCTCATTTATCTGAACAGGGATTCGGTAGAGACCGCTCAGTATGAGTTTTCTGTGGTGACAGATGAGCAGGCAGAAGCGAGACAAATGATTATCGTCAATAAGGATAATGTCAAAAGCTTCGCTCAGTTTCTGGTATATAACGGAGGAACTGAAGGGGCAGAGGGAGAGGAGGAGCTTTCACTTCCCGATACAAGTTTTGTAGTGGCTGATGCAGATCGGCATTTTGTCGATTTCGATGGCAGAACGGATTATAACTCACAATCAGAGGGAGTTGACAGCTATGGTGCCTATACTTTAAAGGTGCTGGGCAATGAGGCTACCTATGATCATGACGGAGTAAAGCTCAGCAAGCTTATTTCACTGGAAAAAACTTATAAGGCTCCACAGGGGCGATGCTACAGAGCTCAGCTATTGGTGGATAGCGACCGGAAGCTTCTTGTTTCTGCAGAGTACTATGACCGCGAGAAGCATCTTCTGAAATCAGTAAAACTTGAGTCCATCAAATAATCATTATCTGATTATCTTTACCACCTGATTTACAGGCCTCTTGAAACTCTTTGATCTAGATAAACTTATTAATACCCTTACCGGGTACATAGAAACGAGAATTGAACTCCTTAAAATTGATGTCAGGGAGGGGCTTTCGTTTGTTATTACCAAGCTTGTTTTTGTCGGGATATTGAGCCTTTTTGGTTTCTTTATAGTACTCTTTGTGTTTCTGGGACTTGCCGCTATTCTGAATAAAGAGCTGGAAAGTCATTTTTGGGGCTATCTCATCGTGGCTGCTTTTTTCGGCCTTGTGCTTTTTATAGCTTTATTGTTGAAAGGGAAAATTGCCGACAGGATCAGAGAGGAAATATCGGAAGCAGAAGATGAGTTGGAAGAATTAGAAGAAGAGCAAAACAGCTAAGCAATGTCCAGGAAGGAAGAGTTAGAAAAGCAGAACAGTGCCTTGAAAGGAGCGCTTCAGGATCAGTTAAATAATCTGAGAGGGGATGTGCAGAAAGTGGGTAAGTCTGCTCTGTTAATCGGGGGTAGCCTGCTGGCTACTTACTTGGTGGTAGACGCGTTGACAGCAAAGAGAAAAAAGAAGAAAAAGAATAAAAGCCAGGCCAGGGTAGAAGAAAAAGTGGTTGAAAAACCTGTCAAAGACAATTGGCTGCTATCCACTGCCAAAGAGCAGGCCGTGATTTTTTTACTGGGACTGGCTGCGCAGCAGCTGGCGAATTTTTTGAGTGAACTGGACTCTAAAGATGACAAAGAAGATTCTTGAGCAATTCAGGGCCGGAGCACGGCTGAAGCGGAAGTCGGTTGCCGTATTAATTGATCCTGATGATGTAGATGAAGGAGGGTTGATACAGGTGCTGAATGCCGGTATTGAAAACGCAGTGGATTATTTCTTTGTAGGAGGAAGTCTGCTTACCTCCGGAGAAGTTTCTTCTGTTGTTGAGTTTATCAAAAGCTATACTACTATTCCCTGTGTGCTCTTTCCCGGGAGTGCTATGCAAATCAGTCCTGCTGCAGATGCCATTCTCTTTTTGTCACTGATTTCAGGAAGAAACCCTGAATTACTGATTGGTCAACATGTAGTGGCCGCACCTGTGCTCAAGCGGAGCAAGCTTGAGGTAATTCCTACAGGGTATATGCTTATTCATTCGGGTAAACCCACGAGCGTCAGTTATATGAGCAACACCCAGCCCATTCCTAATGACAAACCAAGCCTGGCAGTAAGTACGGCTCTGGCCGGTGAAATGCTGGGGCTACAGTGCATTTATATGGATGCGGGAAGCGGGGCTCAGGAGCCCGTGCCTGCCAAGATGATCCGTCAGGTGAGAAAGAGTACAGAGGGACCGCTGATTATCGGGGGTGGTCTCAACTCTGCTTATAAAGCAAAAAATGCCCTGGATGCCGGGGCAGACATCATTGTGATAGGTAATGGTGCACAAAAAAACCTCGACCTGTTGGCCGAGGTTTCTGAAGTAATTCAGTTTTATAATGAAGAGTTAAACGTTAATTAAACTCTCTCTTCTTCTCATTTTTCCGGCAGGAATACCGAACATCATCTTGAATCTGCGGCAGAAGTAGGCGGTGTCTTTATAGCCAACTTCACGACCGATATCTCTGATACTCTTTTTGGTAGTTCTCAGCAGGTCAACTGCAGCTTCCATGCGCTGGTACTCAATATAATCCTGAGGGTTGATGCCGGTGAGCATTTTAAAGTACTGGCCTACATAATCTTCAGATACATTGGCAACGCTGGCAAGCACCTTGTTTGACAAGTCTCCGCCCAGGTTGTTTTTAATGTAAGCAAAGATATCGATGAGGCGAGGATCCTTAAAATAAGTACTGTTGGTTACAAGCTGCTCAACGAACAATCTGTTGTCGAGGATGTAACGAATAACCTCTACTACGAGGTACTCTGTATTCACCTTAATGATTCTGTTTTTACCAGGTTTGGTAGAATTAGTCTCGTCAATGATTACCCTGATAAGGTCTGCAATGACGGTACTATTTTTTATAGCAAAAGGAGTAATATTCAAAGAAGAGAAGAAGTTAACTGAGTCAAAAACCTTCGCTTCAAACATTACCTGGCTGAATCCATCGATGTCATAATCATTGATTTCAGCGTCAGTTGCATTTTGCAAATATTTCTTTTTGTTCGACAGGAACTCATCGTTTGATACGACCGGAGCCGTTAAAGAGCCGTAGGAAATCGAAACAGATTTACCTCCGGGAATGAAAAGCATATCTCCTTCCGATATCTTTTCCTTATCCTCTCCGTAGTAAATATCCCCGTTATTGACGATTATAACGGTGTTTTCAACATCGTAGTAATTGTCAATGGTAACAGGACGAGCCACCTTCATATTACGGCTTTTGATAAACCTCACACCCAGTGACTCAATGATTTTGTTGTAATCTTCCATAAGATTGAAATAGTTAATTCAAAAAAGTATAACACACATAACTGTACAAAAGTAATATTCCCTTATACCTTTTCAAAAAAAAATGGCCATTAGGAATATTTTTTATTCCAATGGCCATTTTGATAGCATAATTTGGTTATTTCAATAGCTCACGCGATATAACTATTTTCTGAATCTCAGAAGTTCCTTCATAAATCTGGGTAATTTTTGCGTCTCTCATGAGGCGTTCAACGTGGTATTCTTTCACATAACCGTATCCTCCATGCACCTGAACGGCTTCAACCGTCACATCCATGGCCACCTTGGAAGCGTACAATTTTGCCATGGCGCTTGCCTTGCTAAAATCCTTTTTCTGGTCTTTCAGTGAAGCAGCCTGGAGGCAAAGCAGTCTGGCAGCATCAATTTCAGTCGCCATATCTGCCAGCTTAAACTGAATGGCCTGATGCTGAGAGATAGGTTTGCCAAAAGCTTTACGCTCTTTTGAATAAGCCAGTGCCAGCTCATAAGCACCGGAAGCTATACCCAGTGCCTGTGAAGCAATACCGATACGGCCACCATTGAGGGTAGACATGGCAAACTTAAAGCCGAAGCCTTCTTCGCCAATGCGGTTCTCTTTTGGCACCTTCACGTCCTGGAACATGAGTGAGTGGGTGTCAGAGCCTCTGATCCCCAGCTTGTCCTCTTTCTTGCCAACAACAAATCCATCCATTTCACGCTCTACAATCAGGCAGTTGATACCTCGGTGGCCTTTTTCACGATCAGTCTGCGCAATCACCAGGTAGATAGAGGCTGAATTACCATTGGTGATCCAGTTTTTGGTACCATTTAACAGGTAATAGTCGCCCTTGTCTTCTGCTGTAGTCTTCTGGGAAGTGGCGTCTGAACCGGCTTCGGGTTCTGACAGGCAGAAAGCTCCTATTTTTTCTCCGGTAGCCAGTGGCTTCAGATACTTTTCTTTTTGCTCTTCAGTACCGAATTTCTCAATACCCCAGCAGACGAGACTATTGTTTACGGACATACAAACGCTGCAGGAGGCATCAATCTTAGAGATTTCTTCCATGGCCAGTACATAAGAAATGGTGTCCATACCACCTCCGTTGTACTTAGGGTCTACCATCATTCCCATAAAGCCCAGTTCGCCCATTTTGCGAATCTGCTCAGCGGGGAATTCCTGCTTATTATCTCTTTCAATGACACCCGGAAGAAGTTCCGTTTGTGCAAACTCTCTTGCCGCTTGTTGTACGGCCAATTGCTCCTCAGTTAACTCAAAATTCATACTTTGCTTTTTAACGAACGTTTGTTAGGCAAATGTACTAAAAACAGTAGATTTTACCAGTGTTCAAATAAGGTTTAACAGGTTGGGGTCAGCCGGAAAGCACTGACACATAGATAGAAATAAAAAATCATCGCAAAGGTTTAGCTCTGCGATGATTTTTATGCGTTTATGACGCTGATAAATTCCTGTTATCGATCAGTCGTTGCCGAGGAACAGAGTGACATAATAGAGCAGCATGGCCAATGAGCCAAGCGCGGCCACCAGGTA
Organism: Roseivirga sp. UBA6061; assembly: GCA_002427745.1. Taxonomy (GTDB): domain Bacteria; phylum Bacteroidota; class Bacteroidia; order Cytophagales; family Cyclobacteriaceae; genus Roseivirga. The sequence goes on along the minus strand of DIYF01000150.1, from coordinate 12,692 downwards.
GGTCTTAGCGGCAGCATTTAGTGCATCTGTCGCCATTTCGTGCTCGTGTCCGTTTACAATATTTCTTTCATCAATCCATGCCAGCGCCCGCTTGGTAGCGTCATACTCTACCGGAAGCGTGATAAAGGCAAAGGCTGTAAATACCGCATAACAGCCTATGATAATCGGGAGTGCCTGCTCAAACATAAACAGGTTCAGAAAGAATGAACCGATCAGCATAGCCATAAACAGGAAGTTGATAATCTGACCACTGGCATTTTGAATCGGAACCATGGCTGATCTCATTTCCAAAGGTCTGTACGCCTGGGCGTGCTGCACCGCGTGGCCACACTCATGGGCTGCCACTGCCGTAGCCATTACAGAACGGCCTTCGTATACTTCGGGACTAAGGTTTACAGTTTTATCAGTGGGGTTATAGTGATCTGTGAGCCTTCCCCGAACGGAGACTACTTTTACATCATACAGGCCATGATCTCGCAGCATTAATTCTGCTACTTCCCTGCCGCTAAGGCCCATGCTAAGTCCTACTTGTGAATACTTTTTAAATTTTCGTTTGATGTTGGAGCTTGCTAACCAACTGAGTAGCACACTACCAATCAATATTATCCAGAACATCGTCTATTTCTTTATTTTCTCAATTAATTTACTCGTTGAAAAACCCTCGACCAGATCGATGGTTTTCACCTCACCACCGTTGGCTAAAACGGTGTCTGCACCGACTATGTTTTCAACACTATAGTCGCTCCCTTTTACAAGAATATCAGGTAGAAGATACGAAATCAGCTCTTTCGGGGTTTCCTCCTCAAATATGGTAACTCCGTCTACAAAGCCAAAGGCCGCCAGCATTCTTGATCTGGCATGGTTGTCGTTGATCGGGCGGCTTTCTCCCTTCAGCTGTTTGACTGATGCATCTGAGTTGAGCCCGATTACGAGCTTGTCTCCCAGAGACCTTGCTTTTTCGAGATAATCGATGTGGCCCAGGTGTACTATATCAAAACAGCCGTTGGAAAAAACTACTTTCAGGCCCCGGGACTGCCATTCCTCAATGCGGGCTTTAAGCTCCGGCTGACTGACTATTTTCTGGCTGCTCTGTGACACGGTTCTTCTTCCTTTTTCTAAAGTTAAGAATCAACAGGCTCAGTATACCTATAATGACAACTGAGAATAACTGCGATCCGTGTGATACAATTGCAAAAACCAATCCATCGCTGTTGGCTATGCCATAAACGATCAGTATTTGGCCCACAAAGTACTGATAGGCCCCGATTCCGTTATTTACGGGGGTTGCCATGCCCAGACTGCCCATTACCAACACTGCCACTCCTGCCATAAGTGACAAATCGTCAGTCGGTTCATAGCCGAAAGAGATGACATAGAGCATAAGGAAATAGGCCAGCCAGATACCAAAGGTAGAGAGCCAGAAGAGTGCCTGATTCTTTACGCGTGTCACCGCACTGACTCCGGAGATCATCTGCGTGACGAAACTGGCAATTTTATAAAGGACCGAGTTCTGGTTCTCTTCAATTTTCGCTTTGCGGATAAGGTAGATAAGAGCGATAAGTCCCAGAATACCGCCTGCTATGATGTAGGGCAGGAGCTCTATGACTCTGGGAGCCTTCTCTTCGATAAACTCAACAAAGAAGCCTTCCAGTAAATCAAACTGCATAGTGAGCAGAAAGGCTGTAAGCAGCCCCAGCATAAGCAGATCTAAGAGCCGGTCTGTAATGACAGTACCAAGCGAGAATGAAACGGGAATTTTTTCTTCCTGATGTAAAACGGTGCAGCGTGCTACTTCTCCCATGCGTGGAATGGCCATGTTGGCCAGGTAGCCGATCATTACGGCCAGGTAGGTGGTGAAAACACCCGGGCGATAGCCCTCAGTATTCAGCAGCAAAGTCCACCGGTAGGCTCTCAATGTGTGGCTGACAATAGAAATCAGAATGCTGAGCAGTACCCAGCCATATTCCACACTTTGCAGTTTTGACCAGAGGTTGTCCAGGTCAAAGTCTTCTGAATTCACCAGTCCCCAGACTACCCATACTGTAATGACTACAGATATAAGAAGTTTGAGAATATCTTTATAGGTAATCTTCAAAAGCGCTGTTTATACTACCCGGTTATTGTCGTCCGGGAACACAATGGTAGGTGTGTGCGATCTGGCTTCATCATAGTCCATGATCCCGTAGGTGACAATGATAATAACATCTCCCACCTGGACCCTGCGGGCTGCCGGACCGTTAAGGCAGCAGGTGCCGGTACCTCGCTCTCCCTTGATCACGTAGGTCTCAAATCGCTCTCCATTGTCTACGTTTACAATCTGAACCTTTTCGTTCTCAATGATATTTGCAGCATCCATTACGTCTTCATCCAGCGTAATACTGCCTACATAGTGCAGCTCTGCCTGCGTGACGCGAATACGATGTATTTTGGATTTAAAAACTTCTATTTGCATGGCCCCTCCTCAAAAAGCGACCGCAAAACTACGAAATTAAAAGTAAGTTATCTATCAATCTCACCTGACCAATTTCAGCAGCTATACAAAGTGCGGTTGTCGCTTTGTTTTTGATCTTTTTCAGTGGTTTGAAGTCATCGGTGCTGATTACCTCAAAATACTCAAGTGTTAAACGATCGGAGGTTTTGAATAGTTCATGAATCCGCTGCTTTACCGCACTGATGTCCGAGGTGGATTTCAGCAGTTCTTTTTGGGCTTCCTGCAGAGATTGATAGATGAGAGCGGCTTCATTTCTGTCACTTTCTGAAAGTCTTTCATTTCTTGACGACATGGCCAAACCATGAGCTTCTCGCATAATGGGGGCCATTCTGAGCTGAATAGGAAATGAAAGCTGCTGAATGAGTTTTTGAATAATATAATATTGCTGTAAATCCTTCTGGCCAAAATAGGCATGGTCAGGCTGGACAATATTGAAGAGCTTGGAGACCACAAGGCCCACCCCTTTGAAGTGCCCTTCCCGGAATTTTCCTTCCAGTTCGGTTTCCAGCGAACCAAAGTTAATGGTCAGATCCGGTACAAAAGGATACATTTCTTCCACTGATGGTGCAAAGACCGCCTGACATCCTGCGGATTCCAGCATTTTCAGGTCCTGATCAAGGTTTCTCGGGTACTTCTCCAGATCCTCAGGGTTGTTGAATTGAGTAGGATTCACAAAGACCGAAGCAACAGGCAGATCGCCTGCCTCTACCGACATCTTTACGAGAGAAAGGTGGCCTTCATGCAGGGCACCCATGGTGGGGATTAATCCTATTTTAACATCCCGGTAACGTTGGTTAGAAACAAATTGCCTTATTTCGGTTTGGCTATGAAAGAGTCGCATTTCTGATGGATTGAGACGTTAATTCATGTTAAATGAAGCGGTTTTACCGCGTTATCGTGGTTTTGTCCGGAAAATAGAGTAATTTTGTGCTCGTTTTTCAAACAAACGTCTCATTAAATTTCCTTTAAATATGTCAAAATTTCGAATTCTTTACGTAGCGAGTGAGATCAATCCGTTCCTACAAACCTCTGAGGTTGCCGACTTTGTGAGAAAGTTGCCACAAGCCATGCAAGAGAGAGGTATGGAAATAAGAATCCTGGTTCCAAGGTTTGGTCTTATCAATGAAAGGAAAAACAGATTACATGAGGTAGTCAGATTGTCAGGTATCAATATTGCCGTAGGTGATGAGGAGAAGCCATTGGTGATCAAGGTAGCGTCCATTCCTAATGCGAAGCTGCAGGTTTATTTTATTGACAACGAAGACTATTTCCACCGTAAGTCCGTTTTTTTCGATAAAGAAAATAATTTCTATGCGGATAATGATGAGCGAGCCATTTTCTTCTGTAAAGGAGTACTGGAAACAGTGAAAAAACTGGGATGGGCGCCTGACATTGTTCATTGCAATGACTGGGTAACTAGCTTGATACCTATGTACTTGAAAACTACTTATAAAAACGATCCGATCTTCCAGAATACGAAATCAGTATTCACTATCTATAATAATGTCTTCTCTCACCAGTTTGACGAAGGTTTGTTAGACAAAGTGAAAATGATGGACATTGATGACAGCATGCTGGAAAATCTGAAGTCTGCTGACTTTGCCGGTTTTATCAAAACAGGAGCTGAGTATGCAGATGCAGTGATCAGGGCTGAAGAAGAGGTAAATGATAGCCTTAACAGCCTTTTCAGCGAGATTGGAAAAGACAAAAAAGTAGATACAATAGAAAAAGACGATAACTTCTTAGACTCTTACTATAATCTCTATAATGAACTTGTTGGATAAGAAGAAAAGCTTAGGGGCCTTGGTGATAGGCCTCTTTCTTTTTATTTCTTGTGAGGAAAATGGTTCCTTCGGCTTAAATGGTGACGATGTAGCGCCTGTCGAATTTTCTTCCGTAGATATTGATATTACCTCTTCTGTAGTCCTTTTGGATTCTATAGCCTCATCTTCTGTGGGCACTCTTTTGGTAGGAGAGTTCCAGAATGCTACGTTCGGGGGCATCGAGGCCAAGGGCTATTCAAGGCTTAATCTCAACAGAGATAATATTTTTCAGATAGCTTCTGAAGCCATTCTTGATTCTGTCAGATTGAATCTGACCTTCAACTACATTTACGATACCACAGCGCTGGCCAACTCATGGGGCTTAGATTTATTCTCCCTGGCAAGACCGGTGACTGATACCATTCATATCACGACAGATAATACCGTGATCTCCAGCAGGCTGCTGGCTACGGGAGACCTGCAGATAACCAAACTTGATTCTACCTATGTCTTGCCTATGGATGAAGACTGGGGTCAGGACCTCTTTGACAGATTAAAATCAGAAGATGCAACGGTGGTAGATCAGGAAGCATTTGAGACTTTTTTCAGAGGAGTAGGGTTTGTGGCTAAGTCAGGGGTATCATCCAATGTATTGGGCATTGAGGTGTCGGAGAACACAAATATTACGATGTATTACAGAGAACCCAGCTCCACAGGCGAGATAGACAGAGAACTTACGCATGTAATGAACTTCCATACGGTGGCAAGTTTTTACGGACTGGAACTGGACAGGTCGGGTACTCCTACAGAAAACATTCAGACTTTTGCTACGGAATACCTGCCTGCATCAGGTAAGAGATTCGTACAATCAGGAGCAGGAATCGTTACGAAAATTGACATTTCTGATTTTCAAAACTTCGTGGATATGACCGAAGATCCCAGAATTATCAATCTGGCGGAGATTTCGGTAGGTCCTATCGATGTTTTGAACGAAAATATCCCACCTCCGGGCTCGATGTTTCTGGTCATCACGGATGAGAGAAATACGCTTATTAAAGACAGGGGGAACTTCCGTGCTATTCAGCGTGACGGAGATAATCAAATAGCGAGCACAAGTCCGGTTGAGCTTGTTTATGATGCCGAAACCAGGACTTATACAGGTTCTGTCACCTCTTATATTCAGACTTATTTTTCGGGTCGTTTCAAGAGAGATGAGCTTATGATCTATCCCAGCAATATGTCAACAGCCCTTAACGGGGTGGCATTTGATCCGGAAGATGTAAAGCTCAGGATTATTTTCTCAGAGCTACAGCAGTAGCTTGAGATTATCGTCTATATTTATCCTATAATTTTTGATTATGTGTGGAATAGTTGGCTACATAGGTAAGAAAGAGGCATACCCTGTTATTGTAAAGGGGTTGCAAAGGTTGGAATACAGAGGCTACGATAGTGCCGGAGTGGCATTGTTAAACGGAGACCTCAACATTTACAAGAAAAAGGGTAAAGTCGCTGATCTGCATGAATTTGCTAAAGACAAAGATCTTTCGAGTACAGCGGGTATAGGTCACACAAGATGGGCAACCCATGGTGAACCTAACGATGTGAATGCTCACCCCCATACATCTCAGTCGGGTAAACTGGCTATGATTCACAATGGTATCATTGAGAATTACGCAGCATTGAAGACTGACCTGTTGAAAAAGGGTTATACATTCCAGAGTGATACCGATTCTGAGGTATTCATCAACTTCATCGAGGATATCTACATCAATACAGAAGTAGACCTGGCCGAGGCAGTAAGACTGGCACTGACCAAAGTGGTAGGAGCCTATGCCATTGCGATTATTTCTCTGGATGATCCTACTCTGATGATTGCAGCACGTAAGGGTAGTCCTCTGGTAGTAGGTATCGGCAAGGATGAGTTTTTCCTGGCTTCTGATGCCACTCCTATCATAGAGTACACAAATGAGGTGGTTTATCTTGATGATCAGGAAATCGCGATTATCAAGGACAATTCGCTTACTATTAAGAATATTGAGGATGTAGAGTTGAAGCCTTACATCCAGACAGTAGACATGGAGCTCGAAGCCATTGAAAAAGGTGGCTATGATCATTTCATGTTGAAAGAAATTTTTGAGCAGCCCAAGTCTATCGGTGATTGCCTGAGGGGGCGCCTTAAGGCCAACGAAGGTAAGCTCGTACTGGGGGGTATCAGTGACTATGTGAATAAAATCATGAATGCTGATCGTATTCTGATTATCGCTTGTGGTACTTCCTGGCATGCCGGCCTGGTGGCTGAATACATCTTTGAGGAGTTCTGTAGAATTCCCGTTGAGGTGGAATATGCCTCTGAGTTCCGTTACAGAAACCCTGTAGTGGGAGAGAAAGATGTGGTGATTGCCATCTCTCAGTCCGGAGAAACTGCAGATACCCTGGCGGCCATTAGCCTGGCCAAGTCCAGAGGAGCTACTATTCTGGGAGTTTGTAATGTGGTAGGTTCTTCTATTGCAAGAGCTACACATGCCGGTTCTTATACGCATGCCGGCCCTGAGATTGGTGTGGCCAGTACAAAGGCCTTTACCGCCCAGATTTCGGTGCTGACCATGATGGCGCTGATGATCGCTCAGAAAAAAGGTACACTTTCAGAAAGAGATTACCACAGTCTGCTGGTGGAACTGGAGTCTATTCCGGAAAAGGTAGCCAAGGCGCTGGACCTGAATGCTCAGATTGAGTATATCTCTGAGATTTACAAAGATGCTACGAACTTCCTGTACTTAGGTCGTGGATATAATTTCCCTGTGGCACTGGAAGGAGCATTGAAGCTCAAAGAGATTTCCTACATCCATGCAGAGGGCTATCCTGCTGCAGAAATGAAACATGGCCCTATTGCCCTGATTGATGAGAATATGCCGGTAGTGTTCATCGCTACCAGAGACAGTTCTTATGAGAAGATTGTTTCCAACATTCAGGAAGTGAAGGCACGTAAAGGTAAGGTCATTGCAATAGTGAGCGAGGGAGATACGGAGATTCCTAAAATGGCTGATCACGTAATAGAAGTGCCTCATACGCATGATGCGCTGATGCCATTGGTAGCGGTTATCCCACAGCAGCTGCTCTCTTACCATATTGCGGTAATGAGAGGTTGCAATGTGGACCAGCCACGAAACCTCGCTAAATCAGTAACGGTAGAATAAAACCAGACCGGATATAAGAAAATCAGAAAGAGGCTTCGGCCTCTTTTTTTATGCCTGCCTCAAATACTGCTGTTTGAGCAGGGGGCAAATCTTGTAGCGCTCCTCTTTGGTGTCTTCGTAAACGGCTTCCAGCAGCTCATAGACGTGTTGCAGGCCTATGCGCTCACACCACTCAAAAGGACCAAAAGGGTAATTGGTTCCCAGTTTCATGCCCTGGTCTATATCGGCTACACTGGCAGTGCCCTCCTGTAGGGTGTAGAAGGCTTCGTTGATAATCATACATATGATCCGGGGGGTTACCATTCCCACTCTGTCGCTTACCAGTTCAAGGTCTGTTTCCAGGGCTGCGCACCATTCTCTCAGCAGGTCCTCATCATCAGTCTTCAGGCAGGAGACTTCGAGTAGCGGACGGTTGAGAAAGGAGGGCAGGCCATTGAAGCCAAAAAGCTTACAGTTAACTTCTGACTGATAATAGGCCAGTTCGCCCAACGAAATTTTGGGAGCACTTACGAAAACAGGCAGGTCGGAAACTTCTGCATATATCTCAAACTGTTCAGGATTATCACCAATTAAAAAATCGAAGACAAGGTCGTACTCTTCGAGTTCGTGCTTCATCAGGTAGTTTTCGCAGAACTCATAGTCATGATCAGCCGTGAATTTTTGCCTGAACTCAGAGAGGTTCTGTTCATTTCCGATTACGAGTATTTTTTTCATCATTAATGTCTCCGAAATCTTTAATTTGCTTCAAAAATATCCATTTAATTAAAACTATGACCCATGTCTAAAGAGATCATTTTCACACCGGAAGCCCCTGCACCCATAGGTCCTTACAGTCAGGCAGTTAAAGCAGGTGATACTTTGTATGTTTCAGGCCAGATTCCTATGGATGCTGAGACTGGAGAAATGATCAATGCCAACATTACCGAAGAGACGCATCAGGTGATGAAAAACCTGGATGCTATTCTTTCAGAAGCCGGGCTCGACTTCAGCAATGTGGTAAAGTGCTCCATCTTTATCAAAGACATGGGCCAGTTTACCACGATCAACGAGGCCTATGGCATGTACTTTAAGGAGAATCCTCCGGCCAGAGAAACTGTGGAAGTAGCCAGGCTTCCCAAGGATGTAAATGTAGAAATCTCCTGCATTGCCGTGTACTTTTAAGAGTACGTGCTTGTTGTGACTTGATTTACTATTTTTGCAGCCCTTTTAAGAATTAGCTTATGAGCGTGAGAGTAAGATTTGCACCGAGTCCAACCGGTGGCCTTCATATTGGCGGAATCAGAACCGCTTTGTACAATTACCTTTTTGCCAAAAAGAACAATGGTACCTTCATCCTGAGAATCGAGGATACGGATCAAAACCGATTTGTGGAAGGTGCTGAAGAGTATATTGTAGAAGCCTTAAACTGGTTTGGCATCACTCCTGATGAAGGACCTGTACAGGGAGGCGAATTTGGCCCATATCGTCAATCGGAACGAAAATCTGTCTACGCTGAATATGCTGAACAACTCATTGAGAGTGGGCATGCTTACTATGCTTTTGATACGTCAGAAGAAATCGAAGCAATGAAGGCCCGGTTGAGCGATGCCCGCGTGGTAAACCCGAATTATAACGCAATCACGCGCTCTCAGATGAAAAATTCCCTGACACTGTCAGCTGAAGAGGTGCAGGAGCGCCTGAGTTCTGGCGAGCCTTATGTGATTAGATTTAAGATGCCCAAACATGAGGATGTGCGTTTCAAAGACGCTGTCAGAGACTGGGTGGTTTTTAATACCAGCACATTAGACGATAAGGTGTTGATGAAGTCGGATGGCATGCCTACTTATCATCTGGCCAATATTGTGGATGATCACCTGATGGAGATCAGCCATGTGATCAGAGGAGAAGAGTGGTTGCCTTCAGCTCCTTTGCATGTGCTGCTGTATGAAAGTTTGGGTTGGGATGCGCCTCAATTCGCGCATCTGCCACTTATTCTTAAACCCGATGGCAATGGTAAGCTCAGCAAACGCGCTGCTGATAAAATGGGCTTCCCCATTTTTCCTTTAAACTGGACAGACCCTAAGGAAGGGGAGCAGTCTGTGGGTTTCCGTGAATCAGGATATTTTCCTGATGCCTTTCTGAACTTTCTTGCCTTTCTGGGCTGGAATCCGGGCAATGAGCAGGAGATTTTTTCTCTGGATGAGCTTGTGGCTGAGTTCTCACTGGAGCGCATTAACAAGGCAGGGGCAAAGTTCGATATAGAAAAGGCCAGGTGGTTTAACGAGCAATATCTGAAGGCAAAAAGCAATGAGGAGCTGGCGGCTCTTTTTACCGCTGATCTGGAGCACGAATTGAGCAGTGGAAAGGCGGAGGCGATTGTGAATGCCTTGAAGGAACGAGTCACCTTTGTGTCCGAAATGGCTGAGGCCGGTAGTTTTTTCTTTGAAAGACCTGGCCACTATGACGAGAAGACCGTTCGGAAGAAGTGGAATGAACAATCTGCGAATGGTGTGGCCAAATTTGGTGAAGCCATAGCCGCGCTGGATCAGGTGACTCCTGAGGAGGCTAAATCTCTGCTGGTGGAAACACTGGAAAGCCTGGAGCTTGGGCTGGGCAGGGTAATGCCCGCATTGAGAGTTTCTCTCACAGGGCAGGCAGGTGGACCTGATCTCATGGAGATAATCGCTATCTTAGGACCAGCCGAGGTAGCCGAAAGAATTCGGATAGCTGTGGATACACTAGATCAATAAGAGCTGATATGGCAAAGAAAAAAGGAAAAGCGCCCCAGGACCAAAAGGCCAAGGTGAACAAAGACCTAGAAGGCTTTGATATAAAGATTGACTCATTTGGAGAGATTCAAAGTTCTCTGCCTATCGATAAGATCAACGAGTTTCTCAACAAGAATGTCGATGACAAAAAACTGAGAGACCGCGATGATATTGAAGACTGGAAAGAGGGTAAATCAGAAGAAGAGGAGGAGGATTGATTCAGTCTTCCTGATTCATCTCCAGCACTACTTTCCACAGGGTACCTAAAAGCATCAGGGCAAAGCCCACTACAAAGAGCAATGACCTGGTCGGGTTGGTAATATCCGCCACGGCATTGATTAGAATAGTAATCAGCACCAGGCTCAAACCCGTAAAGGCAAGTATAGTAGTGAGCTTGATGATGAGTTTTGAGCCGATGACTGAAGCTTTTGGAGAAAGAACCATAAAAAAGGCGAAGATTCGAAATCTTCGCCTTTTTTATTAATTACCATTTGTCAGGTAATTATCTGAGAGTGCATGTATAGAGATTACTTAACAGACCAGACAGAATAGCTGTTGGGGGGTACCTGGATTTTTACCCATTTGCCTCCTTGTGTGGTAGGCTCCCAGTTTGAGTGTCCTGTATAGTCTTTAATCACGGTGTTTGACCAGTTGGTCTCCACCCATCTTTCCTGCCAGTTGCTGGAATTGTTGATGTAAACTACCAGTCCCGGTCCGTTCCAGCCATTTCTGCGGGCTACATATTCGTCATTATCGGCATACAATATAGAAGTGCTGCCGCTTGCCAGGTTATTGTGTATCCACATGAGGTTGTTCAGACGCTCTTTGTTGAGCCACTCTTCGTAGTCACGGTAAAACATAGTCGGGTAACCCTCATGCGTCAGGATGTAGGCATAAGCCAGCATTTTGTTCCAGATCTCATCCGTATCGTGATTGGTCACAAAGGTCACAGCTTTGGACCCATTGCGTTTCCAGAGCATGTCATTGTTGAGCTTTGTCAGGTCGTTGCCATCAAAGGCATCGTTCATAGCATAGTAGCAGGCGAAGTCGAAGGCACTGGCATTGGCACTGTTAGCCCATGATTCCAGAAGGTTGACGTTGCTATCCCAAAGCTCACCAATGCCAAAGCCTCCGGCATGGCTCATCCAGTCGTTGACCACCCATGGATCAAAGCCTTTTACATAGTCAAATCTCCAGCCATCGAAGCCCATAACGTTTTTATAGTATTTGGCCACAGAGCTGTCTGTTTTCCAGAGCCAGTCCTGTACGTAGGTTTTTGTATGGCTCAGGTCAGGAAACCCACCAAAATAACCGGCATCGGCTGACTGTTGATCGTTGGGGTGGAAGTCATAGTACGAACGATTGAACTTGCCGGACATGGGCTGGAAGTCGGTCCAGGTATTAGTACCGGTAAAGGGGTTTGCCTGTGAAGCACCACCGCTGTTGTGGTTGATCACAATGTCGGCAATTACACTGAGTCCGTTGTTGTGGGCACCGTTGATGAGGTTTTCGAGTTCTGTTCTGGATCCAAAGCGCGTTTCAATGGAGCCCATTTGATTGTACTCACCAAAGTCATAATAGTCGAAAGGGTCATAGCCCATAGAATAAGGTCCGTTTTGAGCCTTTGATGCAGGGGGGAGCCAGATGGCATCGATACCCGCATTGCTCCAGTCACTGACCTTCACCGCTACGCTGTCCCACCAGGTACCACCACTCGGTACATCCCAGTAAAATGCCTGCATGAGTACGCCTCCGCCAATACCTTTCAGGGGTTGATTACTGCCGGCAGGGGCTGAGGCGACATCATCGATCAGGACGGGTTCGCTTACTTGTTCCTGGCAGGCAAAGAGGAGGAAAATGCCCGCAATCAGGAGATTTCTTGTTTTTAAGATTGTGCTGTACATAAAAATAAAGTTTCACAAAAATAGAAAAATTGTATTTATGCAAGTAGTTATATAAAAATAAGACACAATTAAACAAACGTTTGCAATGATTGTAATCGCTTGATATACAGGGTGTTAATTTTTTTGAAAAAAAATCAATTACCTCGAAAAAGGCCGCTTTGGAGCGATAAAATACAGTTTTGTGCTCCTTTGATGTAAGGGCGCCTTTACCCTCTCTTAAAGGGGTTGGGGAACAGGGCCGGTACCTTTTGCCGGTAGTCTTCGTAGGCCTGTCCGAACTGTTCTATGAGCTTCTTCTCTTCAAGCCGGATGCCTATCGGGAGGTAGAGCATAAGACTGGCAAAGGTCACAGCATTGACGAGTAGTGGATTGAAAATGAGGTAACCACCGACCAGCAAAACGGTGCCGGTATAGAGGGGGTGTCGCATCCTGCCCTGAAGACCCGTGGTATGGAGTGTAGAACTGTCTTCTTTTTTAAAACCCAGGAAACCTCTGAAGCTATAGCTGCGAAAGGCCCGTTTGATCAGGAGTACACCGGTGCCTGCCAGAATCAGTCCCAGGTAGGTGGTAGTTTCAGAAGGGGCAATGATGAA
>DIYF01000175.1 GCA_002427745.1 Roseivirga sp. UBA6061 | reverse complement strand
GAAACCACCATCATTCACCCTGATCTCGTTGAGGGCTGGGTATTCTGCCGCAGAGCTTTTGATATACCGGGTAACAGAAATGCCGATTATAAGGAGAGCGATTTCTGGCCTCAAACAGGCTATGAGCCTTTTTTCCGGTCTCTGGTACAGGAGCATGAGAAACTGATACTGCCCATTATGCAGAGTATTCTGAGCTATCTGGGCTGTGACCCCCATGCCTATGATGAGAAACTGACCCATACCAACTTTGGCTTCAGGCTCAATTATTACCCTCCGGTGACCAAAGAAGATGACGCCTCGGGAGCGGGCCGTATGCTGGGGCATGAAGATGTTGATTTGTTTACGATTTTACCATCTTCGGCCGTGGAAGGTCTGCAGGTGCTGAACCGTAAGAACATGAAATGGATAAGGCTGAATCCGCCAAAGGGAAGTATTATTCTCAATACCGGAGATTATATGCAGCGTATTACCAATGACCGGCTTCCTTCCACCACACACCGGGTGAGTAAGCCTACCAGTAAGAGTATGTATGGTAAACCGCGTATCAGTGTGCCTATGGCGGTATATGTATGGGAAGAGGAGATACTGGAAGTTTTACCCTGCTGCGGTACCCCCAAATATGATCCGATAAAAGCTGAAACCTTCCATACCCGCATCACCAGCAAATACTATGGTGATGACTACACGGATAAGTAATTAGAGATAATCGCCACTCAAGAAGCTCAATCGATCATTGGTCCGACCCATGGAGAGTCCGGCCAATGACTTAATGCTAACGTTTGCATAGCCAGGTTGATTTGATGTGCCTAAATTAGCCCTATGCGATACCTATTTACCCTTTTGTTATGCGTACTTACAGGGAGTGTTGCCGGAGCTTTTCAGCAGGGATTCACTGAAATGGGGCAAGCCACAGGGGCTGGTGTGGCATTTTCAAGAGGGGTATCAGTCACTGACTTCAACAATGACGGCTTCGATGATATCTACATTACCCGTAAAAACCGCAACAATGTACTTCTTCAGAATAAAGGAGATGGTACATTCGAAGATATCGCTGAATCAGCGGGTGTAGACCTGATAGGAGATTACAACCAAAGCGTCTGGGCCGACTATGATCAGGATGGTTTTCCGGATTTTTATTTGACCACGGAATTGGGTGATCAAAACCTGCTATTCCATAACGATGGCGATGGAACCTTCACAGATCAGACGGCAGTTTCCGGTGTAGGCATCACCGACTTCACCACGGCAGCTATCTGGGGAGATGTGAATGGAGATGGCCTCAAGGACCTTTTTGTCTTCCTGCTTATGGATGATGATCGCTTCTTTCTGAATAATGGAGACGGTACCTTTTCCGACTATACAGCCGAATCAGGAATCACCATGGCACGCTTATCCATGGGGGCCACCTTTATTGACTATGATCAGGATAATGACCTTGATTTGTATGTGGCGCATGACGGGCATGCTGGTAATTTCCTTTTCGAGAATGACGGTTCCGGACGTTTTGCGGATGTTTCTGTCAATAAGAACATGCTTTCAGACAGTGAAGGGATGGGCGTGAGTGTGGGGGATTTTAATAACGATGGCTGGCCTGATATTTATTTAACCAATCGGTTACAAAACTTCCTCTTCCGAAACAATCAAGGCCAAAGCTTTACTGAAGTATCTTTGACTGCTGGGGTAGGCGATGAAGGTATGGGCTGGGGGGTAAGCTGGCTGGATTATGATAACGATGGCTGGCTGGATCTGTATATTGGCAACGACTCCGATTATTCAGATCATGCCAATGTGCTCTACCGCAACAATGGAGACGAAACCTTTAGCAGGCAGTTCGAAAGTGATGGTATCGCGGGAGATAAAGGCACTTATGGTACAGCCATTGCCGATTTTGATCATGACGGAGACCTTGATTTACTGTTAGCTAACCGAGGAACGGTAGATCGCTCAGAGCTTTTTATCAATAACCTGGAAAACGATCATCACTGGCTGGTCATTCGTCTTGCAGATGAGAATGACCGCGTGCCGGTGGGAGCTAAAGTCAGTGTCAGCGCTGGGGAGAAGACCTATACACGATACGTTCTGGCAGGTACCAGTTGGTCAGCAGATGATACCAAAGGGTTACACTTTGGCCTGGGAGTATCCACCGGGTTTGATAAAGTGTCAGTAACCTGGCCTGATGGTAGCGTCAATGAATATGATGACATAGAGGCTGATCAGGCGTGGCTGCTGAAGTCAGATGGACAGCGTGAGACCTTGACCTATGAATATACTCCTTTGAAAATTACCGATCAGGGAGGAGGAAATGACATCGTTACCGGCATTGACGAACCAGAACCGAATAGTCTCAGGCTTCAAACCTATCCGAATCCTTTTGTCCATGATATCCTGGTGAGTTTTGAGCTTTCTTTGGCAGCTAATGTGGTAATTGACCTCATAGCGATCAAATCAAATACTCAGCAGAATCTCCACAGTAAAACACTAATGCCGGGCCAACATCACCTCTACTTTCAGCCAGAAGAGCTGAGTACCGGTCTGTATATTTTGGCAGTAAGCGTTGCTGAAAAAGTGTACTACAGGAAACTGGTTAAAATAGAGTGACCCTCTTTTCTTAAGCTGGCAGGAATCACGCCCGTGGTTCCGGTGATTTTCTCACACATCTTTACTTGTTTAAATTAGATTATATTTAAAAAACATATAATGATTGATTATATATAATATTTTTTAACATGATAGAACGTCTCTGCCTTGTGGCAATTCTGTTGTTTTTTAACTCTATAATTTGTCTGAATGCCCGGCAGAATGAAGGCATCAGTAGAAACGAAGTTCATACCAAATCCATAGAATTCTTCAAGGCAAAAGCATATGACAGTGCTTTGTATTACCTGCCCGGATCAATAGAACTGTATCGGGAAGCAGGCGATGTGGAAGGACAATTTGAAGCCACCATCATGATGGTCAGGGTGTATATGAAACAGGCCAGGCTTGAAGAGGCATCGGCACTGGCCCAAACAGTCATCAATATAGCAAGAGAAGATTTGCCGGAATCAGTTATAGCAAATGGCAGGGCATTGCATATTGCCGGAGGCATTTCTATGGCCAGGGGAGCTTTTAAAAAGGCCCTGGATCACTTCAATAATGCCCTTGGCCTGTACAAATCAGTGGATTGGGAGAAAAACCCTGAAGTGGCCAGTCTCTATCATGATTTCGGCTCTCTGGCAATTTACAAAGGGGCTCTTGATGAAGCTCTTCACTATTATCTGCTGGGGCTTGACTTGAGAAAGAACATTTTTGGGGAAGGACATATCGATGTTGTCTCTTCCTACGAGAGTATAGGGGTAGTATACGCGCAGAAATTCGAGTTTGAAAAGGCCCTGGAAAGCTTTTCAAGGGCGATTAACATTGTAGAGGAGTTGTTTGGCAATAAGCACCCTAAACTGGCTGAATCACTCAGCAATTCGGCCAATGTATTTACCATGACGGGACAAACCACCCTGGCTCTGGAGTATCTGGAAAGATCGCTTTCCATCATGCGACTGTCATTCCCGGAAGAGCACCCCAATATCAGCCTGATCCTGATGAATATTGGTATTGCCCATATGTATGAGGAGAGGTATACAGTGGCCATGGATTACTTTCAGAAGGCAATGGCCATCCAGAAAGAGATTTTTGGAGAAGCCCATTATTATGTAGCCAAGTCCCTTGATAACGTAGGTATCATACATCGTAAAGAGAAAAGGTATGATGAAGCCCTGGAATCCTTTGAGCAGGCTTTGTCCATTCGCAAGTCCCTTTTCGGGCTCAACCATCCCGATGTGGCCAACTCTTTTCAGAACATAGGGGAGGTATTCACCCAACAGCAGGACTATCGAGCCATCGCATCCTTGGAGCAGGCTGCCAATATCAGAAAAACCCTCTTCGGAAACCATTTTCCGGATATTGCCAAGGCCTATAATCAATTAGGTAATTACTATCAGCAAAGGGGAGATTTAGAGAAAGCACTGGATGTTTATCAAATGGCACTTACAGTAAATATTCCGGGTTTTGACGGGAGTAGTTTATATGAACAGCCGGATATTGCCGAATACCGGGAGGGGAATTTACTGCTTGCTTCCTTAGCCTCAAAAGCCGCGACACTGACCCGGCTTTACGGGCAAACAGGTGATTTGAAACAGCTTGAATTTGCTCAGAAAACCTATAAACTCTGTCATGAGCTCATCGTTGAAATCCGTCAAAAGCGGATGAGACATGAGGATAAACTGTTGCTGGGTAAAACCTCCCGCAAAGTTTATGAAGGAGCTTTGGATGCCAGCTATATGCTGGCTGAGGCAACACAGAACATGGATTACGAGACAGATGCTTTCCGGTTTGCAGAAAGGAGCAAAGCTGCCATACTTTTCGAAAGCCTCTCCGACAGCAGGGCCAAGCGTTTCAGTGGTCTGCCGGACAGCTTATTGATTAAGGAACGAACACTGCTGTCTGATCAGTCCTTCTATCAGTCACAGCTCCTCGAGCCGGGCTTAAATCATGGCAAAACAGAGCAGTTGAAGGAAGCGCTTTTCCTGACGAAGGAAAAACTCGATGAGCTGCAAAGGTTGTTTGAAGAAAGCTATCCGCGCTATTACCAGCTTAAGTATCAGAACAAAACGCTTCGTCCTGCAGAGGTACAATCAGAGCTCAGTGACCAACAGGCCCTGATAGAATATTTCGAATCAGAAAATGGTTTATACACTTTTGTAATCTCCAGGCAGCGGTTTCACTTACTGCGTTTTGATAAAACCAGGGAGTATAACCAGATGCTGAATCAGTACATTGACTCTTTCAGTGCTGAGGCAGCCCGGGGTGACTTTGGAGAGCACTTTGATGAGTTCCGCCAGGCCTCGGTCTATTTACATAACAAACTTATGATGCAGGCGCTCTCACAGCTGGATCAATCTGTGAATCACCTTATTATCATTCCCAGCGATGGATTGGCTTATGTGCCATTAGAGCTTTTGACTGCTGATCAGGGCCCGGATGGTGCAGACTATCAACAGCTCAATTATGTTCTGAATCAATATGCAGTAAGCTATGCGCCTTCTGCCAGCTTACTTCTACAAGCCATGAGTGCCATGGGGTCTACCGGAAAGAAATCAATACTTGCTTTTGCCCCTGATTATAAGCCGCTATTCCCTGAGGTATCGAATGAGAGGTCAGGGTTGAGTTTTCCTCCTGCACTCAGATGGAATGCCGATGAGGTGAATGGAATAAGTGAGTACATCAGTGGTGACTATTTTACGGGAGATCGCGCAACTGAACAGCTTTTTAAACAGACTGCAGGAAATCACGGCATCGTGCACCTGGCCATGCATGCCCTGATAAATGATGAAAAACCCATGCAGTCGCGATTACTGTTTTCTCAGCACAACGATAGCATCGAAGATGGCATGCTCTATACCTATGAGCTGTTTAATATGGAACTGCCTGCCGATATGGTAGTGCTCAGTGCCTGTAAAACAGGACTGGGTAAACTGGAGGAGGGGGAAGGCATGATGAGCCTGGGAAGGGCTTTTTTCTATGCCGGTAGTCCCAGCATTGTGGCCAGCAGTTGGGCCGTTGATGATCAGTCTACAGCGCAGTTGATGTCTTTGTTCTATAAGTACATTGCGGAAGGAAAGAGTAAAGACAGAGCGCTTCAGTTGGCTAAGAGGGACTTTCTGCAATCAGCCAGGGGCATTAAAACGCACCCTTATTACTGGGCTGGTTTTGCTGTGATAGGAAATGCCAGTGCTCTGCCATATATGCAGCAGGCAGGCATTCCATTCGGGCTTTGGTTGCTGATTTTGGTAATGCTTTTGGCGGCATACCTGATGAGGAAAAGGAAGCTTACCTGATTTATTGTTCGTTAAAGGTCTTTTTTAACCTGAAAAAGAAACGTTCCGTCAGTCTCAGGTTGTCTGTAATGATCTCAGCTTTGCCCTGCATGTCCTGTTTAAAGTCCAGCTCTTTACTATAAGAAGTTAAGAGCCGGTCGGGCAAGCTGGCATCTATAAGATATACCCCGTCCTGATTGGGAATCAGGGAGATATGCGTAATCTCTGCCCCGATGGTGCCGAATTCAGCTTCAGGGTAGCTCTCAAGGCTGATGTTGACTCTTTGACCCATCCTGATTTTACCAAAGTTAGCGGAAGGCGTTTTCAGTTTGGCCACAAAAGCAGAGTTGTCTTGCGCCAGCAAAGTAAATACCAGGTCACCCTGGTTGACGATCTGATTTTCGTGCCAGTCTTCAATAAATGCCACAATACCCGGCCTGTCAGCTTTTAGCACATAACGGAGCTCCCAGTCATGAATGCTCTTCTTCAACTGATTGAATGACTGAATGACCTTACGCGAGAGTAGCAGGTCTTTTTCAATCTTTCCAAATTCCAGGGTTTTTGAGGTTTTCTCCGCATTACGGATCGTTTCCCGAAGCTGGGAAATAGACATATCCATGCTCTCCAGGGCTCTTTCTGCCATAAGGTAAGCCAGTTTTTTGTTTTCAAAGTCCTGATCTGACACAATGCCCTGCTTGAGAAGGGTGTCGCTTCGGTTCATATCTTTTCGCTTAAAGTCAAGTTCCAGTAGGTTAAGCTCTTTTTGATGATTGAGACTGGCGAGTCGCGTCTTCTGTTCTGCCAGCGAGAAGGCATGTGCCAGAGCTTCATCAGAATAGGGGCGAAGCTCTTTATTGATTAGATATTGCAGGTAATCATTTTCAAAAACAGCATAGGCCGATTCGATTTCTCCAAGCGCCAGAGCAGGAATGCTATCGATAGGGAAGAAGAAGCTTTTGTTACTCAATCGGGTTGTGTCTGTGATGGATTTCAGGTGATAGACATCTCTGTAGCTGGCTGTGTTTTCGATCACTGCCAGCAGCTGGTTTTGGGTAACCTGTTCGTTTTGCCTGACCAGAAGTGCTTTCAGCTTTCCCGTGGCTCCGGCATACTCCTTTTGTGGGGGAATCCGGGTGCTGATCAGCGCATCTGCCTCAATCACATCAGGGTACTTGATAAACCACGAGATAAACATGAACATGATAATCAGTGAGAGAAACAGCAGGTTTCCCCAGCGAATGAGCCAGTGAGGCACCCTGGTCAGAATTTCCTGCACCTCTTCACTTCGTAACTCTATTTCCCGTAGTTTTTCAGACATAATCCGCTAGCTATCCAGTTCCAGTTGATTCTTTATCAGGTCGTAGTACTTTCCCTTTTGTTGAATGAGCGACTTATGATTGCCGGTTTCAGCCACCCGACCTTCATCCAGCACCACAATCTGATCTGCATTCTTTACCGTACTGAGTCTGTGGGCAATGATCACGGCTGTCTTATTGGCAAAGAAGGTGTTCAGCTTTTCCATGATCACCTTCTCATTCCTGGCATCCAAGGCCGAGGTAGCTTCGTCAAAGAACAGGAGCTCAGGATCTTTATATACCGCCCTGGAGATAAGCAGGCGCTGCTTTTGACCTGTGCTGATGCCTGAACCTTCATTACCTATTTTGGTATTGTAACTGTTGGGCAGACTCTCTATATAATCTCCGATGTTGGCTACATCTACTGCATGAGCCAGCTTCTGCTTATCCACATAATCCTGACCTACGGCTATGTTGTTGGCGATGGTATCATTGAAGATGTAGCCCTCCTGCATCACGACACCGCAGTGTTCGCGCCAGGCACTTTGAGCGAAGTTTTTCAGGTTGAATTTATTGACAATGACCTCACCCTTATCTACCTCATAGAACCTGAGCAGGAGCTTCATCAGGGTAGTCTTGCCACTGCCACTGGCCCCGACAATGGCAGTGATTTTTTTGGCCGGTATGGTGAGAGAAATATCTTTGAGAACAGGCTCCTGACCGCCAGTATAGCGGAAAGAAACATTTTTAAGGCTGATGGCCGCGTCTTCAGGGATACGCCTGATCTTTTCTTCGGAATCCGATTCCTCATCGGGTTTGTCATAGATCTCACCCAGCCGGTCTATAGAGATTCTGGCATCCTGCAGGCTGCGCATAAAGCCAATCAGCTGGCTGATCGGGGAGTTGAGCTGACCCACGATATAGGTAATGGCCATCATCATCCCCAGGGTAATATCACCATCTACCACCAGCTTGGCTGAAAGCACCGTGATTAACATATCTTTCAACTCGTTGATAAAGTTGGAACCAATACCCTGGGCCTGTTCTATGGTCAGGTTTTTCATGGCTACTTTAAAGAGCCTGGCCTGAACAAATTCCCAGTTCCAGCGCATGCGTCTTTCAGCATTATGTAGCTTGATCTCCTGCATACCATTGATCAGCTCGATTACCTTGCTCTGTTCTTGGCTTACTTCAGCAAAACGCTTATAATCCAGCTCTCTGCGCTTTTTGAAAAAGAAGAGTACCCAGGCAAAGTAGAGTAAACTTCCCAGCAAAAAGACACCGAAGATGCCCAGGTTGTATTGTGCCAGCACTATGCTGAATACTATCAGGTTGAAGAACGAAAACAGCGTGCTGAGAGAGGAGGTGGTCAGTACTTTTTCAATCCTCTCATGGTCGTTGATCCGCTGCAGCAGATCGCCCGTCATACGTGCATCAAAAAAAGAGATGGGCAGCTTCATAAGCTTGATAAAGAAGTCTGAGACCAGAGAGATATTGATCCGTGTACTCAGGTGTAATAGAATCCAGCTTCTGATGATTTCAAGAGAGGCCTTGCCGATAAACAGGAATAGCTGGGCAAAAAGGATCAGGTAGATAAAGTTCAGGTCCTGATTCTTAATACCCACGTCTACAATTGACTGCGTCAAAAAAGGAAGCACTAGCTGCAACAAACTACCTGCAATGAGCCCGATAATCAGCTGAAGAATGAACCGCTTGTAGCTGAGTACATATTTTGAGATAAAGCCGAGCCCGAAGCGTTGATCGGTATCGAAGCTTTCCTGATGAAACAGAGGAGTCGGCTCCATCAATAGCACAATGCCTTCGCGTGTTTGTTCGGTGGCGTTATTGCCAATCCAGTTTTTAATAAACTCCTCTTTGTGGTAACGAATCAGGCCATAGGCGGGGTCAGACAGGTAAACGACATCTTTTCTTATGCGATAAATGACTACGTAATGATCATTGTTCCAGTGAGCGACACAGGGCAGTGTGGCTTCTGCCAGGCTCTCATAGGTAAGCCTTACCCCGAGAGAACGGAAGCCCATTTTTTCCACCGCTTCACTAAGTCCCAGTAAACTACTGCCTTCACGTGTAGTTTCGCTCAGTGACCTGATTTGCTGCGTGCTGATTTGCTTCCCATAGTGTTTGGCAATGATTTTAATACAGGTAGGGCCGCAGTCTTTTGCTTCGGTTTGGCGGTAAAAAGGGAATTTTTGTCTCAACGGACTTAAGCCTTAGGGTATGACAATCGGTTTGGATAAGGAGCCCTGGAGGGCATAAAAGAAAGAGCTGAGGAGATATACTCCTCAGCAAAGTTGGTTTAGATGCACTCCATACCGGTGGAGCCTCCGGTAGAGAAGCATACACCCCATGGGCCGGTCCAGGATGGGTAGCAGCACTGACCTGTCGCATTAGGACTGTCGCCAAATGTGCAACAATGCAGTTCCGGATCACAACAAGATCCGGGACGTCCTCCCCCGTTGATAGACTTCTGCTCGCTCTTATTCAGTTCCTGAGCACCGTCTAATTTTAAAATTGATTTTAACATGATTTTGAAATTTAAAAATTCAGTCGGCTGCGAACCATTAAAGACACTCGCAGCATATGTCTGCCTTGCAAGGGTATTTTGAGCTATACAAGCACGTGGTCTGCCGGTTGTAGCACAACAGAATTGTCTTCAACCAGATCATCGATCAAAAAGAGCAGGTCCTGTATTGCGTATGCCGTGGGATACATATACTGGCCTATAAATGTGGTGGGCGTGCCCTGAACGTTGTTGGTGCGGCACCATTCCTTGTTTTCCAATATTCTTTTGAAAGAGGCATCACCCTCCGGAAGTCCGAATTCTGATTGCCATGCCTTTACTTTCTTTTTGGCATACCAATCACTCAGAGCTTTATAAGCCCGATCTGGCCGTTTCTCGTAGAGCTCGATGATCCTTTGGGCTATTTGTGTACTGGGTTGCTCCTGATCGCTGGGAACGCTAAAAACAAGGTGTAACTGAAACTGGTCTCCGCGTGTGGCGAGTAATTGATCAAATACTTCAAAAGTACTCGTGCAGTGCCCGCAAAAGGGGTTGGTCACCGTGTAAAAGGTAAGAGGAGCCTGAGGATTACCAAAAGCCACCTTTACTGTATCATCTGGTAAAACGGATGCTCCTCTGGGGTGCTGTGCCAGGAGCCCGGGAAACAGGTTTTCACTCCGCTTGAATTTGAGATATTCAGTCTGAGTCTGCTTGAGATCATGATGATCCTGAACCAATGACTTAAAGTATAGCCAAAACAAGTAAGCGCTTATAAGTACAATTGTGCCTTTCAGGCCAAAAGCCAGATCAGGCATAAGGTCAGTCAACGGAATGTTGAGGGAAGCTACAAACTGAGCAACCAGGACCGCGCCTACCATAAGACAGAGAGGGCACCACTTTTTCAGAACAAAGGCCTGGGAGTACAGAGAGTACAGTACAAAGGGCAGGCTGATAAGTGAAAGCAGCAAGAAGAACCTGTGATCAAAGCCAAGTAAACTGTTAAGCAGGAGTATACCCGTAAAGTAGACAATGGAGATATCGCTGAGAGAGAAGATGTTGAAGAGTTTGGCATTTTTTGATTTGACCACCTCATCACAGCTCAGGTTGGCGTTGGTTGAGTTACATATTTTGGCTGTAGTCCCATTGTAGATACCCAGATCTTCCTGGACCAGAAAGTAGCTGATTATCAGCCCAAAAGTACCAAGCAGTGTATATATAAGACCTTGCAGGTTGAAGGGAACCAGGTTGACCAAAAGAGCTCCGATAACAAGAAGTGCAAGGGGGATCTGAGCATTATTAAGTGATACACTGAATCCGGTTTTCTTGTCAGTATTTCCTTCTATGGCGATGATGGTTCCGGTCCATTGTTCACAAAAGTCCTCCTGACTGAGCGTTTCGCTGGAGCCATCTGTTTTAAAGACTTTGACACCTTTGCCCGACCGGGTTACGAATACTATGGCATTGGCCCGGTCATGCATTACTGCCATGAAATGACGAGGTAGCTGCTCCAGGGCAGACTTGGGTATGTTAACGGCAATATTCTTAACTCCGAAATAGTCCAGCGTATCGGTAATAGACTTTACACTGGGAAAGCTCTGGTTACTCAGCAGCTGGAGTCCCAGATCATCGATGTTTATCTGGTAGTTTTCTCTTTTCAGGTAGCTCCTGATCATATCAATCAGGTGCTTGTCAGTTTGCTCCATGTCTTGTGTGTTAAGTGCTAATCACCTTCTTTTCACAGAAAGAAATATTTCAGTTGATGGTGCGCTTTACCTGGTTGAGGTTGAGCGTTGAGCTTAAATTAGGAGGCTTGTTTCAAAAGGCATCGGGCCGCAGTCCGGATGGCCGGAATTGGCTTATAATGTCCGATATTGTCCTGAATTATATATCATAAGTATAAACTTTCCATTTTCTGCATAGAAATCTGATATTGATGTGTTTACCTTTTTGCGAAAATGTCACTCTGAAATAACCAACCGATAAAGAGAATGACTCATCAATTCAAGACGCGAGAAGAACTGGCAAGAGAGCTGAATATTTCTTATAAGACGCTTTACAGGTTATTGAAACGATCTGATATAGAAATCCCCAAAAACCGTCTGTTGTCTCCGGCTCACTGTCAGGAAATATATCAATTGGTGTTACCTGCCAAATAGCTTCTGCCTGCTTGGCAGTTGATCCGATCAGCGGGAATGGACGGTACCGTAAATCGGACATGTAAAGTGGCAGGTATTTACTTATCTTTTCGGAAGAAAGCGGGCATTTACCGCATGATTCCTTAGCCATTGCAAAAAGAAGACTGGAAAAAGCTCATAGAAGAGTTGGGCAGAGGCAATAACGAAGTGCTCGGAGTTTTTTATAAACGACATGCCCTGTACTGCTTCGAGAGACTTTCAAGAGAAAACAAATGCTCACCTGAAGACGCAGAAGACATCTTCGTTGAGGCGATAATGAATATGAGAGAAAAGCTGCTGAGCGGGAAAGAAGATATGATTCTGAATGTAAGAGCTTACTTATATCGCACCTGTCACAATACTTTGCTGGCCAGGCTCAGGCAGGAAGAAAGGACCAGACGGAAGCTCCGGGACATAGAGAGGTTTTATTATGACTCTGTTTATGTTTCTGAAAACGAGCAATTTGACAGGGTTCTGCTTGAAAGAACAATGGAGTCATGGCAGCAGCTTTCTGAACGATGCAGAGATATTCTGTACTTCTTTTATGTCGATAAGCTGCGAATGCAGGACATTACCGGTTTGATGGGCTTTGCCAACAGCAATGTGGCAAAAACGACAAAGGCCCGATGTTATAAGAAATGGACGGCTTATGCGGCAGAAACCAATCAGGCCGGGAGAAAGGAGGGAGACAGATGCTGACTGAGCAGGATAAGGAATTGATTGAACGTGGAATTACAGCTGACCTGACACCGGAAGAACAAATTCAGTTTCATTCTAAGTTTGATCAGGAAGAAGAGTTCAGAAAAGCCGTGATGTTTCAACGAAGTATGCTGGCTTCTCTGGAAGCTCAAAAAAAGGTAGAGCTGAAAACTGAGCTCAAAGCTGTTTTTGCCAGAACTGAACCTGAAAAACCACAGGGATCAACGGTCTCCTCCAGGTGGTATTGGCTGGCAGCTTCAC
The DNA here is from genome assembly GCA_002427745.1 of Roseivirga sp. UBA6061. Classification (GTDB taxonomy): domain Bacteria; phylum Bacteroidota; class Bacteroidia; order Cytophagales; family Cyclobacteriaceae; genus Roseivirga. The sequence goes on along the minus strand of DIYF01000175.1, from coordinate 13,592 downwards.
TTGTTCTGCTATTGATCACCTTCGGCTGGTTGAGCCTCAGAACTGATAATTCGGCCATTTTTGAAGCATATTTTGATCCTTATCCGGCAGAAAGTATGGTAAGAGGAGAGGCTGCCGGAGATGAGGCAGAAGAGGTCTTTCAGCTTTATGGAAGGGGAGATTATGATCGGGCCATTGAGCTTATGCAATCCCGGATAGACCAGGGCATTGACTTCAGGGGGCAGCGCCTATATCTCGGCAATGCCCTTCTGGTTACCGGCCGGGCAGAGGAAGCGATTAAAGTGCTGAAGCAGGTTAATCCTGAGAATTCGTTTTATACTGACGCACAGTGGTATCTCGCACTGGCATATTTAAAAAACGAGCAGGAAGCTCAGGCCATAAAGGTGCTGGAGCAGCTTCTTGAAAAGAGGTCTTTTTACCAGACTTCCGCACAGGAGTTACTCCGTGAACTCGATTGACGATACACTATTTCCTCCTTTTCACTCCACGAATGGCAGGCTCATTCCATGGATCATCCGGCCAGACATGCTTCGGATAGCGCCTTTTGATTTCTTTGCGGACTTCAAAATAGGCATCATTCCAGAAGCTTTTCAGATCGGAGGTAATCTGTACAGGTTTAAAGCCCGGTGACAGCAAATGCATAAGTACCGTCTGTTTTCCACCGTTGATGGCGGGAGTTTCCGCGAGCCCGAACACTTCCTGAATCCGCACTGCGAGTACAGGCGGCTGCGCATTGTCACGATACATCAATTTGATCTTTGATCCACTCGGTACGGTCAGGCTGGTTGGAGCCAGCTGATCCAGGCTTTGCTGTTGCTCGTAGTCCAGACTGTGTTGTAATATGTCCTGTAGCTTTAGTTTTTTAAGGTCTTCAGGCCTCTTTACCTGGTTCAGGTAGGGGGCAAGCCACTTTTTGTTCGTCAATAGTAGTGTATGGGTACTTACATCAGGCCAGTTTTCCTGAGGGTTCCATTTGCGCAGACTCAATACCTTGTTTTGCCATTGTACTACCGATTCATTAAAGTCCAGCAGTTGCTCACCTTCTTTCTTAATGGCTTCACAAATGGCTTCCAGCAGGTGTGACTCATCAGGATCAGGCAAGGGACTGCTTTTGAGAACAATGCTCCCGATACAGAGGTTGAGCGTAGCGATCAGACCGCCTTCATCGGTATCCCAGGTAATGACCTCTCTTTCTTTAACCAAAGGAGCCAGGTCCCTGGGGTTGAGAGGAGAGGCCATAAAGATCTTACCCATGCCATCGCGCGCATCGATATGAGCAATTGCCAGCCAGGGCTCGTCCGCCAGATCTTCCCGATGACCGGCCATGGCATAGCGCCCGTTTGAAAGCTGAAACTGGGCATTGTTACCCGGTCGGGCAAAGGCAATGCGTTCAGGGTAGGCATGGGTGAGCAACACACCGGTTTCAAAGGGATCAATATGACTATTATCCGGAGAGAGTTTAAACAGCCGCCTGTACTGCTCTGCGATCTTTTCAATCCGTCCGAGCTTCCTCCCGTCCCGGTTTTCGCGCCTGTGGGTTCTCAGGGCCTCAATACGTGTGTTAATGTCTATGCCTGCTTCCCGGCCCAGGGGATCTCGCTCCTCCAGCAGTGCAGCCACATCGGTTGCGAGTGCTACTGTATCATGTTCTTCTGCCATCAGGAGCATATGAGCTATCCTGGGATGACAGGGCAGCTTCAGCATACTCTTGCCATGAGCAGTAATTCTCCCGTCTTCCAGCGCTTCCAGTTGGTGCAGTATGTCTGTGGCTTGTGCCAGTGGCCCCTTAGGAGGAGGTGTAAGCCAGGTCAGTTGTTGCACATCTACAATACCCCATTGAGCCATGTCCAGCACCAGTGATGCGAGATCAGCTTCCATGATCTCAGGAGTTCGGTGCTCGGTCATACGCTGCTGTGTGGTAGCCGACCACATGCGATAACAGACACCCGGACTCAGTCTTCCGGCTCGGCCGGCCCGTTGATCTGCAGAATCTATAGAAATGCGAACTGTTTTAAGACAGGACAAGCCTGAGTTAGGATCAAAGCGGGAAGTACGTCCAAAACCGCTGTCTACCACGATTTTGATGCCTTCTATGGTCAGGCTGGTCTCTGCAATGGAGGTGGCCAGTACTACTTTTCTTCGACCATGTTTATCGGGATAGATAGCCGCCTGCTGTTTGTTCTGGGGCAGTACCCCATACAAAGGGTGAATGGCAAAGTCGCGCAGTTCACGTCTTAATATCTCGTTGGCTTTCAGGATTTCCCGTTGTCCGGGTAGAAAGGCTAGTATATCCCCATCATGCGCTTTACTCGCTTTTTTGATGGTTTGAGCAGTCAGCTCAGCCATCAGGTATTGATCAATGTCTCCGGCATAGTGGACATCTACCGGATATTGCCGCCCCTTGCTGACCACGGCCGGTGCTTCCAGCAGTGAGGTTAGCTGAGGCATATTCAGGGTAGCCGACATTACGAGAATCCTCAGGTCCGGTCGCAATACCTGCTGGGCCTCCCGGCAAAGTGCCAGCGCAACATCTGCATGAATGCTCCTTTCGTGAAACTCATCAAAGATGACCATACCAACGCCTTCCAGGGCATTGTCACTTTGGATCATACGGGTAAGAATCCCTTCAGTCAGCACTTCAATGCGCGTATTCTCTGAGGTCCGGTTTTCAAAGCGAATGCGATAACCTACCGTATGGCCAACGGGTTCATCCAGAAAATAGGAGAGTCGTTCTGCTATGGTTCGGGCCGCCAGTCGCCTGGGCTCCAGCATCAATATCTTCTGACCTTCCAGCCAGGGGGCGTCCATTAAAGCCAGGGGAAGCAACGTACTTTTTCCTGCACCGGGAGGTGCATTTACGATCAGGGTACTGTCTGAATTCAGATGCTCCCGAACTTCTTCAATAATTTCGGTTACCGGTAAATCAGTTTGATAAGGGTCAAATGCCAAGGTGTACAGGATTGTTCGGCTGCAAAGGTCTGGATTATTCTCATATCAGAAAGACTGATCAGCCAATTTTTGAGTGGACTATCGAAGACTGACCTGCTCCAGGTTTTGTTTGAAGTGTTCCAGGAGCCAGACTGATTTATCACCTTTGAGGTTCTTGTAGTTAATCTCTAACATAAGTGGCTCAAGGCCCGTGATTCTGGCTATCTCAGGCAGCCGGCTTTCATCCTCATCAAGCGCATCCATAAAATCCAGTGCCGAACGAATGCCTACCTTGTGAAGCTCAGGAGCGTACTCGCGAAATTCCATTAAAAGCTTTGCCTGAGAGACCCAATCGAGCAGAATACGGGCAGGAAATGGCGTTTTTATGATGAGCAGCATAAAGTTGAACTGCGCCAGGTTTTGCACATTGTCAATCCCCACCTCGTTAAGCCGAAGTCTGTGCATATAGCTAATACCTTCAATTGCCTCCAGAGGTAGATTTTTTACTTCCTGGTCTTTTTTGTTTGGGAAAAAGGAGGCCGATTTATCCATCAGCAATCTGAGTCCTCTCTCAGGAAACAGCCCGGTGAGAAAGGCGATCACGAGAATGCCGTTGGAATAGATGGAGGAAGGATCATCACTGCTGATCAGGTAGGAGAGCATCAGGGCTACAATAGGGGCCAGGACCATACGAATACCGATCGAAAAGAAATTGCCGGGAGTCAGGTCTATGGTAGAAAACCTCCTGTAGATATACTGACCACCACTCAAATAGCCGCCCAGCAGTGACCAGGCCACTACCGTAAGGCTCTTCTTCTCGCGACCATAAATGTCATCGTTCCAAAACTCACTTCCTGACCAGAGCATACTTTTTACCAGTTCGATATCATCAGGCTGATCATAAAGCATCCACCCAAGCAGGAGCAGGAATATGCCGAAAAAAGACAATAAGGAGACAAAGATCACCGGTAGCAGGTAGTCATTTTTTGAGAATTCGCGATCGAAATTCTTTTGTAGATCAAAATTACCTCCATCGAGCCTCAGGTTACTGATCAATGAGTTTAACTGTTCTTTTTTTCTCGAAAGCCGGAATTTGAAAAAGGAAAAAGTGATGATAACGAAGTAAGAACTTAAGACCACTACTGCGATGGCCTCCAATATGTGTGCAAGTGACATCCGTATTTATTTACAGGCCGCAACAACTAAAAAGTGCTCAAAAGCATAGTGCTTTAGCAGCAATGCAGCTTTCCAAAGTTGATAAGATAAGATAAAGATCAGAATAAAAAGCCATCGGCATATGGCATCGGTTCTGACCGGGAGAAAATATAGCTGCCACAGCTCAAAATTTCCAAACAAAGAAACCGAACAAGTAGTATGTTTGTTCACTGATTAAAAATACCCCTATGCTATTAGTAATATCCCCTGCGAAGACTCTCGATTTCGAAACTCCCTGTAGTGCTGAAGCCTCTTATCCCAGGTTCAGAAAAGAAACCATGGAACTGATTGGTGTGCTGAAAGAAAAGACACAGGAAGAGATACAGCAGCTCATGGATATCAGCGAGAATCTTGCAGAACTGAATGTCAGCCGATATAACAAATTCAGAGCCGCAAAGCACCCCAAAATAGCCAAGCAATCAGTTTATGCCTTTAAGGGAGATGTCTATATCGGCCTGGAAGCCGAAGAGCTTGACGATGAGGAAATACTTTATGCACAAGAGCATTTGCGCATACTTTCCGGGCTTTACGGACTGCTGAGACCACTTGATATAATACAGCCCTACCGACTTGAAATGGGCACCAGACTGGCCTTTGATGATTATACTACTTTGTACAATTACTGGGCAGATAAAATCGCGAAGCTGGTAAACCGTGATCTGAAAAACCAGGGAGATAAGGTGCTGATTAACCTGGCATCTCAGGAGTACTTCAAAGCCATAGACCGAAAGGCATTAAAGGCCCGGATTGTAGATGTGGAGTTTCTCGATTTTAAAAACGATAAGTATAAGGTCATTTCATTCTTTGCCAAGAAGGCAAGAGGGCTGATGGCACGATACATCATCAGGAACAGAATCAATGACCCGGAGGAGCTGAAGCAATTCGATCTGGAAGGTTACTACTTCGATGAAGACAGCTCTTCAGAGAACAAGCTGGTTTTCAAACGTGGTTGACCCTGAAAAGATCGCCAGCAGGGATTATTTACCCGAACTTACTTTTACTACATCCAGGAGCTCAGGGCCGGGCGGACAACATGTGAATAAGCTTGAAACCCGGGTGACCCTGAAGTTTAAGCCTTCAGCATCTTATGTGCTGACTGAAGAAGAGAAAGCCCATCTTTTGCTTAAATGGGCCAACCTGCTGACTAATGAGGGCTTCTTTGTCATACATGCTGAAAAGCACAGAACACAGCTTCGCAACAAAGAGGAAGTCATCGGTAAATTCAGGAAGGCGATTATTAAAGCCTTTACCATTCCAAAACCAAGAAAGGCCACAAAACCCGGTAAAGCAGCCGTGAGAAAGCGACTGGAGAACAAAAAGAAGCTCTCTGAGAAGAAAAACAGACGAAAACCTCCGGAACTGGATTAGCTGATTGACAGTTTAGCTTTTCTGGGTTTTCTATTCGGGCCGGGGATTGAAGAAACACTTAAACCGAGACTCGTTTTTTACGCATTTTACAATTATCCAGCCCCGGACCGAAGCCGTCCTTAATGCGTTCAGTAGTTACAAAACCAAACTTTTGATAAAAAGCCTCGGTATGTTGTGAGGTTTCGAGGTGTTGATCCAGGTCAGGGTAAAGCTGATCCATTACCTCCAACCGATGAATAGTAAGCAATCTGCCGAGTCCCTGTTTGTGTTTAGCGCCATGAACCATTCCCCAGGCAAGACCCGCTATGTTCATCTCCTTATCTATATAAACTCCCCCGGCAGCCACGATTTCACTATCCTGCAACAATACATAATAGGGAGCGCGGTCGGTTTTATCTAACCATTCCAGATATTCCTGCCGCTCGTTATCCACGAAATAGTCAGGCACATTGCTGTCAAAAATCGATAAGCAGTCCTCCTTGTCTCCAGGTAGGTATTCCCGGATCAGATGCGCTTGTTCAGACATTTCTGTGTTTACGAAGTTTTTGTTTTGCCCGGGCAATGATAGTCTTTCTGAAGTAAAAAGCAATCAGTAGCGTGATGATGAACAGGGATTTCAGCTGGAAAGATAATCTCCAATAGGCTGTGGCTTTTTCCTCTGGCTCAGGCCCGCGCAGTACGGGGGCTGCTCGTGACCAGGCAATAAAGGCATCTGCCATGGGAAGCATACCCAGCAGGTAAGATTTATGGCCTTCATCAGTTCTTGCCAGCCCGAATGCTGTCACCGTGCGGTATTGTCTGTCTGCTCTTATCGGTTCACCAAAAGTCCGGTATGTGCCTATGGAGACAATGGTACCGGCAAAACCGGTTCCGAGAATGACGGGACCGGAATCTATATCACCCAGGCCAAAAGAACCCTTTGGGTATTCCCTCACCATGGGCAGGCCCAGAGCTGTGGAAACAAAATGCTTCTTAAAAAGAGCATATTGCTCATAGGCCAGGTCGGTATCTATTTCTGCCAGCAGTCTGAGCATCAGGGCCATGGAGCCACCTCTGCTTGTTTCGGTAACCATACCTGACTCCGCATCAGTTTTATGGGCCAGCAGTCCGGTCTCCTTGTCGAGGAGTGCTCTTACTTTATGTAACCAATTGGTTATGTCTTCACGATAAACGGGACCAAACAACTTGTCGTGAATTGCCAGAGAGGCCATTGCCAGAAAGGAGTCGGCTGGCCAGGACTGCCCGGGATAGGAGGAGAGGTAGGGGCTCTTGCTCTGTCTGAAGGCCTTCGCAATCTCCTCACATCGGGCCTTTAAGGTTTGGGTATAATTCAGCACTTCCCCGGGAGGGTTTTGTATTTGTAGAATTTTTGCCAGCAGGTAATTGCGCCAGCCGCTGTAATAGATGCCATACTCAGGGTTCAGGGAGGGACTGAAAGTACTTTTGCCTGTGTTGGAATCAATGGACTCATAGGCATAGATGGCTTCATTAATGGCCCTGATCCCTGTTTTGCCATAAACAGTGTCTGCCTGTGCCAGTTCTGCCCAGGTAAGCCCATAAAGCGCGTAAATGAATACATAACCTTCAGGAAAGATCATCTGCATATTTCTACCCAGATGGTCTTCCTTGAGCTCCTTCTCCAGAAAGTTTAGCTGACGCACAATGTCACCATACTCTTCGTCTCGGGTAAATGCAGGACCATATAGCGATATGTTTGTCCAGAGCAGTATGCCTGAGATTACTGCGACAAGGAAGAGATAGGCGTATTTCATAGAGAGATAACCGCCAAAAATACAATCTATTTCATCACAGACCCGGAGAATCCGGTACAAGCAAGGGCAATGCCGGTTCTGAACCCCGGGGCATTACTGCCATGTATTGCTTGTCACGATGCTGAAGCGCACTTCCCAAATGCCGGTCATGGACCTTATTCTGCCTTCAGTACCTCAACCGGATTGGTTTTATTGAGTTTGATTACCTGAAAAATCAGCGTGGTCAACAGTATGAGCGCGAGAAACCCGAAGGAGACCAGAATGCTCAATCCGTTGATTTCAACATGATATTTGTAGGCCTGCAGCCATTTTTCACCAAATGTCCAGACCAGTGGTACTGATATTAACAGACTGATGAGGATAACATAAATGTATTCCTTGCTGAGCAGCCCCAGCAGACTTGACACATTTGCACCCAGCACTTTTCTAATGCCCATTTCCTTCAGTCTGCGTTTCATGGTGTATGAGACAATACTGTAGAAGCCCAGCAAGGTGATGAGTATGGCAATGAGTGAAAAGACGGTCATAAGTGTTCTTTGTGCCTGCTCTGTATGATAAAGCCTGTCTACCTCCTGATCGGCAAAAAAGAGTTTTATTGGCAAATCAGGGTAGAGGCTATCCCATACCTGCTCAATTTTCTCAATCAGAACGGGGTAGTCTGCAGAAGTGGTTTTGATTAGAATATTGTTTAGCCATACCGGCTCATAGGTGAATACCACCGGGTCAATGGTGGCGTGCAGACTCTCCTGGTGAAAGTCCTTCACTACGCCCACAACAGGAGCCTTACCCAGGTTTAAAGTGCCTATAGACCAGCTGATTTGCTGATTAATAGCCTCTTCTGGCGAGTCCCAGCCAAAAGTTCTCAGAGCGCTCTCATTGATCATATAAGCTCTTCTTTTACCATTCAAGAAGGCTTGAAAGTCGTCAGCAGGGTCAGGTAAACGAGGTTGGCTTTTAATGTCGGGAGATATGTTTGAACCGGCTACAAGGTCTATGCCCAAAACTTCCAGTGTATTGAAGTCTACTACCTGAAGATCCGCTGTAAAAGCTTCGTTCTGAGGCCGGCCTGTTATGGTAACGCTACCTTCATCTTTAATAGGTCTTGTAGGTAGCTCCAGCATAGCGCTTACATCCTGAATTCCCCTGATGCCCATGAGTTCAGCTTTGAATACCTCATATGAGGCCTTTACTTCCCTGGGAACGTTATCGATTGCCAGTAACTGCTGCTGATCATAGCCCAGCTGAGTATTGGTCAGAAAGGCAAATTGTCTCTGTAGCAGAAATGTACCCGAAAGCAGTGTGAGTGCAATTAACAGCTGAAAACCAACCAGTAATTTTCTGAAGTTACCATGTCTGGGAAGGTCATCTACCTTGCCTCGCAGCGCTGAACCAATCGAGCTTTTCTGTATAATTCTGGCAGGATAAACAGAGGCAACGACTGCTATGAGCGTAGTCATACTGAACAGGCCCAGAGTGATGGTGGCCCAGTCAGTAAACAGCGGGTGTCCGAGAAGCGATTCCAGCCAGGGGTTTATGGCCAGGTATAAGGCCACTGCGATCAGTGCGCTTATTCCTGTTAAGACCACAGCTTCTACGATAAACAGGCTATACAATTGTCTTTTGCCCGCACCCAGTACCTTTCTGACTCCCACTTCTCTGGTCTTGGATAACAGCCTTATAAGATTCAGATTGGCAAAGTTGACGGAAGAAATCAATAGGAGGAAGACGGCCACAGTTCCAAACAATACTACGTAGGACCAGTTACCATTTGCTTTTAACTCTCTGCTCAATTGAGAATGCAGATGGATATCAACAACAGGTTGTAAGCCCAGGGTGAGACCCTGGCCATTGTTGAGTGCTTTCTCTTTCACAAAGTCAGGGAGCTTCTGTTTCAAACCCTCTGCAGCATCGGTGTCATTAAGTAGCAGGTAGATGTAAGCCCAGCCGGTTCGCTCGTCTGCCCCGTTGATCGAGCTTAAAAAAGTGATTGGTAGATGGGTGTTGGAAGGTTGATCCTCCATGATTCCGGTTACCGTATAGTCCAGCCGCTCATCTGTTGCATCGTTATAAATGGCAATGGTCTTGCCCATGGGGTCTTCATGACCAAAGTACCTGGCAGCTGTTGATTCTGTAAGCACAACGGTTTGCGGCTTTGACAGGGCTGTTTGGTTACCGGCCAGCAATTTGAAATCGAATAACCGGAAGACTTCGGGATCCACAGCAAATGCATTGGACTCCATGAACTTTTGCTCTTTGATCAGCACGCGCCTGGGACGAAACGACTGAAACCTCACCAATGATTCTACCTCGGGAAAATTCTCAGGTAACTCGTTGATCCATGGCACATTGACTCTGGCCCAATGGATATCGTATCCGGCATTATTTTGAAATCTTTGTGTAACTCTGAAGAGTTTGTCTGCCTTCGTGTGATATCGGTCGTAGCTCAATTCATGTGACACATAGATAAAAATGGCCAGCGCAAAGGCGAAAGCCACAGACATGCCTGACAGATTGATAAACGTATGTGATTTGTTGGCTATCAGGTTGCGGTAAGAAATTTTAAAATGACTCTTAGTCATCATCACATTGGGAGTTTTATGGGTTCTTTTAAAAATGTGAGGTCGCATCAACCTCAATACTTCCCACCAGTAGTGAAGCTTCGCTCTGAGTGGTCCGTGTTGAGCCAGGTCATCGATAAACTGCTCTTCGAGGTCACCTGATATTTCTGCAACCCATTTTTCTGAGCAAAAAGAAGTAAGCAGTCTTCTGGCGTATTTCGGTGGATTGGTTTTTGACAAGGCTAAATGTTTACATCTGATTGGCGGATGCAGACTTGGAATTCAGGTTACAGGCTGCTCTGACCAGGAAGTATTATCTCATTAAACAGACTATGGTTTTTCTAAACTAGTTTATTTGTTTTCTATTCACAAAACAAATAGATAATCCGACAAACGGCTGAGTATAGATTAAGTTACATTAATATGTAGTACCTGATACTGCGGAAATGGGAGAGAGGTGGTAGGCATAGGTATTCACGCTTTCTTGTTGGGGGAGGAGACTTATGGATTGTGGACTCAACCCGGTTTTCTGGGTGGATCATAACTCTCGTAGATAATCTATAAATATGAATTTATCTTAAAAAAATTGAACAAATATTGTGATAAGTAGTGCTGGATTACTACATTAGGGGTTGGGAATGACGTACTAAAATTATTTCTAACAGTAATTTTTGTTACGTTATGCATTTACAGGGTATAACCCGGATAATTCAGACTTTCAAGCCGGCTGAGTGCGAATTTATCAGAGATTATTATCTTCGCAAGAGCAACGGATCGGCCACGAAACGTTTGCAACTTTTTGACCTTCTTAAGAATCAGCTATCCAGAGACAATGAACAGGTTTGTCGGCTGTTATATAACCGCAAGCCGGATTCAGGGTTCAGTCAGCTGAAAAAGCGTCTCAAGCAGGACTTATTAGATTTCATGGTATTCTTTCCATCCACCAAAAGCGATTCGCCAGACAATACAGCCGTAGAGCTGGAATGTCGTAAGCTTTTTGTTCAGGCAAAAATGCTGGTTCATCGCGGTATTGAAGACATGGCCATTGATATCCTGAAGCGTATTAATAAGCTAGCCAAAGACTTTGACCTGCCGCAAATGAAGGCACTTTCCCTGGGACTGCTTCAGGATATTTCAGATCAGAGTTTCAGGGACTTTACTGTGGACTCTGCTAAAATAGAGAAAGACCTGGAGGTGCACCTGACTACCGTAAAATCAAAAAACCTGTATAGAAGACTGGTAGAGAAGGGATTATCGGAGTTGGAGATGGGTGAGGAAGATCAGGAGCTGATTGTCAGTTTAAAGAAACTTTGTGAGACTTCCTGGACACCATCTTTAGGCTTTTGGCACCACCTGATTGCTCTTAAGGTAAATCTGCTGAAGGACAGAGTAGGAAAAGCTTATTGGCATGGTCTGCGTCTGGATCAGGCCTTAAAATCTCATGGTGCCTCTCTGTCGAAGGACGAACTCTTCGATTTTTATCATGAAATGGCTGTTCTTCTGACCAAGACAGGAAAACACAACAAAGCAGAATTGTACGCCAGGAAGGCAGAAATGCTGTGTAGCAACGATTGCGAAGATGTTTTGAAGATCCTGGAAATTCGTTTTGTGCTCGCCTTTTCACAGAAGGAGTACCTCACCTGTCTGGAGGTCTGGGAAGTAGCTACGAGTCACTCAAAGGTTGAAAGTGATGGTTTAAACTATCTGAAATGGGTGTTTTTTGAAGCGTGCCTCCGATTTGTTCAGGGTGACTTTGATCAGTCACTGAGTTTACTTCGAAAAAGTGCCGATCTGTGTCGCGATAAGAGTGGTTTCTTTATAGAGCATCGTCTGCTGGAGATACTCAACCTGATAGAGATGGGGGAACACGATTTACTGGAATACAGAGTAGAGAGTTTCAGAAAGCTGATCGAATATCATCAGGATAAATGTGCCGACAGAATTCATGGTGTGATGAAGCTTTTAAGGACGCTTGTAAGAACCGGCTATGACCTGGAGGCCACCTACACAGAAGAGAAAGATAATCTGGCTCAAATTGTTAAGGGTGGCATCAATAATCAGCTGATGAGCCTGATAGATGTTCAGGACTGGCTTGAAGAAAAGGTGAATCCACAGAAGCTCAGGCTTGTGGGCTAACACCTAAAAAATGGAGCGGGTGATGATTTGATCATCACTCTTTTTTTGTCCCATTGGCTCTTACCCTGTTTTATTCCGGCTTTTTCAGTTTGAATCTTCTGGCCATGTTTTTTACAAATTTGTCTTTGTTTTCAGGCCAGTAGGTGTCTTTCCAGTATTTTCTAAGGAAGTTACCAGTTCCAACCGGGTACAGCGGAGCTGCTTCTGCGATATACATGTTTTTAAATCGTTCGTGTTTGTTCGCTTTCATCACTGCCTGGTACATGCCGATACCCTTGTAACCCATTTGAACATAGATGTAGAGAATTTTATCAAATCTTGACTGGTTGATAGTGGTATAATCGTAGCCGAGATTGATGAGCTCCTTTTTGACTTCAGTCATCACCTGCTTTATTTCAGTATCTCCAAAGGCATGAGTAAAAACGAAGGATCTACCAGAACTCCTTTTGCCATCAGCAGCATTGAAATACCTGAGTGTAGGGTTAGTTATAGAGCCTCCGGGTTCAGTGTGCCCCCAGACAGACGCTTCTTTCTTACCGCTGTCTATTAGCATATCCCTGATGGCAGCTGCAAGAGAATCTTTACCATCACCTTCTGCCATTACACCTTTATGCCAGGCAGCTTCTTCATCCGGGTCGCTGGCCGTACTGCAGGCATAGGCAATTACTGTTACATCATTGCTAAGTGCGGGAACCACCTGTTTCATTTTAGAGGTAACGGTACTTCGGGTCAGACCTCCTCCGAAGTTTACTCCACACCAGCCTGATGTGCCATGCGCAAATAGCCCAAGGGTTTTGATTTTGCCTATACCAGAGCCTTTCAATTTCAGACCATAGAACTGTTCAGTGGCACTTACAGCTTCTTGAAGAACTTTTGAGATTTTAGGAATTACTACCTGTACTTTATGGTCATCCGAAATGGCTTTTCCAAAGACTATATTCTCGGCAGTAGCCTTTTGACCTTTAAGACTAACAGATTGATGTTGCCTGGCCCATTTGATTGCGGCAGGTTTGGCATCTCCTGCTGTGCTGTGACCATAAAATGCAATCGCGACTCCATTTGGAAAGTTAATGAGTAGTTTTTCTCCCAGAGTAAGGTCCTCACGTTGGTTCATGTATATTTTCATAAAATGACTGACACCCTTGAGGCAGTCTTTGTATATGGCCTCTCCGTATCCATGGAAGTATAGTCCCAATACGTTCTTTGCAATAAGAGAGGCTGCAGGTTCTTCTTTGTGCAGCGTGGAAATGTATTGTTGAAGACTCACCAGTTGGTATTTGGAATGTCCTCCGGAAGTGCTTTCGGATGGAGGACCCAAAATATGTCTGATATCCGATTCAGGATGATAAAGTCCTGCAGGAGCCTCTTGTGGAAGAGTGCTCTCTTCGTCCTGCTTTTGAATTTTGTGTTGTAAGGATGCTCGCTGTTGTACTGTATGGGTAAGCTCATGCGCCAGCAGATGTTTGCCGGATTGAGTCTCAGGATTGAATTTGCCTTTGTTGAAGTAGATATCATTACCTGTGGCAAACGCCTGGGCATTGAGTTTGGCATTGAGCTTATGCGCGGTACTGTCAGTATGAACCCTGACCTTACTGAAGTCTGCTCCAATCTGCGA
>DIYF01000176.1:478-33580 GCA_002427745.1 Roseivirga sp. UBA6061 | reverse complement strand
TCTTTTGTGGGCGCTGAGGGATTCGAACCCCCGACCCCCTCGGTGTAAACGAGGTGCTCTGAACCAACTGAGCTAAGCGCCCTTCATTGTTTGGGTGTGCAAAGGTAATACTGGATTCGATTTTTGCAAACACTTGAACCAAATTATCTAAATATTTTTTCAATCTCTTTCTACAGCCATTTTCCGCGTGTTAAAAAGGCCTTTTTCTTTATCTTGCAAGCCTTCATTTTTTTGCATAAACTGAGATCATGACGCTGGGTCAATTCAAGGAGATCTTCGACCAATATTATACGCCAATAAAGAATTTTCTTTATTACAAGTGCGGAGATGTGGCATTGGCTGAAGATTTGACTCAGGATGTTTTTATGAAGGTCTGGGACAAGCGAGAGGACATCAATCAGGAAACTGTAAAGAGCTACCTCTACACTATCGCCAACAACATGTTACTCAACAAGCTCAGACACAGCAAGGTAGTCATGAACTTTGCCGAGAAGAATAAGGATCAGCGAAACGAACAATCTCCTCAGTACGCACTGGAGGAAAAAGAATTCAAAGCTGAGCTGGAGAAAACCATCGGAAACATGCCTGAAAAACAGCGTGAGGTATTTCTGATGAACCGGATAGACGAGCTTACTTACAAGGAAATTGCAGAAAGGCTGGAGCTCAGTGTAAAAGCCGTTGAAAAGCGAATGCACGGGGCCCTGGGCTACCTTAAAGAAAAGATAAAGTATAAGATTTAATTTGTTAAATTTAGCTGTTGGAAAAAGACAACCTCATAGAAAACTGGCTTGAGCAGGAAACATCTCCTGAAGAGCGTGATGAAATGGAAAGGATTATCGCCCTTACCCAGTCACTGGATGTTCCTGCAGGTAAAACCAAATCAGTCGCCTGGGATGAGTTGATGAGCAACATCAACGAACAACCTCTGGACAACGAGCGTGTTCTTATTCCTGAAAAGAAATCTAATACCCGCTGGCTGGTATATGCTGTTAGCATCGCAGCCGTTTTGGTATTGGGTTATTTCAGCCTGATCGATAACAATACACAGGGTTTTGTCAGTTTTGAGACAGCTACTGCACAAATCATCACAGAAACCCTGCCTGACCAATCTCAGGTAACCCTCAATGCTTCCTCCTCCATAGCCTACGACCAGGCTTCCTGGGCCACCTCCCGCCACGTTGAGTTAAAAGGTGAAGCGTTTTTTGAGGTATCAGAAGGCAATACCTTCACAGTGGATACAGACCTCGGTAAAGTAACTGTGCTGGGAACGAGCTTTAATGTGTATAACCGAGATAAAGATTTTAGTGTAGCCTGCTTTACAGGCCGTGTACAGGTAGATATTAACAATGATCAGGTGGTACTCACCCCCGGACAAAAGGCTACCATAGAAACTCAATCCGGCCGTCTTACGGTGCAGGATTTCAACCCTCAACTATCGGCAACCTGGAGAATTGGAGAGTTTTATTTTGATGCAGTCGAGTTGACTAAGGTGATCAGCGAGTTGGAAAGACAGTTCGATATCAAGATAGAAGTAACCGGAGACATCTCTGACCGCTTCTACACTGGCTTTTTCAGCACACAAAGCCTGGCCGAAGCACTTCAGCTGGTGTTTGTGCCCATGGGACTGAGCAGCCAAATCAACGGCAGCATCGTAACAGTTGAATAGTGCGATTTTTCTTTTGCCTGATTTTATTTTCGGCACTCACTGTGCTAAGGGCTCAGGATGCCCCGAACATTCCGATCAGCGAGCGCTTTTCCAAAGCACCTCTATCGAAGGTAATTCGCGTGCTCAAAAACAAATACAAGGTAAAGGTAGCTTATGATGATGCCCTGGTAACGGGTATTGTGATTACAGGCAACTATTCCAATATCAGCATCACCAGCTTCCTGGATGAGATCTTACCTGAGCATGGAATAGACTATCAGGTGCTTAATGGGAAAATCATTCTTACCCCCAAGCAGGTAGACATTAATCTTGATAAGCCCAGCCTTTTCGACCTTACCGTCTATGGTGTGGTAGTAGATGCTAAAACCGGTGAAACCTTGCCCAATGCCCTGGTGAGAGTACAGGGATCCAGCTTAGGTACTATCACCAACTCAGACGGTTACTTCTCACTCCCCAAAGTGCCTAATGACACCAGTACAATTGTGATATCCTATCTGGGTTACAAAAAGAACGACATTCGCCTGGTACCCGGAAACACCCGTCAGACACTGAGAGTGATGATGGATGAAAGTGTCAAAAACCTGGCTTCTTTCACCCTGCAAAACGATCGCGAAGGAGACAAAATCAAGTATGGCGATGACATCAGCCAGATCAAGATCAACCCCAATGCGCTGTCAGGACTACCGAGTTTGGGTGAGCTGGATGTTTTCAGATCATTGCAACTGCTTCCCGGTATCAGCGGCAGCAGCGAAAATGCCTCTGGCCTGAATATTCGCAGCAGTCCATCAGCTCATAACCTGGTCTTATTTGATGGTTTCCCTATTTACCGGTTAGATCACTTTTTCGGGGTTTTCAGCGCCATCAACTCCGATGCTGTAAGAGATATACAGGTGTTTAAAGGAGGCTATAAAGCCCGCTATGGCGGCCGAATCTCCGGAGTGGTTGATATCACCGGCAAGACCGGAAACTTCAATGAACCCACCTATAATTTTGGCATCAACCTGCTCAGTGCGCGTTTCAGCACGAATGCTCCTTTAAACAATGGTCGTGGAGCAATACACATCAGCTACAGAAGGGCCTACACCGACATTATCAGGAACAGGTTGTTTGAAAAGCTTTATGAGCTCTATGGAAATAGCCAGTCTGGTACTGAAGAGCTGGCTCTCACAGATGCCATTCGACCCAATTTTCGTTTTCGGGACCTACATGTCAAAACTACCTACAATGTCTCCAAACGCGACATTGTCAGCCTGAGTCTTTACAGCGGTCGGGATGTATTGAATGTAGGGGCTGATTATAGAAACGATGAAGGTACTGACAATTTCACCTATAGTTTTGAGGAGAATACAAACTGGGGTAATAATGCCGTAGGAGCCGTCTGGTCCAGAAACTGGAGTTCAAATTACTATTCAAGCCTGCAGGCTTCCCGCTCACAGTATTTTTTCAACTCTAACTTCTTCGAAGAATTCAGAACCGATACAACACCCATCAGGACCGTGGATGAGGACAGATCTAACAAGATTACCGATGTACAGCTAAACTTCAAAAACGAAGTCAGTGTGGGTAAAAAACACGAGCTGGACCTGGGTTTTAACATCTCCAACCTCCTCAATACGCAAACAGTACTGAGTGAAGGATCCATTACTCCTGTTTCGGCTTTTCGCGAACAAGGCACTATCATGGCGCTCTATGCCTCTGACAAATTCAGGCTCAGTAAAAAGCTGGAGCTTAGCACCGGCTTCCGATACGAAATCACGGATATCACAGCTGAGAATTACCTGGGGCATCGTCTGGCACTGTCTTACCAGCTCTTCCCTACATTTGAGTTAAAGGCAGCCAATGGCAGGTTTTTTCAGCTTGTCAACGACATTGTGTGGGACGACCCCCGAAACAGAAATCAGAACTTCTGGTTTCTCGCACGGGATGAAGACAACAGTGTCCCCAATGGCTCTGAAGATTTTATGGTACCAAGGCTACAGTCCGATCACTGGATTGCCGGTTTCAATTATTCTAAAAAGGGCTTTCTCGTAGACGTTGAGTTTTATGAAAAGCGCATTGACGGCTTACTGGATATCAGCCTGTCCTACGCCTCACTGTTGGGTAACAACACTGACAACCGGGCCACAGAGCAGTATTCTCTGGGCGAGGGACTGATAAGAGGCGTAGATTTTCTGGTTCAGAAAAATGCGGGACCTTACCAGGGCTGGTTTGCCTATACACTCAGCAAAGCCACCAACCGTTTCGACAATATCAATAACGGAGAACGCATCAGGTCGAGACAGGACCAGCGACATGAGCTAAAATTCATTAACTCCCTGTCGCTGACAAATTGGAATATTTCGGCATCCTGGATTTACGGTAGCGGCAGACCTTATTACGTTCCCAGGGTAAGGTTTATCCGTGACAATGAAGGTGTAGTACGCGATTATGACCTGATCAATACAGACAAGGTTGTGAACAGCCTCCCTTCTTATCAGAGACTGGACTTTTCTCTGGCCTATAAATTCTCCAGCGAAACGAGCTCAGGAGAAATAGGTATTTCCCTTTTCAACGTCTTTAACCGGAAAAATATCCAAAGCCGTGAGTTGGACCTTTCAAGGATTGACGCCAGCATAGCTGTGGAAAGAAACCCTCAGATTGCCTTCCGTGACCTGCGTTTGCTGGACTTCACCCCCTCTGTTTTCCTCAACCTGAAGTTTTAACTTTTTTAAGAATTCAGGTAGGGTATCGAATTCAATCCGTGTATTAACATCGAATGTACGGAGAAGAGCACCATATCATGTGGGAAAGGGAATGGCTCGAGGGAAAGATTTCGAGGGAGGAAGCTATGAAAAGAGCCGGTGGAGTAGAGGATATTGTGGCACTGCTGAAATCCGGAGAAGCCGCATCGGATTTTGATGTCAAAACCTATGTTCCCAAGGCTGTCGCCTGGGAGATGCTGGAGGAGAAGATTTTAGCAGACAAAAAATCAAAAACTATCACGATGCCGCGCAGGTATTGGATAACAGGAATAGCGGCCTCTTTCATCTTAGCCATAGGTGCTCTTTTTCTTCTCTATCCTTCAAATCAGCAAATCTTTGATACAGCTACGGCAGAATCAAATACAATCAATCTACCCAACGGATCAGCAGTTTATCTGAATGCCAATAGCACGATAAGCTATTCTGAAAAGACCTGGTCTGAAGAACGAAAAGTATCTCTGCAGGGAGAAGCCTTCTTTCAGGTAACAAAAGGTAACAGGTTCGTGGTGTCTACGGAGTATGGCAGTGTGGAGGTATTAGGCACCAGCTTTAACGTAAGAGTGAGAAACCAGCGACTGGAGGTATCATGTAAAACCGGGAAAGTGAGAGTCAGCTCTCCGGACAATAGTTCAAGTCAGGTTATCACACCTGGTCTCATAGTTGTAGCCAAAGCGGGGGTTGTTGGCGAGCCAGAGGAGATCGATGTAGACCAGGTGGATAATTGGCGAAACGGGGAGTATGATTTTGAAGCAGTGTTGCTTACTGAAGTACTCGAGGAATTTGCGAGGCAATTTGATATTGAGCTGACTTATGATAAGACGGATCCTGAGATCAAAGATCGGGTCTACAACGGATACTTCAGCAATACAAATCTGAACGAAGCCATACAGCTCATTTGTAACCCAATGGGGCTGAAATACAATATTGACGAAAGCACAGTGACCATTTATAGCAAACCCTGAATGTAGTGCTCTTCGGATAAACGAAAATTTGGTGGCCTGAAAATGACAGATGGTTAAGCAGTGAAGGTCACCAGTTTCTTAGGTTGAGGCGAGAGACCGTGAGGACGGTCTCTCCTTTTTTTGCGCTCCCTCTTTTTTACTCTGCTATTGCTTCATTCAGATAAGCGTTAAAGGGACTAAGTCGATCGAATACTTCCTGAGTTTTTCCGATAAAACCACTCGAAAGCACATCATCGTCCTTGACATTATAGAAGACTGTGTAGCTTTTGAACTTGAGTAATTCTACATCGGGATGTTCTGCATCATAGCCTTTAGGCGGTCTCTTGAGCTTGTCTCCGTTCAAGCCGTCAAAATACGCTTTGAAGGCTTTGTCTTCCAGCACTGCTTTTAGCCCATCAGCATTATAGTCAATCTCCTGTCGGATTTTTTTCAGGCGATCTGCATCGGGCTGATAAATACCTCCGGCCAGAATCGTATTTCCCGGTTCCAGATGAAAGTACCGGATGGCCTGAGAGCTCTTTCTTCCACCAGGGGCTATGCAGGCAGAAAAACTGGTTTTATAAGGAGTTTTATCCTTGCTGAAACGTACATCTCTGTAAATACGGAATATGCATTCTTTGGGGGTTAATCCTTCAAAAGCTTCATCCTGAGTGGCCAGATGCGAGATCAGCTCATCCACCAGTTCGGCAAACGTAACGCGACAGGCATCAAAACGTTTTTTGTTGGCAGCAAACCACTCTTTGTTATTGTTCTCTTTGAGCTCTTTGAGAAATGAAAATATTGGCTGAATATCCATGTCAGTTGATTTTATCTACGATCGTTTCAAGCCCCATACCCCGTGACCCTTTCACAAGTATGTGACCTGCCGGAATGACGTTTGAGCTGAGGTAAAGGGACAGTTCTTCCTTGGTTTCACAATACACCGAGTCTGTATTTGCTTCGGCTGCAGTCTTCATCAGCTCTCCGCAGAATATAGCCAGATCGATATTCAAGTCCTTGGTCAAAGCTCCGATCTTCCTGTGCTCCTCTTCTTTCGCCTCTCCCAGTTCGTACATATCTCCCAGGATCGCGGCTTTATGCGGTGTATTGAGCCCGGCTAAATCTCTCAGTGCCGCCTCCATAGAGCTGGGATTGGCATTATAAGCATCGAGAATGATCGTTTTATCTCCCCGATCTATACTCTGAGACCGGTTGTTTTCTGAAACGTACGAAGCAATTGCTGCATTGGAGGCTGTCGGCTCTGTTTCGAAAAACTTACCTATGCAAAGGGCTGTACAGATATTATCAAAGTTGTATTCACCGTGAATCTGTGTTTGTACCTCTTCTCCGTTTTCACTTCTGAACTTTAATGCCGGTTTTGTCTCGAGCAGTTCCGCATAAAAGTAATTTCCCTTCTGAGGGTAGTAATAGGGATGCTTCATGCGCCTCTCGGCCATATTTCTCAGTACATCATGTTTGGAATTCACGAAAATGACTCCGTCTGTCTGAATCAGCCAGTTGTACATTTCGCTTTTCCCTCTGATCACGCCTTCAATACCACCAAAACCTTCCAGGTGGGCTTTGCCTATGTTCGTAATGAGGCCGTGAGTGGGTTCGGCAATCTTACACAGCGCGGCAATCTCCCCCACATGGTTGGCCCCCATCTCAATGATGGCTATTTCTGTTTCTGCCGAAACTCTGAGCAATGTGAGTGGTACTCCGATGTGATTGTTCAGATTTCCCAGGGTTGCCATCACGTTGAATTTCGTAGCCAGTACATCACGTATGAGCTCCTTCGTGGTCGTCTTTCCATTAGACCCTGTCAGTGCCACAAATGGAATATCAAACTGCCTGCGATGATGGGTTGCCAGATGCTGCAGGGTAGTCAGCACATCTTCCACCAGGAAACAGCGGGAGTCCGTATCAAATTCGGCATCATCGATCACCGCAATAGAGGCACCCTTATCGAGGGCCTGAGCCGCCAGCTTGTTAGCATTGAAATTAGGACCCTTTAACGCAAAGAATATATTGCCCTGGTCAATAGATCGCGTATCCGTTGAAACGCCCGTAGCGTTAAGAAAATGGAGATATAAGTCTTCGATATTACCTGTCATACGTACCTTTTCTGACCACAAGTTAATACAGATTCAACATCTTGCATCGTTAAAAAAGGACGCATGTTACAATTGCTTAATTTTGCGTTGTAAACGAAACATGAGATACCTGTTCCTCCTTCTTTTTTCCTTGTCTGTCACCAGCGTAAATGCCCAGTTCCGGTTTGCTGAAGATCGTAGTATTCCCGTAACAATTGACGGTGAGCTACTAAACAGGCCCTGGGAAGGAGGCATCAACTCAGGTCAGTTTCAGAAAATGGACCTGAACGGTGACGGGGTAGAAGATTTAATCATTTACCACAGAATTTCAGGAGAGCTGGCCACCTACCTGGCCACTGGCGGAGAGTATGTATTCTCACCGGAATACAAGGCTTTTTTTCCGGAAGAAGTAGCAGACTGGCTGGTACTGGCAGATTTTAACTGCGATGGCAAAAAAGACATTTTTACCAGCACAACTTTTGGTATCAAGGTATTTGAGAATACTACCTCGGGTGACACGCCCACCTGGAGAGAGGCTGCTGAGTTTCTGACTTTCGATAACGACATCAACATGCAGGTAAATGCTTCTGACATTCCGGGCATAGCAGATATAGACGGAGATGGCGATCTCGACATTCTGGCTTATCGGTTCAGCACCTCCAACACCATTGACCATTACAAAAACCTGAGCATTGAAAACACAGGGAGCTGTGGCGCACTGACCTTTACCCGTGAAACCCGCAGGTGGGGCGACCTGGAAGAATGTGACTGCAACAATTTTGCCTTCGGAGGCTCCTGCACCACGGGAGGTATTGCCAATACGGAAAATGACATCATGGCTCCCGAAGCAGTAGAGCATGCCGGGGGGAAAGCCATCCTCCTCCTAGACCGTGACAATGACGGAGACATGGATATGATCACCTCCGATGAGTTTTGTGAGACGCTCTACTATATGGAAAATGTGGGAACTCCACAGCTGGCCCGAATGCAAGCCTTCGTCAGCTTTCCTGAAAGTAACCCGGCTGATGACCAGTTTTTCCCATCTGCTTTTTACGAAGACCTGAACTTTGACGGAGAAAAAGATCTGGTCGTTTCTACCAATGCTGATAACAACATCGGTAACCTGATAGACTTTACCCGTACTTCCTCATTGTATGTAAATTCAGGGACCACAGCCAGTCCGGTGTTTAACAGTGCTCCGGAGCCTTTCCTGCAACATGAAATGATCGAATTGGGAGAAACGACTTTCCCAGCCCTGGCAGATATTGACAGCGATGGTGATCTGGATCTGCTCATCGGCACAAGAGGAACTTTTTCCTCAGGCACCTTTAATGCCGGGATTTTCCTTTTTGAAAATACAGGAACACGCTTTAATCCCGAGTTTGAGTTGACGAATACCGACTATCTGGGGTTAAGAGCCTCGGGCCTCAGAAACCTGAAACCACAGTTTGTAGACCTGGATGGTGATAATGACCTGGACTTTGTGTACCAGTCTACTACCATCAATGGCAATCAGACCACCCTGAAGTACAGATTGAATGAAGGCTCCTTCTCTTTTGGTAGCGAAAACGAAGTAGGGCTGACAATAAGAGAGACCAACCAATACCACTTCTCAGATGTTGATGGTGACGGACAGGCTGATCTGCTGATCAGTAACCGGATTGGCAGCCTTACGCTTCATGTAAACCAGGGCAGTATGACTTTCGGGGAAGGCATTGATGATTTTGCCGGTATCACCAATGGCTTTGACAACCTCAATACCTCTGTTAACATTGCAGACCTGAATGGTGATAGTGCCAGAGAGCTGATTACTACGGATATTACGGGTAAGCTCGAGGTATTTACCGGAAATCTTGGTGTAGACTTTACACCTGAACAGAGTTTTACGGACATTTTTGAATCTGCTTTGTCTACTTCATTGATAGCTTCTGACATAGATGAGCTGGCCCCCTTTACTACTGGCGACATTTTTGGCTCGGGTAAGCCGGCTTTGATTATTGGCAACAACCGGGGCGGGCTGTACATCTACAAAAACCTGAGCTCGGGTGGAGGTGAACCCTCTGCCAGAGAAATTCAATTGGTGGCCTTTCCAAACCCGGTAGATGACCGCCTTTTTCTGCAAACCGATACAGAAGGTGTTTTAAGTATTTATAACATCCGGGGGCAACTTATTCAACAAAACGTTCCCATCTCTCCTGACAGACAGTTGGAAGTATCCACTATCAACCTGCCGGCAGGAGTCTATCTTTTCAGGGTTACCAATGGTATCAACCAACCCGGCACCCAAAAAGTAATTGTGACACACTGATGCCTCTCCTGCTCTATATTCAGGTCAAAAGTGCAGAGGATATTCGCTTTGGCAACCCGTATGCAGCACTGGCAAAAACTAATTCTGAGTTGCTGCTATTGGACGCGGATAATCACTCGGAAGAGTTAGTCATCCATCATCAGTTGCAGATGATTGAAGCGGCCACCAGGGTTGTCCTTATTCTGGATGTACAAGAGGATGTCGCTCCCGGCAAAGTCACGCGTTTATTAGAAAAGCTTTTGCGACAAAAGCAGGGCCATCTCTCAGTTTTTCTTCAAGGTAAAAATCAGGTGATTGAGCGCATGCTCAAGGTGACCAAAACTCAGTTTCAGTCAATCTCTGATGAAAAGGTAATGTATACCTCAGTCGGTGAGCTGATCACTAAAAAATAATCAGCCTATTTTAAAAGCATCGGCATCCAGGTGTGCCGGAAACTTTTCTCTGAACCGAAGAAGCTCATCCGCGCTCAGGGTAACATGGATCGACTCTTCATCTTCTGAAAATGCCAAGGTTTCTCCTTTGGGAGAATAAGCACCCGAGTGACCATTGTAGGCAATGCCTTTACCGTCTTCCCCTACCCGGTTAAGCCCAAGGGAGTAAGATACATTCTCAATTGCTCTGGCTTTTAGTAAGGCATCCCAGGCACTGGCCCTCACCGCAGGCCAGTTGGCTACGTACATGATCAGGTCGTATTCCAGGTTTCTGTTTCGGGCCCAGACGGGAAAACGCAGGTCATAGCAAATCATCGGGCAGATTTTCCAGCCCTTCCATTCGACCACCAGACGTTCCTCACCCATGCCATAGTAGTGATGTTCATCTGCCATGCGGAAAAGGTGGCGTTTGTCGTATTTTTTCCATTGCCCGTCAGGCTGCATCCAGATCAGCCGATTATAAGCCTGTCCTCCCTCTTTCACAATGTAAGATCCGGTAATCACCGCCTTTTTCTGAGCTGCCATTTGCTTCATCCACTTAAAAGTGGTGAGGTTCATGGGTTCTGCCAGCTGCTCATGCTCCATAGTAAAACCAGTCTGAAACATTTCTGGCAACACAATAACATCTACAGGCTCTGTGATTTGCCAGAGCTTTTCCTCGTACATGGCCAGGTTGGCCTCCACTGAATGCCAGTGAATATCACTTTGAATCAGGGCAAGTCTGAGATCTTCCATAGGCTATATTTTACAGAGAATTTCGGCAGCGGCCTTTAAAGTTTCTTCTCCCTTGGCAAAGCAGAAGCGGAGTACTTTGTTGTCCTGCCTGTCCTGATAAAAAATAGACATCGGTATGGAAGCTACCCCATGTTCTTTGGTCAGCCATTCGGCCATTTCCGTATCGGGCATGTCACTGATCTGGCTATAATTCATTAACTGAAAATAGGTACCTGATGCTTTTACCGGTACAAACCGGGAGTCTTTCATTTGCTCAAGGAAGTAATCTCTCTTTTGCTGGTACATAGCGGCAATGGACTCATAATTCACTGGGTTCTCCAGGTGGTCTGCTATGGCATATTGAGTGGGCGTATGCACGGTAAAGGTATTATACTGATGCACCTTCCTGATTTCAGCCATCAGTTCCGGTGGGGTGATCATATAGCCAATTCGCCAACCTGTGGCATGAAAGGTCTTCCCGAAAGAGTAGGTAACAATACTGCGCTGTCGCAGCTCAGGTGACCTCAGTACCGACTGATGCTCCTGACCATCGAACACAATGTGTTCATACACTTCATCAGAAAGCACCAGAATATCCGTACCACGGGTAAGTGCTTCAAGCTGCCTCAGGTCTTCAGCGGTGATAATAGCTCCGGAAGGATTGTGAGGCGAATTGATCAGGATCATCCTGGTCTTGTCCGAAACTCTGGCCTTCACGCTCTCCCAGTCAATGCCGTAGTCAGGCTGAGTAAGTGATACCCCTATGGCCTTTGCGCCATTTACATTGATAATAGGTTCGTAAGCATCATAAGCAGGGTCCATGATAATTACTTCATCCCCGGCATTGATAACGGCCGTCATAGCACTGTTAATGGCCTCAATGGCTCCTGAGGTGACGGTAATTTCAGTGTCCATATCTACAGAAATGCCATAAGCGCGATTGAGCTTTTCAGAAATGCGCTGCCTGAGAACGGGAACTCCCGGCATGGGCGCATACTGGTTCATGCCCTCTTTCATATAGTGATGAACACCATCAATCAACTCAGCAGAGAGCGGAAAATCCGGAAAGCCCTGAGAGAGATTGATCGCATTATGCTCCAGGGCCATCTTAGACATAATGGAAAAAATAGTCGTGCCTACATTCGGCAGTTTAGACTGTATCTGCATGGGCGGAAGTTAGGGAGAGCGATTGGGTTTGGCAAGGCAGAAACATACCAGACAAACTTTTAGTAAAGTTCTCTGCTCACCTCACTTATAACTATCAGACTAATTCCTGAAACCTAAAACTAATTACTAGATTGGCTGCTGTATGACGAATGACCAAAGACAACTCAGCAAAAAGAAAACTCACCTGCTCATGCTGCTAATGCTTGCAGAGGCCGACAACCAGGACCACGACCTGGAAAGAATTTTTATCAGTAAGGTAGCAAGCCGGCTGGGAGTAACAGATGAAGAAGTAGCCCATATTGATCAGAATCCTCAGGACGTCACCTTCATTATTCCCAAGCGGGAGCATGAACGCATGGAAATTCTATACGACCTGCTTTTTCTGATGAAATTTGATCAGAACGTAGACGAAGATGAAATTGAGCTGATCCACAGACTTGCTTTTCGCATGGGCTTTCGCCCCACCATGACCCAGGAAATGATTGAAGTGATGAAACAGCATATTGGCAAGCTGGTACCTAAAGACAGTCTGCTGAGCATCATCCGGAAGTTTATGAATTGAGTTCCTTTACCCGGATGAAATTATGGCACCCGGCATATTTCCCCAGGCTATGTTAAAACACATGAAAAATACAGGCATCGGTAGCGATGCCTGTTCTCATTAAACAGCTGTTTTTCTTATTGCTTTACAAACTGAAATGCCTGCTGCTCTGACGTGTAGGAGCCGGGTAAGGAGATCTGGTACTGTGTCTCACTTTGCTTATCAGTGGTTATGGAAAAATTGGCTGCACCCGGCCCCGCAAAATTTGATGCGATCATGGCCAGAATCGGGTTTCCTCCAACAGCGTTAAGCGTAAAAGTCAGGTCCACCGAGGCATTTGCCTGCCCGGCAAAACCATCACAGTCATAGGCAAAGACCTCCGTTCTCTTACCACCTGTACCAGAGGTGTCGGGAGCAACAATACCGATAAGGCGATTGTCTACACCCTGCACTTTAAGCACTACAGAATTACTAAAGGGGATTTTTACGATTGAAGTTGACATAATTAAAAAGTGTTAATGGTTATTGTTTCACCTACTCTTATAAAGGCTTTTCGGCAAACGCCTCGTAAATACTTGTGAGATTCAACTACTTACATATCAAAAATCTCATATCCAGCCTTCTCCTGAAAGAGCAAAAACCAGTGTATTGACAATTCGGGTATTTATGCCTGCCACCGAACAGCTGACCATCAGCTCTGTTAAAAAATCAGTATCTTCATAAACCTCGATATGATGACTCTCGATGTTTATAAGCACTTCAGGGAAACTCCCGGCTACAACAAGCTGGTAGGAGAAGATTATTGCCTGATCGAGTACAAGTGTCCCATCGAGGCAGAACGGTTTAAGCTCTGGACAGAATCTCATTTCATCTCATTCGTCATCAAAGGCAAAAAAGACTGGATTTCCCTGGATAAGACCTACCAGATCAAGGCCGGAGATGCACTCTTTATCAGAAAGGGCGTCTACAATACCAAACAGTATTTCGAAGAGGACTACTGCACCATACTCTTTTTCATGACCGATGATTTCATCAGAAACTTCATGCATGAATACCGGGGGGCTAAGGTCCATTCTGCCACTCCGCCCGATCACCAGATTTTCGAAGTAAAGGTAGACCAGAGTATGGAGTCTCTCTTTCAATCGGTCTTCAGCTATATGACTAAGAGAGGCGATATTCCCCGCGAGTTGGTTATGATCAAGTTTAAAGAGCTACTCTTCAACCTGATGATGAGCGAAGGCAACGAGCAGATTATTCAGTTTTTCCAATCCATTCAGTCGGCCGATAAGATGAGCCTTGACGAAGTTATGCGCAAGAATTTCCACTGTGAGCTCAGTATGGAAGAGTTTGCCAGACTTAGCGGCAGAAGTCTCTCAACTTTTAAGCGTGACTTTAAAAAACTCTACAACGACACGCCTCAGCGCTGGTTGATCAATAAGCGCCTCCAGTATGCGCGCACGCTTCTTCTCACCACAGAGCTGAATACAAATGAAGTGTGCTTCGAAACAGGCTTCACCAATGTGAGCCACTTTAACCGTGCTTTCAAAGAGAAATACGAGCTTCCTCCCAACCAGTTCCGTCAGGAACAACTCCAGCACGGGTGAATGTTAAATGCTGAATTTTGAATGTGAGCTAAATCACTCAAAATTCTTCATTCCTCATTCATCATTCCCAGTGTGAGCCTCTCAGCAAATCATTTGAGCCTGAGCGCAAATCCGCTCCTGTCACCCCCGAATACCTTTGCTTCAAATCAATTAGTTATGAAAAAGATATTCATGTTTACCTATTCGATAGTGGCTTATACTCTCGGTTTTGCCTCTATCCTCTTATGGATTGCCTCTGTGAGCGACCTTGTACCGGAGCTCTCTATTGACGGCACGCCAGAGCTACCGCTCTACCTGGCCATCCTGAAAAACTTCGGACTGATTGCTCTCTTCGGGCTACAGCACAGCATTATGGCGCGAAGATCATTCAAAACCTTCTTTGCCAGATACTTTCCAAGACATATTGAACGCAGCACTTTTGTGCTGGTATCAGGAGTTTTGCTCACCATCATGGTACTGGAGTGGGCCCCTATGGGAGGTCAGATCTGGCAGATTGGTCCTGACAACCCTTTTTACCTTCTCTCTTATGTACTGTTTTTTGCAGGCTGGGCCATTCTGTTTATCAGCTCTTTCCTGATAAACCATTTCGACCTCTTTGGTCTGAGGCAGACCTATCTTGAACTGAGAAACCACCCCTATACAGAGCTGAACTTCCGGGTCTACAGCTTCTATAAATACATCAGACATCCATTGTATGCAGGAGGCATCTTAGGAGTATGGGCTACTCCGAATATGACGGTTACCCACCTGGTTTTCGCCATAGGCATCACCGCTTACTTCGTGATCGGAGCGAAGATTGAAGAAAAAGACCTGATCAGCGATTTCGGAGATAACTACCTCGACTATAAAAGGTCTACCCCTATGCTGGTCCCTTTCACCAAAAGAAAAAAGAAAGCAACCATTGACTACGCGAAATAAACCAATCATGAAACACGACTCCAAAGTACTCGAAAGACAAAAACCGCTTATGGCCTCTTATGTAGTCACGCCTGAAAAGGCATGGGTAACAGACATGGCCACGGTTGAAGGTAAGCACCTGAACGACCCCTTTCACACCAAAGTAACTGTCAACGAAGAACTTCAATACCCCTTTCCTATTGGTGTTCACAGGGCTGTAGGCGGACTACATGATGCCCCTAACCCCGGGGACATTCTCTGTACGGCCCTTGCCGCCTGTTTTGAAAGCACACTCAGGCTTATTGCAGATAGACTGGGCATCACGCTGGAATCCACCCGGGTCAAAGCCACTGCCGGTGTGGATGTAAGAGGCACGCTTATGGTTGACAAGGCAGTTCCTGTGGCCTTTCAAAGAATGGACCTTGAAGTAGAGATTGACACCAGCGAAAGTAATCGGGAAAGGACAGAGCTTCTGCTGAGAGCAACCGAACAAAGCTGCATCATTCTTCAAACGTTGAAAGCTGCCTTGCCCATACACATCAATCATAAGGTGGTGGAACAAAAGTCACTTGCCATGAAGGTATAGACAGGTGCGTCTGCAGCTTAAAAGTTCTATCCGTTTATCAGCTAAGCAGGTAGAACTTTTTTCATTAAACTCTCGGCTCAGAATTGCGTTGGGAATTACAACGCGCACATTTTATCTTCACCTGCTCCCATGAGCCGATTTTTTATCCTGTCCCTGCTTTTTCTCTTTGTCATTCAGCTATCCTCGCAAACTCCCGGGAAGGTTACTCCCCACATCGTTTGTGATATCAACAAAGAACACTCCTACGCACTTTACCTACCCTCCGACTACAGTGAGGACAAGCAGTGGCCCGCTCTTTTTCTTTACAGTGCCAATGGTAATGGTATGGCGGGCATGGAAAAGTTCAGACCTGCTGCTGAAAAATACGGGTATATTCTGGTGGGTTCTCATAACTACCGCAATGGCCCGGTAGATCAGGGGTTTGAAGCAGCCCGCATCTTGCTGGAAGAGGTAACTCAAAAGTACCCGGTAAACATGCAACGAATTTATACCGGAGGTATGTCAGGAGGAGCTCGTATGGCGACTACAGTAGCGGTTGTTACCAACAAAATAGCCGGAGTCGTTGCCATTGGAGCAAGCTTTAACTTTCTCAACAGGCCCACTGCCAAAAACAGCTTCGCTTATATAGGAGTGGCTGGCGATAAAGACATGAATTATCTGGAGCTCGTTAAGGCTACACGCGATGTGAGAGACCTGAACATGAAGAGTCATATGATAGTCTATGATGGTAAGCATCGCTGGTGCGAAGAACCACAGGCCACAGAAGCTGTGGAATGGCTGGAACTACACGCCATTAAAAAAGGACTGAAAGATGATCAGAACAACTTCTCCGAGACCTTTCTGAAACAACAGTTAGCCCGGGGAGAAGAATGGAGAGAGGCTCAACAGCTGACAAAGGCCGGCTCTCTTTACGAAAGTCTCAGGCTTTTCTATGGCGTAGATGCATCAACAGAAATCACATCGGCCATTACAGTGCTGCAAAAAGAAAAAGGCTATAAAAAGCAGAATCGGGTCAGAAACAGCATACTGGAAAAAGAAGGAGAACGGGAAAAAGAAATCAGGGCCGGCTTTAAACAGATCGACCAGGTAATGAAATCCGATTCGGTATTTCGCTGGTGGCAAACCCGGACCATGGAATGGAGAAAGGAACAAAAAGGTGCCAAAACCCCGGAGGCCCGAAACTCTGCAACACGATCTCTGGGCTTTATAGGACTCTTTGCTTTTTCAACAGCCTCACCTCATTTATCCGGAGGACAGTGGCATCAAGCGCTTCCCTATCTGAAAGTAGCCAGCCTCATCAACCCTGATCACCCGGATGTCAACTATTTCATGGCCAAGCTCTATGCGCTCAATTCCGATATGAGAAACAGCAGGAAGCATCAAAAGAAAGCTGCCAAAACAGGCTTCCAAAGAAACAATGGCAGCTCGGAAATGAATCAGGACCAACTTCTGGATACAAGTGAATTTGAATGGCTTAGCTGGAAAGTTATTAATGCACTTTTTTAACGCCATTGCCAAAAGTCCGGGCCCCACGACTTATTCAAACACTTCGGGTTCACAGATGTTTTACTTGCTGTGGAAAAAGAGAGTATTGCCCTGGTATGGTTCAAAAGAGATTTAAGACTCTCAGATCACTTACCCCTTAAAGAAGCGATAGCTTCAGGCAACCGGCTGTTACTGCTTTATTGCTTTGAACCCGACTTAATTGATGACCCTCATTATGACCTGAGACACTGGCGTTTTGTGTGGGAATCACTAGCTGACATGAATGCTCAGCTGAAACCATGGGGACAACAGGTAATGGTCTGTCATGCTCCTTTCAGAAAGGTACTGTCTGTGCTTCACAAGCATTACAATATACAGGCCTTGTATTCACATGAGGAGAGTGGATTAAAGATCACTTATGATTTAGATAAATGGGTAAGTCGCTTTTGTACCGAACACCATATTCCATGGCATGAATCGCCCTACAACGGGATTATACGTCCATTAAAAAACAGACAGACCTGGCTGAAGGCCTGGCACAGTTCGATGAAAGCACCGCTTTCCCAGCCAGACCTGGCAGCCATGCAGTGTATAGACCTTCCTCAGCATATCAAATCAGAATTTGACCAGCCTTTGCCCGGGGATTTCATGAAGCCTGACGCATCATTCCAGCCCGGAGGCAGTACAAGTGCAAAGCTTTACCTGAAAAGCTTTCTGGAAGAACGCGTCAAAGATTACTCCCGGTTTATCTCCAAACCCGAAGCCAGCAGGAAAAGCTGCAGCCGGCTCTCTCCCTACCTGGCCTGGGGCAACCTCAGCCTGCGGGAGGTATATCAGCGCAGACTGGAGGCCAGAGATAGTTTTGGTTTCAGAAAGCCTTCTGCCAACTTCGGTTCGAGGCTTCAGTGGCACGATCACTTTATACAGAAGTTTGAAATGGAGGACCGTTATGAGTTTGAGAATATCAATCGCGGCTATAACTCCCTGGGAAAAACGGAAAAACCGGCATACCTGCAGGCCTGGAAAGATGGTACCACAGGTGTGCCTTTGGTAGATGCCTGCATGCGCTGTCTGCATGCCACAGGTTACCTCAACTTTCGTATGCGGTCTATGCTGGTGAGCTTTCTTACTCATCACCTCTGGCAACCCTGGAAAAACGGAGCCGTCTACCTGGCTTCTCAGTTTCTCGATTTTGAGCCGGGAATCCATTATCCACAATTTCAGATGCAGGCGGGCATGACCGGTATCAATACCATCCGGATTTATAACCCCATCAAGCAAAGTCAAGATCATGATCCACAGGGCGAATTCATCAAAAAATGGGTACCTGCGCTCAGAAATATCCCTGAGGCCTACATCCACGAACCCTGGACTATCCCACCCATTGAAGCAAGTTTGCTTGGTATTGACCTGAATAAACTACAGCCCATTGTAGATGTGAAGGCAGCAGCCGAAAGAGCACGTAAAGCGCTTTGGGCACATCGCAAAAACCCTCAGGTTTATCAGGAAGGACAACGACTGTTGATGAAGCATGTTATTCCTGGTCCACGGATGCAATAGTTCTCCATCGCTTCAAACCATTCGGTTCTACAAGGGTTTATCTAACCAATGAAAAAAGGTCAGCTCCCAGTTAAAATCTGTCCAGTATGTAACCTGCCCTTTGAGTGGCGAAAAAAATGGAAAAGTAACTGGGAAAACGTGCTGTATTGCAGCCAGCGCTGTAGAAGATCTAAAAACGTTCAACGAAGCGAAACCTCTGCATGAAGACACTCAGACTCATTCTCGGTGACCAATTGAATCATCACCACAGCTGGTATAACCAGGTATCAAAGGACACTACCTACCTGATGATGGAAATGGGGCAGGAGCTCACCTATACCACACACCACATTCAAAAAGTGGTGGCCTTCTTCCTGGCCATGCGCAAGTTCAGCGACCACCTCAAAGAGCAAGGGCATCAGGTAACCTACCTGAAACTGGATGACCCTGGTAACACTCAAAACCTTGAGAAGAATATTCGCCTTCTCATTGAAAAAGAAGGCTTTGAAAAATTCGAGTTTCAATTGCCTGATGAATGGCGACTGGATGAGCAACTGACAAAACTGGCGGTACAACTCCCGGTCGAGGCTGAATCGTTCAGTACAGAACATTTCCTGACATCCCGCGATGAACTCAGCCGGTTCTTTAAAGGAAAGAAGCAGCTCTTAATGGAGTCTTTCTACCGGATGATGCGACAGAAGCATGACGTACTCATGGAGCATGGCGACCCCGTAGGTGGTCAATGGAATTTCGACCATGACAACCGGAAGAAAATGCCAAAGGGAACCTTTGTACCGGCACCGATGACCTTTGATAAAGATGTGTCAGAAATCATCAGTCTGCTGGACAGCAAAGGAGTCAAAACAATAGGCCGTATAGACCCGGACCATTTCATCTGGCCCGTTACCCGGGAGGAATCACTGGAGCTGCTTGCCTTCTTCATTGATGAGTGTCTCCCCTGGTTTGGAGCTTACCAGGATGCCATGACCACAGAGGGATGGTCGCTCTTCCATTCACGTATCTCTTTTGCGCTCAATGCCAAGCTCCTCAGCCCGTTGGAAGTGATCCAAAGGGTAGCGTCTACATGGAGAGCGGACCCCGACTATGCCCCATTGTCAGCCGTTGAGGGGTTTATCCGACAAATTCTGGGCTGGCGCGAATACATGAGAGGTATCTACTGGAAGTATATGCCGGCCTACGCACAAAAAAACTTCTTCGGGCATGAAAGAAAGCTCCCTTCCTGGTTTTGGAATGGAAAAACCAGGATGAAATGTCTTGCCCACAGCATCGGTCAGTCCCTGGACCATGCCTATGCCCATCATATACAGCGGCTCATGGTTACCGGTAATTTTGCCCTTCTAGCCGGTATTGCCCCGGACGAAGTAGACCAATGGTACCTGGGTATTTACATCGATGCCATAGAGTGGGTAGAGATTACCAATACGCGCGGCATGAGTCAGTTTGCCGATGGGGGCATTGTGGCTACCAAGCCCTATGTGGCATCAGCCAATTACATGCATAAAATGGGGCATTACTGCAGTAGCTGTGCTTATGACCACAAGAAAAAAACGGGGCAAGACGCCTGCCCCTTAAACAGTCTGTACTGGGACTTTATAGAACGCAACCGGAATAAGCTCAGCAAAAATCCGCGCATGAGCATGATGTATCGCCTGTGGGATAAAAATTCTCCGGAAAACCAAAACCTTGTGCTTGAACAGGCAGCTTACTATATGAATCATCTGGAGGAGCTGTGAGTAGAGCGATATATTGGTTTAGAAATGATTTACGCCTGGAGGATAATGAGGGGCTGACAAAGGCTGCTTCGGAAAACCGGGAGGTCCTGCCTGTTTATGTTCTGGATAGTCGTTGGCTGGAGGGAAAGCAATTCGGCATAGACAGGACGGGGCCTTTCCGAATGAAATTTCTACTTGAGTCGCTTAAGGATTTAAAAAGTCAGCTTCAATCAGTAGGTTCTGACCTGCTCTTTCTTATCGGAAATCCAGTGGAACAAATCACCTCTGTTTACCGACAACACAACTGCTCCAGGGTCTATGCCCAAGAGCTTTCCTCCTACGAAGAACATACAGACGAACTCACCCTGAGCAGTAATGTCTCAGTGGAATTCATTTGGGGTGAGACACTTTATCACAAAGAGGACCTGAGCTTTACGCTGGCAGACTTACCGGGTGTTTTCACGCAATTCAGAAAGTCTGTAGAGAAAAAAGTACAGATAAGGCCTCTGGTGGAGGCTCCCTTGCAAATCAATTCCCCACAGGGTTTTGGAACTGACTTTCCCGGTTTGGAGGAACTGGGCTATGACTGTCCACAACCCGATGAGAGAACTGTCCTGGACTTCAGGGGAGGAAGTAAGACTGCGCTACAAAGGCTGGACTATTATCTCTGGGAAAGGGAGTTGCTATCGACCTATAAAAACACCCGTAACGGTTTTATTGGAGGAGATTATTCCAGCAAGTTCTCACCCTGGCTTGCAGTGGGTGCCATCTCGCCCAGGCAGATCTACTGGCAGGTAAAAAAATACGAGAAGTATGTTAAAAAAAACAGCAGTACTTATTGGCTGGTGTTTGAGCTTCTCTGGAGAGACTATTTTCACTTTGTGGCCAGGAAGTACGGCAAGTTGATTTTCCAGCGGTCAGGAATCACCGGGGAGGAAAAAATCCAGTGGGGTTCTGCTCAGCATTTTGACCTCTGGGCCAATGGCCTAACAAGAGAACCCCTGGTAGATGCGAATATGAGAGAGCTGAACGCTACAGGCTTTATGAGCAACCGGGGTCGACAGATAGTAGCATCTTACCTGATGCACACCATGAAGATTGACTGGAGATTAGGGGCTGCCTACTTCGAGAAAATGCTTATAGACTATGATCCATGCAGCAACTATGGTAACTGGATGTACATAGCCGGTGTGGGAAATGACCCTCGTGGTGGGCGGGAGTTCAACTTATCTCATCAAAAAGAGAGCTACGATCCGCAGGGCAAATACCAGGAACTCTGGGCCTGACAAGACTCTTCATCGGTGCCAGAAGCTCTCTATTGCCTGACAGAGAAATTGACCCTGCATTTTTGTCACATAACCCTACCTTCAACTGTCGTATAAACAAACGACAGTATCATGGAGAATTATCAGCAATTACTCTTCCCCTATGCCTACAACATCCTGGGCTCTGCCGAAGATGCGCGCGATGCCATTCAGGAGGTGATGACCAGACATCTGTTAAAAGGTGGTACTGATGTTGAAAACGAGCAGGCCTATCTGATCAGAGGAGTGATTAATCAGTCTATTAATGTTAAAAAGAAGAGGAGTCGTGAAGTATCCCATGAGGTCTGGTTGCCCGAGCCTGTGGCTACAGAGAGCTCTGACAGCCTCTTACAGCGCAAGGATATTCTCAGCTACTCCGTGCTGGTACTTCTGGAAAACCTGAAGCCCAGAGAGCGGGCTGTGTTTATACTCAGAGAAGCTTTTGATTATTCACACAAAGAAATAGCAGAAACCTTTCAATGCAGTACCGAAAATGCCAGGGCACTTCTGAGCCGGGCAAAAAAGAAGCTGTCAGGGCAACCTGAAACAACACAGAAGTCAACCCTCAATACCAGAGTTCAATCATTTCTTCATCAATATATTGATGCTATCCAGCAGGGCGACATGGCAGCACTTGAGCGACTCATGTCTGATGATATTTGCATCAAAGCGGATGGAGGTGAGAAAGTGAATGTGGTACGCGAAATAACCATTGGCAGGAAAGCCGCTGTTGAACTGATGATCTATGTTTACAAGAGCTTTCAGTCATCGCAAACCATTAAGCTGAGTACGCTGAACCACCAGCCTGCCCTGCTCTTCTTTTATAAAGGCAGACTGAAGAGCTGTCAGGTCTTTCAGTTGTCTGGTGAGAAAATCTCGCAAATCTATTCCGTCATCGACCCGGAGAAGTTGAGAATTACTTTCTGACCCCATTTTGTCACACTTCGACAGCCTGCTTTGTCAACTATACCTGAACAAAAAATTGACAAGCATGCCTACATTACTAAGAATCGATTGCAGCCCCCGGCTTGAGCAATCACATTCCAGACAACTCGCAGACTTTATTGAGTCCCGATGGAAAACTCTCCACCCTGATGGTCATGTGATCTATCGCGACCTGGCCTGGAAACCTGCCCCTCACCTCAGCAATGAAACGATAGCCGGTTTTCAATGCTCCCCTGAGAATATGACGGCTCAACTCAAAGCCGCTACAGCCGTTTCTGATGAACTTATTGCTGAGCTGAAAAATGCCACTGAGGTGATTATCAGCAGTCCGCTTTATAACCTCTCTACTCCTTCTGTGCTAAAGGCCTACATCGATCAGATAGTCAGAAGTGGTCACACTTTTGCAGTAAGGAATGACGGAAGCTATCAGGGACTGCTGGCAGGCAGAAAGGTTCACCTGGCCCTGGTGATGGGAGCCAGTAGCACCAGGTTTCCTGATTTTCAGCAAAATTATCTGAAAGCCGTTCTCAACATAATCGGGTTGGAGGTAGCCAACGTATTCCGCCTCGAAGATACCTCCAACCCGGAGGCCGTCACGAAGAATCTTCCCTTGATACATCATCAAATCACTAAACAATTTTCAGCATGAACACACAACCAGATTATTTCAACGACCAACTGGAAGATCATTCCGCCATTATTTTACCCGAAGAGGGAGAGTCATTCAGTGCCAACGGCATGACCCTGACTTTTAAAGTAACAAGCGACCTGTCCAACGATCAACTGGGAGTATATGAGGTTATGCTTGCCCCACGGGCCATTGGTGCCAAGCTGCACTACCACAGGTTTATGGATGAAGTATTCATCGTAAACCAGGGGCTTCTCACACTTCAGGTAAAGGACGCAGAACAACAGATGGGTCCCGGGGCAGTAGCTTATGCACCTCGATTTACCCCTCACGGCTTCAGAAATGATACAGACGAGGAAGTCAGGCTTACACTTATCTTTAACCCTTCTCAGCAAAGAGAGGGATTCTTCAGAGGCTTGAAAGAAACCATTGCTCAGCTGCCGATAGATCCTGAAAAATACCTCAAACTCTATAACAAGTACGACAGCTTCCCGGTAGATACCGGAAATATGTTGCCCGTTCGGTAGTAAACCGCGCTGGCATAAAATAATCACCGCCTGTACTAAAAACCTCAGTCCCGCTCTCTGGAAACCGATCTTTGCCGCAATAACAACATATGATGAATTACAGAACGCTCGGCAAGACAAATTTTAAGGTGTCTGAAATATCACTCGGCACCTGGCAGGTAGGAGGAAAATGGGGTTCCGGCTTTGATAATAAGCTGGCCGACCACCTTATCAACAGTGCCATTGACCATGGCGTCAACTTCATAGATACCGCAGATGTATATGAAAGCGGATTAAGTGAAACTGCTGTTGGTCGGGTGGTCAGGTCCAGGTCTGAGCAGGTATATGTTGCCACTAAATGCGGACGTCAGATCAACCCGCACATCAGTGACGGTTATCAGCCTGAGGTTCTCAGAGAATTTGTAGAGGCCAGCCTTAAGAGAACAGGGCTCGAAACCCTTGACCTGATTCAGCTGCACTGCCCTCCTTCAGAGGTATACTACAGACCTGAGATATTCGGGGTTTTTGAGCGTATGAAAGAAGAGGGAAAGATCAGACACCTGGGAGTGAGTGTAGAAAAGGTGGAGGAAGGACTGAAAGCCATAGAGTATGAGAATGTAGCTACAGTTCAGATTATTTTCAATCTCTTCCGGCAGCGTCCGGCTGACCTCTTTTTTGAGCAGGCTCTCCGCAAAAATATCGGAGTTATTGCCAGGGTGCCTCTGGCCAGCGGGCTGCTTACCGGAAAGTTTAGTGTCCAGAGCACTTTTGCTGCTGACGATCACCGTCACTTCAATAGAAACGGTGAAGCCTTTGACAAAGGAGAAACCTTCTCCGGAATAGACTACAACCTGGGGCTGAGGGCCGTGGAAGAACTAAAGTCTCTATTTCCTGAATTGACAAATCTGGCTCCCATAGCCTTGCAATGGATTCTTACGCACCCTGCTGTCAGCTGTATCATCCCCGGAGCCTCCAGCCCTGAACATCTGACTTCGAACCTCTCTGCCATGGATTTACCGCCATTGACACAGGAACAAATAGCCTCTGCAAATGCCATCTATCGTGAGTACATCCAACCTGAAGTACATCACCTCTGGTAGGCCCCGACTACTTGGAATTGTGGGTTGAGAATACTACACTGCAGCGGATTTAGCAATCACCATGCGACCACAACACTATTCGGGTTTCCGGTACTTTTGTATTTTGGTCTTGCTGGCCTTTTCAATGGCTGCATATGGCCAGGAAAAAGCAGCGATTTCTGAGGGTTCCAGAAAATTTGAGGGCCTGTATATCGGCATAAACACCGGGGTACAAAGTGTGTTTTCAGAAGCCCTGATTGATGAGCAGCGTGTGCCTGAACAAGACTCCCGGTGGACGG
This sequence comes from Roseivirga sp. UBA6061, assembly GCA_002427745.1. GTDB lineage: Bacteria > Bacteroidota > Bacteroidia > Cytophagales > Cyclobacteriaceae > Roseivirga. The sequence continues at coordinate 8,373 of DIYF01000176.1, read as the reverse complement.
CTGAATTTCTGATAGCCCATCGCTGGCAGTTTCTCAATGATCGCATTGTCTTTGGCCTGGAAGTGCAACTGGGACTTACGGATGGTGATCTTGATCGCTCTTTCACAGGTCTCCGTCAATTGGACATCAACTTCACAAATAATAGTCAGGCAAGTCTGGGCTATTCTATGGGCTATGTTTCAGGAAAAAAGAAGAACATACTACTATATACCTATCTCCATCAAATACGAAGGAGCTTTGACATTTCGCTTACAGAGGATGGAAGTATCATTGCCTGGCAACGTGACTCTCAAACAGCGCTCAGATACGGCCTGGGGCTCGAGTATAATCTGGGAAGGCAGTTCAGTACACGCTTGAGTCTGGGATCTCAAAACCTGAAAATTAATGTAGATGAGGCGACTGAGTTTACACTGGGGGTTATTTATCAATTTTGATTCCTCCTTCTGAAGCCTGAAAAAAACTACCCTCAGAATACACATATCGTCTTTTTTAATGATCTGCAGCCTATAAAAAAGAGGAAGGCCACTGCTTTCATCTATATCAGACTCTTGAAACAACCGTTTCTTCAAGTGCCCTGCCTTCTTTTCAGGACCACAGAGTGATGCGCGGTCGATTAAGCATATAAGCCTATATCAAAACTCAAATCAGGTCTAAGGCAATAAGTTCCACCCTAAAGTATGAGCCTGTACATATTCATCGATATACTTGATCTTAAATAATTAATTCAATAAGTTAAATTAATTATTATTAAAATTTAATTTAAATGAAATTCTTTAAAAATCTATTAAAGGCTAGCCTGATCGTTTTCTTATCCACATCAGTTTTCACACCCGGTACGGCAGTACCCTATCAGCAAGAAGGAGATATCATGCTCTTTTATGATAAGGTGGTTCCATACCGAGTTAAGGCGGATGGTACCGTTCAGGCTTGGAGAAGAATTACTCATTGTGATGAACCAGGAGATGACTGCATTATCGGCCCCACCATAACGACATAACTGCCCCCTGTGAAAGACCATGATAAAAAATTCGCACTCTCCTTTCTCCTTCTACCGCTTACATTGTGTCTGTTATTGATAACATGCTGTGAAGGAGGATTTGGGAAAGAAAAGCAAAATGACTATTACTCTAATGGTCTAGTACCGGAAAAAACCGGCCTGCTTACCTTCGATATCGATGATGAAACCAGGGATTTCTCACTTAATGTTCGCCACTTTGAAACGGCAGACGGGCGTGAACTGGTACTACATCTTAACGAGCTCAACAATTCGATAGGCATATATGACCTGGAGCAATCTAAAAAGATCAGGCATGTATATTATGAAATCAACGGCCCTAATGGGGTAGGTGCAATTGACGGGTTTGACCTGATCAATCTTGATAGTGTTTTCTTACTGGCCCGGTATGAGTATAAGGTATCTATGGTAAAAATCAGTGAAGATTCTGATACTGTACTATTATACAATACCTTTAAAATGAGAGATTTCAATAAGGGGCTGGAACTAACCCCATTTGCTTCTATCAGGGCCCCGATAGTGGTAAGAAATGACTCAATAATCTTAGCCGCTGCACCGTACATACATCATGACAGAACCAATATGTATAGGTCCGGGAAAAACCTGGTCATGATTAATATGAAAGACCGTCAGTTCGGTTATCATAATTTGCACACACCAAACTATGATGATAGCTGGACATTACATTATACAAGAAGTTCCTACACCTTTGAACCTGAAAAAGAACTGCTGGTATTTAGCTTACCCATTGATGATTCCATCATAACTATTGACAAATATGGGAACAGATCCTCATACCTTGTCAAATCAGCAATTGCACAAAAACCAAGACCCTTTCGCGGCAATTACAAAAATGATGAGCAGGTGACCAAACACTATCTCACCCAGTTTAACTATGGATATATTCTCTATGATAGGTATCGCCAATACTATTATCGGTTTACTGAAACCACGGCAAAGAATGTCATCGAAAAGTACGGAACGAAATTCCTCGCAAAAAATATAGGCCTGATGGTATTAGACAAAAACTTCCAAGTATTGGGTGAGACAGAATATCTCAACATAGGGCCCTATCCCATTTACTTTATCGGCAAGAAGGGACTCTATCGTTTCATAGGGTCAGATGACGAATCAGAAATGACCTTCGAACTCTATGAATTTCCAGGGAGCTAAGCTTTTCATTTTCTTATGTATCCTACATTCCTCCTGTTCCGTCAGGTCCAGGCCCGAAATGGAAGATGTGCTATCACAACATCTGGATGACGGAGTAGTTTTGACCATACCTTTGAATGGGTGCAGAGGTTGTGTACATGAAATGTTGTCCTTCGCAAAAGAGCTTCAGAACAATCCAGCCTTCGTTCTTATTCTTATCGGTGATGTGATGAAAGAAAGTTCTTATGTGAAGAAGAGAGATTTTAAAGGAGCACAAAACGTGCATAGCTACTCGATCTCCTTATTAGAAAAGTATTCTCCAGAAACCCAATACCCCGCATATTACATTATCCGGAAACAGAGAATCACAGATCGAATGAAAATAGAATTCCGTGATATACCTCTGGCCAAACAAACGATATTGTCAAGTCTGGCGAGGTCGGAGCAATAAAAAAGGATCGAACTTACGCTCGACCCTTTTTACTATTTTTCGGAAAGTCGCGGATTACTCCTCGTCTTTCTTTTCTTCTTCTTCAGATGTTGCATCAGCTTCAGCTTCCTCAGTAGACTCTTCAGTTGTTTCTTCCACAACATCCTCAGCTACTTCATCGGTTGCTTCTTCTGCTACTGCCTCAACAGTTTCTTCTACTACTGCATCTTCTACCACAGCCTCAGGAGTAGCTTCAGCAGATTTTTTCTTTCCGCCTCTTCTTCTTCTGGTGCTCTTCTTAGCAGGAGCAGCTTCTGTCAACAGCAGCTCATTGTAATCAACCAGTTCGATAATACACATATCGGCATTATCTCCCAGTCTGTTACCCGTCTTAATGATTCTGGTATAACCGCCTGGTCTGTTTGCTACTTTCTCAGCAATCTCACCGAACAAAGTCGTAATAGACTCCTTATCCTGAAGGTAAGAGAATACTACCCTTCTTGAATGAGTGGTGTCTGTCTTTGCTTTAGTGATCAAAGGCTCAACATACTTTCTCAAAGCTTTTGCCTTGGCTACCGTAGTTGAGATTCTTTTATGCTGAATCAAAGAAGAAGCCATGTTAGAAAGCATCGCTTTTCTGTGAGATGCTGTCCTTCCTAAGTGATTAAATTTCTTCCCGTGTCTCATGTCTCTTAATCCTCTTCGAGTTTATATTTCGACAAGTCCATACCGAAAGTAAGGTTCTTGTCAGCTACAAGCTGCTCAAGTTCAGCTAAAGATTTCTTACCGAAGTTTCTGAACTTCAATAAGTCTTCGATGTGGTAGCTTACCAACTCACCAAGTGTTCTGATTTCGGCTGCTTTTAAGCAGTTATAAGCACGTACAGAAAGGTCTAGATCAGCAAGAGATGTCTTTAAGATTTTTCTCATATGAAGTGTATTCTCATCAACTTCAGCAGTCTTTGTCTTAACCTGGCTGTCAAGCAAGATGCTTTCGTCTGAGAACAACACTAGGTGCTGAATCATAATTTTTGCGGCTTCTTTCAATGCATCTTCCGGGTGGATTGATCCATCTGTAGAAACTTCAAAGATCAACTTCTCGAAATCAGTCTTTTGCTCTACACGGAAATCCTCAACGCGGTACTTTACATTTTTGATTGGTGTAAAGATCGAGTCGATTGGAATAACACCTATAGGTGCATCTGCTGGTAAGTTCTCTTCCGAAGGAACATAACCACGACCTTTGTCAACAGTTAGTTCAATCTCAAGATTTACGAAAGGTTCCATATCGCAGATCACCAATTCCGGATTCAAGATCTCGAACGAGTTTGTGTAACGCGAAATATCACCTGCAGTAAAAACGTCTTTACCTTTTAAAGAAACATAGATTTTCTCTACTTCGTGACCTTCAACAACACGCTTGAAACGTACTTGCTTCAGGTTTAGGATAATTTCAGTTACATCTTGAGATACACCTTTGATGGTTGAGAATTCATGGTCTACACCAGGAACTTTAATCGAAGTAATTGCATACCCTTCCAAAGAAGAAAGCAAGATTCTTCGCATTGCATTACCTACGGTAACACCGTAACCTTTTTCCAAAGGCGAAAATTCAAACAGACCGTAGTTGTCTGTTTCTTTATGCATTATAACCTTATCCGGTTTCTGAAAATCTAATATTGCCATTTCTAACTCTTAATTATGATTACTTAGAATACAATTCTACAATAAGTTGTTCCTTGATGTTTTCAGGAATCTCTTGACGATCTGGGTAGTTTAAGAACGTACCTTCAAAGTTGTCTCCGTTCCATTGTAACCAAGAAAAGTCTTTTCTCAACGCCAATGAGTTTGTAACAAACTCGATAGACTTTGATTTCTCGCGAATAGACACAACATCACCAGGTTTGAGTTGGTATGAAGGAATGTTTGTAACAACGCCATTCACCAACAAGTGTTTGTGTGATACTAATTGACGAGCGCCACTTCTTGTTTTGGCGATACCCAATCGGTAAACTGTATTATCTAATCGGCTTTCCAAGAACTTCAATAAGTTCTCACCAGTGATACCTTTTTTACGCGCAGCCTTGTCGAACAAGTTTGCGAATTGTCTCTCTAAAACGCCGTACGTGTATTTTGCCTTTTGTTTCTCGGCTAACTGGATCGCGTATTCAGATTTCTTACCTCTACGACGAGAGTTTCCGTGCATTCCAGGAGGGTAGTTCTTTTTCTCTAGCGCCTTATCTGGACCGAAAATTGGCTCTCTGAACTTACGAGCAATTTTAGACTTAGGACCTGTATATCTTGCCATTTATTCTTAATTCTAAATGATTAAACTCTTCTTCTTTTTGGTGGACGACAACCGTTGTGTGGCAATGGAGTAACATCTGTAATAGACATTACTTCGATACCAGCAGATTGTAATGTTCGAATTGCAGACTCTCTACCAGAACCTGGACCTTTTACAAAAACGTCCACTTTTCTCAATCCTGCGTCAGCTGCAACTTTAGCGCAATCCAAACACGCTGTTTGACCAGCGTATGGAGTGTTCTTTTTTGAACCTCTGAAACCCATTTTACCCGCACTGGACCACGAGATTACCTGACCCTGGTTGTTGGTAATAGAGATCAACAAGTTATTGAAACTTGCTTTGATATGTACCTGGCCAGTGGCCTCTACATTAACCTTTCTTTTTTTGGTTACCTTCTTTCCGGTTGCCATAATTCAAAAATTATTACTTAACTGCCTTTTTCTTACCTGCAACAGTCTTACGCTTACCCTTACGAGTTCTACTGTTGTTTTTCGTTCGTTGCCCGCGCAATGGCAATCCTTTTCTATGTCTTAAACCTCTGTAACACCCAATGTCCATCATTCGTTTGATGTTCATTTGCGTTTGAGAACGAAGCTCCCCCTCCACGGTTAATTCAGAAATAGCCGCACGAATTGCTGCGATCTCGTCGTCATTCCATTCGTTTACTTTTTTGCTCCAGTCTATTCCAGCTCCTGTTAGAATATTCTGTGATGTAGTAAGTCCTACACCATAAATATAAGTAAGGCCAATAACGCCTCGCTTATTCTTCGGTAAATCAACACCTGAAATCCTTGCCATTTCTTAAATATTAACCTTGTCTTTGTTTAAATTTTGGGTTCTTCTTGTTGATTACGTAAATCTTCCCTTTACGTTTTACAACTTTGCAATCAACGCTTCGCTTTTTTACGGATGCTGTTACTTTCATTTTCTTTATTTATATCGGTACGTTATACGCCCACGAGTCAAGTCATATGGAGTCATCTCCACCTGAACTTTGTCGCCTGGCAGAATTCGGATGTAGTGCATCCGCATCTTACCAGAAATTGTGGCTAATATTTCGTGCCCATTTTCTAATTCTACTCTAAAACGGGCATTTGACAACGCTTCCGTTATCACCCCGTCTTGCTTTATTGGTTCTTGTTTTGCCATCTTCTTCTAAAGGGCTGCAAAAGTAGCTATAAAATTATTCAATTTCAAGCCTAACCTGCGATCGCCCCTCCAGTCGATGTTCTACCCTTTATTCTACCTGACTTCATCAAGCCGTCATAGTGTCTCATCAACAGATGAGATTCAACTTGCTGCAATGTATCCAGTACCACACCAACCATGATCAGCAACGACGTTCCACCGTAGAACTGTGCAAACTGGTTATTCACTCCGAAGATGATGGCGAATGCCGGGAAGATCGATACAAAACCCAGGAAGATTGCCCCAGGTAACGTGATTCTCGACATAATAGAGTCAATAAAGTTCGCAGTTGCTCTACCTGGTTTAACACCAGGAATAAAACCACCGTTACGTTTCAAATCGTCAGCGATTTGGTTTGGATTAACTGTGATGGCCGTATAGAAATACGTAAACAGCACAATCATGATGAAGAATACAAAGTTGTATGTGAACGATGTAAAGTCAATAAAGCCCTGGAAGAAGCTCTGAAGACTCTCACTGTCCTGGAAGAAACCTGCAACACTGCTTGGAATAAACATCAATGCCTGTGCAAAGATGATTGGCATTACACCTGCAGCATTCACCTTTAACGGCAAGTACTGGCGTACACCACCAAACTGACGGTTACCTACAATACGTTTGGCGTACTGTACAGGTATTCTTCGTGTACCTTGTACCAATAAGATTACAGATAAGATTACCAACAACCAGAACACAATCTCCAGAATGAAGATGATTGGTCCTCCGTTGTTACTCATTTTGTGTGCAAACTCTGCCAACAACGAGTGTGGTAATTTAGATATAATACCCACCATAATGATTAGGGAAATACCATTTCCTAAACCGCGGTCGGTAATGCGTTCACCAATCCACATGGTAAACATTGTACCTGCTACTAAAACACAAACCGACACCACCATGAACAAGAATGAGTTGTCCATTAGAATGGTACTGGCTTTTCCTGGATCTGATCTGAAGCTAATTATGAAACTAATTGCCTGCACTGCCGTGATTGCGATTGTCAGGTAACGTGTGATTTGATTCATACGTTGACGACCATCTTCTCCCTCCTTCGACATTTTCTGGAAAGCAGGAACAGCCACGGTAAGTAACTGAATTACAATCGACGCCGAGATATACGGCATAATACCAAGTGCAAAAATTGAAGCACGTTCAAAGGCACCACCGGCAAATGTATCAATCAAACCAAGAAGCCCCTTCGCTGGGTTTCCTTTGTTGATTAAATCAAGTGATGGTACATCAATACCCGGAATACGGATAAACGTACCGATTCTGAACACTGCCAACAACAAAAGCGTATTGATGATACGCGATCTCAGCTCTTCAATGCTGAAAATATTTCTTATGGTTTCTATTAACTTCTTCATTCCTTATTAAACGGTTTCAACGTTTCCGCCTGCTTTTTCAATGGCAGCTTTAGCTGCTTCAGAGAACGCGTGAGCTTTAACGGTTAAACCCGATTTAATTTCGCCTCGGGCCAATACTTTAATTCGATCTGTTTTACCTACCAAGTTAGCCGCGTGCAATGCCTCAGGACTGATTTCAGTGAAGTTGTATTTTTCAACCAATTCCTGAATCTTGCTTAAGTTCAATGCAGTATACTCTACACGGTTTCTGTTTTTGAAACCACGTTTTGGCAATCTTCGTTGGATTGGCATTTGACCACCTTCGAAACCTGCTTTACGGCTATATCCGGTTCTTGACTGAGCACCTTTATGACCTTTTGTAGAAGTTCCTCCTCTGCCAGATCCTTGTCCTCGTCCGATTCGTTTTCTTGTTTTAACCGATCCCTCGGCCGGTTTT
>DIYF01000176.1:196-409 GCA_002427745.1 Roseivirga sp. UBA6061 | reverse complement strand
ATCCCTCGGCCGGTTTTAAGTTACTTAAATCCATCGTTCTTATTCTTCTACTTTAATCAGGTGACTCACTTTTTTTATCATCCCACGAACAGCTGGAGAATCTTCAATCTCGTTCGTCTGGTTGATTTTTCTCAAGCCCAACGCTTCCATGGTACGCTTTTGATCCACCGGACGCTTAATTGTGCTTCTTACTTTTGTTACTTTAATTTTTCC
>DIYF01000176.1:0-142 GCA_002427745.1 Roseivirga sp. UBA6061 | reverse complement strand
TTTGTTACTTTAATTTTTCCCATTGCTGTAAAAATTATCCGTTAAACACCTTACCTAACGCCACACCTCTTTGCTCAGCAACTGTGTATGGGTCTCTTAATTTAGAAAGTGCGTCGATCGTTGCTTTTACCACGTTGTGTGG
>DIYF01000130.1:86514-86728 GCA_002427745.1 Roseivirga sp. UBA6061 | reverse complement strand
AGAAAGACAGAGTTGACGATGCACTGCACGCAACCAGAGCTGCTGTACAGGAAGGTGTAGTTGCCGGTGGTGGTGTGGCTCTGATCAGAGCTGCTGCTGCACTGGACAAAGTTGAAGCCAGAAATGACGATGAGGAAACTGGCGTAAATATCATCAGAAGCGCTGTTGAGTCTCCACTGAGAACGATCGTTGCCAATGCTGGTGGTGAGGGTTC
>DIYF01000130.1:67231-86448 GCA_002427745.1 Roseivirga sp. UBA6061 | reverse complement strand
GCTGGTGGTGAGGGTTCTGTAGTAGTGAACGAAGTGAAGAATGGTAAAGCTGATTATGGCTACAACGCTCGTGAGAACAAGTACGAAGCTCTGATCGCTGCCGGTGTAATCGATCCTACTAAAGTGACCCGTCTGGCACTGGAAAATGCAGCTTCTATCGCGGCATTGCTGCTGACTACCGAGTGTGTAGTGGCTGACCAACCAGAAGAAGCAGCTCCTGCTATGCCTCCAATGGGCGGTGGCGGAATGCCCGGTATGATGTAAGTCAGTCGATAGTCTATGGTCAACAGACTATAGATTTGAGACTTTAGATTATAGATTAAAAGCCTGTCCTGAGATATTCGGGATGGGCTTTTTTATTGAATAAGAAATCCTGAATTTATTTCAAGGTCTCAGTAAAAGCAGAAGAGTCCTGACAGGAGATACTGAGACGATAGCCATCAGGACAGCATAAGATTAGGTTTCTGAGCATTAGTAAATTGATGAAGTCGTTTTCATCACTTTTTATTCAGCCTGAAAACCACTCCCAGGTTAAAAGCCTGAAAGGCTCCCTCCTCATTGTACCAGCCTTTGCTTTGCAGATATACATCCAGATTTTCTCCCACTCCATACGCTACTCCCGCACCAAAATTAACACTGTGGAAGTTTCTGATTCCATCAAATGGTGAGCTTAAGCCCTGCGCCTGATGAGTACCATAGCCTGAATAAGCATAAGCACTAATCCCCTTATTCAGAAAGTAATAACGCAAATCAAGACTTAGCAGAGACTCAAAGCGGACTGGATTGGTATTGCTTGCCTCTGAATAAAGTAAACCCGCAGCCAGGCTAAACTTTTTGGCAAATAGATACTCCGCTCCAATCGCAAGGCCCAGCGCATTGTCTAAATGCATTCCTGAGAAACCGGCTGAGAGATTAATCTCTCCTTTTTCTTGTGCTGTGACACTTTGTGCAGCAAAAAGGCAGAAAAGAGCGATTGATAATTTGATAGTTTTCATAACGACCTGGTGAGTTAAATGGGAATAGACTTTAAATTAATGTCATCTGGTTGAATTACACTTTCATGAGGGTTCACTGATCAGAGCTTTTGTTACCCACTCCAGGTAATCAAAGCTTTGCTTAGCATATTAACAACATCGACTAAGGGTCACCCCTGCTTACAGGCAGGCTATCATGTATCAATTACTCATGGCGCTGTCTTCCTTTTTGCAGGTTTCCAGATACGTCCGCCAGCAAGACCTGACCTCTGACTCCAATAAAACAGACGCTATCTGTCGCTTTTCATCTTCGTATTTCAATCACAATGAGTAGTTCTGAGAAAGCTCTTCCATTCGCCCGCTGGCGAACATAAGCGTTCTTATCAGGACACCCATACGGAACGCTGCGCCTTAAAACCGACCTTCAGGCTCATAAATCGGCTTTTCCTGCCTGGCATCCTATTTGACTTAGGGCAAGCGTTACCTTTATAACTAATCGACTATGCTCAGAAATATGTTTACCATCGCCTGGAGAAGCGCCCTCCGGAACAAGCAGTTTTCTATGCTCAATATTCTGGGCTTATCCATTGGTATTACTGCCTCCTTACTGATCGGGCTTTATGTAATGAATGAAATGTCCTATGACAACTTTCACACGAATGCAGGTCGCATCTACCGCATCAATCAGCCGGCTATCTGGGGAGACTGGGAAAAACCCTTTGCCTCTACCGGGCCTAACCTGTCTGTAGCCCTGAAAACCGATGTACCGGAGTTTGAGGAAGTCACCAGGCTACATGATACCGGAAGTTATGTGGTCAGTTATGAGGCCGACAACGGGGATATCAACTCTTTCAGCGAGGAGCATCTTTTTGCCGCTGATGCTAACTTTTTCAAAGTTTTCTCCTTTCCCATATTAAAGGGCAATCCCGATCAGGCCCTGCTCAACCCGCAAAACCTTGTGATCACAGAAGCCATGGCCATCCGGTACTTCGGTAGTGAAGATCCTGTCGGAAAAACCCTGAAAATTGTACAAGCCGGATCAACACCCCGATACCTCAAGGTAACCGCGGTGACGGCCAACCCTCCTGCTAATTCTCATATTCAGTACAACATGCTGGTGTCAATGAGCAGCTTTCCTCGCGTTAAGCAACGAGAAAGCCGATGGACATGGACCACCTTCAGCACCTATGGTCTTGTGCGAGAAGGTACCGATATCGAGGCCCTGGAAGCCAAAATACAGCAAATCCCACCTAAATGGGCAGTGGGTGACAGACAGATTTTCAATGTATCCGGTCAGTCTTTTGACGACTTTGTGAAGGGCAAGGAATGGACACTCTATATGCAGCCTATACGCGATACTTACATTCATGCTCCGGTGGGTGGTGACCGCTTTGGTCCGGTTGGCAATTTCAGCTCGGTGCAAATATTCGGCACCATCGGGTTGTTGATTCTGACGCTCTCCTGTATCAACTTTATGAATTTATCCACGGCACGTTCAGCTAACCGGGCCAAGGAAGTAGGTATTCGCAAGACACTCGGATCTCTGAAAAGAACACTTATCAGGCAGTTTGTATTCGAATCTGTCATTTTTGTACTGGTCAGTACTATCATTGCCATAGTGGCCACAGAGATGTCGCTCAGTACTTTTAATGTCCTGGCCGCCACTGATCTTTCACTTTACGATAAACTGGCTGACCCTCTGTACCTGGGCTTGACGGCTGTCTTTATTTTATCTCTGGGTATTGCCGCGGGAAGCTATCCGGCCTTCTATTTGTCTTCATTCAATCCCATTGAAGCGCTGAAAGGGAAACTCAGCACAGGCTTTAAGGGAAAATCTATTCGAAACGGCCTGGTGGTTTTCCAGTTTACCATCACCATCGCGCTCATTATTTCCGCCATGTTTGTTCAGAAACAGCTCAGTTATTCAGCTAAAGCTGATTTGGGGTTTGACAAGGACAACATTTTGCAGGTACATAATGTAGAGTTGCTGGATAGTGGTGCACAGCAAACTTTTCAGACTCTTTTGAAAACGAATGCCTCCTTTGAACAAATCGGTCTCTCTGATTTTGTTCCACCAGAGATATGGGGAGAAGATAAATACAGAGCGGCAGAACCTGGTAGTAACTCCATAATACTCAGTCGCCTCAGAGCCACAGAAGAATACCTGGACCTGCTTGATCTTGACTTTGTGACCGGCCGTAGCTTTGATAAAGGCCTTGAAACCGATCGATACAAGGTCATTCTGAATGAAGCCGCGGTCAAAAACCTGGGCTGGGGCATCACTGAGCATTACGATGATGACTCCCCTATCGGAAAGAAAATCACTTTCGCCAGCAACGAAGAGTTCAGCTTTGAAGTAATCGGAGTCATTAAAGATTTCAACTTCAACAGTGTCAAATATGAAATTCAACCTATGCTGATTGTTCATGAAGACAATGACCATATGTGGGAAAGTGGATCAGACTTTATTTCGATCAGGCTCAATTCAAACCTGATCGCATCACCAGCCGATCTCACTGCGGCTGTCGAAGATGTAAAATATAAACTCACTCAGGTTAACCCTGCTGTCCCATTCGAGTACTCCTTTATGGATCAGGATTTTGAGGCATATTTTAAAAGTGAGCAACAGATGGGACAGGTACTGAATGTATTTACCCTGATGGCCCTGATTATTGCCTGTCTGGGACTATTTGGTCTGGCAGCTTTCTCTGCAGAACAAAGAAAGAAAGAACTCGGTGTAAGAAAGGTACTGGGTGCTTCGGTTTACCGCCTGATGTATGTTTTCACAGCTGAATTCACTCTGTTGATCCTTATCTCCTTACTTATCGCAAGCCCGCTTGCCTACCTCTTTGTTGAGAACTGGCTCTCGAACTTTGCCTTTAAAACTCCTATCACCCCCTTCGTGTTTCTGATGGCTGCCATAGGTTCACTCGTCCTGGCCTGGCTGACCATAGGTTTTCAGTCGCTCAAGGCTGCGAACAGAAACCCCGTTGAGGTGTTGAGGGATGCTTGATCATTGATATCTGATAGCCTTTAGATTTTAGACATTAGACAAAAGCCTTTCCGAAAGAGAGAAGCCCTTGTCAGGATATACGGGTAGTTGAAAGTTTAATCATTCATTTAAATAAACCCGGGCTTATGGCGTTGAGAAAGGGGCCTTATCCCAACGCCATGAAAACCTTGCTTATTAGTCTTTTACTTGTCTGCTTTTGCCACCTGAATGCGCAAAACCCCGATTCCGTATTACTCGAATTGACTGACAGCATAGCCGAACATGGGCGCCTGGAAGGTCGATTTGTAGGTATGGTCTCTACTAAATCGGCACAGTATGAGCGCTATGAACGCCTTAGAAACCTTACAGATGAAGAAGGGCTTCTTAAGTTACTTGAACATAAGAGTTCGGTGGTCAAGGGATACGCAGCCTGGGCTCTGGTGGATAAAAACTACGTAGATATAAGCTCGGTCTTTTCCCGGTTTATCAAGTCTGAGGAAACAGTTAAATCTATGAAAGGCTGCATCATTGACTATGATCAAATTGCCGGAGAGATATATCAGAGGCTTGAGGGAAGACAACGGTCGGGTAAACTCACAGAGAAAGAATACCTGGACAATCAGGACAAGCTCAAACAGCTAAGTGCCATAGTTCTCCAAAGAGATACGGTCGATTATATGCTGTCGCATGCATTTTACAGAAACGAGGCCGCCCCTGAGAATTACGAGATCATTAAAAAATGGGCTCTGGAAAGACGTGAACCGGAAGCTATGGTGGCCCTGGCAGAGTATCAAAGAGAAGAAGACATAGAGAGCATTAAAGCCCTGGGTAAATTGTCCTTTGAAGCCATATCCTACTTTCCTCACCCTGAGTTCAGAGACTTTCTGAATGCCGTGTCGCCATCGGATTATAATTATGATTACTTTCTGGCAGTCTCATCCTATAAGGACAACAAAGCCCGGAAACGCCTTAAAAAACTATACAAAAAGTACCGTAATCCAGGAAAGGTCGAACACACCTGGGATTTTGGAGCCGCTGTTACCCACAACTACATTCCCAAATACCGCAAACTGGTATTACAATACCTGGAAGACGATGGCAGTATTCAGGGACACCTTGCTCTTCAGTTCATACAGGAAAGTCCTAAAAAAACGGATAAGGTGTTTCTGAGAAGCCTTTTGAAACATAATCATATCCACGTGATAAGCGACTCCTATTGGGATATGGACAAGTCTGAAAGTGTTTTGTATCAGATACTCGAGCATGTAGCTATGGAAACAGGAGCCGACCTTACTCCGGTTTGCCAAACCCAAATCGAAAACAGTGACTTCACGTACATGGAAGTATATACCGATTTTGCCAGAACCCATGGCTTAACCGGGGTCATTCCCTCAATATTGAAAAAGCTTGAAACCGAAAACTCTGCTTTTGACATCTTTCACCTTACACAAACCTTACTGTCATTTGAAAATAAGGACGCTAATGTAAAGCTATCAGCCCTCCTCTCTGCTTCGCGCAAAGACTGGGACCGGGGCAACTGGTCAGAGAGCTTCTCCGAGCTTTTTGAGCAGTACAAGCTGGTGGTCAACCAGCCGTAGCTATGAGCCCTGCCGGTTCATAGACATGTTCACCAATCCGCCCATTGGCCACCTCCCATTTTGAGGGAAGGAAAAAGGGTGGTTTGGATAGTAATATTGATAAACTCAAAGCATCAGGGGTCACCCTGCTGCAGGAATCACAAAGTCCTGGATAATCTTTTCTTCGAAGGACTCTTCTCCATTGTAGTTTTCTCCGGTAAGTACCACCACCATATTCAGGTCTTTGATTACATAGATCATCTGGTCACCATAACCATGAGCGTATGAAATGATTTGCTGCTGTCCCCCGATATTAAAAGTTTTATTCCACCACTGATAGCCATAACCATAGCCGCTCTGAAAACGGGTATAAGGTTCGAAAGAAGCGGCTATCCAACGGCCTGAGAGTATTTGTCTCCCCTCCCAGACACCATTATTGAGCATAAGCTGGCCAATCTTGGCCATATCCCGTGGTCTCAGGCTAATACCAAAGCCCGTATTGGAGATTTCGTTGGGGCCCTCCTGCCAGTCGTAATTAGTAATTTGTAAGCGATCCAGTAGTTTTTCTTTCACATAGGCCGAAGCAGTTTTACCTGTAAGCTGCTTGATTACCCCGGAGAGCAACATAGTACAGCCGCTGTTATAGTTAAACCTGCTACCCGGTGAGTTGGCCAGGGGCTTATCCAGTACGTACTTAATCCAGTCAGCACTGCTCACAATCTCCACAGCCGGGTTGACCGATGAGGTATAGGGAATGCCCAGTTCATCCCATTCAAAACCCGCCCGCATTTGGAGCACCTGTCTCAGGGAGATGTCCTCCTTTCTTTCATCCGGATCGGAAAGTGTATTAATGGGGTACTCAGGGTAAAAACTGAGGATGGGTACATCCAGGTCTGTGATATCACTATCGTCAAAAAGAACACCAATGGCCATGGAAGTAATGCTCTTGGTCACTGAGTAATTTGGGTGCGCAGTGTTCACGTCCATACTGCCATAGTATCGCTCATAGGCCAGTTTACCGTCTTTGATAATCACAAGACTGCTGACTTTTCCCAGCTCATCGTTTCCGATTTTTGAAGCGAGTTCATTGAGTATGGTACCGTTCAAACCAACAGCCGCGGGTTCTGTCAGCTCCCAGAACTGAGCACTCTCAGGTGAATCATCATTGCCTCTACAGGATACTAATACAAAAGAAAACAAGCATAAGAGCAGGTACAGTGAAGACTTGGCGTTCATAGAGAAGACGGGCTTGGCGTTGAAAGGGCCTGGTTTGATAGGAAAATGGCTGGCACGATGCAAAGAGAACGAGAGGTGACCTGAAATGGAACATGTTCGACTTTGCGAACTCCGAATACACTACTTTTATTTGACCCTGTGTCTGACTCTGGTATATTGATCTGATAAATGACCTCCCCGCGATGAAATACATATTTGCTGCTTCTCTGGCCCTACTGCTTTCTTTACAAACCAACGACAAACACCTGGGCGAGTGGGAAAGTGATGACGGATATGATGTAGGTTACCTGATCCTGGATGAGGAAGGCTATGCCACCTTAAAAGCCGATGGTCAGGTTATGGGTGGTAAATCGGCCATAGTGGGAGGAGTAGAAGCTTATATGCTGTATGAAATAGATTATGACAGCTCACCAATCGAGATCGACTTTATCATTCATAATCTCGCAGATGACGAAGAGATGGGACGGCTAAAGGGAATTATGCGGTTTATAGATGACAACAGCCTGAAACTTGTATTAGGCTTCAAAGGAAAGCGACCGGAGAGCTTTGAGGACCCCAATGTGATTATCTTCACCAGAAAGTAATCACTCCGGCCGGCCTCCTGACAGAAGATTACCTGCCGGTAAGGCAGGCAGGCCTCTCCCCAATACTGAGGGTCATCATGACGAAATAGTGATAAGAAGATCTTGTTCTTCCTGATATCCTATGTCTTAATTTTCGCCAAACCAGCTAAAAGCTTCTTCCATCACTTTATTTAACTGAGGTGTGGCTCCCTTAAACTCAGCCCCTTCAAACTGAATATGATTGAAGCTGTGATCGAAATCCGGATACACCTTATAGGTGAGGTTTTGCTTTCCCATTCTTACGAACTCCAGTTTGATAAAGTCCGCACTGACCACAGGATTTTCATCACGGCTGCCATAAGCAATATAAACGGGGATATCCAGCTTCTTCAGAGACTCAACAGGCGGATTCTTCGCAAAAGACGCCCAGCGTTTATAAGTATGCCCATACCAGAAGTCTGTTGTGCTTTCCGGGTTTCTGTAGATCTGGTCATACACTGTAAAGAGAGAATCGATCTCTGCCTGAGCCTGTTCATGAGTCAGCTGTCCTCGCTCTGCCTTATACCTGGCCGTAATGATCGGGTCATATAGCTGATTCAATCCGTTACCTCCAAAGATCATCAGGTGGGTGACTTTATCGTTGGCCGCTGCCACATGCGGAGCTACCTGTGCGCCCTCTGAGAAGCCCAGCAGTAGCACCCGCTCTTCCTCTACAGCTACCCTTTTGAAAATATCATCGATTACCATGTCTGCTGAGGCTACACGCCAGGCTTCTGAGAGTGTTTCTGTGTAGGCCTCAGGTTCATCATAGGTAGGAAAACCTGTGGCAGGATCAGAGCCTACTTCATCGATAAAGGGCACTCCCGGTTTACTGATCACAGCAATCCGATAGTCTTTGGAAAGGTTTTGCCAATCAAGCACAACAGTGGAGCCTATGCCCTGTGCTACTTTTTGGAAAAGAGGGTAAGGACCGGAGCCATCCAGGTAAACGATCAGAGGCTTTTTGCTGTCACCCTCAGTGCCTGTGAGGTAGTAATTGATGTGACCGAGTTCTTCATCTTCCAGCTGGTATGCCCGAAAGCCCAGTCGCTCAGGAGTTATTTCCTGTGCCTGCAGAAAGGTGCACAGCATGAGGAAAGTGAGACTGATTGAGATAATGCGGTTGTTCATAATACATTGAGTTTTTGAAAATGATTTACAGCGATTTCGCTGCTTTTGAGATGAATTTATATTCTGCCGCATCATAAAAACAGGACTTTAACCATGCCTTAGACTTAATTAACGTTTGTTAACAGCGCCCGGGAAAGGTAAAAAAGGTAACAAGTGGCGAAAAAACCGACCTCAGCTGTTACCCCTGAGCAGGCATCGGCATCCTTAGTAAAAGTATTGTCTGATGAAGCTTAGGATCACATTGCTCGTAGTCTTTCTTGGTTTACTTCCCGGCCTTATCTCTGTTCAGGCACAGACTGAAGTCAATTCGGTTGATAGAATTCAAATCAGGAAATCCGGGAAACAACGGATACCGGCCGACAGTCTGCTATGGCCAAAGCATAAAATCAATTTTACGCCATATTCGCTGTTCAGCACCTACCACCCGGGTATCGAAGTGGGCTATGAGCGCCTTCTCAATAACCGGTTTTCTATAGAAAGTCATATCTCTCTGCTAACCGACCGGGACAATGAATACGCCCGCAATACCCGTGGCTTCATTCTGGGATTTGAGACAAAGTATTATCGCAACTTTACCAGCAAAAGTCGGTGGTACTACGCCCTGGCGATAGAATGGTTAGATAAGCAACATGATGCCGAACTGCATTTTACGGCCGTGCCCTATCAGGATTATCAAACTCTTACGCGCAGTGATTATTTCTCCAGAATGGTGACCGTGGACAAGTCCTTTCTCACACTGACTGCCAGAATCGGAGTACAGCAGTACATTACCTCCAGGTTCATCCTTGAAGCTTACTTTGGCGGGGGAATCCGCGACCGGGAAGTGAAGCATATTAATGCCGATAACATTCCGGGCCGCCATTTCTGGCGTGACTACCGGGACTGGGACATAGAATATGATTCCAACAAAGTCGGCTCTGAGCGCATCTTCAAACCGGAAGTGAACGTCAGGCTGGCATGGACTTTCTGATGCCCCTTGCTCCTCATCCTATATACTGACTGCAACCTTTGAGAGGTATTCTCTCTCCCATGACCTAAAAAGGTCATGGTCAAACTCAAACTAACACTCAAATATTGTATCGCTCTCTATTGCATTACCATGCTCTATGCCTCTCTGCATGAGCTGGTTCACCACCTTGCCGGCTATGTGGTATGCGGTGCCTGGGGCTATAAAAGCTTTAATTCTTTTGAAACTGCCTGTGAAGACGATCCCATTACTTACCTGGCAACCTATGCAGGTCCGGTTTTCACATTTATCATGATGTATGTGGGCATGTTTATGCTCAGGGCCAATAAATCAACTTTTCATAGTCATTTGGGCTTTGCCATGATCTTTGCTCAAATGCCTGTACAGAGAATGATCGGCCCTATTATGGGATTTAATGATGAAATGTATGCAACGGGTCAGCTATTCGGCTATACTACTCTGAATACCTGGATTGTTATCATTCTGGTATGGAGCATTTGCGTGCCCCCGTTGATACAGGCCTACAAAGCCATTCAAAACCGAAAAAGGCTGCTCTGGTTTTTACTCTATGCGCTATTGCTTCCTTATATTCTGTTCGGTCCTCCATTCGTATTGCTGGAATACCTGATGCTTGAGAAAGAGGTATTGAACCAAACGGTGATCGGTATCGGGCTTCTGTTTGTTATCAACGAAATAGTGACCATCCTGCTCTACCTGAAAACAAAGAAGTATCTCGACCCCGACAGGCGGTAGTACAGTTGATATCTCACAATAAGCCGGGCTTTCCTTACTTATCCGTCAGGATGCGTGTAAATTGCGGCTCATGGATATAGAATATACGCGCAGGGAACCCAGAAAAGAGCAGGTTAATAATCCTTTACATGGAGTAAAGCTGGCTGATATCCTGGAGCACCTGATTTTTCAATATGGTTTCGAAGAGCTCGGCAACCGTATTAATATCGGGTGTTTTACCAATAACCCTTCTTACAAATCAAGTCTCAAGTTTTTAAGGAAGACCCCCTGGGCCCGGGCCAAAGTAGAAAAGCTCTACCTTGAATCTATTGGAGAGTAATCATAAGAAGCAGAAAAGTGATGGGAAAGCAAAAGAAGAATACACGGAGTATTTCCTTTAAGAAACCGGGAAAGGGTAAACCTGTGGAAAAGGCCAGAATTCACCCCAGAAGCCAGCATCGTGGCCGGTATGATTTGGAAGTACTGACGAAAAAGCACCCTCCACTGGCGAAACACGTAGCACAGAATATCCACGGTAACGAATCGATCGATTTTGCTGACCCTGAAGCCGTAAAAGCGCTGAATGCCGCGCTCCTGCTACACCACTACGACCTGACCTACTGGGACATTCCTGAAGGCTACCTCTGCCCTCCTGTTCCCGGCCGGGCTGATTATATCCATCATATAGCCGATGTACTTTGCGGGAGCAATTTTGGCAGAATGCCCACCGGCCCGGGTATTCGCTGTATTGATATCGGTACCGGAGCCAACTGTATCTACCCTATCATTGGCAGCCATGAGTATGGCTGGTCTTTTATTGGTACAGATATCGATCAAAACGCTATCAACTCCGCCCGGAAGATTGCGGATCAAAACCCCAGGCTTAAGGGCAAAATAGAGCTGAGGCTGCAAAAAGAGCCTAAGGATATCTTCTATGGCGTATTGAGAAAGGAAGAGCGCGTAGACCTCTCCATTTGTAATCCCCCCTTTCATGCCTCTGCTGAGGCTGCCACCGAAGCAGCCTTGCGCAAGGTGAATAATCTGAATACCAAAAAGACAGAAAAGCCTGTATTGAACTTCGGAGGTAAAAGTACCGAGCTCTGGACAGAAGGGGGTGAACGCAGATTTATCCGTGATATGGTTCGTGAAAGTAAAAAATTCAGTGAGTCATGTTTCTGGTTCAGCACGCTGGTTTCGAAAGAGGTGAACCTGAAAGGAGCAAGAGAAGCATTGAATGCGGTACGTGCCCTGGATATCAAGGTCATTCCTATGGGGCAAGGGAATAAATCGAGCAGAATTATAGCCTGGACCTTTCTGACGGGGCAACAGCAAAAAGCCTGGAAAGAAAGCCGATGGAAGTGAGCTGAGGTAGCTTCTTCTCCCCTCAATCAAAGTCAGAAAAAATTCATAGCTTTTCATAAGCAACCGAACCTGTTATGAAAAGCCTGCCGCTGATGATACTGCTATTCTGCAGTACGCTGAACGTTTATGCGCAAGACCGCACGCCAAAGACGGATTTCACAAAAATGTACCTCCCGGTCTGGCTTGAAGCCAGAGCTCACTGCCTTGCCGTAGCCAGAGCCATGCCTGCCGATAAATACAACTATCAACCTACCGAGGTCAGCAAGACTTTCGGAGAACAAATGGTCCACATTGCCTATACCATTCCCTTGCTCACTAAGCGCTATGTGCAGGGTATGGATGTAAAGCCCAACAGACCGGATGCCTCAAAAATGACGAAAGCGGAGATTATCAGGCTCCTGGAAGAGGGATTTGACTACACTACCGAGGTCATTTATACCATTGAGCAGGCCCAGCTTGATGAAACTACGGTGATGTACCATAGCGGTAATACCGTGAGCCGGGCTTTTGCTCTCTTTTACGTACAGGACCATATGGCGAATCACCGGGCCAAATCGAACCTCTATGTACGTATGAATGACATAGAGCCACCGGAATACACCTGGTGAATCAATTTCTGCGAATCAGACGCTCTGCTTTTTCCAACACAACATCAGTACCTGCCACAAATTCTTCCGGTATCGCTACTACCGGATAATTCGGTATAACACCTCTTCCATAATAGGAATGTCCTATGTTCGCTGTAGTATACATCCACATGGGCAGGTTGATGTTAATTTCCGAGTGAGGCAGCCTGAGCGTACGGGAGTTACCACTGGTGTTGCCATCATAGCCACCACCGGTCTCTTCTCCTATGAAGGTGGCCCATTTATGGTGATGTAATACGGTTGCTACATCGGCACAGGTAGAAAAACTCCAGCCATCAGTCAACACATAGACCTTTCCATCAAACCGGTCTGCCTGAGGCTGCCATACGGACAGTCCTTTGTGAGAGGTCATCAGATTTCTACCCTCTGAACTCCTCACTGTGCCATAACCTGTATAATCATCAGTCACTTCAATTCTCTCGAAGTAGCGGAAAGGTTCTTTGGCAAAATAGCTTACCAACAGAGCCCCGTAGTTATCATCTCCCCCACCATTACCCCGCAGGTCCAGAACCAGGTTTTTCACATTCTTTCTTTTCAGGTCCCGGAAACTATCTTCCAGAAACTGATCGTAGTCCAGCCCGGCATTGTTAAGGCTATAGCTACCAAAAGTGCCGATTCGCATATAACTGTAGTCCTTTCTATGGTCCAGGTTGAGTACGGCCCGTTCCGGCAGAGGCTTATCCAGCCTTTTTAACTGCTCCCAGTTCTCACCGGATACCGTAGCTCTTCTGAGTTTTCCATCAAGAGCCCTCAGTGTGAGCGTATAGCGTTCTGCTTCAGGCGCAACATAAAGTTGATAATAGTAGCGAAAGTAGCGCTCCGTAAGCCGGTACTTACTCGTATTCACAAATCCATCGGAAGAATGATGATCAAAGATTTCCCCGTTAATCTCCTTAATAGAAAGCCCGTTGATGGTCAGTATCTCCTCCCCTTTTTTCAGCCCCCCTTCATTGGTCAGAAAGTCTTCTATATAGAGCTTGTTACCCAGGTAAGTCACCGATACCGGCAAGAAGAGATGTGATTTTTTAAACCGGTCGTTAGCCGTGGCAGGCATTGAGCTCCGTGTGTGCCCACAGCGGACCTTGTTGAGCAAAAAAGTCACCTCCCTGTAAAAGTCTGCTACCTCCTGCTGATCACTGAGCCTGGACTTCACCAGTTCGAAATAATAATCAATTGAATCTGATGGCGTGAATCGGGTCAACCCTGCGTGATAGCGTTTGAGATTGCTTTCCAAAGCCGAAAGGTCTTCCAGGGCTTGTTCATGGCTGAGGTCCTGCGCTCCGAGATGCCATACTGTGCAAACTGAGCATACCAGTAAAAAAAGTGATCTCAACATGTAATCGCTTACGAAGCGATCCGTTGAATAGATACACAAACACGACAGACAACCACTTTCCTCATCTTAAGAAAACTTATGGCTCTTCAAATTTGCATGTTGCAACAAAGCTATGTATTTTAAACTAAGAATTTAGTTAATAATATTACCCTTCCTTGTTCCTCTTGATTGGCCATCTCCTCGGATGGTCATTCATATTTCAGGGCCATGGTTTATCCGAAAAACCATGCCTTCCGACCTCATGGTCAACCGCTATGTCGATACTCTGTAAATTGCCTGTATCATTGGCGTATAAGGGCCTATGAACTATCAGCCCTCTCTCATTCTATTATTTTTTGCTCTCCTTTTTATCTCCGGTTGTGATACTGAGCCCAACAACACTCCTCTGCAAATCAATGGTTTTCACCTGAGCTCGTCAGACCCCTCTGCGCTTGCTACCTGGTACACACAAAACCTGGGTTTCAGTAGCAGTGAAGATAATGGCTCTCTCCTCTTATCGAATGAGTTCGGTCAGGTGGACATCAGCCCGGGAACATTTCCTGCAAACCCGGCCCAAAATCAGCGTACCTCAGGCTTTTTTAAGATTGGTTTTAAAACTGCAGACCTGGACGGACTCTACCAGAAACTAAGAGAAAACGGCAGTTCATTTCGCGGAGATATTTTCTATGACAGCCACCTGAAAACCAGATCACTGGTCTCACTGGACCGTGATGGCAACAGGGTTCAGTTTTTTGAAGACCCACAAGTAACAGGACTCACCCCCTCCTTCTTCTCCATCATGGCCCTGGACCTGGAGCAAACCCAGGCCTGGTGCGAATCGGAGTTTGGCTTTGTGGAAGCTCATAACCTCGATTTACCTGAACGCGGGCTCGCCATCCGCCTGATGCAAAAAGACGGTATTTTACTGGAGCTCATAAGCGATGAGAGACTGGTCAGTGCCAGGACCGAAATTCCCGGTATTCAAAGCATCCTGTTCAACCGATCGCAATCGGGTAATTCAGCAGGTAAGCTGGTCTATAACGCTTCGGCTGACTCACCAACACCTGGCTGATTCAGAACAAAATCGTCATAAAACGGGCTTTTATCCTCTTTCCCATAAACAATCTTTTATCTTGTAGACTTTACAGATGAAAAGGTCGAATGGAATTTCTGGAAATACCCATCTTTGATGATGACTTCTTTAAAATGCTGGTTCGGTTTACCCTGAACTTCATTTTTATCAGCATCATCATCAGGCAGCTCTATTATCGTTATACACAGCGTACGGAATATGTCTTCACCTATTACATGGTGAGCATTATTGTGTTCTTTCTCTGCTTTACGCTGAAGAAACTTGAGCTTGATCTGGGTATGGCTCTGGGACTCTTTGCCATCTTCGGCATCATTCGCTACCGCACCCTGACCGTGGACATTAAGGAAATGACCTACCTGTTCGTGGTTATCGGGGTATCGGTGATCAATGCACTCGCCAATAAGAAGATGAGTTATACTGAGATTCTTACGGTGAACATTGCCGTGGTGGGTGCTGTGTATGTGATTGAACGTTATGTGCTGTCAAAAGCACATGTTGAACAACGAAATATCACCTATGGTACGCTGGAGAACATAAAACCGGAAAATTATGACAGCCTGATAGGTGATCTGAAAGAGCGCACCGGACTGGACATAACCAAAGTATCGGTAGTGAAAGTAGATTATGCCAACCAGATTTCTACACTGATTATTTACTATAAAGTACCAGGCCGGGGATGATCAAGCGTTACTCACTGATTCTATTGGTGCTGGCGGGCTTTTCTGCCTCCCTCAAAGCACAGCAAACGGACTTTGAAGTCTGGCTGAAGGCCGGAATAAAATACAAGCTGAATGAGCGCTGGAGCTTTGATCTGGAGGAGCAGATTCGTTTTGACGATGACGCCAATGCCCTGAAAAACTACCATACCGAGCTGGGGATTAAGTTTGAACTCAACAAACTCTTCGACCTGCTGCTGGCTACCCGTTATATCACCAGAAATGACAACCGAGGCAGTCGTCAGGGCTTCGAAGATCACTTCAGATATCAGCTTGGCCTGGGTGCCAAACATGACATTGACCGCTTTGAGCTCAAGCATCGCCTGCTCTACCAGCACCGCAATGAGGTGGGGCTTTCAGAAGCTGAGGGCGATGTAGCCCGCAGGTATTTCAGATGGAGATCAGGGCTGACTTACAAGATCAAAGACTGGAAGTATGACCCTCAATTCAGTGTTGAGTACTTCCAGGGCCTCAACCGCAGTGAGGCAGATATTGATAACTCCGTTCGGTTTACCATCGGTACCGAGCGCAAGTACAAAAAGGTTGGAGAATTTGGTATCTTTTATCGCTATGAATCTACCGTAGGTACTCCTATCAACGAGATCACACACATACTCTCATTTAAGTACACCTATACCATCAATTGACTTCCTGCTGAAGGTGAGTCAATGTATTTATTGCCAGGATGAGCGAGGAAATAATCAACATCAGCTTTGACCACAAAAAGGTTCCTGCCATTGATTTTGAGATACTTCCTTTTGAAAGCATCCTTCAAAGAAACCACCTGACGCATAACCCCAGGCATTTACACAGAGTAGATTTCTACCTGTTGATACTTATCACATCCGGTTATGGAAAGCATACGGTTGATTTCCGGGAATATGAGCTGAAGCCCGGATCTGTGCTCACGATCAGGAAGGACCAGCTTCATTGCTTCCACAATGGTACGCA
This sequence comes from Roseivirga sp. UBA6061, assembly GCA_002427745.1. Taxonomy (GTDB): domain Bacteria; phylum Bacteroidota; class Bacteroidia; order Cytophagales; family Cyclobacteriaceae; genus Roseivirga. Next base: position 70,153 of record DIYF01000130.1, on the reverse strand, counting down.
TAAAGGCTTTCTTCTTCTTTTTACCGAAGAATATGCCCTGAGCTATCTGGATGCCTCTGAAGCTCACAAAGTGGCAGAGCTCTTTAACGAGTTACTTTTCAGCCAACACACCCAACCGGACGAAAAGGCTTTTGAAGAAGTACTGACCCTGACGCGGCAAATCGAACATGAGCTGCAGCAGCCTTTTGACAATCATACACCGGGCATCATCCGAAATTTCCTGCAGATACTCACCAGCAAAATTCACCGCATCAGAAGCGTCTCTGCTTCATTACAGCCCGATCACAAATACATGGGCGACTTTTTAAAATTACAGCGACTATTAGAGAAGGAAAATCAGAAAAACAAATCTGTTGCCTACTACGCCACGCAGCTGGGTGTTACCAGCAAAACGCTGAATAACATCACTCAGCGTATTCTGAAAAAGCCTGCCAAACAATTTATAGACGACAACTTCTTTTTGAAAATCAAGCGGTTACTGATCAACTCTGATCTCAGCATCAAGGAGATAGCCTATCGCTCGGGGTTTGAGGAACCATCTAATCTTTTCAAGTTTTTCAAACGGCAAACACAGATGACACCAGAGTCTTTTCGCAAAACGCACCATATCAAGGACTGACCCACCTTTCCCATTTTTACAGTCCTAAGGCACTTTTCTACCTTTCAGTAAGCAGTATGATTTTGCTCCTTTGCAAAGCAATTAGTCATACCAAAACAAAATTATACAGATCATGAGTCAAAAAACAGAAAATGCCAGGGGGCTCTACCTGGAAGGCATCAATCAGGGCCGCGCTAAGGAGGCACTGGATAAATACACAGGCGACCGATATACACAGCACTCTACAGGCGTAGCCGATGGTAAAGAAGGCTTTCTGGAGTTCTTTCTCCCCTTTCTGGAACGTAACCCTGTGAGAGACATTAAGCTTGTCAGAACTATTGAAGATGGCCAGTACGTGTTTGTGCATGCCCATCAAAGTCTCAACAATGGCCAATTCTATTATGTGACAGCTGATATCTTTGATACCGATGAGCATGACAAAATCATAGAGCACTGGGACACGATACAGGAAGAGGTAAAGGAGACCGCCTCAGGCCGGTCGATGGTAGATGGCCCGACCGAAGTGGAGGATGAAGATAAGACAGAGGACAACAGGAAGCTCATCACAGCCTTTGCCAATGACATACTCATTGGTGGACAATTTGATAAAGTCACCGACTACATCTCAACAGAGCAGTATGACCAGCACAACCCTATGGTTGAAGACGGTCTCGAGGGCTTTGGTAAGTTCGTTCAGGAATCTGCCGCTCAGGGCATGACCATGAAGTACCTGAAGGTGCATAAGATTCTGGTGCAGGGGAATTTCTCTGTGCTCTTGAGCCATGCTCAACTGGGTACAGAGGACTGGTGCTTTATTGACATTTTCAGGATCAAAGAAGGTAAGATTGTAGAGCACTGGGATGTGATGGAGAAGATTGCCCCAAAAGATGAATGGAGAAATTCCGGTAAGTTTTAAGCAGGCCCCCAAAACAGACAGGACCATGTTAAAAATCAACTAATCGGTTCCTGATGAACCAGAAACAAAAAAGCCCTGACGGAAACGTCAGGGCTTTTCGTATATCATTAGTGTGTATTTCTTAGATAGAAATACCCATAAAGCTCATAAAGGCAATGCCCATCAGTCCGGTGATAAACATGGTAATACCCAGACCTTTCAGTCCATCAGGCACATTGGAATATCTCAGCTTCTCACGAATAGCAGCCAGTGCAATAATTGCGAGGAAGAAACCAAAACCAGAGCTGAAGCCGAATACTGTAGCTTCGGGCAGAGTATAGTCTCTTTGTGCCATAAACAGTGAAGAACCGAGGATGGCGCAGTTTACCGCGATCAGCGGCAGGAAGATACCCAGGGAGCCATATAACGATGGAGAGAACTTCTCAATGGTCATCTCTACCAGCTGTACCATGGCCGCAATAATGGCGATAAACATGATAAAGCGCAGGAATGACAGGTCCATGGTAGCCATATCGCCACCTAACCATGCCAGTGCACCTTCTTTCAGGATAAATTCATTGAGTAACCAGTTCATTGGTACAGTCATACCAAGTACGAATACTACGGCCAGACCCAAACCAAAGGCGGTCGATACCTTCTTAGATACCGCCAGGAAAGAACACATGCCCAGGAAGTAGGCAAACACCATGTTCTCTATGAAAATTGACTTAATTCCTAAGTTTACTAAATCCATGATCTTCTGTGTTTTAGTGTTCTACGTAACCTGTTTTGGTTCTCTGTACCCAGATAATGAAACCCAGTACGATGAAAGCTCCTACGGGAGTTACCATCAAACCATTTGTCGTGAAGTTGATGCCCATCTCATCAAACAAGGCATAACCAAATACCTTACCTGATCCGAGCACCTCTCTGAAGAAAGCTACTGCCAGGATAATCCAGGAATATCCCAGACCAGATCCGAGGCCATCCAGTACAGAATCATAAGGTTTGTTACCCAGGGCGAATGCTTCAAGGCGTCCCATTACGATACAGTTGGTAATGATCAGACCAATGAAAACCGACAGTTCTTTGTACATATCGTAAGCATATGCTTTCAACACTTCGCTCACCAGGGTTACCAGTGTTGCCACTACGGCCAGCTGTACAATGATCCTGATTCGGCCCGGTACCATATTTCTCATCAGTGAGATAGTCAGGTTAGATGCCACCAGTACAAAAATTACGGCCAGTGCCATAGTGAATGTAGGTTTCATCTGTGTGGTAACCGCCAGAGCAGAACAGATACCCAATACCTGCACGGTTACCGGGTTATCATCGTTCAATGGATCGGTGACGAACTTCTTTCTCCTTTTCGACAGTAAAGCTTCTTTCTTTACTACCGGTGCTTCTAAAGTTTCAGTACTCATTT
>DIYF01000130.1:12661-67181 GCA_002427745.1 Roseivirga sp. UBA6061 | reverse complement strand
TTTACTACCGGTGCTTCTAAAGTTTCAGTACTCATTTATACTTGTTCTTTAAGTTTATTGGTTCATTGAAAGTGAGTTACCACCTTTCACATTCTTGTCAAAATAGTTCTTATAGCACTCCAGGTAAGCCACCAACATGTTGTTTACCCCTACGGCAGTCAATGTTGCTCCTGCCATGCCGTCTACCTTGGTAGGTCCTAACTTAGACTCAGGATTCTTCTCTCCTTTTACCATGGTCACTCCTACGAGCGAGCCACTGCCATCTACGAAAGCCTTGTCTACGTAGCGAGCCTGGATCTCAGTCTCTGTAATACGGGCTCCCAGTCCGGGAGTCTCTCCTCTGTGAGCAAGACTAATACCTTTCACAGTAGTAAAGTCTTCCGTAACAGCTACAAAGCCCCAGATGGCGTCCCACAGCCCTGCACCAAAAGTTGGCAGGATGTAGGCAGTTTGTCCGTTGGCTGTATATTTAAATACAGGATACTGACGCTCTTCGACAGACTTCTTATAGTTTTTCTCGATGTTCACTTCTTCAGCTACCATCGGTCCACCTTTCTCGTTAGTATCGATCAGGTTGCCATTGTAATCAGTTACTACAGAAGTAATAACTTCACCATAGCGGGCGATTACTTCTTCCGGAGTCATATTGTCCAGTGCTGCCTTCTCAGAAGGAATAGCACCGAGGATCTGCTTCTTGGTATCCAGGTCAATGGCCTTCTTTTGTGTAGGGCCCAGTACCTGAGAAATACCTGAAAGCAAGCCTCCTAAAATCACGGTCAGTACAACCGCGAAAATGATGATGTAAGAATTAGACTGTTGCACGAGATAACCTCCTTTTCTTGTTTGCTTCTACTACATAGTAATCGATAAGCGGAGCAAATACATTCATAAATAACACCGCCAGCATAATGCCCTCCGGATAAGCCGGGTTCACCACTCTGATCAACACCGTGATCATACCTATCAAAATTCCGTAAATCCATTTACCCGTCTCTGTTTGTGCCGCTGATACGGGATCAGTCGCCATAAACACAGCACCGAAAGCCAGACCACCGATTACCAGGTGATATTCAGCAGGCAGGGCCATAAATGCATTTGCATCAGCAAGGTTGAAAATAGTACCCATAGCAAATGCGCCTGCAAAGACACTCACGATGATTTTCCAGCTACCTACGCCTGTAGCGATCAGAATAACCGCACCAATCAAGGCCATGAGTGTAGATGTTTCTCCTATTGAACCGGGGATATACCCCAGGAACATATTATTCAGACTAAAGAATTCTCCCAGTGCGGCCACGACATCGTTGCCACCGGAAGTCACTGTATTCTGTGCAATGGCCAGCGCTGTAGCGCCAGAGTATCCATCTACCGCAGTTTCTCCTGCAAGCTGTGTCCAAACCTCACCTGAGATTTGAGAAGGATAAGCGAAGTACAAGAATGCACGGGCAGTCATAGCCACGTTGAGCACATTCATACCGGTACCACCGAAAATCTCTTTTCCTACTACCACACCAAAGATGGTAGCCAAAGCCACCTGCCATAATGGAATGGTCGGAGGAACAATCAGAGGAACCAGCATACCTGTTACCAGGAAGCCCTCATTAATAGGGTGTTTTCTGATTACTGCAAAAGCAGCCTCTACAATACCTCCTGATGCATAAGACACCAATACTATCGGTAATACCCAACGGGCTCCGAAGAGCAGGTTGTCAACAGAGAAGAAAGCTACAGTTTCTCCTACTGCCAGATGATGCTGATGACCTACATTGAAAATTCCCCAGATCAGACAAGGGATCATGGCGATCACAACCGTCATCATCATACGCTTCAGATCAATCGCATCGCGGATCTGAACACCTGTTTTCTTAGCCGTACTGGCCGGTGAAAACAAGAATGTCTCATTGGCCTCCCACAGGTAGTAAAACTTCTCCAGTTTCCCACCCTTTTCAAACATCGGGCGCTGTTTGTCTAATAGTTTATGTAAAAACTTCATGCCAGCTTATCCGTTTTGCATTAAATCCAAACCTTCTCTCACGATCTCCTGCACATCATGCTTTGACACATCAATGTATTCGCACAATGCGAGATCTTCTTCTATCACTTCGTAGATACCCAGTGCTTCCATATTGTCAAAGTCTTCAGACATGATGGCTTTTAGCAGGTAAGTAGGATAAATATCCATAGGTACTACCTGCTCAAATGTACCGGTCTGTACAAAAGCTCTTTCTTCACCGTTGGTGTTGGTATCCAGCACGTACTCTTTATTCTTACCATTAAGGAATGAGAACAAGCCCCAGGCTCTGTGGAAGCTGAGTACATTTTTCTTCGGCATGATCCAGCCAAGGAAATCGGCATGATCTCCTTCCGGCAGTACGCTCAAAAGGTTATCGTAAAAACCGAGGTAACCATCTTCTTCTACCTTCTCACCTGTAAGAGCATTGCCACTGATAAAGCGCACGTGATCTTGCTTGAGGTTACCGGCTACAAATTTATTGATAGCCGCTCCTGCAAAGGTTTTGTAGTACTGTGGTTTGCTGACTTCTGAACCAGCTACGGCTACCAGTTTGGAAGCATCGTATTTACCGGTATTGAAGAGTTTACCAATCTGCACCACTCCGTAAGGCGATACTGTCCAGACAATATCTCCCTTGTTAACAGGATCGATATGGTGAATCTGCACGCCTACATTACCTGCAGGGTGCGGACCTGATACCTTATTATGTTGCGCATTGTCGGCACCACCGAAAGTGGCAGATACCTCTGCGTCAGAGTTATGGTTTACGTGTACATCACCCTCAGTGAATTTCTTGAGGATACTGATACCTGTCTGAAAAGCTTCTGCTTCACCATTGAGGGTAAAGGCCAGGTCAGCTGCCAGCGGATGTGTATCAAAGGTGGAGATGAAGATTGCCTTTGGCGAATCATTTTCATTGGCCACCACTCCGTAAGGACGTTGGATGATATTAGGCCAGACTCCGCCTTTCAGCATATGAGCCTGAGCATCTTCTCTGGACATTGAATTGACATCTGAAACGTTGAAGCTTTCGAACGTTTCGTACTCAATCTCCTTGTCAGCAAGAATTTTAATCTCGAGGATTTTTCGTTTGGCTCCTCTTTTCACTTCGACTATCTCACCACTTACCGGAGAACAGTACATCACATCTTCCTGCATTTTGTCGTACAAAACAGGCGTACCTGCTTTCACGTTGTCACCCTCAGCTACCAGGAGCTTGGGTCTTTTCATGCCAATAAAGTCGGTGGGTTTGAGTGCAAACGTTTCCGATAGAGGGGAATCTGCGATCGTCTTTTCTGCCTTTCCTGCGAGGTTAATATCAAAGCCTTTTTTAAGCTTTAGAATCTTAGACATACTCTTTTTATTGCGAATCAATAAGGTTGATCAAAATCGAGGCAAAATTAACACATTCTGCCTCAATCAAAAGCAATTTCGCGGCTTTCGGGTGGTGAATTTAGCCCTAAAAAAATGAAGTAGGAAATACTTCGCAGATATTTATACAATAGGCGCTTCTGCGAAGGAATTTCGGATGTATGTAGCGACATTTTCCATGAGCCACATAGGGGTTGAAGTTGCCCCGCAAATACCAATGGTATCCGTAGGTTTGAACCAGGACAAATCTACCTCATCCTCATTCTCTACAAAGTAACTTCTCTCATTCTGGCGCTTGCAGACTCCGTACAGGGCCTTGCCATTAGAACTCTTCTTACCACTTACGAAAACAATGACATCTTTTTCTTCCGAAAAACGCTGTAGCTGAGGTTCTCTGTTGGAAACCTGACGACAGATGCTGTCATTGGCACTAAAATCAATCTCTTCAAGCTCCCCCTTGGCCTCTCTGATCCTTTCCTGGATCATTTCGCGAATGCGATAAAAGCCTTTGGTGCTTTTGGTGGTCTGACTAAACAAGGTAACGGGCCGGGTAAAGTCTATCTTTTCCAGATCGGCATCGTCCATCACAATGATGGCTTCATTATTCGTCTGGCCGGTCAGACCGATTACTTCAGCATGGCCTGTTTTACCATATATCACGATTTGCCCGTCTTTGCGGGTCATTTTATCGTGAGCCAGTTTTACCCGGTTCTGCAGTTTCAATACTACCGGACAGGAAGCGTCCACCAATTCAATATTATTACGCAGGGCTAACTCATAAGTCTCTGGCGGCTCACCGTGTGCCCTGATCAGTACTTTGGAATCGCGAATATTCTCGAGCTGCTCCCGGTCTATGACCTCCAGGCCTTTGGCGTTGAGGCGCTTCACCTCCATACTATTATGTACGATATCTCCCAGGCAGTAGAGCTTTCCGTCCTGCATCTCATCTTCCGCCATTTGAATAGCGAACTCTACTCCGAAGCAATAACCTGAATTTTTATCTATCGTAACATCCATAATTTCTCCTGCGCTTACTCAGCCATCCTTTCTTCTGCCAAAGCTAATACTTTTTGTACTTGATCTTCAAACCTGAGGTCTGAGGTATCGATTACCACTGCCTCAGGCACCTGAATCAGCGGGCTTTCTTTCCTGGTGCTGTCCTGCTCATCGCGTTCCCTGAAATTGCGGGCAATTTCCTCAAGGGAAACAGCCTCTCCTTTTTCTTCCAGTTCTTTCAACCTGCGCCTTGCCCTGGCCTCATCACTGGCTTTCATAAAGATCTTCAGTTCGGCATCGGGAAACACCACAGAGGCAATGTCTCTTCCATCCATTACCACTCCCCTGTCTTTGCCCATTTCCTGTTGCTGCGCCACCATGGCTACTCTTACCGCCTTGATCGCTGACACCGGACTTACCATTTCAGACACGTACATTTTTCGTATCTCCTTTTCAACATTTTGTTGATTCAAAAAGGTTTCGCTTTTTCCCAGTTCTTTGTTGGGCTTAAAATCGATCTGAATTTCACTCAATGCCCCGGCTATGGCCGCATCATTATTCAGGTCCACCTCATTTCTCAGAAAATAGAGGGTTACCGCCCTGTACATGGCACCGGTATCAATGAATTTATAGTCGAGTACTTTGGCTACTTCTTTGGCCGTGCTGCTTTTGCCACAACCTGAAAAACCATCGATGGCGATATTGATTTTCTTCATCGGCCGCAAAGGTAAGGGCTGAAAGGATAGACTGTAGATATTACATCAGAGATTTTTACCAGCTACGTTGTAGTACCACTCAAAAAGTCCTTTTTGCTTCTTCCCTATCTTTTCAGCAAATTCATGTCCGTTTTAACCTAAACCCTCAACTGATGAAGAAACGCGCACCTTTATTAACCGCAAAAGTTTTTGCTGCCCTACTATCCGTTCTGATACTCCAGGCATGTGGCTCTGGTTCAGATTCTTCTGAGAACAATGGAGAAACAGCCTCCGCTGATCCTGACTTTCAAATCTCGCTGGCACAATGGTCCCTTCACCGCAAGTACTTTGGTGATCTGCAGGCCCGGGGTGGCTGGCAGTGGTTTGGCAAAACATTAAGAGAAAATCCCGATGCCCTGATTCAGGAGGGAGAAGACCCTATGGAATTCCCTGCGCTGGCAGCCGAATACGGTATCAAGACCATAGAGCTGGTAAATACCTTCTATTATGGTAAAGCCAATGATATGGAGTACTGGAGAGCATTTAAGCAAAAATGTGATGAAGCGGGAGTCTCCGTGGGCTTAATCATGTGTGATGCTTTAGGCAACCTGGGTGATGCTGATGATGCGGCCAGAGCACAGGCCGTTCAAAACCACCATGCCTGGGTGGATATAGCCAAATTTCTGGGAGCTAAAACCATCCGCGTCAATGCAGCCGGAAACGGTACAGCTGAAGAAGTAGCTGCAAATGCTGTAGACGGACTGTCTAAACTGGGAGAATACGGTGCCACACAGGGCATCAACGTGGTTGTAGAAAATCACGGAGGCTATTCCTCTAATGGTGCCTGGCTGGCTGACGTTATGAAACGTGTGAACATGGACAACGTAGGTACCCTCCCTGATTTTGGAAACTTCTGTATAGAAAACGGACCTGATGGATGTGTAAACGAGTATGACCGCTACCAGGGCATTGAAGAACTGATGCCTTATGCCAAAGCCGTGAGTGCGAAAACGCATATGTTTGATGAAAACGGCAATGAAACGAACTCTGACTTCTCCCGCATCATGAAAATCGTGAAGAAATCAGGCTTTAAAGGTAATATCGGTATAGAGTATGAAGGCCTGCAGCTATCAGAAGATGAAGGCATCAAGGCCACAAAGGCCCTGCTGGAAAAAGTGTTTGCTGAGATAGAGTAAATGTCAGCTTTACCATTTGCCTGTCAGTTATCGGAAAAACCGCTTAGCAGCAAATCATCTGAACTGACAGGTATTGTTTCTATTTTAGTTCTATAGATAACTGATCACATGCAAGAGATATTATTCGGTACCTTTATTATCAGCAGTCTGGTTCTTTGGTTCTGGGCCATTACAGATATCACCCGCTCCAGGTTTCACAGATCGAACGAAAGAACATCCTGGCTCCTTGTGGTGCTGTTCTTCCCCGTTATCGGGTCAATCCTCTATTTCCAGTTAAAAGCACGCTTTGTATCGCGGAAGAAAAGGGTTTTCAAACCGCAGTTTAATAAGCATATAGTATCTAATTAAACCTGAAGATTACGATTTCGGGCACCTCTTCTTCTGTATCAGAATCCTTCAGATCACCTTCAATCTGATCCTTGTCAAAGTACTTTTTGACGTACTCCCCGGCCGTCATATTATTTGATCTAAAGGTACAGGCTATCATTTCATTATCTGCATAGAAAGGCCGTAGTACGTAGGATTCATCGAGCAGCAGTGATTTTGAGATCACAGCTGTCTTACTCATTTTTTCCTCTTTGTCGTATATGGTTAGCATGTTTTTACCATAGTAGTAGGACAAAACGAGTTGGTCATTTACCTCGTAAAAGTTGATCGCCCTGACCCCGTTTTTATTCTTAAAAACCTCATCTACCTTCCTGCCATCCACATTCTGACTGTTGTACTTTTTGTATTTGCCAAAATCAAGTTTGTATTTCGCTACTTCCAGATTATCCTGTAAAGTAAAGATGGTGTCAGAATAGGGAGGCAGAAACCTCAGTTCATCATCCAGCCACTGGATAGTATGGTAAAGCGTTGGCATCCGGGTTGCCTGAGGCTTCATAGGTCTCCCTTCAAAGTACTCTTTTTCCTCCTCAAGGTCGGCATCAACAGCACTTAGCCAAAAAAGCGGATCTCTGTAATCAGCTGCCGTGACACCTCGGGCCAGGTAGTAGCCTTCTCCATCTTTTCTCTTCACAAATTCCCCAAAAGAATTCCCTTTGAAGTTTTTGCGCCACTCCACTGTATCATATTTCATATTGTACCTGTAAAGCATATACCCTGATGAGGTTGCCAGTTCCAGATGCTCATCATCGATCACTTGAAAATTGTACAATCTCTTCAACTGGTTCGGGCCGGGCCCGAAGTTATCTATGCTCCTGACAAGCTTCCCCTCCAGGTCATAAACGAGTATTTTTCTACGACCATAACTACTCGGGGCTATGTACAGCTCATTGTCATAAAAGTCAATCTTACTAAATGTCAAACCAAACAAGGCTCCCTCCTTCTGTTCAAGAGGCACTACTTTTACTGAGGAAAATAATTCCCTGATGGGCACCGTCCGGCTGGGGTTGATATCTACCGTTGTAATTCCGGTGCTCGTTTCTTTACTCCCACAGGCAGATAAGAGAAGAACAGCAATCAAGCAAAGAGAAGTGTTTTTGTTCATTTACCTGTATTTAGAGAGGAATTTACTAAAAGAATAGTTTCACAACTAAAAACATCGCTCAACAACACGGATTATTGCCGTGAACTGTGCTCAGCGTAGAGTAAATGTGGTCAGTTCAAAACTTTGCTGGTAACACTACGGTCAAAGCTGTAATTTCACAACTCAAACCATAGTACTATGAAGATCAGCGGGCACATTATCGATATTCGCAACAAAAGAATTTTTAAAGGAGAGATCACTACAGAAGGCAATCGCATCACCCGGATAACAGAGGCTGACCAGGTGGCTGACCAATACATTCTCCCGGGTTTTGTGGATGCGCATGTGCATGTGGAAAGCTCTATGGTAGTGCCTTCGGAATTTGCCAGGCTGGCCGTAGTGCATGGCACTGTTTCCACCGTATCTGACCCGCATGAAATCGGCAACGTGCTTGGTGTTAAAGGGGTCGAATACATGATTGACAACGGGAAACAGGTCAATTTTAAATTCAACTTTGGTGCCCCTTCCTGTGTCCCTGCCACTACCTTTGAAACGGCCGGTGCGGAAATTACTCCTGCAGAGGTGGCCTACCTCTTAGAAAAGCCCGAGGTGAAATACCTGGCAGAAATGATGAACTGGCCTGGCGTGCTCTACCATGATCCTGTGGTTTATAAAAAGCTGGATATCGCTAAAAAGCTGGGTAAGCCTATTGACGGGCATGCTCCGGGACTCAGAGGAGAACAAGCCGAAAACTACATCAAGGCCGGTATTTCAACAGATCACGAATGCTTTACCAAAGAAGAAGCGCTGGACAAGCTGAAGCATGGTATGAAAATAGCCATACGGGAAGGATCAGCAGCCAAAAACTTTGAAGCCCTGATAGAGCTTCTGGCGGATTATCCTGAAATGATCATGTTCTGCTCAGACGACAAACACCCTGATAACCTAGTGGAAGGACACATCAACCAGTTGGTGCAAAGAGCACTGGCCAAAGGGCACGACCTCTTTCATGTGTTACAAGCCGCCTGTATCAACCCTGTAGAACATTATCACCTGGATGTAGGTACACTCCGGGAAGGAGATTACGCAGACTTCATTCTGATTGATAACCCGGAGTCTTTTAATATTAGGGCTACCTATATTAATGGTGAACAGGTGTCCAACGGACAACAGAGTCTGATCCCCAGGGTAGAAAATAAGATCATCAATAACTTTAACTGTACTCCTGTCAGTGCGGATCAATTGAAAATCAAAGCTACCTCTGACCAGCTTCATGTGATTGAGGCACTCGATGGTCAGCTGATCACCAACTGCCTGACAGAAGCTGTGACAACAGACCAGGAAGGCAACGCCATTTCAAATACGGAGACAGATATTCTGAAAATGGTCGTGGTCAACCGTTACTCCCCTGCCCCACCTGCCATTGCCTTTATCAGGAGTTTCGGTTTGCAGGAAGGTGCCATTGCCTCCTGTGTAGGACACGACTCTCATAATATCATCGCTGTGGGCGTGGATGACACTTCTATTGCACGCGCCATCAATATAATCATAGAAGCCCGGGGAGGCGTAAGTGCCGTTTCAGACTCAGAAGAGCAGCTGGTACCCCTGCCTGTAGCTGGTATTATGTCTGCCGATGACGGATATACCGTAGCGGAGGCTTATTCAAAAATCGATGCTTTATCCAAGCGCATGGGTAGCCAACTGGTATCTCCGTTTATGTCTCTCTCCTTTATGGCACTTCTGGTAATTCCTGCGCTCAAGCTCAGTGACTTAGGCCTGTTTGATGGGGAGAACTTCACGTTTAAGCCGTTGTTTGTCGATTAATAGCCGTCTGGTTTGGCTAAACCTGAAAAGTTGACTAATTTTTTAGGTCTTATGGTGCCTCTTTCGTTATGAGGGATCAGTCTTCGCTGTTTCAGAGCCCTGTTTTACTTCAAACATCGCTTTAAGAGCAATGAAAGGCTGAATGTAACGGTTGGCACGGTAAGTGCATCACTAAACTAAACTGCTAACATGAGAACTAATACGATTTCCGTACTGCTGATGCTATGCGCATGTTTCAGCGTTATGGCCCAAAGCACGTCTTTAGAAACCAAACTTGTCCTTGCCCAGGATGATATGAGGATGAAGAACTACCGTGCTGCCACCCGCTCACTTCACTGGCTGATGACCAATGCTCCCGAGCATAGCAAATCCATTTATATTATGGCTTACAAGGCCTACGAAAAAGCTGCCGAGAAAGCTACTGATAAAGCAGAGAAGGCCATGCTACTGGATTCTATGATGCTCTCCTACCGATTGAAAGAAAAGCAATTTGGACTTTCAGCCCTGGAGAAAAACAACCTGGCCTTTCGCTATTATAAATACTTCAAAAAGGATGCTTCCAAATATCCAGACGCTATCAAGGCCTATCAGGAGGTTTACAAGTCTCCTGAAAGTGTGATTAACAACAACATTGTTTCTTATATGTCCCTGATCAGGGCCTATCAGACCAAGGCGAATGCCTTTGATGTGAAGGAACTCATGGGGCTTCATACACAGGTTTCAAAGGTAATTGACATGAAGCGTGCTGCCGGAGTGGACGCCACCAAACTGGGCAAGTACACCGATGCGGTGGATCAGATCTTCCTGCAAACCGTAAAACCTGTACTGAACTGCGAAGCCATTGGTGACTTATCTTCCGAGATGAGTGCCGACAATATGGATTTTACCAAAATCATCTTCAGCTGGGCCTTTGAGTTTGGTTGTACTGATGAGGATTACTTTATGGCATCCGCTAAACTGATGGCCAATGATGCTGAATATGCAACTCCCGGTATTATCAAGATCGTAGCACAGAGAGAGGCCGCTAACGGCAATTATGATGAAGCTATCTCCTGGTACGAAAAGTCAATGCCTATGTGGGAAGACGATATGAAACGAGCCAGCATTCAAATGGATATGGCCAAAGTATTTGTGCTTCAGGGCAAAAAAGCATCGGCACGAACAGCAGCTTTCAAAGCGGCTGAGCTGGATGCCGGTGAAGCCTCCAGAGCTTACTCTTTTGTGGCTAACCTTTATATGGGCAGCTTTGATGACTGTGCTGAGGAACACAGTCAGGTAGAAGATCGCACGATTTTTATGGCAGCCTATGACCTTTTCGAAAAAGCGGGTGATACAGCGGGTATGCAGAGTGCACAGGCCCAGTTCCCTACCGTTTCACAAGCACATCAGGAAACTTACGAAGCCGGCACCATGCTGGACGTAGGCTGCTGGATCAATGTGAAGACCAAACTGAGAACCAGAAAAAGCAACTAAAAGCTCAAAAAAAATCTGATTTTAAAAATCACCTCTTACCCCCTGTCTCTCAATGGAAAGGAAGGTAGCAGGTGATTTTTTTATGCCCTTTGCCCGGAGTCAAACCCAGATTCAGGCAACCTGATTTTCTCCTTAGCGTTAATTGGCACTATTACTGCAACTACTACCTTTAGAGAAGCGAATAACAGGATTGACTGCAAGCGTTTGCAGGCTGGTTTAAATCTTAATCATTTGATAAAGCCCGTTTAAATCCCTAATTTCTGAATTCGCTAATTTCGTGACATTAACGTTTTTAAGATGAACAGACTATTCACAATATTATTATGCCTGATTGTGGCTTATACAGGCTATGCTCAGGCTCCCAACCTGAAGCTTCCTGATGATCCCGAACTGGCTGCCGAAGCCAGAAGACAGTTCGCTCTGTCAGTCGACAATATGGGCATCAAGCGATATCGCGAGGCGGCCAATTCTATCAACTGGCTTATGAAAAACGCCCCGGGTTTGTACGATGGTCTGTACGTAAACGGCTACAAGGCTTATGAAGAAATGGCTAAGAAAGCATCAGGTGATGAAAAGCAGACTTACCTGGACTCTATGGTCTTTTACTACAATAAAAAAGATGAGCTTTTTGAGCTGAATGTAAGAGAGCAAAACAACCTGGCTTATCGCTACTATAAGTATTGGAAAGCGGATAAGTCCAAGATTATGGACGGACTGGCTGCTTATGAGAGAGTTTATGCTACTGATGCCAACAAGGTTATCAATAATAATCTGGTGTCTTATATGGATATGATCAGACGCGCCAAAGCCTATGGTAATGATATTAGTGATGAAAAGGCCATTGATGTGTATTTCCAGATCAATGAGGTGGTTGACTTTAAAGACAATGCCAACGCTGATCACGCCAAGTTCGATCGCTACAGAGAGGCCCTCACAGGTCTGCTGATCCAGACGGTAGGTGAAGAGAAACTGAACTGCGAATTCATCAATGAAAACCTGGCTCCTGGTCTTGATCAGAAAGAAGATCTTAAGCTGGCAAAAAAGGTTTTTGGTTTACTACTGAGCCGTGAGTGTGGCGACAGCCCCTATTTCATGAAAGCAGCAGAGATCATTCAGAAAGAGGAGCCTACAGAAGGTCTGGCCAAGGTGATGGCTCAGCGTTTTGTGGCTGCCAAAGATTATGACAAGGCACTGGAGTACTACAACAGCGCTATGGAAATGTCTGCCGATGATGATAAAAAGGCTCAGCTGCAGCTGGACATGTCTAAAATATATGCCCAGCAGGGAGACAAAGCTCAGGCCAGAACTGCTGCCCTGGAAGCAGCCAAGCTGGACAGTGAACTGGCCAAAGAAGCCTACAGTTTTGTAGCCGGCCTTTACATGGGCAGCTTTAATGACTGTGCTCAAAAACAGAGTCAGATTCAGGACAGAGCTATCTTTATGGCAGCTTACGATATGTACCAGAGGGCCGGTGATGTGGCCGGTATGAACAACGCCAAAGCTCAGTTCCCTACGGTTTCAGATGTGTTCACCGCCAATAAAAAGGAAGGTGAAACCATCAGAGTTGGCTGCTGGATTCAAAGAGATACCAAGATCAAAACTCGTCCCAGCGATAATTAAGAGTTAACGTCCGCGTTCCAAATCAATGCGGACTCAAATATAAATTCAAAGTCCCCTGATTTAGGGGACTTTTTTATGGCCAAAAGTCAACACAAACCGTAAATTCAAAAGAAAATAATCTGAAACACCATGGCGACAGAAGCAGAAAAAATTCTCAAGGATTTCGCAACCAAAATTGAAGAGCTTATTGACAAAGCGAAAGACTCAAGCGGAGAAATGCGTGAAGAACTGGACGAAACGATAGAAGCTCTGAGAAAGAAGCGGGATCAATTCGAAGAGAAGGTAAAAGACATGAAGACCCGGAATGAACCTAAATTTCAGGAAGCCAAAGTGCATCTGAGAACTGCTATGGAAGAAATGAATCAGGCTTTCCAGAAAATGTTCCGCAAAGGCCCCGATGCTGAGGTTGTGGATGAAGACTAGTATCTTCTCCCCTACTTTTGCGGTATTCAGAGACTGGCGGCCTGGTACAGAGTAGCACATTCCCCCATTCACTGCAAAATATTTCGGGTTCAATCCATAGGCTGATTTCTGTCTTTTAATTCTCGGCCAAAATGGTCAATTTCCCCTATGGCACTGAGCAAAACAGAAAAACTGTCTCATTACGGAGTTCTTATCATAGCCCTTACGGCTGTGGTGGTTTCCGTCTGGCAGGGGCAACTCTCCCAACGTCAACTGGAAATAGCCCTGGAGCATAACAAGCTTACCGTAAGACCCTACCTCGAAATAGACAGGAGCATTAACAGTAGTGATCAGCTTTTAGAGATTAATCTGACGAATCAGGGCTTTGGCCCGGCCGTCATAGAAAGTCTTACTTTGACTTATCAGGACGCTGAGTACCAGGGTTGGAATGCGGTGCTAAGTGCGGCTAATGAAAATGGTAACATCAGACAAATACACAATTATGATGTAGGCTCGGTAGTGGCTCCCGGTACCGAAACCACCATGTTAAGGCTCAAGTCAGATCAGCGTAGGAAGGGAATTGGTGTTAAAATTAAGTACCGATCTATTTACAAAGAACTTGATTCTGCTTCTGTTAATTTCTAACATCGTAATCCTAACCCATACTTTCAGCCCATGTCAATGTCCAAGACCGAAAGACTCTCTCATTACGCCATTATGCTGGTTGCTGTCTCTGCATTGGTTGTATCCGTTTGGCAAGTGCGTACTTCGCAGGAACACAACAAGCTGAGTGTGAGGCCTTATCTCGACTTTTTTACAGGCTGGAACAATGGTGTATGGAGATCGGATATTTCCAACGAAGGTGTAGGACCGGCCATCATCACACGGGTGGATTATACCTACAAAGGAGTGACTTACAATCAGCTGGACGATCTGCTGAAAGCAGCCGGACTGCTGGAAAAGCGCGTAAACTCCACAAATTTTGGCAAGGACTCTCCCTTTGCGGTAGAGAGGTCTGTCGTATTCCTGGAACTTGACCGAAAGGACAGCCCTGACAGAAAGCGCCTGGGCATCAGCGTGAGCGTTAAATACCAATCTATCTACAAAGAAGATTTTGAGGTGAACCTGAATTTCTGATCACTCCTCTCTTAACACATCGGCCGGGTTTTCTCCGGATACTCGCAGCGACAAGCCGGCCGTAATACTCCAGCATAGAAATAAAAAGCCCAGGAAGGTAGCAACAAACAAAACCGGGCTCAGCTCTATTCTATAGCTAAAGTCGGCCAACCATTGTTCCATACCGTAATAGGCCACCGGTGTAGCTACTAAAAAGGCAATCACCACCAGCACTGCATATTCTCTGTTGAGCATTAATATCAAGCCGTTGAGCGAGGCCCCCAATACCTTTCTGATGCCGATTTCCTTTCGCCTTTGTTGCAGGGTGTAGATCGTAAGTGCGAAAAGGCCCAGCAGGGAAATAAACAGTGCCAATGAAGAAAATACCTGAAAAAGTCTGAACTGGCCTCTCTCCTTTGCATAAAACCTGTCCACCTGATTTTCGAGCAGTTCGTAACTAAAAGGCCTGTCAAAAAGGAGTGAAAAAGAAGCGGCCATTTGACTTACTACTGAGGGAGCCGTCCCCTGTTCAAGCTTTACCAAAAGTGTATTGGTGCCCCAGTCTCCAAGCGGATAGACCACGGCAGGCTCAACTTTGTTTTTCAGTGATTTGATATGCAGGTCCTGCACGATACCCACGACATGTCTTCCATTCCTGCCATTTTGGTCATACAGTTTTTTGCCGGTAGGGTCTTCCAGCCAACCCAATTTCTCAGCCATGCTGTAGTTAACAAGCATTTCTC
The DNA here is from genome assembly GCA_002427745.1 of Roseivirga sp. UBA6061. GTDB lineage: Bacteria > Bacteroidota > Bacteroidia > Cytophagales > Cyclobacteriaceae > Roseivirga. The sequence goes on along the minus strand of DIYF01000130.1, from coordinate 52,263 downwards.
CGTTTTTCAATCGCCCTCCCTCCCAGAGCGAGGATTGCCAATAGAACTGAATGTTCAGGGTATTAAACAGATGCTCATCGGCATAGACCGCATTATAAATATCTCCACTCGGCCCCTTGCCATCGACAATAGGCCCATGCATAACTGACACCATGGCCGAGCCACCAATCCGAAATCCGGTCAGACTGGTATTGACCACACCGGGAATCGCATCAAATTCATTCTTAAGCTTGCTGTAAAGGTGAGTGGAATCTCTTGATAATGGCACTGACAACACCAGTTCTGTATCGAAGCCCAGGTCTTTCTCTTCGAGATAATTCATCTGTTGCCTCATGATCACCAGGGTTACTATTAAAATGGCAGTGGCCACAAACTGGAAGAGTACAAGTCCTTTCTTAAATCCCTTCCCATTCTTTTCAGAAGTGGCAAAACGGTTCATCAGGGCCAAAGGCTTCACCCTGTTGATGTAATAGGCCGGGTAAAGTCCAGAAACTACCCCCAGTACCATGCTGAAAAGTATACCAAAGCCCAGCCAGCCGGGGTTTAAAAAATGTATCTGGATGTCTTTGCCTACAGCCGCATTAAAGACGGGCATCAGCCTCTCCACAAGCCCAAAGGCCAATAAAAAAGACACCAGCGTCAGCAAGCCTGATTCCAGTAAATGATAGAGCATCAACTGGCTCCTGCGAGCACCAATCACCTTTCTCAACCCCACCTCTTTCACTTTGCTCACGGACTGAGCGGTCACCAGATTGACGTAATTTATAAGTGCCAATAACAGCACGGCAATGCCTATACCTGTAAACAATTGAACGTAGGCCAGCTCATTGTGCTCAAAGGGATCTCTTGAAAAATCCGCTTCGAGACGTTCCTTAGCAAGAGGGAATAAATCATACTCGTTTTCCTGAGTAAAACTGGAATAAACCGGTTTATCCCGGGCATCATTTATATCGGTGACTACATTACTTATATCAGCACCATGGCTGAGTTTTAAATAGGTGATGACTGTGCGAACACTGTGTCTTTGCTCAAACTGATTATCGAAAAATCCGCGTTTAAACAGGAGTAAACCGTATTGAATCGTACTATTTCCCGGAGGGTCCTCAGATAATCCTGAAATAACGTAGCGCTCTCCTTTCTCTATCACAATTTCCTGACCAATCGGGTTTTGATCTCCAAACAAGGTCTTACTGGTGGACCGGGTGATCACTGCTCGTCCGGTTTCAGCAAAGACCTTGTCTTTGATACCGTCAACCAGATTGAAGGAGAAAAAACTGAAAAAATTCGGGTCAGCCGTCATGACGCCTCCCAGATTCAGGTCTGTATCACCAGCCGAAACCATTACTTCCCGTCTCTGTGGAGAAAGTCTGGTATATGCCTCCACCTCTGGCATGTCCGGAGCAAAGTGCTCTACATAATCAGTCACGGTCATACCCGACACGCCAAAGCGCTCATGTGCAGAAGTGAGCCTGAATATGCGATCAGCATCAGTATGAAAGCGATCATAGCTGCGCTCATCATTCACGTAAATAGCGATAAAAAGGACGGCAGTGAGACCTATGGTAAGCCCCAAGAGGTTTACCAGACTGTAAAAAGGAGCTTTCCTGAGTCTTCTGAGGACGAGTTTGAATTGGTTAATGAACATGGGTCAGAGTTTTATTCGTTTCTGAGTGTTTCTACCGGATTTAGTCTTCCTGCTTTGATCGATTGGAAAAAGATAGTTCCGGCAACAATCAATGTGATCAACAGGCCTGTTGCGACAAATATGCCCGGGCCTAGTACAATGTGGTCGGCATAGGAAGCCAGCCAGTTCTGCATAGAAATTATAGACAGAGGTAATGCCAACAGGAAGGCCACGACCATGAGTTTGGCAAAACCTGCCCCGAATAGCTTCATAATATCCAACACTGACGCTCCGAGTACTTTTCTGATTCCAAACTCATGAATCCGCTGGTCGATGGTGAAGATGGCCAGTCCCAACAAGCCAAAGCAGGAGATGATTACTGCAACGATTGAGAAGATCAACACGGCCCTAAAGCCCTCTTCTTCAATACTTAGTAAGTGATCATAGTTCGATTCCAGCAAGTGATATTTTAATTCCTTCTCCGTAAAACCAGACCAGACCTCCCGGATTTCTTCCAGCAATTCCATACCACCATTCAATTTGACTGCAAGGGGATAATGATATGTATGCCTCTGGGTACTTGATTTCCTGACAAATATGACCGGCCCTACTTCCTGGCGCAAATCACTGAAAACAAAATCATTGACAACTCCCTGGATCATTCCTTTTTCAAGAAAAACCTGACCAACTGCATTATCATATCCCAACAGCCTGGCAGCCACTTCATTGATCACGAGAGGGAAGTAACGGGTACCTCCTTCTCCGTCTTGAGGTTTAGCTGCCAGAGCAGGACTATTCTCAAAAGAGGTTCCGGCCACAAAATCCATAGACATCACCTCAAAGAAAGAAGGGTCTATCTCAAACATGGTAAAGCCGACTTCTGTACTATCGTTAATCTTCAAGGAGTTTTCCCTCTCCATTGTACTGGCACCCGGCAACCGGTTGGTGTAAGCAGCAGCCCTCACGGAAGTCAGTCTGAGAAGTTCATTCCTGAATGTATTCTTCGAATCTTCCAGCAGGTGTGTATTGTCCAAAATCAATACGGAGTTGCCTTCGTATCCCAAATCCCGGGTTTTCAGGTGGTCTATCTGTAAGAACATGGTAATCACAGCCGTAATCAGGCCTATAGAACAGATAAACTGAAATATGGTACTTCCCTTTCTCATAGCACTGGCATTGAGTACGCTGAAGCTATGTTTAGTCACTCCGTTTTTCAGAACGACCGCCAATCTCCCGCTGGAAAGGTAGGCAGCGGGATACATACCTGCCATGAAGGTAAGTACCAGGATAAATGCTGTTAAACCGGCTACCCATTCCTGAGAATGTAATACCGAATACTCTATAACCAGGCCTATAGAGGCAGGCTTGAGCTGTACCACGGCCTCTACCACGGCCAGTGATAAAATGGCGGAAAAAAGAATGATCATAAATGATTCCAGCATAAACTGGAAAACCAGAGTCTTCCTGGTTGCCCCGAGAACACGCTTTACCCCTACTTCTTTGAGACGAAGAGAAGCGCGAGCAGTGGATATGTTGATAAAGTTAAAAATGGAGATAATAAGAGCCGCCAATGCTATGATCGTCAGCGTTTCCAGCTGCGCCTTGTTCAGGGAAGGCATTAAGTTACCACTGGTCTCAGAGTCTGTTCTTAAGGATGAGAGTGATTCAGTATAGAACCCGCAATACAGCGGTTCTTTCTGCCACTCAGATTTTGTCAGCCCACCGGAACCCACCGTTTTTGGGTAAATGTATTTATAGCTCAAATCCAGCAGCCTTTCATCAAGTATGGCTGTTGTAGCTCCCGGAGCCACCACAACATAGTTATATACGCTGGAGTTTTGCCAGCCACCCAGACCAAGTTCTGCATTCACCGGCCTGTGCTCAGACACCAGTAGATCAAAATCCATCTGAGTTTTGAAACGAGGTACCTTACTGACTCCTCTGATGATGGCGGGCACCTGATAGGTACTATCTCCTTTGAATCTCTGCACATTGATCAGTCTGCCCAGTACTTCAGTAGTACCGAAGAAATCCATGGCCTTTTCACTGCTTATCACAGCCGACCTTGTCTCATCCAGGGCCGTTTCACTGTCTCCATGTAGCAGTTCAAAATCAAAAACCTTGAAAAAAGCGGAGTCGACAGTCAGTACCGTTCCGGTATTCTGTTGACCTTGCCAGCTAAGGTTAGCCCTGGCCGTTCTTTTAAAGCTCGTGAACTCTACTACCTCGGGAATTTCATGAAGTGTATAAGAAAGGTTAGGTGCTCCCATGGCCATATTGTAGCCGATCATGCTTTGACTTACCTGAAAGATGCGGCTACTTCGCTTAAAGTCACGTTCGTAACTCTTTTCCTGGTAGATGAAGAGCGAAACCAAAAAGAAAACGCTCAATCCCAACATAAGCCCCACAACATTCAGGGCATGTAAGAATTCTGTTTTCCTGAAACTTCTTATGGCAAATCTGAAAGAATGTTTTAACATACTCAACTGATTTTATTCGTTTCTGAGTGTTTCTGCGGGGTTAAGCCTTCCTGCCCTAAGCGACTGAAAAAGTATGGTAGTCAAAGCGATCAGAGCAGCGAGGGCTCCGGTAGCCAGCACGATAGAGTAAGAGAGATTGATTCTGCTGGCAAAGCCTTCCAACCAGAGATTGAGGGCGTACATGGTAACCGGCATAGTGAGCAGAAAGGCCAGCAGAACGAGCTTAAGAAAATCCCAGCTGAACAGCCGGATGATATCCTGCATGGTGGCTCCCAACACTTTGCGAATGCCAAATTCTTTCAGGCGCTGATCCACTGTAAAGACTGCCAGGCCAAACAAGCCAATACAGGAAACCAGAACGGCAAAAACTGAGAAGATCAGTACCGCATTGAAAGAGACTTTTTCAATGGCAATCAGGCGATCATACTTTGCGGTGAGGGGAAAGCTCCTGAGTGGCCTGTCAGTAAGACTTGTCCAAAGGCCTTCTACCGCTCTCCTGTTCTCATCAGAGTAGGCAGTGAGTTCGATAAACAAGGGATTGTAAAAGAATGAGCTCACGTTTACCGGAGCCATTTGAAAAATGATCATAGGCTCGGTAGCGGTGTTAAGGTCTCTGAACATAAAATCCTCTACCACGCCTACCACCAGCATATCTTCGATGATACTGCCTACCGGGGTTTCAAGCTCCAATGTCTTCACAGCCTTCTCGTTGAGCACTACCGGTCTTTTCCCCTGTTTCTTTTTACCACGGGTATTGCCCTGCAGCAGTGGCTGATTGTCATCTTCCGAGTCAAAGGCCACACCCGACAGCAGCTCCAGGTCCATTGTTTGGAAAAAAGACTGCTCTACTTCCAGAAACGTGACCATATAAACCTTACCGTCTTCTGTCTTGAGTTCCGAGGGCTTTTGTGGCTGGTTGGCCTGAGCAGGCATACTTGTGGCATAGCTACTGGCGGTAACGGACGGTATTTTCAGCAGCTCTTTTCTGAAAACGTCCACGTTTTTATCCAGGTCATGGATGTTGTCAATCACCATCACATCCGCAGCCTCGTAGCCCAGGTCTTTACTTCTCAGATAATCAATTTGCAGGAACATGGTAATGACCGCACCGATCAGCCCTATAGAACAAACAAACTGCACTACGATGGCTCCCCTGCGCAAAAGGGTCGCATTGAAAAGGCTGAAGCTTCCCTTTGACAAACCGCTCTTCAGAATGGTAATGACATTACCACTGGACAGGTACAAGGCCGGGTAAGCTCCTGATAGCAGGCTAAGGCCCACTATGAAACATATTACTACCAGCACCCACTCACCAGACTGAAGCACAGAATACTCGATAAAACCATTAAAAGTGGCCGGCTGCCAGTTGATAAAGGCTTCAACACTGGCCAGTGCAAGTACTGAAGCCAGTGAAATCATCACGAAGGCCTCCAGCATAAACTGAGCGATCAGCCATTGGCGCCCGGAGCCCATAATTCTTTTTACCGCCACCTCTTTCATTCTTTGCGAAGCTCTGGCGGTTGACAGGTTGATAAAATTGATCACAGAAATGAGCAAAGCGGCCAGTCCCACGATGATCAGCGTATTGGTTTTATTCTTATTCGCCCGGGGCATCATGGTTGTACTGGTATCGGAAGTGTACCTCAACTCGTGAAGCGATTCTGCAAAGTAACCTATGTAATCACCGCTCGAGAGCCATTCTTCGTAGCTCAGCCCTCCCCTTTCCTTACCGAATTTAGGGTATAAGTAGCGTCTGTTGAGCGCTACCAGTTGTTCATCGAACCGGGCCTTGTCAGTGGCATCTTTGAGGACTGCATAAACATAATAACCTATGGCTCCCCATTGCTCCGGATCGATACCGTTCGTATTGTTTTGAGAGAGGAGTATATCAAAGTCCAGCTGAGTCTTAAATACGGGTGACCTGCTTACGCCTCTGATGATGGCTGTCTCATAGTTAAAAAGATAAGTACCTATCTTCAGTTCTTTACCCAATACATCGGTGGTACCGAACATCTGCCGGGCCACTCGCTCACTGATCACCACCTGATTGGGCTCATTCAGGACCGTTTCGGCATCTCCTGCCAGTAGTTCAAATTCGAAAACCTTGAAGAAGTTTGAATCTGCTTTGATAACCCTCCTTTCCTGGTAGTCATTGCCTTCGGTAAAAATCTTGTTTTTCTCATTGTTCCAGAACGTAGTGTGTGATTCTACCTCCGGAATGTCGGAAAGTACATGGGAGAGATTGGAAGAAGTACGCGCTGTTCTGCCCAGATCGAAAAAATCGGTTCCTACCTGGTAAATCCTGTCTCTCTTACTGAAATCCTGCTCATACGTTCTCTCCTGGTAAACAAACAATGATACCAGAAAAAAAACAGAGAGCCCCAATGTTAGTCCTGCCACATTGAGGCTGTTGATCATGGCAGTTTTTCGGAAGCTGCGGAAGGTAAAAACAAGGAGTTGTCTGAACATAGTGACTATTCGTTTCTAAGGGTATGGGCAGGGTTGGCCTTTGACACTCTGAGTGTGTAAACCAGGGTAATGATGACGTTTATGGCTATAAAACCAATAATGGCCAGGGCAAAGAGAGCAGGACCGAGCTGTACGTGGTACTTGAAATTGGCCAGCCAGTCCTGCATGAGGTAAATAGAAAGCGGAACAGCCAGGGCAAAGGCGATAACCGTCAGCCAGGTATGTTCCTTATTGAGCATTAATAATAACTCCTTCACCGAAGCACCCAGCACTTTTCTGATGCTTACTTCTTTCTGACGCTGCTGGGTCATATAGGTGGTTAAGGCAAGCAGGCCCATCAGGGCAATAAATACCGCCAGCGAAGTCATGATGCTGAAAAGCCTGAGTTGTCCGAATTCAGTTCTGTAAAACTGAGCCATCTGATCATCTACAAAGGCATATACAAATGGTCGTTTATAACTTTGTTCGTAGAGAGGGCCTACCTGATCCAGTACGGCTCTGTAATTCTGAGCGTCTATCCGCAAGACTAAGTTTTCAAACCGGGGCTCACTTCCGAGGTACACCAGGGCTGCTCTTACTTCAGTGGTCAAAGGCCTTACATAGAAGTCTTCCACTACAGCCGCAATGGTCATTTCCTTGTTATGATAGTCATAAACCTTTCTGCCAATGGGGTTCTCATTCCAGCCAAATGTATCTATCAGTTTCTGACTCACCGCTACGTCTCCCGGCTGTAATCCATGCTCTCTGTAAGCACCGCTGGAAGCCTTCACTCTGAGCCCCAGTGTATTGATGTAATCTTTATCGGCAGCGATATATTCCAGACGCAGATACTCAGCTCCTTCCCCTTCAGTATGTCTGTCGGAAAAAACACCGGAAGAAGTACCTCCACCCATTTTCCAGGTGCTGACACTGACATCCTTTATTCCGGCAATGCCACTCACCTGTTGTTTGAGGTAAGCCCCGTCAAATACTGAATCTTCGTAGAGCGGGATGCTTACCAGATGATCCTGATCGAAACCCAGGTCTTTCTCTTCGAGATAGACCATTTGAGATTGCATGATCAGCGTGGTGAGCAGCAAAACTCCGGCCACGGTGAATTGTAAAAGCATAAGACCCCGTCTTAGATTCTTCTTTCCGCCTCGGCCTGTATTCTGCTCGTTTACCAACCTGATGGCCTGAAATCTGCTTTGAAAAAAGGCAGGATAGGCACCGGCAAGAACTCCTATGACCATGCCCATGGCCGGAACTCCCAGAAGAAACTCTATGCTCAGGTAATCCAGTGTGATGGACTTATGAAGCAAGTCATTATAAAGAGGCAAGGCCCGTTCTGCCAATGCAAAGGCCAGCACAAAGGCCACTGTGGTAACCACTACAGATTCCAGAAACTGATAAACCATCAGCTGAGACCTGTTGGCACCGATTACTTTTCTTAACCCTATTTCTTTAGACCGTCTCAAGGCCTGAGCAGTGGCCAGGTTGATATAGTTAATGACTGCCAGAATCAAAATGACCAGGCCAATCCCGGTGAAGAGGTAGATAAACCGGATATCATTTTTGGCAAAGAAGTCATACTCATAATAAGGCGCCAGATGTTGTTCTGTCAGGGGAACCAGTTGAAACACCAGATCATCCAGAAACATGGCATAAGCCACTTTACCCCGTAGCTGATCAAACTGACCGGTTACTGAGCTTAAATCGTATCCGGGGGTCAGCTTTATATAGGAGATCAGACTACTTACATAGCCCATATTCTCGAACTGATTCCTGAATTCCTCCTGCTGGGCCACCAGTAAATCAAACCGTATGTGGCTGTTCGCAGGTGGGTCGGCCGCGACTCCCGTAATTAATACAGAACGCTCTTTGTCCAGTCGCAACTCTTTACCAACAGGGTTTTCATCGCCAAAGATCCGATCAGCCATTGAACGGGAAATCACCGCTGTACCGGGTTGCTTCAGCACCTCCGCTGCTATACCATCGAGTAAACCAAAGTCGAAAAACTCAAAGAAGTTATGATCAACCAGAAAGGTATTCTCCGAATAAAGACGCGTCTCCCCTGACTCCAGCAGCACCTGCTCATCAATTCGACTTATGCGGCTATATGCCTCTATCTGAGGAGCAATTTCTGCGACACTCTCTACATAGTCGCAGGCTATCAAACCGTTATACCCAAATTGCTCACTATTTGAGATCACCCGGAACATGCGGTCTTTGTCTGAATGAAACTTGTCATAACTGAGCTCATCATTGACAAACAGGCCGATCAGCAGAACCGCACAAAGGCCGATGGTGAGTCCCAGCAGATTGACGAACGTGTACAGGCGCTCTTTTCGGAGCTTACGGATAATGATAGTCAGGTAGTTAGTCAGCATAGTCGGGGGAGACTGCGGCAGGCTTCTATTCGCTCCGCAGTGTATCTACAGGGTTTAGTTGTCCGGTTTTTAATGATTGATAGAGAATAGTCAGGAAAGCGATGGCAATGGCCAGTACTCCTGCCAGCACAAATACACCGACTGACATCGAAATACGTTCGGCATAGCCCTGTAGCCAGGCACCTACTGCCCAGATGGCCAGCGGCACTGATATGAGAAAGGCGACACTGATGAGTTTCAGAAAATCGAAGCTAAAGAGTTTCACTACATCTCCCACTCTGGCTCCCAATACCTTTCTCACACCAAATTCATGCTGGCGCTGATCGGCCATAAAGGCAGCCAGGCCAAAAAGACCCAGGCAGGAAATAAGAATAGCTAACACCGTGAATCCCAAGACCGTATTGGCAGATTGTTCTTCATTATAAAGCAGTTCATCAAAGTTTTGTTCGAGCATTTTTGTCTCCAGTGGCATGGCGCTGAATCGGTTCCAGGCAGCCTGAATAGCTTCATAAGGAACCTCATCCAGATTGAGCTTGACAATCGCCCGGTTTCCTTTTGACTGTGAATACTGAAATACGGCAGGACCTATTTCATTGCGGAAAGAGGCAAACTGAAAATCTTCCATGACTCCTACGATTCGGTAGTAATTGCCTATGACTTCCCCTATCGGTTCGTTAAGACCCAGCATTTCAACTGCCGCCCTGTTAACAATGATATTGGAATCTGACTTGACCAGTTCCGGCCTGAACCACTCCCCTTCCTGCAAGGTCAGGTCCAGTGTTTCTTTATAGAAATCGTCTACAGTAAAAGACTGGAAGGAAATAGACTCATTGGCATCTAACATAACAGAGTGAATACTGGAAGAACCATCTCCCGGTGTTCTGCCCGCCAGAGAAACCGAAGTGACTCCCGGAATATTAAGTAACTCATTTCTGAAGGCTTCCTTTGACTCACCCAGATCCTGCGCATTGGTGACGATCATGACATTCTCCTCTGAGAAGCCCAGATCCTTGCCCTTCATAAACATAAGCTGATTGTAGATAAACAGCGTGGCTATGATCATTCCGGTAGATAGGGTGAACTGCGTTACTACCAGGCCATTTCTCAGGGCTTTTGAGACATTTACATTCAGTACCTGGGCCAGCTTCATGCCCTTGAGCAATGGAATGACTCTGGCAGAGGATAAGTAAAATGCCGGATACAATCCTGACAGCACACCGAGCAAAAGTATACCTGCCAGCATAAAGGCAATGATCAGAGGGAATGAAAAGAGCGAAATACCAATGATATCTCCGAAATATTTGTTCACCAGGAAAATGATCAATTCAGAAAGTCCTGCGGCAATCAAGGCGGAAATAAAAGTGATCATGACGGACTCGGATAAGAACTGAAGTACCAGACTTTTCTTTCCGGAGCCCAGCACCTTTCTCACCCCGATCTCTTTGGTGCGCCCGGAGGAGCGGGCGGTAGTAAGGTTCATAAAGTTGATGGACGCGATGATGAGAATAAAGAGCGCTATGATCGACAGGGTAACCAGCATTTGCGAATCTCCTCCTGCTCCCATCTCAAACTTAAGCTGTGAATGCAGGTAGATATCACTGACGGGCTTGACCATAAACTGGATTCTGTTCTCGTGATCAATCCATTCGGCAAAGCTCATATCCTTGGTGGGCTTGAAGGCAGAGGGGAATATATTTCTTTCCACGATCCCGTCCAGCTTGGAATTGAGGTCTTGAGCCGTAGTACCGGGACTGGTCTTGATGTAAGTGTAGCCCCCTATGCCATACCAGTTGTTTGTGGGCTTTTCTTCCTGGGGAAAGTGCAGCATCATGTCAAAATCAACATGAGACCTTCTTACAGGATTGCGCACCACCGCACTGATCAGTACATCACCAACATTCTTTACCTTAAGGCTTTCTCCTATCACATCACTTCGCCCGAAAAGCGATTGGGCCAGCTCTTCCGTAACAACCACACTTCCCGGTCCGGTGAGGGGCTTCTCTTTATCGCCTAAAAGCAGTCCGTAGTCAAACAGTTCGAAGAAGCGGTTATCGCTGATCAACACACGATCAATCTTTACCGCCCTGTTATCCATCAGCAGAGAAGTATTCCTGTTTAACCTTACCCTGGCCAAAGCTTCTATCTCCGGAATTTCATCCAGATTAAATTGCAGATTGGCATTGGTCCAGGCTACCTGCCCCATGCTCAAAAAGTGCTCCTCAATACGATAAAGGTCTTCCCAGCGATCATGGCCTTTTTCATAGGAGGTTTCCTGAAAGACATAGAGGCTGATTACGATAAATGACGCAATACCCAGGCTAAGCCCTGCAATGTTGAGCAAGGACATTTTGCCCTTTCTGAGAATATTCCGGTAAGCAATCTTAAAAAAATGTCGTATCATCTTATTCGCTTTTTAAGGTATCGACAGGGTTGCGTAAAACAGTTTTCAGAGACTGATATACGACCGTAAGAGCCGCAATCAGAACAGTGCCCAGCAGGGCCAGCACAAAGGGTTTGAAACCAATTGGTATGTGATAAACAAAATTGGAGAGCCACTGCTGTGCGAAGAGATAAGCCAGCAACGCAGCTATGACAAATGAAAGCAAGATCAGCCTGAAATAGCTCTGGTACAGCAGACTCAGCAGAGAACCCACCGAAGCCCCCAATACTTTGCGAATGCTGATTTCGCGTGTGCGTTGCTCACTGGTGTAAGCGGCCAGCCCGAAGAGCCCCAGGCACGCAATGAAAATCGCCAGCCCCGTAAAGGCATTAAAAATCTTACTCAGCCGCTGCTCTGACTTAAACAATCGGTCAAAGTCCTGATCAAGGAAGCTGTAGACCATCGGTACATTCGGCTCAAACTCTTTCCAGGCAGCTTCCACTCCACTTACCGCTTCTTTTAGATTTCCCGGGGCCAGCCGAATGCTGATGTAATCTTTGAAGACATAATCATTCAGATATCCAATGGCCAGCGCTCCGATTTTCCGGTCGAAAGAATGGAGATTAAAATCCTCTACTATCCCGATCACCTGTACCCGGTGTTCGTCATTCTCACCCTTGTTAATGGTAAGATAGGTACCAACGGGATTAGTAAGTCCCAGCTCCTGCACGGCTGTTTTATTGAGTAACAGACCACTGGAATCAGAGGCAACTTCTTTACTGAAACCTCGACCCTCTATCACAGAAACGCCCATTGTGGCAAGAAAAGAATCATCGGCCTGAAACCAGTTAATGCCCTTATTTCCTTCCAGACCATTTACACTGAAGTCTCTGCGCATATACTGAGGCAACCCGGGAATACCCGTACTGAACCCTGCTCCCAGAACCCGGGTATCGGGCTTGAGAAAGGTTTTGAATTCCTCCCGTCTTTCGTCTATCTCACGGTCGTTCTGGATGATCAGAACATTCTCCTTATCAAAGCCAAGATCTTTTTGTCGGGTATACTCCACCTGCTGGTCAATGATCAGGGTAGCAATGATCAACCCAATAGAAATAACAAACTGCGAAACAACCAGGGCATTGCGAATACCTTTTTCACCTTTGCCCTTCAGTGATTTACCTTTGAGGGCACTTACCGGCTGAAAGCCGGTGAGATAAATAGCGGGATACAACCCGGCCAATACACCGATCAGTGTGGTAATGGCCAGTACACTAACAAGCACCAGAGGCTCACGAACGAACTCCGTACTGATTTCCCAGTTAAAACCCGTTCTGATCACATTGGCAAAGAACTCTGCCAGCCCCAGGGCAATCAATAAAGCGATAAAGGTCATCATGAGAGACTCTGTCAGGAATTGCCTGATGAGCTGCCCTCTTCCCGAGCCCAATACCTTCCTTACTCCGATTTCTTTTGCCCTGAGGGCGGATTTGGCTGTGGAGAGATTCACAAAGTTTACGCAGGCCAGTACGATGATGAAGAGGGCCACAACGACCATGGACCTTACGTAAGTCAGGCTTCCATTCGGAGCCATTTCCTGCAAGAGAGACGATTTCAGGTGAATATCTTCGATGGGCTGTAGGAGGAACTGCATGTCCTGCCCTTCTGCACGAAGCTGCTCCAGGGTCATACCTGCATCCTTCGCGGCATAGTTGGCCACGATATACTCCAGTTGTTCTTTTACTTTTTCAATGGTCTCCGGTCGATTGTCCTTCAGTTTTACGTAGGAGTAAAAAGCCAGCCAGCCCCAGATAGTTTCTCCGGGACCATTCGGGTTTTCTTTAGAAAGCAGCATATCAAACTGCAGATGGCTCTGTTTTGGCTGGTCTTCCAGCACTCCTGTCACCTGCCATTTAGTGCCACCATCACCACCTCCGCCAAGTTGCCGGCCCACGATGTTGCCTGCATCAAAAGCCTCCTGCCCGAAGTAACGAATGGCCGTTTTTCTCGGCATCACCACACTTCGGGGCTGTGCCAGCATGGTCTCGGGGTCTCCCGCCAGAACGCCATTGTCCAGCACCTTGAGAAAGTCTTTATCGACCGTCCAGGCGTTGGTTTCACGGTATGGACGATCAAAATCATGATCGGGTCTCATTGTAAAATCCGATCTCTTGCTGAGTCTTACAAAAGCTTCAACATCCGGAGATAATTCTGCCAGGGCCGGTGCCAGAGGTGGTGGGCTTGTGGCAAACTTCTCATCTGCGCCCACCTGCTTCCAGTAGGTGTTTAAACGGTAGACACGCTCCGCATCTTTGTAGGAGGTATCATAGCTCATCTCTTCCTGTACATAAAAAGTGATGATCAGACAGGCGGCCATTCCCAGGGCCAGACCGGAAATGTTGATCACGGCCGACATCGGGTGCTTTTTAAGGCTTCTAAAAGCCGTTTTCAGGTTGTTGAGTAGCAGGTTATTCATTTCTAAGAGAGTCTGCGGGGTTGATTCGAGATGCTAATTGTGACTGGATACCAATAAGGATCAGGCTGATCAGGACCAGTGACAGTCCTACAGCAAAGTAGAGCGGAAACGAATAACTGATACTGTATTCGAAGTTAGCGAGCCAGATATCTAAGATTCGGTAGGATACCGGCAAGCCTATCAGGATGCTGAAGCCGATCATCCAGACATACTTTCTGGCAAAGAGGTTGATAATGGTTTGCAGCGAAGCACCCAGTACTTTTCTGATACCTATTTCCTTTTTGCGCGATTGCAGATTAAGTGAAACCTGACCATACAAACCCAGCAAACAAATCATGATAGAGATGGCTGAAACATAGTTGACGGTTTTGGAAAGCTTGATTTCCCGGTGATAAACCTGGTTTACTGCTTCATCCAGAAAGTAGTAGTCAAAACCTTCTGCCTTTTCTATTCCGGCCCAGACCGCGGCGAGTCGGGCGAGTCCCTGGTCTATACTTCCGGCTCTTAGCTGCACGATAGAAGCATCACCACCAGAACGGGCCTTGCTGTTATTCAGCAGAAACAACGGCTCTACCCTCTCATACATGGACTGATAATGATAGTCGGCCGTAACGCCCACGATAAGGTAACGTGTTGGTTCAAAGCCATTTCTGCCTGTCATTACCAGCTGCTTGCCCAGTACTTCTTCTGTCGTCAGCCCCAGGTCGCTTACGGCTTTTTCATTCAGGATAAGGGTGTTTTCCTGATCTTCCGGAGTAAAATTTCTACCTGTCACAAAGTTCAGATCAATAATATCAGCATACTGTTCAGATACCCAGATACCGTTCATGCGAATACCCTCTCCTGTTACTCCGGCTTCTTTGACATTGCGTTGTCGGGGTGCCCTGTAGCCGGGGATACTTGAAAGCGAGGCAATGCCAATAATGTTGGGATCGGACGCCAGCTCCTGACGAATAAGGTAATTGGAATCGTTGCTGATACGGGGTAAAACCACCACCGGATCGCTACCGAAACCCAGGCCTTCAGATTTTATAAAATCCATCTGTTTTCCTATTACCAGTACCCCGGAGATCACCAGAACAGAAATGGTAAACTGAAAAACCAATAAACCCCGTCTGAGGTGCTCATGAGAGATATTCCACTTCATACGCCCCTGTATCAGGTTGTTGGCATTCAATGAAGAAAGCATAAAAGCGGGGTAAATTCCACTTAGTAAACCGATGAGCAGCGGCATACCCAAAATCAATAGCAATAAAACGGGATTAGCGAAAATACTGAATGACAGCTCCAGGCCAAGGCTGGTATTTACCGGAACGATCAGTCTTTCTACTGCCACAGCTCCGAGTATCATGGCTATGGAAGAAAGCACCATAGATTCTGTGAGGAACTGAAGAATCAGACCTTTTTTACTGGCCCCTACGATCTTTCTCACAGCCACTTCTTTAGACCTTCTGATAGAACGGGCCGTCATCAGGTTTACAAAGTTAACCATGGCCAGTATTAACACAGTCAACCCGAAGGCTCCGAAAACATAGATATAAGCCATGTTTCCATTCCTGCCGGGCTCATACTGAAAGTCTCCGTTCCAGTAAACATCTTTGAGGCTTTGTACACTATAGGCCAAGGCCTCTCTGCCCTCCTGATATTTGGTTTTAAGTGTGTTAAGCTTTTGATCCAGTAATTCGGGGCTTGCCCCTTTCTCGGTCTTAAAGTAGGTATAAACAAAGAGCAGATTCCAGTTGTCTTCAAGTCCGCCTTTCCAAAAGTTCACACCTGCATCATGACTAATCAGCATATCATAACTCAGGTGACCGGGCAAACGGGTTTGTCTGAATACCCCGGTAACGGTCAGGCTATGACGGGTTCCCCTGTTTTCATAGACAAGGGTTTCTCCCATAGGATTGGCCTCACCAAAGTAACGTGTGGCGAGCTCGTCAGAGATAACTACTGTATTGGGCTCCTGCAGCAGATCGCCTTCATGCTGCCACTCGAGGTTAAAAACCTCGAAAAAAGACTGATCTGTATAGTAAATATTGTCTACCGAAAGCAGTTCATCTCCTGCCCTGAATGAAAGCTGGGCTGAAGGAGCGAAAAAAGTTGTGGCTGAGGTGACCTCAGGAATTTCCTCAGTCATAGCTGCTGCCAGCGGATGATAGCTCAGGGCATAGCGGTTGGTACCCCCTGCCTGCGTTGTACTCAGCGTATTCACCCTGTAAACCGCATCACCTCTCATGTGATGTGCATCTACAGCCAGTTCTCTCTGTATATACAGCGCTATAATCAGAAATAACGCAAACCCCGTAGAAAGCCCCACAATATTGATGGCCGTATACTGCTTGTCTTTGACAAGTTTTCTGAAAGTCGATTTGAAATAAGTTCTGATCATAGTACTGTGATTATTGATCTCTTAAAGATTCGACCGGATTGACGTTACCGGCCCTGAGGGCCCTGTAAGAAATAGTAAGCAGGGTAATGAGCAATGACGCGCCAATACCGGCCGCAAACACCGAGGGGCCAATGGTAATCTTGTAAACAAAATTATTGAGCCAGTCGAGCATGCCCCAGTAAGCCAGAGGGGCAGCCACCAGGAAACCAATAACCGCAAGACGTGTAAACTCTTTCGAGAAAAGTACCAGGATCTGATTCACACTGGCACCCAGCACTTTTCGGATACCAATCTCTTTTATGCGCTGATTGGCCATATAAGAAACCATACCATAGAGCCCCAGACAGCTAATGAGTATGGCTACTATAGAAAAGGTGATCAGCATTTTGGAGAATTTCTTATCGTTGCGATAGTAATTGGCAATGTATTCGTCCATAAACAGCGATCTGAACTGATCTTCAGGGTACAGCTCCTGCCAGGTATCTTCTATTTTATCAAGGGTAGACTCCAGGTCATTCCCGGCCAGTTTAATACCCAGGTTACCGGAGCCACTGGGGTGATCAGGATCCTGATAGATCACGGCAGGTTTCACTTCCTGCTTAAGGCTGGTCATGTGGTAGTTTTTCACTACGCCCCTGATCGGGGCCATTTCATTTCCTCCAACGGATATCATCTCTCCCACTGCATCCGAAGGGTTCTGGTAGCCCAGCTTATGCAGAAAGGCTTCATTGATGACATAGCCGAGAGACTGATCTGATGCCAACAGCCCCTGACCTGCCAGCAGATCAAGCTCATAAGTATCGAGATAACGGCTATCGGCTGGTTTGAGAAAGGTGGTAAACCTGTTCTTGACTGTATCTTTTACATGCTCTGCATCTGTGCTGGAAGACATACCAGAAAAAGGTGCTGCCATAGCAAAACTAAAGTCTTTCACCCCCGGGTTAGACTCCAGAGCGGCCTTCCACACATCTTTCTGTTGCCCTCGCTGGGGTAGATCCAGTGTTACGACCAGATCCTGTCTGAAGCCCATATCCACATTTTTGATGAAATTCATCTGGAACAATGCCACCAGTGTACCCACGATAAAAACCTGAGAAAGAGAAAACTGAAAAACTACCAGTACGCGTCTCAGATTTAATCCACGACCTCTGGCACCAGTTGTATTGCTTTTCAGCACATTGGACGGCTTAAAACCTGAAATGAGCCAGGCAGGATACAATCCGGCCAGTGCTGTAACGAAGATCAGCAGCGCGAAGAGATATACCATTAGGGCCGGATTAGACCACAGATTCAGTTCCAGGGCTATTCCCGTAAATTCGCTCACTTTTCCCGGCAGTAAGTGCTCAACCAGGGCCATAGACACACAAATAGAGAAGATGGTGATAGCGAATGTTTCGATCAGGAAAGTATAAATGAGCCTGAGCCTTGTACTGCCAAGTACCTTTCTGATGCCCACCTCTCTGGCTCGCCTGAGCGCTACAGCCGTAGACATGTTAATGAAGTTGAAGCAGGCCGTCAGCACCATCAGCAAACTCACACCTGACAGAATGTAAATGAGGCTCCAGGGAACACTTCTGTAATTAAGGTTGCCATGTACTCCATCAAAATGTACTTCGGGCAGGCCCTGAAGGTCGTAGGTGACTGTACTCTGCTCACCGTGGTACTTATCTACAAAAGCCTCAAACTGGCTGGTAATGGATTCCGGATCTGTGTTTTCATTTAAAAGCACGTAACAGCGGTCGTTGCTGTTGGTGCTGAACCAGTTGGTGAAGTCTTCCTGGTTTTGGAGTGTCTTAACCGAAACGAAGATGGAAAACGGAAAGTCCGATTGCTGAGGTGCGGACCTTACCACCCCTATAACTTTCAGGTCTGTTGCACCATTGAGTCTGATAGTTTGCCCGGTTGCGGGCTGATCGGGAAAGTACAGTTCGGCCGTTTTCTGATCCAGCACCACCGTATTGGGCTCTGCCATGGCGTCTGTATTTCCATCAATCAAGGGCCAGGTAAACATTTCAAACAAAGAAGGTTCGGTATACACCAAACCTTTTGTCTCTATAAACTCTTTTTCCTGACCAGCTTTGTCTACTACTGTAAACATGCCGAACCTTGTATGGCTGAAGAATGCCAGGTTTTCCAGGCCGGAGATATCTTCTTTCATTGCGGCAGGCAGTGGCTTGGGCATGCCGATGCTATAGGCCGTTTCTCCGTTGTTTAACCGGGTGCTGGTCACCCGATACAGGTTATCGAAATTATCGTGAAACTTGTCATAACCCAGCTCATGATCCACCAGGATAAACATGATGGCAGAGCAGGTAATGCCAATAGTGAGCCCGCTGACGTTGATCAGCGCAAAGACCTTATTTCTTTTAAGGTATCGCCAGAGACCGGTGAGATAGTTCTTCATTTTATTCGTCTCTTAATGAATTGACAGGATTAGCTGTGGCAGCACGCATGGAGCGGTATCCGGTGGTCAGCACAGCAATGACTACAGATGCGCCAATACTGATCAGGAAGATAGCAGGGCCAATACCAATGCGGTACTCATATTGCTGTAGCCAACTGTTCATCCCCAGGTAACCGAGGACTGCCGCAAAGGGGAAAGCAATCAGTACCAGGAAAAGAAATTCCTGCGAGAACTTTCGCATCACGTTGGCCACGCTGGCTCCCAGCACCTTGCGGATACCAATCTCTTTGGCTTTCTGGTTGGCCATAAAAGCTACCAGACCATATAAACCGAGGCAACCGATGAAAATGGCGATCCCTGCAAAAACAGTCAGCAGCTGAGACATCTTCTTCTCTCCCTCGTAAAACATCCTGACCTCTTCATCGAGGAAGTTATAGCCAAACTCGTATTCTTCATTTACCTCGTACCAGATTTTCTCCAGGCTTTTGATCACATCATCGGCACTGGCAGCCACTACCCTCAGCCCCAGCGTACCATAATCCCTCCTGGAATTAAACATGGTCACCGGTTCGATTTTCTCATCCAGTCTGCCGGTATGGTAATCTTTCACCACCCCGACTACGGGTGCCTTCACTCCCCAGACATTCACCATCATCCCCAGGATGTCTACCGGGTTTTCAATACCTACCTTACTCAAAAACTCCTCATTAATCACATATTGATTGGTCGTATCGCTTTCACTCAGCCAATCACCGGCCAGCAGCTCTATGCCATAGGTTTCGGCATATTTATGATCGGCCATTTTCACCTCAGTATCCAGTTCAATTCTACTGCTATCCGAGGTATACAGGTATCCGTTGGTGGATGAAACCGAACCAGAGAAGGGAGGTCGATAGCTGAAGGTATAGTTTTGAACTCCCGGTAAATTCTCGAGCTTAGAGGCCCAGAGCTCCTGTGCTGATTCACTTCTGTCACGCAGGCTCACATTGATAATCCACTCCTGATCGTAGCCCATATCGGCCGAGAGAAAGAAGTTCATCTGGCGGCTGGCAACCACCGTACCGAAGATCAGAAACTGGCAAAGGAAGAACTGCAGAAATACCAGAAACCTTCTGAAAAACATATTCCCCTTTCCTTTACTCATGCTCCCCTTCAGTGCGCTAATGGGCTGAGCTCTGGACAAGGCCAGGGCCGGATAAAGTCCTGCCAGTACTGACACAGACACCAGGGTAGCCAGCAGGTAAAGAAAAAGTGTGAAATCTGTAATGGGGTTAAAAGGGATCTCTATGCCCACAAAGTCATTGATTACCATAGGAAGTAACCTCTCGGTGAGCCCCATGGAAAGTAACACTGAAATGAGGGTAATCACGAAAGTTTCTCCGATAAACCTCATCACCAGCTGTTTTCGGCTACTACCCAATACTTTGCGCATACCTACCTCCTTGGCACGCTTTACGGCCATGGCAGTAGACATATTGATGAAATTGAAACAAGCAGTAACAATGAGCAGTAAACCCACAATAGCATAGGTAAAGAGGATCACCTTGGGTACATCACGACCACTGAAGGTATCAAAACGATCATCGAAGTGATACTCTGTCATAGCTGACAGAACAAAACTGCGTTCTTCTCTGGTCTCTTTGTCCCAGTACTTCTCTACGAAATCAGGAAACTGTGCTTCAATCTGCTCCTGGGTTACGTTATTCTCTACCTGAATAAAAGCTACATTACTGCTGGAGATACTACCCCAGTTGTTAAACTCTCTGGGTTGCTGACTCTTTTTGGTTTCCATGGAGATAAAGATGCCGAACGGAAAATCTGAATTCTTAGGGGCATCTTCCAGCACCGCAATCACCTGCAGGTCGGTTCTCTTATTAAGACGAATCGTCTGGCCAATAGCCGATTCATTGGGGAAGTATTTTTCTGCTAAAGTCTCGCTAAGGGCTACCTTATTCGGTTCATCCAGTCCGGTATCAACGGAGCCCTCCAGCACTTTCCAATCGAAAATGTCGAAGAAGTTCGGCTCTATGAAAGTCAGTTCGGGGTTCTCTTCATAATACTTGATCTGGCCATTGCCCTCATTCACAGAGATAAGGCCATAGCGATCATGAGATATCAGGGTAACATCCTTTACCCCTACAATATCCTCTTTTACTGCCGGAGGCATCACCAGGGGCACTCCACCCTGGGTATATTCACGACCGTCAACTACATCTACATGACCAATGCGATAGATGCTGTCCACATTACTGTGATACATATTGAAGCTGAGCTCCTGCTTAACAATAAGGAACATGACCAGACTACAGGTAATGCCCAGTGTAAGCCCGCTGATATTGATCAGCGTAAAGGATTTGTTTCTGGCGAAATTCCTGAAGAGTACTTTGATATAGCTTTTTAGCATAGTGAGTGTGATTGAATTGAGTCTTTCACCGAGCTTCTATCCAAAATAGATGCCAAGGTTATAACTGACTATAAAACAAATACTTAGCAACAAAAAACGATTCCTAAAATATAGAAATCGTTTGTTTTTAAAACAGTAAACTGTTTGTTTTTGATACAGTTTTTTAAGCAATGTTAAAAGACACTGTTCATTCGTTTCTCAGCACCTCTGACGGATTAAAGCGGGTAACCTTAAAAGCCTGGAAACCCACGGTGAATACACAGATTAACATAGTTGTCAGCACAGCCAGCAGATACACTGTGGCTCCAATGTCAATGCGATATACAAATTCGGTCAGCCAGTCATTCATAAAATAGTAGGTAACCGGTGCGACCAGTACAAAACCCAGCCCCATCAGCCACATAAACTCTTTGGACAACAACCCTACCAGCTGTACTACTTTCGCTCCCAGGACCTTGCGTACACCAAATTCTTTGAGTCGTTGCTGAGCCGAAAAGGTGGTAAGGCCTATCAGCCCCAGAATTGAAATACTGATGGCCACCGCAGAAAAGGCATTGAAGATATTACCCAGGCGTTGCTCTTTTTTATACTGCGCATCGTAGAAAGCATCGTAGAACTGGTAGCCGAATGGTCT
Organism: Roseivirga sp. UBA6061; assembly: GCA_002427745.1. Lineage (GTDB taxonomy): Bacteria > Bacteroidota > Bacteroidia > Cytophagales > Cyclobacteriaceae > Roseivirga. The sequence goes on along the minus strand of DIYF01000130.1, from coordinate 30,640 downwards.
TTCAGGAACAAGCGCATCCCATTTGTCTTCAATCGCATCGAGGGTTTCTGTGATATTTGAGGCGTTTAACCTGACATTCGCAAATGAATTTGGGTTTTCTTCCAGCATAAGAATAGCCGGCTTTACCTCCACCTTCAGTGATTCATCATGAAAGTCCTGAACAACGCCCACCACCGTTCTCTTTTCTTCGAAAATATTGATCGTTTTGCCTACCGGGTCTTTCCAACCGAAAAGTCTGGCGATCGTCTCATTGACCATAATGTGAGCAGTGGTTGGGTTTTCCAGCTCATGAAATGCACGGCCCGCTACGGTCTTCATATCCATGGTCTTCACAAATGAACTATCCACATGGAAGACACTGGGCACAATGTCATCCGTATCCGTACCTGCAAAGCCTTCGATATCTTTAGCCGCGAGAAAAATAATGGCATTCCAGTCAAACCGGCCGTCACTCATGGATACGTTCTTTACTCCGGGTATGCTCTCCAGTTCGGAGCGAAACAGGCCTCCCCTGTCTTTCAGCTCACCATGGGTGTCTATAAAAAGTGTATGCTCCCGGTTGTACCCCAGTGATTTATGCTGCAGGTAGCTGAGCTGTGACTGAATGATAAAGGTGCAAATAATCAGTCCCTGAGTAATAAAAAACTGAAAGAGCACCAGCCCCCTTCGCATACCCGTCTTGCCTTTGGGGGCCTTGCTTCCCCTGAGACCATTGACAGGTGAGAATTTACTGAGCCTGAAAGCAGGATAGTAACCTGCGATAAAGGACACAACCAGTGTGAGCCCTGACACAAGCAGGATAAAATCGATACTCTGATAGCTTAGTTCCAGCCTGGTCCCGATCATGTCGTTGAAGAGAGGCAAGAGCCTTTCAGACATAGCAAATGCCAATACCACCGATAAGAAAGTAAAAAGGCCGGCTTCTGTCATCTGCTGGAAGATAATCTCCCTGCGCTTTGCTCCCACCACCTTTCTGAGGCCGATTTCTTTAGACTTCTTAATGGAACGAGCCGTGATAAGATTAATATAATTGAAGCAGGCGATGAATAGGATAAGCACACCTATGGATGAAAACACATAGATATAAAGCATACTGCTCGTAGGACTGAATGGACTGGAAAAATCTGAGCGCAGATGTATGTCTGTGAAAGGATGAAGAAAAGTTCTGCTTGTAACCCTCCCGTCTTCCAGTTTTTCAGTCATGCCTTTGGGAAAGTCTGCAGCTCCCAGTTCATCCATTTTAAGCTGTACCTGATCTGGGTCCACACCATCAGCAAACATAACGTAGTGGTATGAAAGGGTTCCCCACCGATACACCTCTACTGTCTGTCCTGCCAGCCTCTGTACTTCCTGATAATTGGAAACAATAAGCTTGAACTGCAGATGAGAATTGGCCGGAGGGTCATTCATCAATCCCGTGACCTCAAACTCGCCATAACCATCAATCTCAATCAGCTTCCCGATGGGGCTTTCATCTCCAAAATACTTATGCGACATAGAACTGGTGATTACTGCCTTATCAGGTTCATCCAGTTTATCCACCCCACTCAGCATCTCAAAATCAAAGACTTTAAAGAATTTATCATCTGTCTGGATGATCTCACTTTCATAGAAGCTTGATTCCCCGATTTTCACCAGGTTACTGCCTCTCAGTCCACTCACCTGGGTCATCATTTCCATTTCCGGAATGCGGTCCCGCATTAATTCCCCTCCTCTGCTCATATACCGCTCCCAACGGGTAGCTCCGTTTCTTCCATTGGCCTCAAAACCAATGACATAAATATCTTCTGCATTGCTGTGGAAGGTATCGTAGCTCAGCTCATGCCTCACGTATACAAACAGGAGAATGAAGGCAGCGATGCCCACGGTGAGCCCGGTAATATTCAGTAAAGTAAAGAGTCGTTCCTTCTGGAGTCTTCTCAGGGCTAATTTCAGGTAGTTTTGTAGCATGTTATTCGTCTTTCAGTACGATTACAGGGTTTAAAAAGGCAGCCTTTATGGTTTGATAACCCACCGTGAGTATCAGAATCCCCAGGGCCATGGCAAAACCTAAGAGGAATATGCCGGCAGAGATTGAAATTCTGGTAGCAAAATCGTCCAGCCAGTTGTTCATCAGAAAATAAGCCAGGGGTGTGGCCAGTACTGTGGCAATGAGGATGAGGGAAACGTATTTCCGCATCAGCCCGAGCGTAATTCTGGAAACTGTGGCCCCCAGTACTTTTCGTATACCGATCTCCTTGTACTTCTGTACAATAGTAAAAGCACTCAGCCCCAGCAGACCAAGGGAAGCAATCAATATGGCAATGCCGGCAAAGTACTTGAAGATCTGACCAAACTTGCGCTCCTTCTCATAGTAGGCAGATATCCTGTCTTCCAGAAAATCATACTCAAAGGGTTGATCCGGAGCTATTTCAGCCCAGGCATCAGATAGCCTGAGCATAATACCAGCCTGATCGTCTCCTGAGAGCTTCAGGTTCATATTATACCTCTTTTTAGTGGTAAGCATAATGGTGGCCAGCCCCCTGCCTTTCGCATTAAAATTCGGGCTGCGATAAACCCCGATAATCGTTCTCTGCTCACTGGCATAATCATCGTTCTTTACTGTCAGTTGCTTACCAATGGGGTCTTCATAGGGCAATTGCTCAGCGATTTTATCACTGATCAGCACCTGGCTTTCATGCAGAGAGGAAGAAGACTGATCGAAGCCAACACCCTGAATAATATTCATTTCAAATACTTCCGGAGTGTTGGCCGTAACCCTGTAGTAATAAATATTCAGGGAATCGGGCACTCCTTCGTGCTCGAACTTAATCGGAAGCAGAGATCCACTGGGGTTTGGAAAGGGAGTAGAGGTCACGGCTTCAACACCGGCTATTTTTTCGAAGGTATTCTGGATAAGATCGAAATCCGATTTCCAGGGTAATCTTGGTGAGACCACATCATCCGTATTCAGCCCTACTTCAGTATTTTGAAGTGTATTCACCTGCTTTACAATGATTTGCGTGGCAAAGATCAGCGTGAGTGTGATCACAAACTGGAAGATCACCAGGGAGTTTCTCAGCACTCCTTTACCGGCTTTTCCGCTTTTGGCAAAAAGGTCCAGTGCACGGATGCGGCTTGAAAATACCGCAGGATAGATACCCGCCAACAGGGTAACCAGCGGTACCATCAACACCAGGAAAGGCAAGGTGTACGGATCTGTAAAATAGTTCATGCTAAGCCCTTTTCGGGCCAGGCCATTCAGTATGGGCAGCAAGAGTTCTACCAGGCCTGCGGAAAGCAAAACGGCTACAAAAGTGGTGAAGCAGGTTTCGGCCAGGAACTGATAGCGAATCTGACTGCCACTGGCTCCCACTGTTCTCCTCACCCCTATTTCTTTGTTGCGGTTAAGAGCTCTGGCGGTGGAGGAATTGATATAGTTAACACAGGCAATGAGCAATAAAACCACGCCAATGGACGCAAAAATCCAGATAAACTGTTTGTCACCGGAAACTCCCGTAGCAGTAAAAGAATACTCACTTTCCAGATACAGGTCACCATATGATTCGATCAGAAAATCCACACTTCCGAGACTGGGATACCCGCTCTCTTCAGCCAGTCGTTTGATACTGGCCTCAAAATCCTCCGGGCTGGTTTCCGCCTCAAGTAAAACATACAACAGACCAGAGGGCGACCATTTGGCGCGTTCGGTATCGAAAGCAGGCCTGGCCAGCGGGCTTAAGAAGTTAAACTGAAACCGCGAGTTATTGGGAATTTCATTGAGTACGGCTGTAACCAGGTAAGGCTCATCTTCATTGTTGAGCTTCAGAAACTCGCCTACCGGGTTTTCACCGTCAAAGTACTTATCCATAATGTAGCGGGAGATCACCACACTTCTCTCTCCTGTCAGAGCTTCTTTCTCGTCTCCGTACAAGAGGGAAAAATCAAAGATTTCGAAAATCTCAGGATCAACATGATAGTACTCGTTTTCGAAGACCAGCTTATCCTGATACTCCAGAATGGCCCTTGAACCAAAATCGATTCTGGTAGCACTGGCCACTTCGGGCAGTTGCTCCTTCATTAACTCTATAATGTAATCGGGAAAACCCGTGACAAAGCCCTGTTTATACACCGATATACCTCTGTAAATATTGTCGGTGTTTTTGTGGAACTTGTCATAGGTAAGTTCATCGCGAACAAAGAGCGAAATGAGTGTAAAGCAGGCTATGCCGGTGGCAAGGCCTATGACGTTCATAGCGGCAAATATGCCCTGCTTCCGAAGCGACCTGAAAGCTGTTTTGAAATAGTTTTTGACCATGAGATTAAGGGTTTTGTTGGGTACTCTTACTACATAAGCATAGCTTATTCATCTCTTAATAATTCTACCGGGCTTTGTCTGGCTGCCTTTACCGACTGTAGCGATACAGCCAGTATCACCACCAGGACAGTGACCAAAACGCCAGCCCCGAAATGGACCGGAGAAATGTTGATTCGGTTAGGGAAATCATCCAGCCAGTTGCGGACGAAGAGGTAGCTTACAGGAGCGGCTACCACAAATGCGATGATCACCAGCCACAGGTATCCCTGCCCCAGCACACGAAGTATCTGGTAGAAGGTGGCCCCCAGCACTTTCCGTACACCAATCTCCTTGGCCTTTCTGGCTGCCGTATAGGTACTGAGCCCTACTAAACCTAAGGCTGCTATGAGAATGGCCAGCCCTGAAAAAATGCTGAACAGCTGACTCAGGCGTGCTTCTTTGTTATAAAAGTTCGCCACACGCTCATCCAGAAAACTGAACTGAAAAGGCCTGTCGGGATTAATACTGATCCAGGCTTCTTTGAGGCCGTCCAGCGTTTGAGGGACATTGGTACCATCAATCTTCACCGACATTTCGCGAAAACCTCGTGACGGCTGGAGCATTACTTTCTCCTTTCCTCTTTTAGCATTAAAGGTAAAGTCTCTGGCTACCCCTATGATGGTGCGCTCAGAGAACTCGTACTTGTCGTTGACTGTTTTGACCTTGGCACCAATCGGGTTTTCCAGCTCCAGCTCTTTGGCCAGGGTTTCGTTGATGATCAAAGCATTGAGGAAATCGGGTTCGCTGTCCTGAAGAAAATCACGGCCGGCCACAATCTCTATCCCCATGGTATTGATGAAGTTTGGTGTTACCCACATGGCATTGACATAAATGTCTTCTTCTTTTGTCAGGTCAGGTCTCAGCGGAAAGAAGCCTCCGGTAGATGCAAAAGGACCACCAATGACTTCGGCAACACCCGGCACCTTGCTGAATTCAGTCTTCAGGAGGTCATACTGGTCTTTTACCACCTGTCCTCTTCCTACCCTCACTATCTGATCTTTGTCTACCCCTCCCCGGAATTCCATGAAATGATCAAATTGCTTTTTCATAACCACCGTGCTGATCACCAGCATAAGGGTAATGGCAAACTGTATGGTTACCAGCACCTTTCGCAAGTGGGATTTACCACTGGTGAGTACCGACCCCTTGAGTGATTTGACAGGCTGTAATACAGAAATGATCAATGCCGGGTACAAACCTGCCAGCATACCGATCACGGGAATGAGGGTTACCAGAAATATCAGCAACCAGGGATTGCCCCAGTAGTCCAGTGTCATTTCCTTATGGGTGAGCATGTTCACCTGAGGTAAGAAGTACTCCACCAGTCCGGCAGCTATCAATACAGCTACCAGAACGTAAATCATGGTTTCACCAAAGAACTGCTGACGAATTTGCTTTTTATTAGCGCCCAGTACTTTTCGCAAACCCACCTCAGCCGAGCGCACGGTCATTTTAGCCGTGGTGAGGTTGATATAATTGATACAGGCCAGGAACAGAATGAGTATCCCGATAACAGAAAAGGTGATCACCGTTCTGGGATCGCCCGAAATATTTTCCATGGTAAAAGAAGACCCGGAATTTAAATAGAGGCTTTCAAAAGGCTCCATCACCGTACTGAAGTAGAGCTTTCTTTCCTCATACACAGCTTTGGTCTGTGCTTTAAAACCTTCAAAATCGTCAAAACCTTCTTTAAACAGGACATAGTACACGCCATTCCACGAGCTCCACGAATTGATATCAAAATCAGGAGCTGCCGGGGTTTTAAAGGAAGTAATAAAGTTGAACTGAAAGCGTGAGTTTGTCGGAAAGGTTTCCAGCACTCCCGTGATTTTGTAATCCACTGAATCACCGGCAAATCTGACTACCTCCCCCAGTGGATTCTGACCAGGAAAGTACTTCGCTGCCATGTCATCTGACAACACCAGACTATAGGGATTCTCCAGTGCATCAGCCGGGTCGCCAATGGCCAGGTCATAGTCAAAAACCTCAAACAGCGAGTTGTCGGCATAAAAGAAGTTGTCTTCGTAAATCAGCTCTTCTTTGTATTCAATGGCCTTCTTTACATAGCTCAGCCGCACGACATTTTCCACCGCTGGAAACTTGTCCAGCAGCACCTGAGCCAGACCATTTGGCGGCTCAATGGTGACTTTGGGGTTGTCCAGCTCAGCCAGTACTCTGTGGATGCGATCTCCTTTCTCATGAAAACCATCAAAAGTGAGCTCATCCCGAACGAAGAGCGCAATGATGATAAAACAGGCAATGCCGGTCGCCAAACCTGCAATATTGATAAAGAGGTAGGTCCATTGTTTTCTGGCTCCTCGGTACAGTACTTTTAAGTAATTCTTAAACATGGCTTATTCACTTCTAAGGGCGATGGTAGGGTTCATTAAGGCAGTCTTAATGGTTCTGAGGACCACGATAATCAGGGTAATGGATACACCTGCAACACCGACTACCGCAAAAGGCAGCCATTGAATATCGATATGGTAAGCAAAAGAGTTAAGCCACTGTGAGGTGATGTATACCCCCAGGGGAACGGTGACTAAAAAAGCGGCTGACACCAGCCAGGTAAGTTCTTTGGAAAACAGGGCTACAATCTGACTGACAGAAGCCCCCAATACTTTGCGGATTCCGATTTCTTTGATACGCTGATCGAGCTTGTAGCTGATCAGGCCAATCAGGCCCAGCATGGCCACAAATACAGCCAGTCCGGTAAAGATGGTTACTATCTGCCCCAGGGTCTTCTCTCGGTTGAACAGCTGATCAAACTGCTGATCGAAGAAGTAGTAGTCGAGAGGTTCGTTTGTAAACTCTGCATAAGTTCTCTCCAATACGTTCAGCGTTTCAGATACATTCTTACCCGAGATTCTTACATTAATCTGGGAAGGGTAAGGCCTGTAAAAGAAAGCGGTTGGCCCGATGGCACTGCTCATATCTTCATAGTGATAGTCCTCTACTACGCCCACCACTTCGACATCCTTGCCATTTACACCCGCATTAAATCGGGCTCCTAAAGCATTATCTCCAATCTGTTTCGCAAAAGTTTCATTAATGATTATGGCTGTGCGCTCTGTATCAATGTCTTTATCAAAGTCTCTTCCATCGAGCATACGAAAGCCCATAGTAGAAATAAACTGGTCATCGGTGTACTTATACTGAATTCTAAAGTTGGTCTGCTCCTCATTTTTCTGGTAGATGCTCGACAGTGGCAGCTGATCTACCATACTGTGATAGCCAAATGAGGCATTCACTACAGCTGGAATACTTAGCAGGGCGTTTCGCAGAGGCTCCACCTGTTCGTCTTCCTCTCCTAACTGATTCTTGGAGTTATCAATAACCAACACGTTCTCCTTGTTAAACCCAAGGTCCTTGTCAAGACTGTAGTTCAACTGCTGGTAAATGAAGACGGAGAATACGGTGAGCGTGAGTGATACCACATACTGAAAAAGTACCAGGGAATTTCTAAACCATTTGCTCTGCCCTGCTCCTTTAAAGTTGCCTTTAAGCACTGAAGAAGGTCTGAACGAAGTGAGATAGAAGGCGGGATAAACCCCAGCGAGTATGCCCGTAACCAGTGCTACTCCCAACATAAGCAGCACCAATTGAGGAAAATCATATACATTGATGCTGAAATTATTGAAGCCTACATTTCTCAGTACCTGCAAGGCTGCCTCAGCAAGCCCCAGTCCCAGAATAACAGAAGAAAGTGTCAGCAAAGTAGACTCCGTAAGGAATCGGGAAATCAGATTTGCTCTCACTGAACCCAGCACTTTTCTGATTCCCACTTCTTTGGCTCGCTTAGAAGCCTGAGCCGTAGCCAGGTTGACATAGTTAATGGCTGCCAGCAGGATAATGAAAACAGCAATCCCCATAAAAATGTATAGGTAACCCGCCTTCCCTGGTGGTTCAGCTTCAAATTGTGTGTCAGATCCAAGATGAACATCTGCCAAATTGAGTACCCAGGGCAGGTTGTTTCTCTGTTTTTGGAGATACTCATTGAAAGGAATATCATTGCTACCAGATTCATAGTACCTTCTGGCAAAAACCTGATCGCTGCGTTCCTGAATATCACTGATTTCGAGTGCTGTCTGAAGCTTGAAATAGCTGTACCCGGTGGTAAACGAAAAGTTATCTCTGGTCCAGTCGGCAAATGCTTTGGGAACTCGCGCGAGTATATTCCACTTGAGGTGCACGTTGTCGGGAAGGTCTCTGATGACACCAGTAACCTGATAAGTATCTGTAGAAATCTGTGTAGAGAGCTGAACAGACTCTCCTACCGGGTTTTGATTGCCAAATACTCTTTGAGCTATTGTGGAATTTAGGAGAATAGCGTTCGGAGCATCAAAGGCTGTTTCGGGGTTTCCATAAACGAACTGCTGATCGAAAACCTTCAGGTAATCTTCCGAGGCATAATAAACTGCGCCATCAATAAAGCTCGCCTGTTCATATTTAAGCGTACCTGAATTGTTAGGCATTATGTTTACAGTAGCTTCTACCCCGGCAACATTAGATTTTAAAAGGTTCAGATGGGCAGTAGAAGACAGTGCAAAACTACGAGCACTCAATCGATAGATACGCTCATGATCCTCGTAGTACTTATCGTAAGTAAACTCCTGAAAAACGTAGATGGCAATGAGTACTGCAGAGGCAAAACCAATGGCCAGTCCTGTAATGTTAATAGTCGCGTAGCCCTTGTTGCGCTTGAAGTTTCTGAGGATTGATTTGATATGGTTTTTCAGCATGACAGTTTCTTTATTCGCTTCTGAGTGAGTCTACCGGATTGGCTTTGGCTGCGCGAAGCGAGCGGAAACCCGTGGTAAAACCTCCGATGATAAAGGTGAAGGTGATGGCCACCAGGAACATCCACACTTCAATGGAAATATTGTATTCAAAGTCCTGCAACCACTGTGTCATCACATAGTAGCCGGCCGGTGCGGCAATGAGAAATGATACAGCAATGAGGGTAAGTAACTCTTTGGAGAAAATCGAAATGATCTGGGTGACAGAGGCTCCGAGTACCTTTCGCACTCCTATTTCTTTGGTCTTTTGATTGGCCATAAAAGCTACCAGGCCATACAGCCCCAGACAGCCAATGAAGATGGCTATACCTGAAAAAATCTGAAAGAGAGTGAGCGTATCGGCTTCCTGCTCGTAGTTCTCAGCAATGCGATCTTCAAAGAGATAAGGCTCGAAAGTGTACTCAGGAAAAACCTCGCTCCACTCTCGCTGTACAGCCGCCAGGGTGCTTTTATAACTGGCCTCATCTCCCACAAAGCGGATGGCTCCCTCATAGTTGAATCCAGGATAGCCGATAAGAAAGAGTGGCTTAATCTCTGTTTTCAAAGAGTAGGCATGAAAGTCTTTTACTACCCCTACGATGGTCTTATGGCCATTAAAACCGGTTCTGACCTTTACGCCTACAGCTTCTTCTGAGCTCTCAAAACCGAGCATACGTACCACTTTCTCTGTGACCAGGGCCTTTTTCAGCAAAGTATCGGTTGCCGACAGATTTTCACCGGCCAGTAGCTCCAGGTCAAAAAGATCCAGGTAATGATCATCGATTACCTTGAACTGTGCATCAAAATCCGTGTCGTTGGCCAGAGGATCATAGTTAAAGTTAGAGCCCAGGTTGTTTTGAGATAAGGGTGAGCCTACATGAAAACTCAGTGCTTCGATATTGGGAATGGCCGATAGCCTGTTTCTCAAAAGCTGTCCTACCCGGGTACCGGGCTCAGGCATATTGAAGCTCACGATCGATTCGCGGGTATAGCCCATGTCGGCTTCATAGAAATGCTTCATCTGCGTAATGACCACCAGGGTACAGATGATCAGAAACTGCGAAATAAAGAACTGACCGATTACCAGGCCTCTTCGCAGGTTGAACTTTCCGGAAATACCGGCTGTTCGGTTGCGCTTCATCGCAGCCACAGGGTTGAGCGATGAAAGCACAAAGGATGGATACAGACCGGCTAATAAGGTAACTGTGACGATGATGATACCCAGATAAACCAACATAACAGAATCCTGAACCAGGTCAAGCGTGAGCTCATAATCCACCAGCCAGTCGAGCCTGTTAAGTACCAGCTCGGCAATTCCCAGAGAAAGCAGAACCGAAATCAGAGTAATCACAAAGGTTTCGCTCATAAACTGAGCTGTCAGCTGAGTTTTGCTGCCTCCCATTACTTTGCGTACTCCTACTTCTTTGGCCCGTTTCACGGCCTGTGCTGTAGCCAGGTTGATAAAGTTGATACAGGCCGTAAGGATTAATATGATACCTGTAATGGCACAACCCCAAAGCAACTGAGAGCTGATGATTTCCCCCGTTTGGGTATCATATTCCGGATTGAAATGAACATCGCTCATCGGCTGTAGATAAAACTCTTCAGTCTCAGATTCATCAGCCAGATACTTGTCTACCAGCTCCATCAACATTGCCTCTATGGACTCTTCTTTTACCGCCTCATTTTTGAGCAGATAGACATTGGTACTTGAGCTTACACTGCCCCAGTGATTCTCATCAAATAGCGGAAAAACAGTATCTGCCTGAGCAAAAGTGACCAGTGCCTCTATCGGCAGGTCTGTGTTTTCGGGCATGTCTTCCATAACCCCCGAAACAATCAGGTCAACTTTGTTATCAAATTTGAGAGCCTTGCCCAAAGCAGTAGCCACATTGGTTCCTGTGTAGCCAAAGTATTTCTTTACCAGAGAAGCACTCAGAATCACATGGCCGGGATTTTCAAGTGCCGTTTCCTTATTGCCAGCCAATAAGGTCACATCAAACAACCTGAAAAAGGAAGTTTCTACAAAAGCTACTCCCCCTTCTTCTCTGTACTTGGTCTGATCACCCAGCTCATTGGTTACTGTGAATTGCCCCTCTTTGGCGTATTGCACAATGGCTACTTCGCCCACATCGGGGTAATCATTGGTAAAGGCTTTCGCAAAAGGCACCGGTAAGCCCATGTCCTTGTCGACACTGTTGGCAGAAATCTCATGTCTTACAAAGCGATAGAGCTGATCGTAATTGCTGTGAAAAGTATCAAAGCTCTTGTGATAGTTGATAAACTTAAAGAGTACCAGCGCAGAACTGATACCCAGCGCCAGCCCAAAAATATTGATGAAGGTATAGGTCTTATTCCTGAGCAGATTACGAAACGCGGTAACAAAGAAGTTCTTGAGCATAGTAGTATTATTCTGACCTTAATGAATCAACCGGATTGGCCGTAGCGGCCTTCAGTGATCTGAAACCTGTGGTGACACCGCTTACCACCAGGGTAAAGCCCACAGCAATCACAAATACCCAGATGCTGATATTGATACTGTATTCAAAGTCCTGCAGCCAACCCCTCATCAGGTAGTAGCCGATAGGTACTGCCAACAGAAATGAGATAGTAATGAGCATTAAAAGCTCATTAGAGAAGAGTTTGAGGATTTGTCCGATAGAGGCTCCCAATACTTTTCTTACACCAATTTCCTTGGTCTTCTGGTTGGCCATAAACGAGATCAGTCCGTACAGCCCCAGGCAACCGATAATGATGGCAATACCGGAGAACAGCTTAAACAAATCCAGCATACTGGCCTCCTCCTCGTAGTCTTCTTTGAGTGATTCGGAGTACAGCTCATAATCGAAAATAAAGTCGGGAAACTGAGCGGACCAGACACGTTCCAGTTCAGCCAGTACATCCTTAGACTGCGCCTCATCGCCTTCGAAGCGAATCGAGCCCTGGTAGTAATAATCGGGTGCGTTGATCATGATCAGGGGAGTCATGCTCTCCCGCAATGTGTTGGAGTGAAAATCATTGAATACCCCTACAATTCTCTTCGGTCCGCCAAAGCCTGTCTCAATCGTTTCACCTATAGCCTCCTCAGGATCGCTGATGCCCATAATGTCAATTACCGTTTCTGATACCAGTGCATTCTGGAAGGTGGTATCTCCGGCCGTCAGGTTTCTGCCTGCCAGTAACCTGATGTCGTATAAAGGCACAAAGTTCTCATCGATAATCTTGGCCGACATATCGTAATCATTCTCGCTTTTGAGCGGGGCATAGTTAAAGCTTGAACCTATGTTGGATGTACTTCTGGGACTACTAAAGGCGAAGGAAACATGGGAAATACGTGCGTTGCGCCCCAACTCGGATCTCAGAAGACTCACCCTGGCAGCATCAGGTTCAGGAAGTCCGAAATTGATGATGGAAGTACGCCTGAAACCCAGGTCGGCATTGTGAAAGTAGTCCATCTGAGAGATGACCACCAGGGTACAAATGACTAATACCTGAGAAATCAGAAACTGCACAATCACCAGACCTCTCCGTAAATACACCTTGCCTGCCATAGCAGATTGTCCCTTCCCTTTGAGGGCCATAGCGGGCTTTAGTGAAGAAAGAATCAAGGCTGGATAGGTACCTGCCAGCAGGGTAACCCCCAGGGTAACTACCCCCACGAGCCCCAGCAGTTGCAGGTCGTTCAGCAGGTTAAGAGAAAGCTCATAACCAATCACCTCGGGCATCATATTCAATGCCAGCTCGGCCATACCCAGGGCAAGAATCACAGAGATCAGAGTAAGGAAGAATGTCTCTCCCATAAACTGAAGGGCCAGCTGCTGTTTCTGGCCTCCCAATACCTTTCTGATCCCTACCTCTTTGGACCTTTTTACTGCCTGAGCTGTAGCCAGGTTGATAAAATTCACGCAGGCTGTGAGTATCAGAAATACAGCCACTAATAAGGGAATCAACAGAAAATCTTCAGCCACTACCCGATCGTTATAGGCACCATACTCCGGTTGAAAATGGATGTCACTGTACTTCTGCAGGTAGAAATTGGTGGAAGAAGCCTCATCGTCCAGGTATTTGTCACCAAAGGCAGGCAATACCTCACTAATCTGCTCAGCCGTTACATTCTCCGGCTTCAGCAGGTATACATGGGCATTTGAGCTGGTAGAAAACCAGTTTTCTTTATCGAAAAAGTCAAAGAAACCATCCAGAGCATCGTACTCAATCATAATCGAGAAAGGCAGCATGGTATTCTCAGGCTGATCGGCCATCACTGCGGTAATCGTAACCGACAGCTCATTGTCCACCCTGAGCTCCTTACCTATTACTTCATCAAGGCCGGCCTTGTTTACACCAAACAGCTTCATGGCTTCGGATTCCGAAATCACAGCTGTTTTCGGGTTGGCCAGAGGATTGGTTTTGTTACCAAGCAGCAACTCAAAATCGAATATTCTGAACACATCGTCATCGGCAAATGTCAGCCCTTCCTCCACCTGAAAGTGCTGAAACTGGCCATTGGCAGCCTTAACGCTGATCTGCCCGTCTCCTGTGTAAAAGGTCCTGGCGGCTAAACCAAATTCAGAGTAATCGTTCATAAAAGCCTCTTTGAAAGGGTTGGGCACGCCAGGCTTTTTCTCCGTATTATTTGTATTCACCTCTTCCTTCACAAAGCGGTAGATCTGGTCATAGTTGGTATGATGCTCATCAAAGCTCTTTTCGAATATGACGATCTTGAACAGTACCAGTGCAGCCCCGATTCCCAGAGACAGCCCCAGGATATTGATCAGCGTATAGGCCCTGTTGCGAAGCAGGTTTCTGAAAGCGGTGGTGATGTAATTCTTTAACATTTTCGGTTGTTTTATTCTGACCTGAGTGATTTGGCCGGGTTAACGCTGGCAGAATGCCAGGCTCTGTAGCCGGTAGACATAATGACCAGTACCACCGTGACGAGCAGGCCGCTGGCAAATACCCCTATTCCCATGCTTACTCTGTTCTCAAAGTTCTGCAGCCAGCCATTCATAATGTACCAGGCAATAGGGGCCGCAATGGCAAAGCCGATTAAAGTGAGGGCGAAAAACTGTCGGGAAAAAAGCAAAATTATATTAGCCACGCTCGCTCCCAGCACCTTTCGTACCCCCACTTCTTTAACTTTTCTGCCGGCCACATAGGAGATCAGTCCGACCATGCCTATACAGCCTATGAAAATGGCTACTGCCGCTGCTATCTGAAACAGCTGAGAAGCCTTTTTTTCTTCTTCGTAAAAACTCACAATGGTATCGTCAAGAAACTTTGCATTGAAATCATTCTCTGTGAAAATCTCATTGTAAACACCTTCCAGACTCGCCATCATAGGTTTGAGGTCTGAAGTATTAAATCGTATGGCTCCGGTAGCATATCCGGCTCCGTATACCATTACTACAGGTTGTATCTCGCTGTGAAGAGACTGGGTGTTATAATTGCTCACTACCCCGGTCACAAAGCCTTTATTCCCCCAGAAAGTGATGGGTTTGCCCAGTATTTCACTGTAATCTTCCATGCCCAGGTCCCTCACCAGTTTTTCGTTTACCAGGAAAGTGTAAGAGCTGTCTCTTTCGATCACATTATCACCCGCCAGCAGCTCAAGGCCATAGGTGGGTAGAAAATCTTTGTCTACGAACTTGATTTGGGTTCCGGGTCTTTTTGTCACCTCACCATTCAAAGTGAGTTCGTAAGGTCCCACCCAGAGGCTATTGGAGATGGCTCCGGTGCTGGCCATGGTCACATTTTCCACACCTGGAATCTGGATGGCCCTTTCTTTGAAGAGTTTATGCTTTTCAACTTCTCCACCTGGTACTCTGAATTCCAGTACCGACTCTTTATCAATACCGAGTGGCGCATTGTAGAAATAGTCCATCTGCCTCACCACAATGATGGTGCAAATGATAAGGGCCTGAGAAATCATGAGCTGACTGGTCACCAGCACCTTGCGCATGGAAATGCGTCCCGGGTTAGTAGCCGTAATGCTGTTTTTCAGTGCAGCTATGGGCTTATATGATGCCAGGATGATGGCCGGGTACAGTCCGGAAAACAATACGGCAAAGAGAAAGGCACCTGTGAGAAAAAGAGCCGCCACACCATCTTTGAAGATATTGAAGTCCAGGTCTATTCCGAGGTGGGTTCTCAGGTTGATCAGGGCCAGCTCCGTGGCCCCGAAGGAGATCATCAGCGCCAGGAAGGTGATCATAAAAGTCTCTCCCATAAACTGAAACAACAGCTGCTTTCTGCTACTACCCAGCACTTTGCGAATGCCTACTTCCTTAGATCTTCTCACCGCCAGGGCTGTATTGAGGTTCACAAAGTTGATGCAGGCAGCCACCAATAAGAGCGCCCCGATGATACCGATAGCCCAAAGCTTGGTTTTACTCATGGTCTTGCCACCATAGTTGTCCATTCCTTCAGCATAGTGTACTTCAGTGACAGGCTGTAACAAACGGACAAGCTCACGGCCTGAATAGGTCTCATCAAAGCCCTCCAGGCGGGCCTCCATAGCCTCTTCTGTCATATTCTCTGGCAGTTTGATAAAGGCGTTCACTCCTGAGTAGTTGCCTCCCCAGGCATCTGCCTTATTCTCCTGGTACTGATCGTTGGTTTCTATGGAAATCAGAAAATCTATCGGAAGATCCGTTGTCTTTGGATAGTCTTCGATCACTCCGGTTACCAGTAAGTCGGCCTTATCATCGTGCCCGATGACCTCCCCTACCACATCCAGGCGTCCAAAGAGCTTCATTGCCTTGGTTCGCGTCATTACTACTGTATTGACGTCATTCAATGCTGTTTCAGGATTTCCTGCCAGCCACTGGTGTGAAAACACCTGAGAATAAGCCGGATGTACCAGGGCTATATGTCGGCTCGACTCCTGAAAGCGAATCCTTTCTCCATCCTCAGCCACGTAAAATGACTTGGGCGGAATGTTGCCATGGATAAAGGTGATCGGCACTTCCGGAAAAGCGGTGTTAAAGGCATTGACGAATGGGAATTGCATGCTGGCAGTTTCCCCCCTGCCTTCCTCTGACACATATTCAGAAGTGATTCTGTAAATTCTGTCGACATCAGCAAAGTGATGATTAAAGCTCGATTCATATCGAATGACCAGGAACAATACCAGTGAACAGGTAATACCCAGGGTCAGTCCGAGAATATTGATTGCTGTATTCGCCTTGTTTCTGGCGATGTTACGCAGTCCGCTAATGAGATAATTCCTGATCATTCTTCTATGGTTTTAGTCGTCTCTTAATGCTTTAATTGGATTGGCCGTAGCTGCTTTAAAGGCTCTGAAGCCTACAGTACCGGCTGCGATGATAACCGTGGCCACAATGGCTACAGCAAACACAGGCAGGCCAATGGAAATACTGTACACGTAGTTATCGAGGTAGTAGACCTTCATGGCATAATAGCCTACCGGGCCGGCCAGCAGGAAGGCAATGCCCAGGAGAACCAGCACTTCTTTGGAGAAAATGTTGATGATACCGGTAACAGTGGCTCCCAGAACCTTGCGAATACCGATCTCTTTTACTTTCTGATTTGCCATGAAAGACACCAGACCGTATAGTCCTAAGCAACCGATGAAAATCGCCAGACCGGCAAACACCTGTAACAAGCCTGATATCTGCTGCTCTGACTCATATTGCTGAGCGATGCGCTCATCCAGAAACTGGTAGGTAAATACATCTTCTGTGAACACATCATTCCAGATGCTTTCTATTTGTGCAATGGCCTGCTTATAGCCTTCATCAATTCTGAGCTTTACGCCACCTTCAAAATACTGGCTCGGCCCGCTCATCATATACACAGGCTCCATGCCCGACCAAAGGGCCAGGTTATGGAAATCTTCCACCACGCCATTGATGATATAGGTTTGCCCCCAGCGGGTCTCAAAACGCTGTCCTACCGCCTGCTGAGGATCAGTGTATCCTAATTGCTCAGTGAATTTGCGGTTCAGAACAGTTCTGTCTCCGGGAGATTCTTCTCTGTAGAATTCTCCTGCCAGCAATTCCAAATCGAACAGATTTGCGTAGTTATGGTCTACATTCTTGCGATTGGCATTGAAAGTCTCTTCAGCATTATCGGGATTCTTGATGTCGTCTATGTTATTGGTATTGGCACCACCCGGAGAAGCCAGGTAGAAGCTGGTCTCTCCCACTCCTGAAATACCGGCCAGTCGGCTTTTGAGCAGGCTCATTTTCTCAGCCGTACGCTCCGGGATACTGAAGGTAAGAATCGCCTCTGTATCAAAACCCAGTTCTTTATTCTGGATAAAACTCATCTGAAAAACAATTACCAGGGTACCGATGATCAGTATCTGAGAGATAAAGAACTGTGCCACTACCAGCACCCGTCTCACCGAGAGTCCTTGTCCGGTTGCCCTGTTCATACTACTGTTCTTGATGGCATGAACCGGATTATAGTTTGCCAGCACCATGGCCGGATAAAAACCAGCCAGCATCGTCACTGCGACAATCAATCCTAACAGAAAAAAGATGATACCGGGCTCTGCCAGTAAGTTGAGACCAAGATCATAGCCCAAAAGCGGTTCCAGTTTAATCAGTGCTCCCTCACTCAGACCCAGCGACAAAATCACGGAGGCAGAGGTAATCAAAAACACTTCACCCAGAAACTGAATCACCAGGTGGGATTTGTTGCTGCCCAAAACCTTTCTGATGCCAATTTCCTTCGCCCTTTTCACAGATTGGGCCGTGGCCAGGTTTACGAAATTGATAGCTGCGGTAAGAATAAGGATGATAGCAATCACCTGCATGCCATTTAAGGTACTCTCACTCACCAGTCCGCCAGGCCCGGTTTCTTCATCCAAATGAATATCTGTCAGGGGTTCCAGCGCGA
>DIYF01000130.1:0-12598 GCA_002427745.1 Roseivirga sp. UBA6061 | reverse complement strand
TCCAGCGCGAGGTAAATGTTCTCATCCTGCACGCCCACATTGGCCAGGTAGTTTTTAGATGCCTGTCTCAGCAGGGCTTCTGCCTGCTCTTCCGTTTGACCAGCCGGAATTTTGGTCCAAAGTCTTGTATCCCCGTTTCTGGTACGCCAGGCTTTCAACTCAGCGGCATAAGGGTAAATTCTGGCTCCTTCATAAAACATGGCATAGTCCAGACCAAAATCGGTGTTATTCGGAGGGTCCTGATACACCACCTCAATCTTCATGTTTAGCTTGTTTTCAAAGCGTACCGTTCTGCCGATAATCGACTGATAACCGGTACCGTTCAGACCGAAGAGCTTATCTGCCGCTGATGCAGACAGGGCCATGGTATTAGGCTCATTCAATAAACCTTCTCCATTACCCGCGATAATCTCATAATCAAACATCTCAAAGAAGCCGGGCTCCACGAAGGCCATTCCCTGTTCTTCTCTGAATTTTCTTTTGACTCCCTGATCGTTCTCTACTATAAAAATACCGGGACCATACCAGTGAATACCGGCTACGGTCCAGTCAGGAAAGTCTGTGCGCATGGCCAGTCTCAGGGGGTGCATGACGGAAACAGACCTTTGCATATCTCCATCTGCATTCTGAACCAGGTTGATGCGGTAGACACTTTCCGCATTGGTGTGATAGGTGTCGAAACTCTTTTCGAAAGTAACGATACGATATATCACAATCGTACCGGATATACCGAGCACCAGGCCCAGTATATTGATCAGGGCGAATGCGCGATTTCTCCGCAAATTCCTGATGGCTGTTTTGAAATAATTTTTAAGCATGGCTAATACTGTTTTGCACTCTCTTAGCCAAAAGAGGTGCCAAACTTTTATCGTTTTGAATATCAGCAACTTACAACAAAACCAAATCTATTCCGCTTCAATTGTCGTTTGTTTTCAATACATTTAAGTGTTTGTTTTTGATACAGTTTTAAGATGCCGAAAACCGAAGCGAAAATACTCGTTGTAGATGATGATATTGATGTATTGAACACCGCCAGGATGTACCTCAAGCAACAGTTTACGCTGGTGCAGATTGAGAACAATCCTGAGAACATAGCCCTTCACTTTGACCGTGAAAGCTATGATGTGGTATTGCTCGATATGAACTTCCAGAAGGGAGAGAATGATGGTGCTGCCGGACTTAAATGGCTGAATACCGTACTGGAGATTGATCCGAATACCATTGTAATCCTTATTACTGCCTATGGTGAGCTGGACCTAGCCGTAAAAGCAGTAAAAGCAGGAGCCACAGACTTCATTGCCAAGCCCTGGAAAAATGAAAAGCTATATGGCACCATTACCTCCGCCCTGCAGCTCAGGCAAAGCAAGCTGGAGATAGACCGACTGAAAAACACCCAGAAAACCCTGGCCAACGATATTGATCAGAAGTTTGAAAACTTTATAGGTGAGTCTCTGCCTATTAAGAAGGTGTTCAGCATGATAGAAAAGGTAGCCCCCACCGATGCCAATGTACTGATACTGGGCGAAAACGGAACCGGTAAGGAACTGGCAGCCAGGGCACTGCATCGTAATTCAGAGCGCAAGCATGAGGTTTTTATCAATGTGGATCTGGGCTCTATCAGCGAAACCCTCTTTGAAAGCGAACTCTTCGGACATGTGCGCGGAGCCTTTACCGATGCCAAGGAAGACAAGCCCGGCCGCTTTGAGCTGGCCTCTGGCGGCACACTGTTTCTGGACGAGATCGGGAACCTGTCTCTGCCTCTGCAGGCAAAACTGCTTACGGTACTGCAACAGCGAACGGTCAGACGCGTAGGCTCCGGCAAGGAGATTCCTGTGGATATCCGCCTGGTCTGTGCTACTAATATGCCCCTGTATGATATGGTACAGGAAGGCACCTTCCGGCAGGATTTGCTCTATCGGGTGAATACGGTGGAAGTGAAAATGCCGGCCCTGGCAGAGCGAAAAGATGATATTGACCTGCTGGTGAAATACTTTATGGATATGTACGGCAAGAAGTACAAAAAGCCGAAGATGCGCATCGATCAAAATACGATTGCCAAACTGAAGCGCTACCACTGGCCCGGCAACATCCGTGAATTGCAACATGCCATAGAGCGCGCCATGATTCTGGCCGATGGCAATAAGCTGACCCCGGATGACTTCCTTTTGCAGACTTCCAAATCGGTTTCTACCTCCGATGATGATATTCTGGATATCTCAGAAATGGAAAAAAGATTGATTCTGAAAGCTTTAGACAAGCATAACGGCAATGTTACCCGTGCGGCCAAGGATTTGGGACTGGACCGGCTGGCACTGTACAGAAGATTGCAGAAGTATGGGTTGTAGAAGGAGGACCTGTGCGCCTTATGAGCTTTGGAACTTGAGTCGGGCCCTTGTGGTTTTAGTTGCCGATGCCGGAGGTAGGAGATAAGAGGTAAGAGATAAGAGGTATGAATCTTACTTCTTACCTCCTACTTCTTACCTCTTGACTCAGCCACATTATCTAACATTAACAAAAACTCCAGACCAACCACAGATACCAGACACACCCCATGCCCCCAAAAATCCCCAACCGCATCCTCCCCACTATCATCTTCTCTCAGTTTGCGGGTACTTCTCTCTGGTTTGCGGGTAATGCCATCATCGGAGAACTACAAACCGACTGGGACTTACCAGCAGGGGCTATTGCTTCGGTTACTTCTGCGGTCATGTTCGGCTTTATCATCGGCACTTTTGTATTTGCCCTGTCTTCCATTGCTGACCGCTTCAGACCCTCGCGCGTTTTCTTTCTGTGTGCCATCCTCGGTGCACTGGCCAATGCCGCTATTATTCTGCTCTCTCCCTCCTATCTGCTATTGCTGATATGTCGGTTTTTGACGGGTTTCTTTCTGGCCGGCATCTATCCGGTAGGCATGAAAATAGCCTCTGACTGGTTTTCGGGCAAGCTGGGCAAGGCACTGGGCTACCTGGTGGGCGCCCTCGTGGTAGGTACCGCCTTTCCTCACCTGCTCAACTATTACGGCAGTACACTTTCCTGGAAATTCGTTTTAGCCGGCACCTCTGTACTGGCCATACTGGGAGGCATTTCCATGATCACCCTCGTAGGTGAAGGGCCACATCGCAAGCAGGGAACCTCCTTCAAGCCTGCTCTGATTATTGAAGTATTCAGGAAAAAAGACTTCCGTTCGGCCG
The DNA here is from genome assembly GCA_002427745.1 of Roseivirga sp. UBA6061. Lineage (GTDB taxonomy): Bacteria > Bacteroidota > Bacteroidia > Cytophagales > Cyclobacteriaceae > Roseivirga. Next base: position 9,407 of record DIYF01000130.1, on the reverse strand, counting down.
CTTTCGGCTATTTCGGTCATATGTGGGAGCTATATACGTTCTGGGCATTTCTGCCTGTGGTTATTCTGTTTTATAACGAAACCCATGGCAGTGATTTGAGTGTAAGCCTTTGGACCTTTATCATCATAGCAGCCGGTGCGCTCTCCTGCATCCTGGGAGGTATCTATTCTATTCGCTTTGGAAGCGGCAAAGTCGCTTTTGGGTTCCTGAGCACTTCTGGTCTGATGTGCCTGCTCTCCCCGCTTTTCTTTGCACTGCCTGCCCCCTTCTTTCTGGCATTACTTATCATTTGGGGGCTAGCTGTAATTGGTGATTCCGCCCAGTTTTCATCTCTTAATGCGCAAACCGCTCCTAAAGAGCTGGTTGGTACAGCCCTGACCATTGTGGTAAGTATCGGCTTTTTGCTCACTATTCCCAGCATACAGCTATTGGGCTGGCTGTCAGATAAAATGGATACGCGCTGGTTACTGCTCACTCTGGTGATAGGCCCTGTTTTCGGACTTCTCAATACAAAAAAGTTGCTGGGCCGATGACTGGTACGCCACAGGAAAGCAAGGCACTGGCCGAACATTTTTTCCGGCAGGAGTATGCCAAGATGGTATCGGTTATCACGCGCTATTTCGGACTGGACAAGGTCAATATGGCCGAGGATATTGTGCAGGACACCCTTGCAGAAGCCATAAGCCACTGGGAGTTTAACGGTATTCCCCAAAACCCTGAGGCCTGGCTTTATACAGTCGCGAAGAACAAAGCACTGAACCTTTTAAAGAGAGACCAGTATCTCCTGCAATACAAAAACCAGGTGGAGACCATGGATCAGTCTTCCGTTGACACCATTTTCTCTGATGAGCGCATAGCCGATGACCAGCTCAGGATGATGTTTGCCTGCTGTCATCCCGCCATTTCTCAGGAGTCACAGGTCAGCCTTATGCTCAAAACACTTTGTGGTCTGGGCATAGGAGAAATTGCCAGTGCCTTTCTCACCTCCAATGAAACCATTAATAAGCGCTTGGTCAGAGCCCGAAAGACGCTCAAATCGGAAGAAGTGAGTTTTGAACTGCCAGATAGCACCAGACTCGAAGAAAGACTCGATACAGTACTTAAAACCATCTTTTTGCTCTTTAATGAAGGGTATAGTGCCTCTAAAGGAGACCGGCTGATCAAATATGAGTTGTGCCTGGAAGCCATCAGGCTCACTGAGCTCATTGTGAACCACCGGGACTTCGCAGAGTTCTCTGCCCCCAGTGCCCTCCTCTCTCTTATGCTGCTCAATGCCTCGCGCTTTGAGGCCAGGGTAGACCAGGAAGGTAATTTTGTACGCATGGTGCACCAGGACAGAAGTCTCTGGAATCAGGCACTGATCAGTCGCGGACTGCGGCACATGCAAAAGATCAACGCAGCTCAGGAAATAGGGCTTTATCATATTCTGGCCACCATTTCTGCCTATCACAGCACTGCCAAAACCTATGCGTCTACCGACTGGCCGGCCATTCTTAATATGTACGATGCCCTGGCCAGCTTTGATAAATCTCCCTTGGTCCAGCTTAACAGAGCCATTGCCCTGGCACGGGTCAGAGGTCCGGAAGAAGCGATCGGAACCTTATTGGACCTGGAAAAAGAAATCCCGGCCTCCTACCATCTGTTTCATTCTACCCTGGCAGATCTTTATGTGGAGACGGGTGAATTCTCAGAGGCGATCATCCGGCTTGAGAAAGCGTTGCAATATGTGAAAGTAGATTCTGAAGTGGAGATTATCCGGAAACGCATTGCTGCTTGTGAAGAGCAGCTAAAGTCATAAACAGCCTGTCCCTCTTTTTACAACATTCACGCTAAGTTCATTTCAGGAGCTCAAAGATCTATCTGGTTTGTTAAACTACATCTTGAGCCAAATAGATTGGAATGTTTTTTCACTGGCCTCACCCCTGCCTTCTCCTCAGGGAGAAGGAGTTATGGTTTTCCAATTCATGACTACAGATTTTAGCTGATCATTACAGGACGGTGTTGCATTCATAGGGTATGGTAAAAATAATTTCCCCACCTTGTCCCTATTCCATTTTGCCAATTGTAATAAGGCCAAACATCAAACAATACGATTATGAAAGAATTCATGGCATTTATTTACACCGAGGGAGATCACATGGCAGAAATGTCACCTGAAGAGCAACAGCTGCATGTAGAAAGGGTTGGCGGCTATATTCAGGGACTGATGCAGAGTGGCAAGATGAAAAGCGCCCAACCCCTGGAGCTGACCGGCATCACCATCAGCGGCAACAAAGACAGCATTACGGATGCTCCTTTCAACGAAACCAAAGAGATCATCGGGGGGTATTATCACCTGGTGGGAGAAAGCCTCGAAGAAGTTGCTGATATTATCAAAGCTGACCCGCGCTTCCTCGATGGCCCCTGGAAGATCGAGCTCAGACCTATCAGAGTGGTTGATGGGATAAATTGAGAAGCTTAAGAGGTGATTTCACCCTTTGTGCAGGCAGTACTCCAGAGCTGCCTGCCTTTGTTGATTACTTCAGCTGTAATCCGTCCCGCTCGTCATTGCGAAGGAATTGGCAGACAACAGTCTGGCTGTGACTGAAGCAATCTCTTAGTCACAACCTCAGCACTTCAAATACTCGAACTCCTCATAGAGATTACCTGCCTTTGCCGCAGGCAGGCCGCGCTACGCTCGTAATGACGATTCTGTTCGTGAATTATCCAACACTTACAGTAATGACGATCCTTTTCGTCATTGCGAAAGAACTGACAGACAACAGTCTGGCAGTGACTGAAGCAATCTCTTTGTCACAACCCCGGCACTTCTAATACCCGAACTCCTCATAGAGATTACCACGCTACGCTCGTAATGACGGTTCTGTTCGTGAATTATCCAACACTTACAGTAATGACGATCCTATTCGTCATTGCGAAGGAACTGACAGACGACAGTCTGACTGTGACTGAAGCAATCTCTTAGTCACAACCTCTGCTCTTCAAATACTCGAACTCCTCATAGAGATTACCTGCCTTTGCCGCAGGCAGGCCGCGCTGCGCTCGTAATGACGATCTAAAATAAAGGGCTAAGAAACCGACCAATCTTTGATACTATCATACAAATCCTGCCAGTCAGGATTCATCGATTCAATCAAATCAATCTTCTTTTGTCTGGAACCGGCCTTAATCTGTTTTTCTCGGGCAATAGCCTCCTCAATCGAATCATAGGCGTTGTAGTAGACTAACTTGTCACAATTGTAGCGTGCAGAAAAACTATTAGGATAGAGTTTTTCCTTATGCTGCATAATTCTGTTGGGTAGCTCCGAGGTTACGCCTGTGTAAAGTGTACCTTCTTTCTTGTTGGTCACAATATATACCCATGCACCATTCCACATAAAGATTAAGATAGAAATTATGTAATTCTATTTCATAGCATCCCCCTTTTTTGGTAGCCTTTATGCCAGAGGTACCAGGCTACCTGGCTTTGCCCCAGGCCTCACTCAACTCATAATAACGATCCTATTCGTCATTGCGAAGGAACTGACAGACAACAGTCTGGCTGTGACTGAAGCAATCTCTTAGTCACAACCTCAGCACTTCAAATACCCGAACTCCTCATAGAGATTACCTGCCTTTGCCGCAGGCAGGCCGCGCTACGCTCGTAATGACGATTCTGTTCGTGAATTATCTAACACTTACAGTAATGACGATCCTATTCGTCATTGCGAAGGAACTGACAGACTACAGTCTGGCTGTGACTGAAGCAATCTCTTAGTCACAACCTCAGCACTTCAAATACTCGAACTACTCATAGAGATTACCTGCCTTTTACGGCAGGCAGGCAGGCAGGCTGCGCTATGCTCGTAATGACGATTCTGTTCGTGAATTATCTAACACTTACAGTAATAACGATCCTATTCGTCATTGCGAAGAAACTGGCAGACAACAGTCTGACTGTGACTGAAGCAATCTCTTTGTCACAACCCCGGCACTTCTAATACCCGAACTCCTCATAGAGATTACCACGCTACGCTCGTAATGACGGTTCTGTTTGTGAATTATCCAACACTTACAGTAATGACGATCCTGTTCGTCATTGCGAAGGAACCGACAGACAACAGTCTGGCTGTGACTGAAGCAACCTCTTAGTTATAATCTCTGTATTCCAACCTACACAAGCACTTCGGGGAGAATTCCTTAATTTCAGAGACTGACCTTCAAAACCAGACTATGAAAGCCTTTGGCCTCTTTTTCACCTCCCTCCTTTTTACTTTTTCTCTTTCGGCCCAAAAAATCTCCCTGATGGATGACAGGCTCATCCAGGCATTTGATACCGAGCTGTCCGGAGAATCTGCCCAGAGAAACCTGGAATTTCTGTCACGGCTGCACAGAATGCGGGGATCGGAAGATTATAAGGAGGCCACAGACTTTATCATGGAGCAGATCAAAGCTTACGGTCTGGAAGGCATTGAGATGATCCGCATACCTGCGGATGGTAAGGCCTTTTACGGCACACAACGATCACGCCCTGCCTGGAATGTAGACTTCGCTGAACTTTGGGAGCTGGAAGAAACGAACGGCAGGTTTTACCGCAAGGACCGTATTGCTAACTGGGAGGCTATTCCCATGACGCTGGCCCAGGACAGTGAAAGTGGCACGGCCCGGGCACTTCTGGCAGACATTGGTCGCGGTACCAGCGATGCTGACTATGCGGGAATAGATGTAAAGGGCAAGCTGGTACTTACCAGCTCTCAACCGGGAGCAGTGGCGGCTCTGGCTGTAAAGAAATACGGGGCCGCAGGCATCATCAGCTATGCTCCCAACCAGGTAACAGCCTGGTGGAAAGAAGACGAGAACCTGATCCGCTGGGGGCACCTTTCTACCTTCTCGGATATCAAGACCTTCGCCTTTATGGTCTCGCTGAAACAGGCCCGCACCTTTCAGGAACGACTGGCCCGCGGAGAAAAAATCCTGCTTGATGCGAAAGTGGAGGCCCGGAAAGAAGCAGGCTATTATGATATACTGACGGCTGTGATCAAGGGCTCAGACCCTGAGCTAAGTCGTGAAGAAATTGTGTTTACCTGCCATCTGGATCACCCAAGGCCGGGGGCAAATGACAATGCCAGTGGCTGCGTGGCCATTATGGAAGTGGCACGGGCTATGGTGAAAATGATTCGTGAAGGACAAATAGAGCGTCCTAAGCGTACCATTCGTTTTGTCTGGTCTCCGGAAATTGAGGGCACCACAGCCCTGCTCAACTACCGACCTGAGATGCAGAAAACCACGATCGCCAATATCCATATGGACATGGTGGGTGGTAACCCTAATACCAAGGCTATTTTCCATGTATCCCGCAGCCCTAAGAGCCTGCCCAATGTCATTAACAGCATTGGTGAAGCCTTTGGCTCTTATGTCAATGAGGTCTCTTATCAATATGCCACGGGAGCCCGCCCAAAATACCCGATTGTAAGCGAAGAAGGCGGCAAAGAAGAGCTCAATGCCACTTTGGGTCAGTTCCACATGGGTAGTGACTTTCAGGTGTTCTCAGAGGGCTCCTTTAAAATTCCTTCTATTTACCTGCATGACTGGCCGGATCGTTATATCCATACCAACTATGATGTACCGGGCAATATCGACCCCACCAAGCTGAAAAGAGCGGCTTTTATCGGGGCGGGCAGTGCCTATACAATTGCTAATCTGACCAGTGACCATACCGACATGGTATTTGAGATGCTGAAAGCTGCTTCGCTGAAGCGCACCGGTGTTATGCTGGAAAAACTGGCTATGCTGGAAAGTGAAGAGGACCGTGAAAACCTCAAGTACCATCACTGGCAGTACGAAATGGGTGTGATCACGGATATGGATCGCTATGGGCTTAGCTCAAAAACACTACAGAGGGAGGCCTTAACATTTTTGAAGGACATGGTGAAGATCTGGGGCCAGGGCAAAGCGGGTAATGGCACCAGTGCCCGGGTATATAGTCGTGCCGAAAGCCCGAAAGGCCCTATGTCCGTATTTGGCTACAACTATTTCAACGATAAATACGGAGCAGAAAAAGCGGCTAAAATCAAGGTATTTGGCTACTCCGGCATCTGGGGAGGAGGCGGAGCTTATGCCTATGAAATTCTCAACCTGGTTGACGGCATGCGAAGCGTAACGGACATTCGCAATGCCGTATCAGCCGAGTTCGGTCCTATCCCCACTATGTATGTGAAAGAGTACCTGGAGGCTCTGGCGAGCATTGGTGTGATCGAGTGATATATATCGATTTAGCGATAAATATCGTTCTCTGATGCGAAATATCTCGCAGTTTGGCAGTACCTCACTACAGGGCCAGGCTATTTGCTGCCAGCAGGTATTTTAAAGTCATAGGCTTCAATCTCGGCAGCCGTCATTTCAATCACATTCACATCCAGATTGATGGGGGTTAATGGCTGGTTGATTGAGTCTGTTTCTACTTTTACAATCTGATCTACCAGATCCATGCCTTTGAACACATGGCCGTAGATCATATAGTCTCCGTCCAGACGGGCGAGGCCGTTTTCGTTCTGTACGATGTAAAACTGACAGGCGGCTGATAGCTTACCGGGGTTACCATCCCTACCCGCACCAAAGGCTCCATATACATGCCCAATTGTATCTCTGAATTCAGGTTCCAGCAGGTGTACTGAATAGGCAAAGCCCTCGGGCGTATCGGGGCAGCCACCCTGAGCTACAAATTTGTCGATCACCCTGTTGAAGGTATAATCATCGTAATAGCCCTCCTCTGCGAGCTCAATAAAGGCCTTTTTATGTTTAGGCGTTTCATCATAAAGCCAGATGAGCATCTCGCCAAAAGAAGTATTGATCTGACCTACCTGGTAAGTTTTTTCAGGTGAGCAGGCAAAAAAAGTAAGCAGGCAAAGCAGTGGAAAAAATCTCTTCATATTTAAACTTATCAAAAAGCAACATGCGATCATAATGAGAATACACAAGCGCTGTGCTCTTGCTCTTGTAAGCCTCTTTATCCAATAAATTTTCGTATTTTGGAAAGTGCGTTTTACGCCCCAAAACTAAAGTTTGTATATGACCTTAAACAAGTTCCCCGGCACTCAGGTATCTGCTGAGTTGCTCAATCCTGAGCATGCACGTGTCTGTGAAATTTTCTACGAAACAGCACCTGAAGATACCAATACGGTGATGGGGTCGGTCAATGCGGGCACTTCATATTCCGGTTCGCTCTTCGAGGTAGGTCAGGAAGGTATGATCGGGGCATTTTATGGCATTCTCAGTGCTCAGCAGGGTTTTGTAGGCCGACACCCCTACCAGAAAATTCATAAGTACCTGCACCGCATTGTGGGTGAAAATGAGAGTGCAGTGCTGGATGCACCGGAACCTGATTCTCCTGTACAGTTCTCCCTGATTCAAAAACCGGCAGCCAACTCTGCCTGTGTCGATTATGATGGCATTGTCTTTATCGATGTATTCAAGGATCATCTGCGGCCTTACGAAGTAGATGCTAATTATGCCATGATCTATGTGGTGCCTCCTATGGGTGACCTGTACTCTACTCCCAATGATTTTCTGAATGCGATTGAAGCCACCGCTGAGAACATCATACGGGCGGTCATGAACTACAATCAGAATTATGCGGGAGCTAATAAACCCAATGCACTGGAGCTGAAAGCCATCAATACCATCAGAATTTGCCTGTTTAGCGGGGGCTACTTCAATACTTTCCACGTTACCCACAATCAGATTGCGACTTATATTTTTCACGGACTTGCCAGCGGACTGCACAGCCGCAATACCAGCATCCGGCTGATTGAGTTTGAGAACAACTACTACGAAGCTACCGAAAATGAGATGAAGATAGATAAGCAGGATTTTAGCTCCATCTTAGAACTCCTATAAGCATAAGAAGCTTTATTTCAGAGATTTGGAAGCACTGAAATTTATTCGCACCTTCTGAGCAGGACGACCGAATTCACGACATGCACCACCACTTCTACTCCGGATGGAGGAGGCTACTCCTTTCCCTGGTTTTTCTTTTATGCGCACTTCCCTGTGTCTTAGCTTTCCAGACTCCGCAAACCATAAAACTGTCAGAAATATACAGAGAGGTGATCTCCTCTGACAATGAAAAGCTCCGCTACGATCAGGTACAAATAGTTGATGACATTACAGCAAATGCTGCTGATCCGGAGGCTTCTGATTTTCTGGCAAGCCTTGCGTCTGTTCTTAAAACAGAAATCCCTGCTGATACCCTGGGCATTATCAGTCGGGTCAAAGAAATTGAAATTCATAACGCTCAGAGTTCAGGCATTGCCTTTCAGCATCTGCAGCTGGACAAATTCAGTATAACGGAGGGGAGCTTTGACGAACTCACATTTCATCATATGCGGGTGGATACCGTAAAACTCCGGTTGCTCAAAGTGAATGCCTCCTTTCTGATCAGGAACTCACACTTTGGTGAATACCGGGAATGGCAAAACGACCATGTCAAATGTGAAATTTATGACACCGAGTTTCACGGGCACTACAGGCTATACGATATCCGGATAAGCAGCCTTTTCTGGGTCTATGATTCAAAGTTTGAAGAGGGCGCCAACTTTGATATGGAGTTCAAAGGCACCTTCAATGACTTCTATATGGAGGGTACTACTTTTGAGCCTATTGATTCTGCAATCCCGGTGTTGATGGAAGGAGACTCATCAGATTCCGTAGTGTTCAGAACCCAGGCGCGCTTTAATCTCTATGGTAATCTCCATCAGTTTTATCTGATCAGCAACAAGTTTCATGCTACTGACGATGAACAATTTATTTTCGTAGAGGGTGAATTTGAATACATGGCCATCGACCAAAATCTGATCGAATCACAATTTTACCCTGAAGTTACTGTGTCGCGACAGCTTATGTTTTTAGACAATGAGGTAACCGGCAACATTATTTTCACAGAGCTGATACTTCAGGGCAAAAACAACAATATGCACTGGCGTGACCTGGGAGGCTTTAAACTGGCCTCGGCTTCAGTGCTTGCTACCATGCTCACCAGCCCCCTGGAAGGAAATGAAATACCCGAACACCTGTGGGAACCCCTGATACGACAGACAGCTGATGTGGCTTTTGAAACTTACCAGGGGCTTGCTGAGGAAGACTTTGAAAACGAAGACATGTTTCAGGGCTTCATTTCCAGCTACTACAGATTGTATAAGGTATTCAAAGACAATGGACAGATTCAGGATGCCAATCAGACCTATGTGGAAATGAAAGACGTGCAGCTCAGGCAATTGCAGTATAAATACAAAACCTATGGAGGTCTGGAAAACTGGATCCAGTGGAGATTAAATGCCTTGCTGAGATTTTATACTGATTACGGCACCAATCCCGCCCGAGCCATTCGGATCTCAATTTTTGTGGTACTGGTTTTCTCTATTTTCTACTTT
>DIYF01000057.1 GCA_002427745.1 Roseivirga sp. UBA6061 | reverse complement strand
CGATTAAGGCGGGTAAAAACCCTGTAGAGTTCCGTCTGGCTCAGATAGACGATAGCGACAGAGGCTACAGGCTTAAGGAGGTGATCAAAGCAGCCGCTGAAAAGGCCGGATATCAGGATGGTGTCTCCAGTGGCCGGGCCATGGGCTTTGCCTGCTCTACTGATGCTAATACCCCTTGTGCTCAGGTGGCAGAGGTATCGATAGAAGAGGGCGAGATCAAGGTGCACAAAGTTACCTGTGCCATGGACCCGGGACTGGTTGTGAACCCCGACCAGGTGAGGGCACAATGTGAAGGCTCTATCATTATGGGTATGAGTGCATCTATGTTCGAAAAAATGGATGTGGTGGATAATCAGCTCAGGCCTACCATATATGGCCCCTATAAGATGGCCAGAATGAAACATGCACCTAAGGAGATTGATGTGGTATTGCTACAAAATGCCGATGCTCCCGGTGCAGTTGGAGAGCCCCCGCTCGGACCCATCGGAGCTGCCATTGCCAATGCTGTTTTCAGGCTGACAGGAAAGCGTTTGAGGGATATGCCCCTGAGCCTGGCCTGATCAGCGATAAAGAAAGAAGGGCACCCGGCAGGGTGCCCTCATTAATCGACATTCTAATCAACCATAAAAAAGAAAGCCGAAATTATTAGAAGTACTTATTGATACTGAACTGGAGGAAGCTGTCTTCTCTCACCACGTTCAGAAACTCTGTCGGGTCTACATTATTAAACAGGCGCATCTCAATTTCTCCCTTCCAGGAATTACCAAACCTGCGGCTGCCCTCCACACTCCACAGCGTTGTACTTTTTTCCAGGTCGAAGATGCCCCCGATCAGAAATTCCGTACTCTGAGTATCATTAAAGGCAAAACGCGCCCCACTGAATATATCATTGTCCAGGCTGCTGAATGACAGCACACCACGGTCATCATGCAGGTATTCCGCTACGATACCAATGTCCAGTCCTTTGTCGTTGATGTTATAAAAGGTGTACTCAATGCCTGCTGCCAGTGCCCACATATCCTGGAAGTCACTTTTCCGCACTATGGTCTCCAGTTTCCAGAGAATAGAGCCTGTCGTTGCCTGTATGTCCAGTCCCGTCTGATCAATAACACCATAGAACAGTTCGAATTCACCATTGGGTGTGGTTCTGAAGAAGGGTTCACGGCCTGTGCCATGAAAGTGAGAAACCCCGATATCAAAGGGACCAGTGAATGTGGACCAACGCGCAGCAAAGCTGGGTCGGGTTTCTTCCGCAACCGATTCAAAAGCCACATCACTGCTACCAATGATAAAGGGTGTTCTCAATCGACCTCTGCTGCCCGGAAATACTCGCTTTCTGAAATAGGGCAGATAAAACAGGTCGAAAGTACCAATGCCGGAGGTGTAGGAGAACTGAGCCATAGGCTGGCCAAGCTTTTCCTCACCATCAAAGCTTTCTACAAAGTCGGTCTGATTAATAATGTCTACCAGGTGTGCCGACTCAGTTACTCCCCAGAAAATCTTCTTGAGTCCCAGGCTTACTTCCCAGTTACCGGATACTTTTTGATAATACAGCTCCCGGATATCAAAGTGAGTTCTTCGACTATCCCGGTCCAGTCGGCCGAAGCCTATAAACTTCAGGCGGTCGTTACCATTGTTCCATTCATAGAGGTATTCAGGCTGCAGAACCAGTGAAGGGAAGCTGTTTTTCTGATCGGGATAAAGTCCGTCACTGAAGAAGTAGCGATAGTCGAAACCCACGTAGCCGGAAAACTCCTGGTAAACCCCTTCTTTTTCTTTTTTATCCTGCGCCTGAAGCAGAGCCGGGCTCAGTAAGAAAAGGAGTAAGCCGGTGGAGAATCGTCTTCTCCACCAGTTTGTGTTGGATCCTGATTTCATCATCACGAACAGTCTATGCACACTCTACTCAACGACTCGCTCTTCTCAGGCTGTTCTGAGAGAAATCATTATCAGTAAAGCCAAGGTCAAAGACATAGTCTTCAAACAACAGCTTTGTCTTTTTGCCGGTCTGGTGATTCACCATATTCATTTCTCCGGCTCTCCAGTGCTTTTCTTTGTATACCTCATAGTTTCCATAGGTCAGTGTCTTCAACAGAGCGTTCTTACGATCGTAGAAGTCCATTTTCTCAAGGCGATAGTTCTCCTTGTTATACCATACTACCTGGCGGGCATAGCCTGACTTTGGGTCTACCGGGTCACGTTCCACTACATAGGTATCTACACCGTTGATGTTTTCTTCTTTCAGAAACTTGTAGCTGTACTTTTCTACCTCCTGAGAAGACAGGTCTTCATAGGCAAATTCACTGCCCATAAATGGGCCTGACTTGTTATCAGAAGAGATTCTTTTGACGCGTTTCAGAGCAGGCAGGTAAAGCCACTGGTCGTCAGAGCCTTCTTTGTGGGTAAAGGTCAGAGTAGCCGTTCCTTTTACATCCCTCGGGCTGTCAAACACGATAAGTGACTTGTCACCGTCTTCGGTCAGCTCCAGTGTCTGGTTGCTCATATAGCGGGTGCTCTCCTGGCCCTGTTTGTTGGTTAGAATCATAGTGAGCGTAGTTTTAGAACTACCAAAACCCTGGTCGTAAGCGTCTGCCGCTTTTGCGATTTCGAGTCCCCTCGCCTCGGGAGACTGTGCTGACAGCGATAGGGCTGTCAACAGTGTTGCGAATGTATATACTAGTTTTTTCATGGTTTCTTATTTGTGCCCAATGCCTTTTGCAGACATTGAGCGGGTTCGTTTTATATAATTTCCCCTGAGCTCTTGCAGAGCAAGGCTCTGAGTTAATATGCTATTAAGTGGCAGGTACAGGCTGCATGGTGGTCTTATTGGTGCTGGCCGGCTTGCTGCCATCCTGCGGTCTTTTTACCGGGGAGAGCATGAGCAATGCAGGCAGCATCAGGAAATCCAGGATCAGTGCAAACAGGATAATGATCACCGTGATTCGGGCCATATCTGAATTCAGACCGAAGTTGGATTGTGCCAATACCATAAAGCCGGCTACCAGTACAAAGGTGGTTACCAGTAATGCCTGCCCTACAGTAGAGAAGGCATAGCGAACAGAGTCTTCCGGTGATTTGCCCAGCTCTCTTCTGGCTCTCAGGTACTTTGAAAGGAAGTGAACCGTGTCATCTACAATGATGCCCAGAGTCATTCCGAATACAATGGAAATACCGGTATTGATATAGCCATAGAGCAGCCCCCAGATACCCAGGCCAACAACAACGGGCATGATATTGGGAATCAGGCTGAGAAAGCCAAACTTGGCACTTCTGATGGCAAAAGCCAGTACAATAGAGATCAGGACCAAGGCCACAGTTGTACCGCTGATCATACTCAGGATTTGCCTTTCAGAAAGGTGGGCAAACATCATAGTACTGCTCACTCCTTCTGCCTTCATATGGGCCGGTGCGTTGGCGTCCAGCCAGGCAGAGGCTTTATCACTTAGCTCCAGCATGCTTTTGGTCGGGATGTTCTTCAGCGTCACAATCACACGCGTTTCAGACTTGTCCACATTTACCTGATTGTTCAGGTCGAGCCCAAAGGGCAAAGACATTTCGTAAAGGAGCAGGTACTGTGCTGCTTCTTCCCGGTTGTCTGGCATGCGGTAGTAGGCGAGGTCATCCCCGTGCATAGATTTGTTAACCTGTTCCATCACCTCCGTAAAAGCATTCACATGTACTACCTCGTCATTGGTATAAAGCCAGTCTTCGAAGTCTTTGAGGGTGTTCAGGTATTCAGGGTTATTGATACCCCCCTCTTCCGAGGCACCTACTGAAAACTCTATGGTATAAATACCGGTGAGGTTGTCAGAGATATAGTCCGTGTCGCTTCTGAAGGTGACATCCTTGCTGAAGTATTTGATAAACTCATCGTTGAGCTCATTTTTAAATACAAGGAAGGAAGAGGCCAGTATAAAGATGGAAGAGGCTGCTATAACAGGGCGCTTGTTGGAAATAACAAACTCTGCCAGCCTTTCCAGGAAGGTGCCTTTGTCTTTTTTGGGAGCCCGCGCTTTTACTTTTACCGGGAGTATGGCCAGCAATGCCGGTAAGGAAAGTGTTGAGTACAGAAAGGCTGCCACCATACCTACGGCTGTCAGGTTGCCCAGGTCATGAAATGGAGGTGAATCAGAGAAATTCATAGACAGAAAACCGATCACCGTAGTAAGACTGGTGATAAATACCGGCATGAAGTTTACCCTGAGTGACTCAACGATGGCATCGCGCTTGTCTACGCCATTTCTCATTTGCTGGATAATGGTGATCAGTACATGAATACTGTCGGCTACTGCCAGCGTGAGTATAATATTGATAAATGCTCCGGAAGGCGGTGTCAGGCCAATACCCATATAGGCCCCAAAACCCATGGCGGTCATAATAGACAGCACAATCACGATGAGGGTGGAAATGGTACCGGAAAATGTTCGGGTAGTCAGCAAGATGGTGATGATAACAATGAGGAACATCAGGGGAGTCAGTGTCTGAAAATCGCCATTGGCCGCTTCAAAGAAGGCGCTGTTGAGCATCACAAAGCCAGACATGTACGTTTCGAGATTCGGGTATTTAACCTTCAGGTCCTCTACCATTTGTCTGGTAAAAGCCGCCACTTCCGCACTTTCGCCATTGTCCTGCTCAGGCAATCTCACCGTAACGTTGATAGCAGTGGCTGTTCCTTCTTCGTTGATCAGCCTGTGTACCAGTCGGGGGTCTGATGTAGCAATATCCTTCAGTTCTTTCAGCTCTGCCGGACTTTTGGCTGCTGCATTTTCGATGAGATCATCTACATACAGGTCATCTTCCACCGCCCGGGTATACTGAAAATTGGTAATGGCATCTACGCGGCTTGAATAGGGCGTCTGCCAGGCCTCAGCAGTCAGTTCTTCTATGGCCGTGAGTGTCTGCCTGGTAAACACCTCACCGTCTTTAGGTGCGATTACGATAAATACATTATCGTCTTTTGTGTATTTGTTCTGGAGCCCGTCATAGGCCAGGAGCTGAGGGTTATCCTCACTGAAGAAGACATGATAATCACTGTTAAAGCCCATCTGACCTCCTGCACCGAAGGCCATAGCAAGGGCCAGGGTGCCGATGAGTACCGGCCATCTGAACTTAACCACAAAGCGGCCCCAGCGTTCTCCAAACTGCTGACCACCTTTCTTGAGGTTGTTAATACTTTGTTTCATAAGTCTTATTGAGAGTTTGTTCGAGTTTCAATTTATTCGACAAACGTAAAATACGATTTCAGTATATTTTAGTTCCAGAATATTTCGAAAACCGAAATATTTTTTCAAAAAAATATCAAACAAGCTCTCCTGTCTTCAGTTTGAAGTCCAGGTTGCGGGTGGCTTTTTCGAGTAAAAAGATGAATTGATCGCGTTCGTCCTGGGTAAAGCCTTCCAGGATATGGCTACCGAAGTAGTGCATCATTTTTTCGAGCAGGTCGTAAAGCTCCTGACCGTATTTGCTAAGACCGATTCTGACAATTCTTCGATCTTCTTCTGAGTAGAAGCGCATGAGGTAACCCTTGGAAACCAGCTTATCCACAATGCCTGTAGCGGTACTCATAGGTACTCTCATAAAGTCTGAGACTTCTTTCATGATCAGGGATTTGTGTTTTCCCAGCAGGACGATCAGCGCAAATTCGCGCTTCGCCAGGTCGCGGGAAACTTCCATACAGGTATTGTCTACCTCCTCCATTTTCATGAGTAAGGCCTCCATGGCTTCGGTAAACTGTCCTACTTGTTTGTGGCTTACTGTCATAGCTTTCTCCTTCTGTGTATCACCTATAGCAACGGAACAAATTTAGTTCGAGTTCCGAAATAAATCAAACCCAGGCACTTGCGGGAGTCATAGACTTGACTTAATGTCGGTTTAAGGAGACAACACTTCTAGCGACAAATATCTGATTTTGAGATTACAATCGCATTGTTCGCTGCATAAAATAGGGTATTTCTGAGATTTTTCATCCAATGATTGTAACGAATTGCTGAATTTGAGGTCTTTGAACTACGGTTCAAGTCAAAACTCAAACACTTATGATTAAAAGCTACTTTAAAATTGCCGTCAGATCACTCTTGAAAAACAAGGTTTATGCCTTTCTCAATATTTTTGGTCTCACTGTAGGTATTACCTGCTCTCTGCTCATTTTTCTTTACGTACAAGATGAACTGACTTATGATCAGCATCATACCAGGGCCGGTCAGATCGTGCGGGCCAGTTGCGAGTACTTTTTACCAAATGATGGCGGATCTGAGAAATGGGCCCAGATCTCGGGTATAGTAGCACAGTATATGGTCAAAGACTATCCGGAAATTCTGTCTTCCGTACGTTTTCAGAAATGGACCAGTCAGGTGATAGAAAAGCCGGGTGGCACCCAACGATTTTATCAGGACATTACCTGGGCGGACTCCAATGTGTTTCAGCTCTTTGATTTTCCGCTGGTAGATGGCAATCCTGAGACCGCTTTGTTAGACCCTTATACGGTGGTGATATCAAAGCAGGCCGCTACCAGGTATTTTGGTAAAACGGATGTAGTGGGTGAGGTACTGCGCTTTCCTGATAACAATTATGAGTTGAAAGTAACGGGAGTGTTAGAAGACATTCCTGCCAATTCACACCTGAAGTTTGACCTCCTGGGTTCTTACGAGACACTGAGGGCTACCAACCGCATAGCCAGAAGCTGGTGGGGCTTCAATTCCCACACCTATCTGGAAACCGTGCCCGGCACCGATGTCAAAGCCCTGGAAGCGAAACTTAAACGCATTTCGGCCAATTACATTCTCGATCAGGAAACCGGATCGGGCTATCGTCAGGAGTATATGCTGGTGCCTTTTAAGGATATTCACCTCAAGTCGTCTCTGAGGGCAGAATATGAGGCCAATGGCAATGAGTCCTATGTCTATATCTTCTCCTTTGTCGGGGTCTTTATTCTGTTGATCGCCTGCATTAACTTTATGAACCTGGCCACCGCCCGATCAGTGAACCGGGCAAAAGAAGTAGGTGTGAGAAAAGTGGTTGGAGCTTATCGCAAACACCTGATCGGTCAGTTTCTGAGTGAATCAGTCTTTATGGCTTTTGTTGCGCTGGTACTCTCGGTAGGGCTGGTATTACTCACCTTGCCGGCATTGAACGGATTCACCGGAAAGGTCATGACTTTCAATCCCTTTGAAAACAGTCTCTTGGGCGTTGCACTCATCGTCATCACCCTTTTTGTGGGTGTCCTTTCAGGGAGCTACCCGGCCTTTGTGCTCTCAGCCTTTAAGCCTACTCAAACCCTGAAAGGCAGCTTTAAGACATCTGCCAAAGGGGCTGTTTTGAGAAAAGGACTGGTTGTATTGCAATTCCTTATTTCGATCAGCCTGATCATTTCTACACTGGTAGTTTTCAATCAGCTGAGTCATATGCGCAATCTTGAGCTGGGCTTTGAAAAAGAGCGAATGATTTTTATCCCCAGTCGATTTGGCAGCGGCACGGCTGAGAACTTTCAGGTGTTGAAAGACCGCCTGGAGCAATTTCCGGAGATTAACGGGGTAACACTTTCTTCCCGGGTGCCTGGTAAAGAAATGGGTAATAATGTGGTGCGTCTCGGCTGGGACCAGAATGCAGACTGGAGCGATATGCGATTTATTACGGTAGACTACGATTTTATCCAGGTCTATGACCTGGAACTGGTGGCCGGCCGTGGTTTTGACCGCTCATTCGGAACAGACGAAAATGAAGGATTTATATTGAATGAAGCGGGTGTCAACCGATTGGGTTTTGCCAGTCCGGAAGAGGCCATCGGAAAACAACTGGCCTGGCAGCAGCGACAGGGAAGAGTGATAGGCGTATTGAAAGACTTCTACTTCATGTCGGTTCAAAATGCGATTGAGCCCTTTATTATGCCTATGCAGCAGGGAACTCCCGGATATCTCTCAGCCAGGGTGGAAACCGCTAATTTCGATCAGGTCATTAAGCGTGTTGAATCAGCCTATCGTGAAATTATGCCCGATCGCATTTTTGAATACTCCTTTCTCAACGAAGACTTTGATCAACAGTACCAGAGCGAAGAGAGCTTTAGCAGTGTATTTACATTCTTTGCCATGATTGCCATATTAATAGCCTGTCTTGGTCTCTATGGCCTGGCTGCCTATACAGCACAGCAAAAGGTAAAGGAGATTGGTATTCGCAAGGTATTGGGAGCCACAGAAACCGGTGTGGTGATTTTGCTATCGAGAGACTTTGTCAAGCTTGTACTGTTTTCTTTTGTCATTGCTGCCCCTCTGTCGTATTTCCTGATGGACAGCTGGCTGAAAGAATTTGCCGAACGTATAGACATAGGTGCCGGTGTGTTTCTGTTAGCGGCCGGTATCTCACTGTTGATAGCAGTTTCCACGGTAAGCTATCAGTCCATTAAGGCTGCTTTTGCCAACCCTATAAAATCACTGAGGTACGAATAAAAAGTCAGAGATAACCCTGCTGTGAGGCTTCTTTAAAAAAGCTTTCAATATCCATAACATTCTGGTAGGGTTATCTTTAGTCAGATCGTACTATATTAGCCCTGAGTGATGTTTTCCTTTATGTAAAAGATTCGAGGTGCGGATATTGATCAACTTCAATATAAGTATCGCGGTTTTTTATGTAAAATTTCGTAGTTTGCGCGTTCACTTAGTTCCTAAACACCGGTGTAGCTTGCTATTCTAGGAATTACCCTTTCTCGACCAAGGTAATTTTAGATAGGTATGCACTTCAGAATCAGGCTTACTTCTGTAAGCTTTGTGATATTTGTGGGATTGTTTCTCCTGGCCGGAACTCTTATGGCTCAGGAGCCCACGACACAGCCATCGGCTCTTACGGTATCCAACCTGGGTTCAGGGACTTTGTCTTTGTCCTGGACCGGGGGAGACGGAGCTAATACTATCATTTTGGCTAAAGCCGGATCAGCAGTAGACAGCAACCCCGTAGACGCCACCAGTTACACAGCAGATCACTTTTCTTTAGGTACCCAAATAGGGTCTGGCAATTTTGTTGTCTTTTCAGGTTCAGCGTCCACTGCCTTAATCCAGGGCCTTTCAGCCAGTACTACTTACCATTTTGCGGCATACGAATTCAATACCGGGGGATCTCCCACACCGGATTACCTCACCACCAGTCCTGCTACAGTAAGTACTACCACCTCCGCGGCCTTAAGTCTCTACAGTTATCAGTCGGGTAATGCAGAAGATGCCGATACCTGGACCACTGATGCTTCAGGTCAGACACTAGTCAATTCCGCTGTACCCGGGGCAGCAGACGAGGCAGTCGTACTGGTGAATCGTACTGTGACCGTTACTACCGGCAATTTTGATGTGGATCATATGAACATCAATGCAAATGGTATTCTCTCTTTGGGTACTACGGATTCACATAACTATGCCACCATGTCGGGTACCGGGCTCGTGCAGTCTGCCAGTGCTCATCCGAGCGTGACAAGTAACGATTTTGCTACCACTTCTGGCGGTACCTTCGAGTATATTACCAGTGCGGGTTCCTTCACCCTGACCAGTAGTGATGCCACCACCTATAATAACCTCATTATTGATAATACCACCATCACGGCCGGGCTTGACCTGACCGTGAATGGCACGCTTACGCTTGAAAATTCCGCAACCCTGACACTGGGTAATGATGCGACCGCCAGAACCTTTTCTTTTGATGATATTTCTGTAGAGTCGGGATCCACTATATCCACCAATGCTACTTCTACCGGAGCCAGTACACCGCATACAGCTACCATCACAGGAAACCTGACTAATAACGGAACAGTCGATTTTACTGCTCAGTCATCTGCTGAGTATACGGCTGACCCTACGGTAGGGGTGGTAGAAGTTACTTTTTCCGGTACGGAAAGTCAGTCTCTGAGCTGCTCAGGAAATACTGATTTCTACAGGCTTATAGTAGACAAGGGCAATGACCAGAGTGCGACTTTGGTTGTCAGTTCTACTTCCACAAGCAACTTCAGGGTTTTTGGAAGAAACAATGAGGCTAACACAAGCTCAGGCGATGATGCCAATCCGACTATTCAAAAGGCTATCTGGATTAAAAACGGAACGCTGGAACTTGGATCGAATATTTCGATTGAATCTCTCACAGAGGGCCTTGCCGATTTTTTCATCCCCCAAAACGGAGCACTGCATATCAATGGGGCTACCGTATCTACTACCACTACACCTAATGGTACAAACAACCAGGGAGTCACCATTGTAGGAACGCTGCAAATAACCAGTGGTAGTTTTGATACAGGTAACTCAAATGGTATTCGTTATGCCGGTAGCGATGCCCTTCTGGATATTGATGGTGGTACGGTTACAGCCAGTCAGCTGACTACTGCCAGTGCTACCATTGGTACAGCCAATGCCCTGGCTTATAATCAGTCCAACGGCTCGGTGAACATAGATAACAGTGGGGCCAGTAGTTCATCTTTTGCCAGGTTCGATATGGAGGCTTCTAACCTGACTGACTCCAGAAACTCGTTTATCATGACAGGAGGTACTCTTACCATAAGTGCCCCTACCACGACAGGAGGATTGAGCATAATCACGAAGGACACAGATTTCTCTGCTACCGGAGGAACCATCGTGGCTGAAGTAAACAGCTCTACGGACTTTGGCATTGCCGTAAACGGCTCTTTCAACAACCTTACCCTTCAGGAAGATCCCGGTGGCTCTTCGGCACAGTTCATTACAACGGATGACGGGCCTATCACCATGACGGAATTAGTTGTGAATGGAGATCTTACCTTGAATCAACGGGCAGACTTTGATCCACAGGGAGATGATATTACCGTGGGAGGTGATTTTTCAATACCAAGTCTGACCATCTACACCCCGGGTTCTAATACAACAACATTTAACGGTACGGGTGATCAGGCCTTTACCATAGCAGGTACTATCACCACGGGTTTGAATAACGTGACCATTAACAAAAGCTCAGGTACGGTAACACCTTCTGCTGCTCTGACAATTCTGGCCGATTTTAACCTCACAGCCGGTACTTTTGCCGATGGAGGATTTACACATCAGGTCACAGGAAATGTAACAAACAGTGGTACTCACTCCGGATCGGGTGCCATATCGCTGGTGGCGAGTGGGTCTACTCAGACTATCGGAGGAGATGGTACAGGTATTTTCGAAAATCTGACGCTCAATAACACCAATGCTGCCTCTGCACCTATCAGTATTACAGCAGATATTACCGTGAATGGTGTGCTCAATTTCGCTCAAAGCAAACTCTTTTCCATCGGTGCTAATCTGTTGACATTGGGCTCTTCAGCTTCGATTACGGGTTCAGGTTCTTCCGCTTATATAGAAACTTCCGGCTCAGCTTCAGATTCCGGAGTGACACGCACTTATGGCTCTACGGGCTCATTTACCTGGCCGATTGGCGCAGCAGGTGGTTCGGTATACACCCCTGCCACCGTCAATGTGGTGACAGCTTCAGCTACCGGCACTATCAATATTACCCCGGTTGAGGCAGAGCATCCCAATGTAACGACTACAGGGCTGGCACTCACCTATTACTGGAATGTGACCTCCTCAGGCTTCTCAGGAGTAAGTAGTGTTACCCATACCTATGAGTATGATGCCTCCGATATCCAGGGTGATGAAGCTGATTATATTTTCGGTAGATACGACACTTCTGCCAATAGCTGGACTACAGGAGATACCGGAGATGTTAACGAGGGAACCAATACGATAGGGGGTACAGGTAATCTTACCGGAGTGAGCTTTATTGATGGTGACTTCACGGCAGGAGATGCAGATCCGACCAACCCCTTTGGTGCGGTTACCGTCTTTTATTCCCGAAATGATGCTACCAATATTACCACGACCGGCTCCGATTGGGACACGCAAAGCACCTGGTCTACCACAGATCACACAGGGGCGGCTGGTACTCAGCTTCCTGAGGATGTGCAGGGCGCTACCGTCATTATAGCCAGCGGACACATTGTAAACGGAATTACTGCTGCAAAGACAGTGGAAGGCCTTGAACTACAAGGAACACTTGATGTGGAAAACAGTAGCGGTCATGATTTTGGAACGATTACCGGAACGGGCAATTTGATTATATCCTCCTCTGATGGAACGCCTGAGTTTCCGACAGGAGATGCTACCGCTTTCTTGGGGTCATCAGGCGGTACAGTTACCTATACCAATGAAGGCCTGTTTATACAGAACCTGCCCAGTACGCCCACTTCCTACAATAATCTGATAATAAACGGAGGAATCAGTGCAGGGGGAGCCTTTGGTACCACCCTTCCCTCTGCTTCTTTGGAAGTGCTAAACGATTTAACCATATCAGATGGTGCCAGTGCAGGGAATACCGCTAACGTTTTTCTGGCCACAGGACAGACCTATACCATTGGAAACGATCTGATACTTACCTCTGAGAATGCCCAGACGGTAATACTGGAGTTTGGTACGGCTGCGGCTACTTCACTGATCGTGAATAACAATATTACAGTGGGTTCCGGCACTCAGCTACAGGTCAACAATGCCAACGGGGTCATAGATCATACGATCAGCGTTGGCGGGTCAATTACGAATAATGGTACCTTCGATATGGTACCTTCTTCCGGAAACAATATCGATCTGACCTTTACAGGCTCCACTTCTACCAGTGTGACAGGTACAGGGGCCACCACTGATTTTGCGGGTATCACGGTGAACAAAGGAACCAGCAAAAGCTCAGAGCTGAATGTTAACGCCACCGCATTTACCCTGACCGGACTTACCCTCACAAACGGTTCTTTCCGTCTTACCAGTGCACAGACCATTACACCTTCTACCACTACCTTTGATATTCCTGCCACTACACAGCTGGCAGTAAGTGGTGGTACGATCAACCTGGCTACCGCAGCTTCAGACGCGAATGATGTGACACTCAGCGGGGAAATTGAAGTGGTGAGTGGCGCCATTACCATTGGTACATCTACCAACGACAACAATAATGATATAGAATATGCTTCTACCGGATCTCCCATCATTGATGTACAGGGTGGAACACTTACGGTAAATGGTCAGATCAGAAGACCGGTCAGTACTAGCTCCGGTAGCCTGACTTTTTCACAAACAGGTGGAACGATAACGATCAACGGACGTAATACCGAAACATCGCGTGCCAAGCTGGAAGTTCTGAATGACGGGAGTGTCACCATGACCTCAGGTACGCTGAATATAGTAAGAGGCGGAGGTACCACTTTCAATGACCTTTATCTCTACCCGAGCTCTTCTTCAGTTTCAGGAGGAACTATTGTTTTTACTTCGGGTTCCAGCGGCAATCAGTCCTATACGCTGAGTTCCTCAATTGATCTGAACAATATTACGGTAACCGGTAATGGCGGCTCTAATACGGCCACACTTACGTTGAATGATCAGGGCAGGTCCATCAATGACCTGACAATTTCTGAGGCTAACTCTACTTTTAATGCAAATGGTCTGGCACTGACAATCGGAGGCAATTTTTCAAATACAGGAACCTTCACTGCCAATTCTAATACGACCACATTCAGTAGTTCAGCCGCACAGTCCATGGCTTTGAATGGCACTACCAACTTCTTTAACCTGGTGGTGAATAAGTCAGCTGAGACTCTGACGTTGTCAGGTTCAAATGATGCTGCAGTCCTGGGTGACCTCACCCTGACATCAGGTACGATGGAAGATGGTGGCCGAACCCTCAACCTGACCGGTAACTTAACCAACAATGCGACTCATACCAGTGGTACGGTAGGAACAGGAGGGATTTCCTTCTCTGATGCCGACCATGACATTACAGGTACCGGAACCTATGGTAACCTTACACTGACGGGTACCAGCAGACTGGTGACTGTCAATAGTGCTATTACGCTCAATGCCGATCTCGACTTTACAGGTACGGTAGTGCTGGACGTGCTCAGTAACGGTCTGACCTTTGGCTCTGACGCCACTATCACGGGCTCTTCTTTCTCATCCACAAAAATGATTCGTACAGCCAGTAATATTGGCATTGTTAAGAACTTTCCCGCCAGTGCTACAGACTTTACCTTTCCGATAGGTATTGGAACAGACTATACACCTGTGAGGACCAACCTGACCACCAATACCAATACAGGTAGCATAACCGCCAGGGTGTTTAACGAAAGACACCCGCTGACTACCAGCAGCAGTGATCTCGAACTTTTAAGATACTGGACACTGGAGAATACCGGGCTTTCAGGAGTGACAGCTACCCTTGTATTCACTTATGTTGATGGCGATGTTCAGGGTACTGAATCCAGCTATTTTGGTGGCATTGTATCGGCAGCAGACTGGTCACCGACAGGAGGTACTGAGTTTGATGATGCCCCCACCAATACGGTGCGAACTGTAGATGCGGCTTCAAATACGATTACCTTCTCTGATGCAACCACTATTGCAGGAGAGTACACTGCCGGAGAAACAGCGGAATTTTCTGCCGTAGATACTTATTTCAGTCGTAATTCCGGATCGGGAGGAAACTGGGAGAGCACCTCCACCTGGTCTACCACGGGCCATGATGGAGTAGCGGCAAGTGCTGTACCTGACGGACATAAGGTGGTGATTGCCAGTGGCCATACAGTTACCGTTACAGAAGACAATAAAAGCTCATTTTCGATAGACCTGGCAGGAACATTGACACTGGGTACGACCATAGGTCACGACTTTGGTACCATTACAGGGGCCGGAGAAGTCGATATCACGGCAACAGGCAGTGGTAATTTTAATTTTCCCGCTTCAGACATTTCAGGGTATACCGGTACGCATGATTATACAGGAAGTACGGATGGCAACATGCTGAATACACCAGCCAATTTTCATAATCTGACCTTTTCAGGAACCAGCACCAAAAATCTGGAAAACACCAACTTTGGTATAACCAATGATTTTAGCATGTCGGCCGGAACGATAAATCAGACCACCGCTTCAACAGTTTCCTTGGGTGGCAGCTTCAGTAATACAGGGGCTACTTTTTCTGATAGTGCCGGTACGCTTGAACTCAACGGAACGGGTGCTCAGGGAATCACGGCATCGGGTGGCACTACTACTTTTAACAACATCACCATTTCCAATACAGCCGGCACGGTTACTGTGAATAATAACATAGATATGAACGGTACATTCACCCAGGCCGCGAGTACTACCCTGGACATGGATGCCAACTGTATTGGAGGAACCGGAGCCATTGTAATCAACGGAGAAGTCCAGACATCCAATACCAACGGTCTGTCAGGTGGTGCGACTACTACCTTCGAAAATACGGTTACCAGTGTAACGCTTAACAGTGGTTCTAACATTGTCTATGATGCCACGGGTGCTCAAACAGTCACAGCTCGTACAGATTACGATGGACTTCAGGTAGGAGGTTCCGGCACCAAAAGCATGGCTGGAGCTACTACCGTGTCAGCGGCTTTGAATGTGGCGGCAGGAGATTTGTCCATTGGAGCCAATACGCTGACGCTTGATGGTACGGTAACAGGAACCGGGACGATTACCGGTTCTACCACTTCCAATATTTCAGTGGGTGGTACAGGAGCCCTGGGTACGATTGATTTTAGCTCTGGAGGCAATACACTGGGGTCCTTAACCGTAAACAGAACCACCTCAGGTACAGTAGATTTTGAAGAAGACTTTACTATCAATACAGCTGCCACGTTCACAGAAGGCTTTGTGAATATACCGGACAACACCACTGTAACCTTGGGGGCATCCGGTAGCCCGGCTACGATCACGGGTGGTTCTGAAACGGCCTACTTCAATACCGATGCCAATGATAATGACGCGGATGATGAGCCGGAAATAGACTTTTTTCTGGAGAGTAGTGAACTGGAAATCCCAATGGGGTATAACCCTTTCTTCTCTATCAGGTTGAGTTGTCCCTCCTGTAGCGGGCACCGTTTCAGGGCACGAATCAAAAGGGGACCTTACAATACACCTCCCAGTTCTGATAGCCGAGTGACTACCAATGTAGTAGCCGCACAATGGGAGCTAAGAAAGATCAGCGGTGGAACGGTAGACGTAACAGTAACGCTCTGCTGGTCTGGCTCTGGTGAAACAACAGGGCTGGGTAATGATGTGGGCATCAGTGTATGGGATACAGGGCTTATGACGCCTTTCTGGGATGTAGGCAACAATATATCGACTAAGAGTGGATCGAACCCCTATTGCCAAAGCCGAACCATCACGATTGATAGCAATGACCGGCATTTTTTCGGGGTTACCAACGATCAGTCTCCTCTGCCTGTAACGCTGCTTGCTTTCAACGGAGAGATGAATGATGAAGGAAACATTGAGCTTAACTGGGAAACGGCTGATGAAGAGAATAACGATTTCTTCCAGGTGCAGCGCTCTTCAACCGGTCTGGGAGATTGGGAACCTTTAGGCTTTGTGGCGGGTAACGGAAATTCTGATCACATCATCAGATACTCATTCATTGACGATAATGTGAGCAAAGATGAGGGCTTCCTGTATTACAGACTTAAGCAGGTGGATTTTAATGGAGCTTTTGAATACAGCCCGGTAATATCAGTAGCGATTGATTCCGAGCAGTTTGAAGCTGAGAAGAGCTGGAAAATTTTCCCTAACCCGAGCAATGGCTTTAATCTGCAAATGGTACTGACAGATCCGCGCTTCGGGTCCAGCGATAGTTTCCGTTTCAGACTCATGAATATGAAAGGAGAACTGTTGCATGACGAAGAACAAACTGCGGCCTCAGGTGCTGATCAGGTGATAGAAAAGCTCGCATTCTCGCGTTCAGGCATCTATATACTCGAGATATCCTCGGGCACCAGAGTAGAGCGTCACAGACTCATCAAGAATTAAGGCTGGCCGGCATTTCAACCACCACGGAACTTTCTGATAGCCAGAGTCTCTTTGAGATGAGCGGATCACATACTAAGCAGGAAAGATGTTGCTGGTTTTGTCTTGGACTGAACAGAGTAGCTTGAAATAATGGCAAAAGCTAAAAGCTGAATGATAACTTGTAAAGTTTTCAACATAATGTCCCGGTTTTGGTTGAATTGATGAAGTGACAGCTAAAACCGGTCAGCCTGATACCTGAAAATGGATAGCCCATCCGTATCCGTTATTATTCCCACGCTCAATGAAGAGCGCACCCTGCCAGAAGTGCTGAGCAGGCTGGAAAAACTGTCTCCTCAACCAGATGAGGTTATTTTGGTTGACGGGGGGAGTGAGGACTGGACTGTCGATATAGCAAAGTCATTTAATGTGAAGGTATTCGAGGGTGCCAGGCAAGGCAGAGCTATGCAATTGCACTACGGAGCACAAAGAGCATCCGGAGACTACCTGGTTTTTTTACATGCAGACACCCTGGTGCCGCTGGATCTGGTGGATTGTATCCGGGAGACTTTAAAAAAGCCTGAAGTAAGTCTGGGAGGATTCATCGCCATCATGAAAGGAGAACAGATTCGCCAGTGGTTTACTTTTCTCAACTACATAAAGACTTATCTCTGTCCGCTTTTCTATAGACCTCTTTCTTTTTTCAGCAGAAGATTGAAGCTCCTTTTTGGTGATCAGGTCATGTTTTGTCGCAAAGATGACTATTGTAGGGTTGGCGGTTTTGATACAGAAATGAAGGTCATGGAAGAGGCGGATCTTTGCCTGAAAATGAGCCGGCTCGGACGTGTCAAAATGATACATCGTTTTGTTTATTCCTCTGACAGAAGGGTTGAAAACTGGGGTTTCTGGAAAGCCAACCGCATTTACTGGTACATTGCATTTGGCTGGGCTTTCGGTCTCAGAAATGATAAACTAGCCCATTTATATACTAAAATCCGGTAATGTTCACCTCTTGTCTACCCCCCTGTAGACCTTTTGCCATGGTAGATTACCCATCTTTATCAGTAATTTTAATCTGATTTACGCAGCCTTTCAATTCGCACGGAAGTACGGTAGTTGAAAAAGGGCTGCAAATTGACAAAGATCGAGAAGCTTTTGGAACTGATTATTAACGGCTGTAAAAACAATGACCGGCAAAGCCAACGGGATTTGTATCGCAACTTTTACAGTTATGGTATGAGCATTTGTATCCGCTATACTGGCAATGAAGCGGATGCGGTAGAGGTGCTCAACGATGGTTTCATGAAAGTCTTCGCCAACATTGGCAAATTCGATCTGGATAAGCCCTTCAAACCCTGGTTGAGAAGAATTCTGGTAAATACCTGCCTGGATCACATTAAGAAAAATGCCAAGCACAATCACCTGGCCGATATCACAGAAGCACAGGTACACCAGTCAACCGAGGAAGCACCGGACCACAACCTGAGCTATGAAGAAATTCTTGCTTCGGTTGGGAAACTGTCCCCTGCCTATCGTGCAGTATTTAACCTGTATGTTATCGATGGTTATAAACACCAGGAGATAGCCGAGCAGCTGGGGATTACAGTAAGTACTTCAAAAGCGAATTTAACGCGAGCAAAGGTCGCTCTGAGATCAATGCTTGACAAGGAGGTATATCAATATGGATGAGGCGAGAGGACCAGAGGATAGGATAGAGCATATTGTAAGGGAGGCCGAAAGCGGAGCTCAGTTTGAGTTCAACCCGGCTGCCTGGTCGGCCATGGAGGCAAAACTCGATGCGGCTGCACCTGTACCCTTTGCCTGGTGGAAAATCCTTTTCCCCATTGCCGGCACTGCGATTTTACTCACATTCTTGCTGTGGCCTATTGCGGCCCGGGATACCAATAAAGCTGAAAATGCACTGGTCAAAGAACAGGCCG
This sequence comes from Roseivirga sp. UBA6061, assembly GCA_002427745.1. Lineage (GTDB taxonomy): Bacteria > Bacteroidota > Bacteroidia > Cytophagales > Cyclobacteriaceae > Roseivirga. The sequence continues at coordinate 74,937 of DIYF01000057.1, read as the reverse complement.
TCAAAGAGCAGCCTGTTGAGAAGACTGTACTTCAGGAAAACCCGGTTTCTGTTGATAACCCGACTTCCGCAGAGAAGTCTTCGGGTTCAGAGCCTGATGCCAGTCCTGATAGTTCTGCCCCGTCATCGGTTGCGGATGAAAGTCAGAATATATCAGGTCAGGATAATGCGGTTTCCGTTGATAAACAGGCACAGACAGCCTCTTCGGAGACTACCAGTGCCACTGAAGACACCGCTGTCAGGACTACTGAAAATAGCAGCACCGCTTATGCATTCAGGGCATCTGTTGAACAAAGCGAAGCAGAGACGAATGATCAATCCGATCAGGCTTTATCAGCCCTTGGTGGTAGTGAAGAAGAACCGGCCGGTATGGGAGTAGAAATGCTCACTGTACGCTGGGAGCCCGAGATACTCATGTTCCCCGAGCCGATATTGGTCTTTGAACTCGACTCCTCCGTGTATGCAGACGAGGCACCGGAAACGGAATACTTTCAGAAGTCCAGATGGGCGTTCAGTGCGGCAGTCTCTGCCGACCTGAGTGCTACAGGACTGGAGGGTTTTACCGATCCGGGTACCATGATAGGCTTTGCGGTAGAATACTACCTGGCAGATACCTGGAGTATTCAGTCAGGGGCCACTTATGCAGTGAAGCGATATACAGCTCTCGGGAGTGAATACGAAACACCGGAATGGATCTTGGCAAGGCCTGACGATTTTCTCAGTGCTGTGGCCAAATGTACGGTCATCGATATACCGATTAATATTCGAAAGTACTTTCACACGAAAAAAGGAAAAACCTTCTTCGCAAGCTCCGGAGTGTCGACCTACCTGATGCTGCGGGAAGATTATAATTATGAATACACGGAACCACGTCCCAACTGGGCACCCTTCTGGAGATATGACAACAGGAATAATCATTTTCTGGGTATCCTGAATCTCTCAGTAGGCTATGAAACTCCGATCACAAAAAACCTGGCTCTGGGTATAGAGCCCTTTATGAAACTCCCGCTCACCGGAATAGGTGAAGGCCGGGTGAGGTTCCTGAGCTTCGGGTCAAACATTGCTATAAAGTTGCGCAAGTAGTCTGCTTGACCGCCTGATACAGGAGCCGGCAAAATCAATTCGAACTTATAAAATCAGAAATAATGAAAACTCACAGAAATGTGTTAACAGGAAAACTATGGGCTTTTGTGGCCGCTTTCTTCACTGTGCTTTTGGTAAGCTGTGATGATGATGATTACAATAACTCACCCACTCAGGAACTTGACGTTCAGGTAAGAAGTACGAGCCTTGGTGATGTCCTGACCGATGCCAATGGCAGAACTCTGTATTTCTTTACCCGTGATGCTGATGGTAACAGCGCCTGCACCGGTGGGTGTTTAGATAGCTGGCCGGTTTTTACAGTCGATAATCCCAGTCTGGCTAACGGCCTGGATGCAGGAAACTTCGGCACCATTACACGCAATGAAGGCGGTACACAGCTCACATATAAAGGATGGCCCCTCTACTACTTTTCAGGTGATAGTGAGGCCGGACAAGTTAATGGAGAGAATGTAGGCGGACGCTGGTTTGTGGCCAAACCTGACTATGATGTGATGCTGGCTGAGCAGATCGTGGCAGGACAGGAAACCCGCTACCTCGTAGATGGAGCAGGTAATTCACTTTATAGGTTTGCTAACGATACGGATAATCAAAGCAACTGTACCGGAGGTTGCCTTGACAACTGGCCAATCTTTGGAGCTTCCAATCCCGTTTTACCATCGGTATTGAACCTGACAGATTTTGGAACCATCGGAAGTGGTGCTGCTCTTCAGTCTACCTTTGAATCCAGACCACTGTACTACTTCGCAAACGACAACGACCGGGGAGATGTCAATGGTCATGAGGTAGGTAGCGTTTGGTTCCTGGAAGATATTCAGTAGTCATTCAAACGATATTTTGGTTGAAGTAGGGTGGGGGCTCAGATGGAGTCGTCACCTTACACGTTTTATACGGAACGTTTTTCATGGTATGATTGTCAGTTCTTAGAGAATCATCAGCCATGGGGCTAAGCTTTATCCATAAAATCGGTCCGTTCAAGGCTCCTTTGCTGGCAGCCTGGCGTTGGGATGCCCGACAGAAATTCGGAAGAATTCAACCGGCCCTGGCAACCGGATCTACCATTTTAGATATAGGTTCGGGCTATGGTACCGTCACCCATGTGCTCAGGAGTAATGGTTTTCTTGTAACGGCTGCAGATGTGGAAGACCAGTCAATCAGCCCGGATCTAAAACCTCTGATCTATGATGGCATTACCATACCCTTTCCTTCTGGCGCTTTCGATGTGAGTCTGTTGCTCACTGTGTTACACCACACCCCTGATCCTGAGCTGGTACTGTCAGAAGCGGCCAGGGTGGGCAGGCAGGTTTTGGTGATTGAAGATGTTTACCGTAATCGGCTACAGAAATACCTTACCTGGTTCACCGATAGTCTGCTCAACTTTGAATTCAAAGGACATCCTCACACCAATAAAAGCCGGACAGGCTGGTCTAAGGCCTGCGAAAAGCTGGGACTGAGCTTTGAAGTAGTCCGCTCCGACAGGTTTCTGCTCTTTTTTAGACAGGAAACTTACCTTATTTCAAGAATATGAAAGCAGTGCCTGACTTTCGCTTCTGTACGTAGGTCCGAATTTTGGCTGACGCAAAACAGAAGTAGTTTTTGACACCTTTTTATGGTCATTATTTCCGTTCTTGGAACTATGAATTGGGGATTTATCGGATTCGGCAGAATTGCCCGGAAATTTTTGGAAAGTTTACAGTCTGTAGAGGGAGAAATACCCTATGCTTTTGCTTCAAGAAGTAATGCAGCAGCCCTGAGGGAAGAGTTTCCCGAGGCACAGATTTACGAGTCTTATGAGGCCTTGTTGATGGATCCTCAGGTCGATGTCGTCTATATCAGCACTACCCACAATTTTCACTATGGCAATACCGTAGCGGCACTTAATCACGGTAAGCATGTGGTATGTGAAAAACCTATGGGTATCAGTTATGCCGAAACCAAGGCCATGACTGACCTCGCCAGAGAAAAAAGCCTTTTCTTGCTGGAAGCCATGTGGATGCGATACTTACCCGCCTATCGTGAAGCGATTCGCAGGGCAAAATCGGGTGAAATCGGAACTGTCAAACATATCACGGCCAGCTTCGGCTTTCGTTCAGAGATTTCAACCAACCCTGATGGCAGGCTCATGAATCCTGATCTGGCTGGAGGAGCCTTGTATGATGTGGGAGTGTATCCACTTACCATAGTCTCCGATATATTTGGCTGGGAACCGGTTGACTTCAAAGCCCATGCTATCAAATCTGCCACCGGTGTCGATGAAACCATTCAGGTGCAGCTCGATTTTGGTGAAGACCGACTGGCCCAGGTACTGGGCAGTGTAGCTTTAACAACCAATAAGGAAGCGTGTATCTACGGTGAAGAGGGATTCATCAGAATGCCGCTTTTCTGGAAATGTCAGTCTTTTGAAATACACAAAGGCGATGATGTGGAAACTGTAGAGATTCCATATCAGAGCACCGGCTACGCTCATGAGATTATAGAAACGGTTGCCTGCATCGCAGAGGGTAAAACCGAGTCGGAGTTATTCACACTTAATGATAGCTTAATGAGTGCTCAATTGGTTGAGAGCATCTTAACTACCATTTTCAAGAAAAAATAGAGATATGGCCAAAGGCTTTTTAATCGATCAGGACGGAGTTATTTATGTAGAGAACAAGATGATTCCCGGAGCGGATAAATTCATCGAGACCCTCCAGAAAGAAGATATTCCCTTCACTTTTATGACCAACAACAGTCAGCGTTCTCCACTGGACGCTGTGCGAAAGCTGGCTAAAATGGGGATTCATGTCGAAGAGAAGAATGTGTATACCAGCGCCATGGCTACGGCTCATTTTATGGGACAGCAATTTCCCAATGGTACGGCTTTCGTTTTAGGAGAGGGCGGACTGATTTCAAGCCTGCACGAGCATGGTTTTACCCTGGTACAAAACGATCCTGACTTTGTGGTTGTGGGAGAAGGCATCAACTTTACCCTGGAGATGGTGCGTAAAGCCATTGACTTTATCCTGGGCGGGTCAAAGCTGATTGCCACTAACCTGGACCCCTCACCGAGAAGGGCTGGCTGGAACAACCTGGGGATTGCCGGCATTGTAGCCATGATCGAAGCCGCTACTGGTAAGCAGGCCTTTTCTGTAGGTAAGCCCAGCCCGGTGATGATGCGTGCGGCCAGAAAGCATATTGGACTTGCCACTGATGAAGTGACAGTGATTGGTGATACTTTGGCCACAGATATTCAGGGAGGTGTTCAGGTCGGCTACAAAACGATCCTCACCCTTTCAGGAATGTCCCGAAAAGAGCAGCTCAACGATTACCCCTTCAAACCAGATATGGTAATTGATTCAATTGCCGACCTGACACTGCCACTGCCCTGGTGGGAGTGATCTTTGGCCTTAATGGCTTGTCATTTCATAATAAAGCTTACTTTTGAAGTACTCTTGACGTACTTCTATGTATTTACTTGGTTATGATATTGGCTCTTCTTCCATCAAGGCAGGCCTGGTGGAGGCAAATTCTGGTGAACATGTAGGGGTAGCCAGCTATCCTGAGCGCGAAATGGATATGCTCTCCCGGCAAAGCGGCTGGGCTGAGCAGCAGCCTGAAAACTGGTGGCAAAACCTGATTACCGCTACACGAAAACTGTTGGCAGAAACAAAAGTGCACCCTGCTGATATCAAAGCTATTGGTATCAGCTATCAGATGCATGGCCTGGTATTGGTAGATGAGCATCAGCGCGTATTACGCCCCTCTATTATCTGGTGTGACAGCCGCGCGGTGTCTATCGGAGACAAAGCCTTTGAAGCCATAGGGCAGGAGCGTTGCCTGACACATCTGCTTAATTCTCCAGGGAATTTTACGGCTTCCAAACTGAAATGGGTAAAAGACAATGAGCCCGATATCTACGATCGGATTCATAAAATCATGCTCCCGGGCGATTACATCGCTATGAAGCTTACCGGGCAGGTTCATACCACCGTATCCGGTTTGTCTGAAGGTGTCTTTTGGGACTATTCAAAAAAGGAAGTAAGCAAAGAAATTCTCAGATACTATGAGTTTAAGGAAGAGGTAATTCCTGAGCTAAAAGAATGCACAAGTGATCAGGGAACCCTTACCCAGGAAGCTGCCGATTTTACGGGTCTGCTACCGGGTATTCCTGTCACCTACAGAGCAGGTGACCAACCCAACAATGCACTCTCTCTGAACGTGTTAAACCCGGGTGAAATTGCGGCCACCAGCGGCACTTCGGGTGTCGTATATGGTATTGTAGATAAGCCGGTATATGATCGTCAGTCGAGAGTAAATGGCTTTACTCATGTCAACTATGAAGACCGGCACGATCGGATTGGTATTTTACTGTGCATCAACGGAGCTGGTATTCAATACAGCTGGCTGAAACATCAGGTTGCCAGATCAGACAGAGATTATTCAGATATGGAGCGTATGGCTTCCACAGTCCCTATTGGTAGCGATGGTGTCTGTATTCTTCCTTTTGGTAACGGGGCAGAGCGCATGCTCGGTAATAAGAATGTGGGCTCCCATATTCTTGGGCTGGAGTTTAACAGACACAACCGCGGCCACCTCTACAGAGCGGCTTTAGAGGGGATAGCGTTTTCTTTTGTTTATGGTGTGAATATCCTGAAGGAGATGGGGCTGGATGTGGATATCATGCGCGTTGGGAATGATAATATGTTCCAGTCCGAGATTTTCTCCAAAACCATTGCCACCCTGCTCAATTGCCACATCGAAGTAGTTGATACTACCGGGGCCTATGGTGCGGCCAGGGCTGCCGGAGTGGCCGTTGGAGCCTATAAGAACCTTTCCGAAGCACTGAAGAGCGTTAAACCCAGTGCTATCTATGAGCCCGACCTTAATCATGCACAATGTCAATTGGCATATCAGCACTGGGTCAGTTGCCTTGATCGTATTCTGCAAAAGTCGCGTTTGACTTCAGGTGATACAGACCTGAGGCTAAAGAACCGCGACCTGGCTTCACTGATTGAAGAAAAAAATCAGGAGCTGACGGCCTCAGGTATGCATGTCATGGCCAAGAATGAACTGCTGAATGAGACAAAGCGCATGCTCTCCGATCTTATGGTGTCAGGTTTGTCTGAAGACAAAAGACGTGCCGTCAGGAGGTTGGTCAATAAGATCGATGACAGCGTCAACCAGGAAAAGCAATGGAGATCTTTTCAGGAGCATTTTGACTTTGTTCACAACGATTTTTTCAAAAAGCTAAAAAGTATTCATCCTAAAATAACCTTGCCTGAGGCCAGACTTTGTACACTTTTAAAGATGAATATGACTTCTAAGGAAATTGCCGGGCAGCTCAATCTTTCTGTTCGCGGAGTTGAAACGAAACGTTATAGGCTTCGCAAAAAGCTGGACCTTTCCAAAGAGCTCAGCCTGGAAGAGTTCCTGGAGCGACTTTAACCAATGAAACAATTGTCTTTGCAATAGACTGTCAATCCCGGACCTGTGACACCTCCATTGACTCGGGTATCGAATACAAAGTTCTTTTCTCTAGGTCCAGACAAAGTGATCTGGAACGCTTCCTTTCCACTTTTTTAAAGGTGCGTCCTTTAAAAGTGAATGCTTCTCCCACAGCTATACCAGACAATAGCAGGGTTTCTCTTTTGGTGACCTCACCCAGTGGCTTAACCTCTGCCATTTCAGGAATCAGATATTTCTTGCGGTTTTTCAGGTCCAGGCAAACAGCCCTTGTTCTTTTTAGCTCTAGTTTGCGAAAACTCCTTTTCCTGAAAACAAATTCTTCCCCCAGTGGCACATCTTCCAGGGTAAAAGTGTCGACAGCCCCTTCATCATATTTAGCCAGTACTTTAACCAGGGTAGGGTCACCGGAAGTACTGGCTTTAGGGTTTTTCATATGCCTGGCCAGTACCCTCAGTACATCATCAGGAAAAGAATCAGGGTTCAATACAGGAAGCATCAGCTCCCGGAATTTCTGCTTCCATTCGGGACCATGTGGCTTTTGAGCACTTCGGTGCCTGTGAACCACCCTGTGAGCCACTTCATGCACATAGGTTATCAGAAACTGATAGGGATTCAGGTCAGTATTGACCGTTATCGTATGTGAGCGATCTCTGGGGTCATAGCGGTAATCTCCCAGTTTGGACACGCGGCTTTTCCTCAGTTTAAACGCAAAAGGATACTCCTGCCAAAGTGAAAAGCAGTGGTCAAGAGCCTGGAATGGCACTTTTTTTGATAAGATTTCTCTAAAATCATCTGCTGACATGATGCGCTCGCTCACTGCTTTCCTGCTATTATTGGTCTCTTTGCAATCCTGTTTGTTTCTCTATTACGAAGATAAACTTACAGTATCCTCCGATGCCTACAACATCAGACGCATAGACAATTTTGAATCAAACCTGATTTTCATCGATCCCGGGCAGAGTATAGAAGATCTTTCGCTCCTGCCTTTCATGGAGAAGTTAGAAATAACCCTTAAAGAAAGAGGGATTACTGTAGTGAAAGAGAAACAACAGGCGGACCTTGTATTGGAGTTCAGTGCATTTCTCGGTGACGTCAGATCACGTACAGAGCTGGGAACACGATCTGCGCCAGCGGGATACAAAAATCAAACAGTTATCAATGAAGATGGTAACGAAGAGACGGTTCGGGTATGGCAGGGTAACCAGGATGAGTCGTTCTATTATCAATCAAACACCTATGAAAAAGTGCTGAGTCTGAAGCTCAGAGATAAAAAAGAACAGCAGGTCATATGGCAATCGACTTCCATCATAGATAACCATGAGAAAACCTATGCTCCTTACAGCGATGTTTTGGTTTACTCAGCCATGGATCACTTTATGAGCGAAAGCCCCGAACACCCTGTGAAAAGCGAATATGGCGAGAGACAATTGGAAATGATCAAAATGTCTCTGAGGAAACGTGATTGAAGGGCTATTTCTTTCTGAAAACCAGCTTTATCGGTACACCATCAAATTCAAAGTACTCGCGTAGCCTGTTCTCCAAAAAGCGCTCGTAAGGCTCTTTGATATACTGTGGCAGGTTACAGAAAAAGGCAAAGGTAGGAGCCTTGGTAGGTAACTGGGTTACGTACTTGATCTTCACATATTTCCCTTTGGTGGCTGGTGGGGGATATCGCTCTATTTCAGCCAGAATCGCATCATTGAGTTGAGAAGTAGGCACTTTGCGTTCTCTGTTCTCATAGACATTCACGGCTAGTTCAATCGCCTTAAAAATTCGCTGCTTTTCCACTACCGAAGTAAACACTTTGGGTATCCAGGTCATCTGTCCCAGACGCTCATCCAGCTCAGTGGTGAATTTCTTCATGGTATTTGAATCCTTCTCAATAAGGTCCCACTTATTGATCATGATCATAATACCTTTCTTGTACTTCTGAGCCAGCCCGATGATGTTGAGGTCTTGTGCTTCCAGGCCCCGTTCTGCATCGATCATAACAATACAGACATCCGAATCCTGCAGGGCCTGCAATGCCCGCATAACCGAGTAGAATTCTATGTCTTCATGTACTTTCGATTTCTTCCGAAGCCCGGCTGTATCGGTAAGAATAAAATCCTTTCCAAACAGCGTATAGTGGGTGTTGATGGAGTCTCGTGTGGTTCCGGCCACATCCGTCACAATGGTTCTTTCTTTACCCAGTAAGGCATTCAGAAATGATGATTTACCGGCATTCGGACGTCCCAGAATGGCGATCCTTGGAATGCCATCATCAGGACTGTCATCTCCCTCATCCGGGAAATGCTTTACCACTTCATCCAGTAATTCTCCTGTACCGCTGCCATTGGCTGAGCTGATAGGGAAAACATCTCCCAATCCCAGCTCATAAAACTCATTGGCCTGATACAATCTCTCGGTATTATCAGCCTTGTTAGCCACCACGATGACAGGCTTCTTAAGCCCCCTCACAATTCGGGCAAAGTCCTTATCCATCCCGATCAGTCCGTCTCCGCAGTCCGTCATAAACAGAATGACCGAAGCTTCTTCCATGGCCTCTTCTACCTGGCCCCGAATGGCACCTTCAAATACATCTTCACTACCGGTAACATAGCCACCCGTGTCGATCACGGTGAAATGCTTGCCTACCCACTCGCCATAGCCATAGTGCCTGTCACGGGTAACACCGCTTTCATTATCCATAATGGCTTGCCTTCTTTCTACCAATCGGTTAAAAAAGGTCGATTTCCCCACATTTGGCCTGCCCACTATTGCAACTATATTCGCCATCCTTATGCTGTCTTAATCAAATTCTATTACTAATTACTATAACCGAAACCCTTCAGCTTCATTTCTTTCTTTCTCCAGTCCGGTTCTACTTTCACAAAGGTCTCTAAATGAACCTGCTTACCAAAGAAGGTCTCCAATTCCTTTCGGGCTTCCATCCCTACTTTTTTTAAGGCTGCTCCCTTATGCCCGATAATGATACCTTTCTGGCTATTGCGTTCCACAAATATCTCAGCCCTAATGCGGATGATGTTCTCATCTTCCTTAAACTCTCCCGTCACTACCTGACAACTGTAAGGCACCTCTTTTTTATAATTGAGAAAAATTTTCTCCCTGATGATTTCATCCACAAAAAAGCGTTCTGGTTTGTCCGTTAAGGTGTCTTTGGGGAAGTAAGCAGGGTGTTCCGGTAAGTGCCTAACGATGGTTTCAAAAAGCGTCTCGATATTGTGCTTCTCCAAAGCAGATACCAATACCACATCGTCAAAATCGAAAAGCTCCTGCCAGTAAGCCGCTTTGTCCTCAGCCTGGCTCCCCTTTGACAGATCTGTCTTGTTCATCACCAGAATCACCGGGACCTTTTTCTCTTTCAGAAAGTTGATTTGTTTCTCTTCTTCAAACTTCTCATACAAGTCAGCCACAAAAAGAATCACATCCGCATCCTCAAACGAGCTGTTCACAAAACTCATCATAGAATCGTGCAGCTTGTACTCTGGTTTGAGTATGCCGGGCGTATCGGAGTAGATGATTTGAAAGTCATCTCCGCTCAAAACTCCCATGATTCTATGCCGGGTGGTCTGGGCTTTCGAGGTAATAATAGAGAGTCTTTCACCTACCAAAGCATTCATCAAGGTAGATTTTCCCACATTGGGTTTACCTATAATGCTCACAAAACCAGCCTTATGCGAACTGCCGCTCATTTTTTCAAAAATTAAGTTGCAAAGGTACTTGTTTACAATGGATTTGTCATCTACATTTGTAGCCCACTTCAGAAATGCTGAAGGAGATATCGCGGGATGGAGCAGTTGGTAGCTCGTCGGGCTCATAACCCGAAGGTCGCAGGTTCGAGTCCTGCTCCCGCTACAACAGCCCTGGCAATTTGCCGGGGCTTTTTTTGTGCTCAAAATCGACACACTCAATATCAAAGAACCAAGAGTCAATTTTCTGTTTTCTTTAGACTCAATTTTTTGACAGGAATACACTTCTGGTAAGTATCAATTTTGATCCGTAATTGGTTTTCAGAATTTCATTTACTGACCTACCAGTCCTACTTAAGTATACAGTGATAAGTTTGCACGCCTTACCATAGTAATGTCTTTCTCTTTTCATCACTAGGTAGCCTGAATTAACAGGCTAAACTTACTATCCTTATTAAAGCAGAATATCCGGTTGGCACTGTTTGAAGTGCAGAATCGATCTCAGGAAGATGGCAGTGCTGAGATCATAATAACCCACTCGGAAGCAAAGGCGATTCGTAAAGTAACGCAGCCATTTTAGCACTCAATCGGTATGGTAAATCAACAGGGTTAGCATTTGAATCAAATCTTAACTCCCTGATCTCAAGCAACCTCACGTCATTCTGGGGTCTTCAGCTTGAATTTTTATATAAAAAAACCTTACCATGGCGAAAGAAAGAAGATTCCACAAAACAAGTGTTTCCCAGGCTCCCTCAATGCGAGGATTCCTCAAAAGTTTTAACACTTACACCATTAGCTGGTTTTTGCTGTCAAGTACTGTCACTGCTATCTATGGTTACTATTTTCAAAAAGCAACTTTAGAATCTGTAGGTGCCATCAAATGGGCCGCTACATTGACAGGCGAGTTTGTACTATTTGCACTCGCTGTAGGGTTGATAGTTCTTTTTATTCATGACAAGCGTCAAAAGCATAATCCAGTTCAAAGAATGTTTCCGGTACTCATTTGGGGCAGAAAGATATTAGTCAAAATGGGACCTCTGTTGCGACAATACTTATTTCTCAATGATCAGGAAGAAACGCCATACAACAGGATTACACGGAACTGGGTTTATGAGACCTCGAAAGGGACACGAAACACCATAGGCTTTGGCAGTCAGATAGACATGGATAAGGTGGGCACCACACTCATTATGCCTGCGACTTTTACCAATACCAAATCAAAGGCAGGCGATGCAGTCAGACGTGCTTATAAAAAGGTAATTGGAGAGCACACAGGTGTAGAGCCTGTTGTCTTGAATCACTTTGTTAATATCAGTGCCATGTCCTACGGTGCGCTTTCTTATCGTGCCCATGCAGCACTCAACAAAGGTGCTCAAATGGCAGGAATCATGCACAATACTGGTGAGGGATCACTCGCCCCATGCCATGAATATGGAGGAGGAGATTTGATATTCCAGATAGGCACAGCCAAATATGGTATTCGCGATGAAGAAGGTAATATGGATGACGAGCTTCTGGCAGAAATGGCTGAACATCCTCAGGTGAAAATGTTTGAAATCAAACTGGCACAAGGGGCCAAGCCTGGCAAAGGAGGAATGTTACTCAAAGAGAAGATCACGGAAGAGATTTCCAAAATCAGAAAAGTACCGATGGGTAAAGATGCCTATGCACCAGCCAGACACAAAGAATTTAGTGATGTTGATGGGCTTTTTGACTTTATAGACCGTGTCAGAAAAATTGTCAACAAGCCTGTAGGAATCAAAATGGTGATTGGACATACATCCGAGATTGAAGATATAGCTTCTAAAATGAGTAAAGAACCTGGAAGAGGCCCCGATTATATTGTAATAGATGGCGGGGACGGAGGAACCGGAGCTGCTCCTTATGTATTAAGTTCTTACGCAGGACTACCAATGAAGCAGGCAGTGGCAGTAGCAGACTGGGCCCTGAGGCATCATAACGTTCGCGACAAAGTAATACTATTTGCCAGTGGTAAAATAGCAACGCCAATTGAGGTCGCTGTCGCTATGGCTTTAGGCGCAGACGCTATTTATATGGCCAGAGGGTTTATGCTGGCACTTGGATGTATCCAGGCATTGGAATGTCACACCAATAACTGTCCTACAGGCATTGCAACTCAAAACAAAAAACTAGAGCGGGCATTGGATATTGAAAGTGCAGCAAAACGTGTGGCTACCTATGCAGATACGCTCTATAAGGAAACTCAAATGCTGGCCGAATCATGTGGTTATGAAAGCCCAAGTGATATCACACCTGATGATATCATGGTAGTGACCTCACCGGGGCATTTGGACTTCTTGTCTGAGCTTCATGGAATATCGGCCTATGAGGCCAGTCTTGAACGCAAGAAAGCCAAAGAGAAGGGGATGACTGTTGGTGAAATGAAAATGGCTGAGAGCGATGCCTAGCACATGGCATTCATATCATTGAAAGTTTCATCTCAAATTCATACTCATAACCCGAAGGTCGCAGGTTCGAGTCCTGCTCCCGCTACATCGAGAATCAGGGAGTTACAGAAATGTAGCTCCTTTTTTTGTGCCTGAGGTTCACATTTCAACCCTGAGATCTCATTCCGGAGGCGCAGAAAGTCCACACAAAACAGGAACGCTTCATCGGGAATGGTTGTCATCACCCGGAGAGCGCGGTTGAGCTGCTCACCTGCACCTGCAACTATACATTCACTGTAAAAAGCCTTCACAAAGTCTGTATTAACTCAGCTGTCAACCCGAGGCAAGAATTAGTACCAATAAATGCGGGTTGTAAGTATAAATACTTAGCCAGGAAAATGCCGATTTCTACGTGGTTCATGTCATAAGGTACTGTATACTTTTGGATAGCTTCTTCGAAATCAATTAACTCATAGAGGCCTCAGTTAATTGTCGATCAGGGAGCAGGCGGAATTCGAAAAGCCTTACGAGTAGAAATCACAATAACACTCTAAAAATGAATTTATTAAAGAAAATCCAACCCAATACCACATCAAAAGACCAGGTAACCTTCAATACCACAGATGAATACATTGAATTTGATGCCAACCTGGGCTTATCACATGGCTGTGAAGTGATCGCAGATGTCGTAGCAGATGTCGCTGTCGATCTCGCAGTGGATAGCATAGCAGATGGTAGTTCTGATGATAAGGGCAAGGATAAGGACAAAGACAAGAATTAAAGCGTGCCTTTTCTGACTCTAATGTAATCAGTTTGCCAATGTCAATATATGAATACCAGGAACGGTATTGGCAACTATTATACGAGGCTCAGGGGTAGAATTACTGATTTTGTTCTTGAGCCTCAATGAAGACAAGCATAACCCAAACCACTGATTCACGCCTTGAGGACTTTCTTTCAATAGGGTGTAGCTACTTTAATTTTCATGAATGTTCGGTAGCCGCAGTCAGTTATGGCCCGGAAGAACAACTAATCTCATGGCATTCAAATAAGGAAAACCTCATTTTCAAAGTGGGGTCATTAACCAAAGTGGTGACAGCACTGGCTGTATTACAACTGGCAGAAAAGCCTGCATTTGACCTTAATGATCAGGTCTGCAAGTATTTGAAATGGCTACCTGGAAGAGATGTTACGGTGCTCGATTTACTGATGCATACGAGCGGATTACCGAGAGGAGTGCCGCATTATTCAAACCCGGGTCGAAGGAAATTACTGATGGAACTCAAAGATTGGCAACAAATGAAACCCCAGGTAAAATCTTACAAATACTCTAACCTCGGATACATCTTATTGGGTAAGATTATCGAAGTAGTTACCTGCATGAGCTATGCAGATTATGTCCAAAAAGAAATATTCAATCCATTGGGCATGGCAGATTCAGGTTTCGGGAATTCTGGCGACAGGCGTTTGACGATTCCTCATGCGCTCTCATGTTTTTCTGAAAACAGCAAGTCACCATTTGAATGCAGCCCTATACCCCTTCTGTCGGCTCCTGAAGCTTCTTTTGACATGTATTCCACCACTGGTGATCTATCAAAATTAATGAGGTGCATCCTCAACAAGGGAACTTATGCAGGCAAAAGAGTACTGACCCCGACCAGTATTCAGGTACTTTTCTCTAGCTCTATACCTATCAGCGGTCATCTGAATTCCGGGATTGGCTTGCTTCATATCAAAACCAGGAGAAGCAGTTGTTTTTTCCTGAGTGCAGAGCATTGGGGTCACAGTGCTTCTATGCTACTCATCCCGGAAAAGCAATTGGGTTTAGTGGCAATGGCTAACAGGAGTTCAGCCGGCTCGGATTTGCTGCACTTATTGCAAACAGCCAAAAGGTACTTGCAAGGCGATATTTCAGCCTGTGAACTTAATTTCAATTATTCCAACCCGGAACTGATCACAGGTCTTTACAAAAATGAACAGGGTGATGTATTGCAGATAGAAAGCAGAAGCGGAATGAACTTCGCGAGGCTCAATCAAGGTCATGTTACTCCACTTATTTACAAAGGACAACAGTGTTTTATCCTGAAAATAGCGGGGTTGAGCCAGTACCTTATGCGACTGCATATGGTTCGACAACAGTGCACCGGCATTTATATCGGACCTTATTACTTCGAAAAGGCAGAGCATAAAGACGTTTGCAGTAAACCCCGCTTTTATCAGAGTATAGCAGGCATCTACACCCACCCCATAAATGGAAGAATAGCACTATTTGAAAGAAAAGGTCTGCTGATTCTGGCTTATTCTTCATTGCAGGAGGCTACGCTCCGGGAAGTAACTCCAGGAGTGTTTCAGCAGGAAAACGGCCCTTTTTCCAATGAAAGAATTCACATAAACAGGTCGAGGAAGGAAATCCTGATCGGGGATTTGAAATTCAGACACACTCAAAGACAATACTAAAATGGATACACTTCATCTTTTGTCAAAAATTGCTTCGAACGCCTTCATTGTGCTCATGCTGTTCTGGATGATCTGCTGGGACAAGGAAGCGGATAATCCGATAAAAAAGTATGGGGCAGCTTACCTCAAACCTCTTTTTCTCTGGCTGGGCCTGACGGCAGAATGGAAAATGTTCTCACCAAACCCACCACTGTATAACCATTGGCCAAACATAAAGATCTATCTGAAAAACGGAGAGTTTATGGTATGGGAACCTACCAGGGGAACGTCACTCAATTTCATTGAAAAAATACGCTTTAAAAAGCACCTGAAGGTGTATCACGAAGTGGGACAAGCGAAAACATCCTTCCATATAAAAAGAGATTTTATAGAGTACCTGCTCCATAAATACCAATTAAAAGATCGATACACCAAAGCTGAAGTGTATCGGGTGCATCAGAACATTACTCCCTATGGTCAGGAGGCAGATGAACAATCAAAAATATTCAAGCAATTAATATTCACATACAATCCTGAATGAGTTTCCGTGTTTGACCTTACCGACATATTGAGTTTCTGGAATGAGTTTTTCTATTCACCCACTCCCGTCCACACTGTAGCAATTTTCCGAATCGTTCTGGGCTCACTCTTATTGTGTGATGCTGTTTACACCCTGGCCAATATTAAAGATTTTCTGGGCCCGCAGGGGCTTCTCAATCATGAGCGTTTTGAAAAAAGGTCAGCTTATGCCTTCTCATTGTTCCGGTATCTCCCTGCCACCATGTGGACCGCCTATGCCGTTCTTGGTTTGCATGTATTTGCATTGATCCTAATGATCCTGGGCTTGTTCACAACATTCAGTATTGTCCTTGTCTATCTGACACTCGGCTCTATCATTCATAGAAATCCGGCCATTTGCAATGGAGGAGATAACGTTTCAAGAATTATGTGTTTTTATCTCATATTTGCCTCTTCAGGCCATACTTATTCACTGGATGAGTACTTTTTCTATAGTGTCAGCAATTCTGACAAAGATTACCTTCTGCAGGCTCCATGGGCGATTCGTCTCATGCAGATTCAATTATCAGTCATTTATCTGAAAACGGTTTATTGGAAACTCAGAGGGGCCACCTACAGAAACGGAACCGCCATGTATTATGTAATGGCGAATCACAATTACCGAAGGTTTAGTCTGCCGGCCTTTCTTCTGAAAAAACCCTATGTCCAGTTGATGAGTTGGGGCGCTCTTATAGCAGAGTCCGGTATCGCTCTGGGGCTTTGGATAAACGAATCAAGAAATTTCATGATAGCGACCGGTTTTGGTCTTCATTTAGGGATAGAGTACATCCTGAATGTGCACTTATTCAGCTGGTATATGATGGCCGTTCTCATGCTGTTCATCGACTCAAATGAGATGATGCTCTTTATAAACCATATCATCGATCAGTTTTAATACCCAGGCATGGACAACACACTATTTAATTACGAAAGCAAAATCAAAGACAAAATCGCCAGGGACGAAATTGCCATAGGCGCTTTCTTGCTGAGCGGCAATAGTTTCGTGGCCGAGGCCATGGCTAACTCAGGTTTAGACTGGATACTGATTGACATGGAAGCTTCTCATGCCTCCAAAGAAGATGTACTGCACATTTTACAGGCATTGAACGCATATGATGTGACACCGCTGATTCGTATACCAGAGCACAGTAAGCATTTGATAGAGTTCTCGCTTGACCTGGGTGCAAGGGGAATCATGATTCCAAAAGTTGATACCGCTGCGGAAGCATTGAAAATGGCGAGGGCCTGTTACTATCCTCCCATGGGTGACCGGGGTATGAATTTCATCCGGGCCTCTGGTTTTTACAAACGCTCAGCCACGTATGTAAAAAATGCCAATGGCTGTACGCTATCCATCTTTCAAATCGAAAGCAAAGAAAGCATTGACCATCTGGAGAGTATAGCAGGGGTTAAGCAAGTTGATGTCCTCTTTATGGGCCTTGGGGATCTTTCATCATCCTATGGGCTGGGAGGCAGTATTATGCATAAAGAAATTGAAGATGCAAAGCGAAAGGTAATTGACGCCTGTAACCGTTACGGTAAGATTCCCGGAATCTTTGCGCACAGTAAGGAGGTCATCCGGGAATATGCAGACGAGGGGTTTAAGTTTATCGGGATCGGAAATGACATCAAATTCATCAATCAGGGTTTGGATGATTCTTTAAAAAGTTTCGGACTATGACGCAAATACATATGAAGCCCCCTATTCCAGGAGTTTCTTGCCGGTATAAACCTGCTAATCAATACAGACCCGACCTGAACGATTAAGAACTGACTAAAAAACAAAAGGCGGATGCCGAAAAGCCTGTCTATTAAGACTTTAACAGAGTAGGTGTGTCCAATTCAAACAAAAAATGAGTAATAATTTATTAAGTACCACTACAGACTTTCTGTCTGGAATTACCGGAAAGCTGTACAGCGCTGATGGTAATGACTACAACATGTATAGTTATGCCTACCTGCAGAAAACGGCTGATGGTTTTAACATCGAGAATGATGATAACCCGGCCGTAGAGAGTCTCGATGATTTTCCGGTCCCTGATGGAGCTGCCATAAGCATTATTTCAAATGATGAGGCACCTTATATAGGGACTGCCGGGGGCAAGTATTTCGCTCTTACAGATTGTTCCGGCTATGTGATTTACATCATAGCGCAGACCAGTCAGGATGCATGTAGCGAAATTGTCAAGGATGCTACCGGTGGAAGATCACACAGCCAGCCATGGCCTTCAGCTGCTCAGTATGCCAACTATTCGGGAGGCACTAACTGGACTCAGGTTTTAGATGATGACGGTAAAACAGATTTCAGCCTGATTGAGGCAGGAGATATCATCGCCTGGGATGAATCGGGGGAGACTAAAGATACCGGTCATGTTATGATTGCTATCGAGGCTTCAGTTGAGCAAGGTGACGGGAGCTATCAGGTGAAAATTTCAGATTCAACGGTTTTAGCTCATAAATCTGATCAGCGAAACGGGATAAAGAAAGGAAATGACGCGACCGGTGTAGGAACGGGATTCATTGGTCTGAAAACAGACGGTAGTGATCTGCAGTCTAATTTTTATCCCGGTGTAGACCCCTGGATTACTCACCCACACATCAATATCCTTCGGTTAAAGTAACAACCCAAAACATTCGAATCATGAGCAATATTAACTTAACACTGGATAAGATCCAGATTCTTGATAAAAAACAGAGCTGGAATCTCTATATGATCCTGATTGTGGATGACCCCACGGATGGTAGTCAGAAGCTGATTCGTACCGTGCCTGAAGGTGACTACATTGATTTTAGTAAGAAGACTGATAACGTATATTCATTCGTGCCTCAGGGCGGTAATGCCGGAGACGGATTAGATTTGTTTGGCACTACCTCGGCCAGTGGGAATCTGGATGTGCAGGTCTTTCTAAAGCAGCATGGAGGGCTTCACAAAACGGTCAATGTGCTGGAAAAGATCAAGACCGACCTTAACGGGGAAAACCTGACATCTGCTCCGGGAATTATAGGAAAAGCGGCATCCGCTTCCTGGGTGGCCGTGGCGGGCAAGTCCCTAGATGTAATCAGCAAAGTACTGAATGATATACCTGACAGAAGCCTTGGTATGCTCAATATGAGTACAGACCTGAGCAAGCTGAGCAGTACACCCAGTCAGTTTAGTAACAAGACATCCAAAGGAGATGCGGAGCTCACGTGGTCGTGGGTAGAAGATTGATGATCTCACCACTCTGCGTTCTGCGCAGAGTGGTTAACTCTTAAAACAATGGAAAAGAAATCAACCCAAACGACCGGACAAAAGGGCGAAACAACGCCTTCAGTTACTGACATCTGGAGAGAATGTGAGTCCATGCTGAAATATGCAATGAAACAAGGCAAACCTCTTGAAAAGGAGCCTCTGGCCGTACTTGAAACCCCGTTCTCAGAAAGTACCGATGAGGATAAGGTTTCACAGCTTTTTATCAGCTACAACTACCTGCTGGATGTGGTTAAGCCAACAAGCCCTCGCACCATTACAGCACTGGAGCAGGCAGAAGGCCCATCCCTGTTTAGAATATTCGGACCGCTGCCGATCATCAGACAATTCATGGTGGTGGCTCTTCTGGCACTGACAGGTATGATTGGTATAAGCCTGTCTCCACATGTGAATACGGATACGATCCAGCTGAGTATGTTACAAGGCTCAGGTCCTGATCAGATGCTCAGGCTGGTGTTTCTGGTAAGTTGTGCCAGTGTAGGGGCAGCTTTTTTCGCGCTGTATAAGATGAATAATCTCATGGCCAGGGGTGCCTTCGATGTTAGCGATAGTCATGTTTACTGGAGCCAGTTTGTTCTGGGTATTGTAGCAGGACTGCTGCTGTCAGAGCTGTTTGTGGCATTCATCGAACCTGCTAATGGAGAAACCACAGATTCAACTGCCGCAGGCCCTTTGGATTCACTGGCTTTCCTGCTAAAACCTGTTTTAGCCATTTTGGGTGGCTTCTCTGCTAACCTGCTCTACCGGATACTTAACAAGCTGGTGTCTACTGTGGAAACCCTGTTCAAAGAAGAAGCAGATGATATTGTAGCGCAACGGGAATTTCAGGCACAGCTTCAGGCTCAGGAAAGAAGTGCCAAGCTGAGATCGAAGACCGCCAATCAATTATTGAGCCTGAAGCAGGTCATGGTCAAACATCAGGTCCCGGAAGAAGTAGTGGGGCAGTTGGATCAGGCACTTAGTGGTATTATCGGAAGTACGGCCAAGCCAGGTTGAAGCATATAGGTGTCTAAACCTTAAACGAGATTCGGGAATGTCTTAAGGATGTATATTGGTTCACAAAGGGGCTTAGAGGATGCTGAGCCCCTTTCGCTTTGGCCTTAACTTCTGCTCTCCAACTCCATCAGCATACCATACTTAGGCCTGAGGTTAATAAGCTGCAGGAATTCTACCGGATGGTCGGGCACATGTTTTACTTTCCATTTCTGAGCAATTGTTGCCAGTAGCAGAACACCTTCCATCCAGGCAAAATTCTGACCGATACAGCTTCGCGGGCCCGCCCCGAAAGGGAAGTACTCATACTTGGATTTAGTTTCTGCCTGATGCTGCCCCCAGGTGGCAGGATCGTACTTTTCAGGGCTTTTGTGAAAGCGGGTATCATGATGGATCAGGTACGGGCTGGTAAGTATAAGGGAGCCTCCCGGAATAGTATATTGATCGATAGAGAAGTCATTGACGGCCTGTCGGGCAATCACATAGGAGGGAGGATAAAAGCGCATGGATTCTCCGAGCACCATGCGTGTATACTTCAGTTGCTCCACATCAGCTACCGTAGGCTTGCGGCCCTGAAGCACCCGGTCCAGCTCTTCGTGAAGCTGTGCTTCTGCTTCCGGATTTTGTGAGAGCAGATACCAGGTCCAGGTGAGGGCGTTGGAAGTGGTATCAAATGCGGTCAGAAAGAGCGTAATGGCCTCGTCCCGGATCTGCTGATCTGTCATATGATCAGGGTCCTCTTCCTGTGCAATGAGTAGCAGTGAGAGCAGGTCACCGTTGTCAACCGGGTTTTTCCTGCGATTATCTATCATGCGATAGATGGTATCGTTGAGCCGTGCTCTTGCCTTAAAGAAGCGAATATTACTTGGCAGAGGCAGCTTGATCAGGTATTCTGAAAATGGCATCGTGATCCGCTCAAACAATCCTGAGATTTTTTCCAGTGCTTCGATGATTTCCGGAGCTTCCTTTTTGATGTCTACATCAAACAGATTTCTGCCCGCCATATCCATACTGACCTTGATCATCTCTTCTCTGAAATCCAGCTGCATGCCTTCTTCCCAGCTTTCCATCATTTTCAGGGTGCATTCTGTCATGGCATGAGAGTATGACTCGATCATCTTGCGGTGAAAAGCCGGTTGTATGATGCGTGACTGTCGCTTATGAAAATCTCCTTCACTGGTGAGCAGGCCTTCCCCAAAGAGCTTTTTGGTCATTTCCAGAGGTCTGCCTTTTATGAAGTTGGCATGCTGGGTAGACATCACCTCCTTGATATAATCAGGGTGATTCACCAGGATGACCCGAATAGGACCTACCCTGAACTGAACAATATCTCCATACTCTTTGGCTATGCGTGTGAGAAAGGCAATACTGTCTTTCCTGAATTCAAAGAGCTGACCAAAGGGGTTTTTACTCTTAGGGCCGGGAGGAAGTTTGGTTTTGTCGATAGGCATACCGGAACAATTAAAAATGGTAGAGGGCACAGCCTGTCTGAATACCTGAGCCTACAGCGATGATTAAAGCGGTACTTCCCGGCTGGGCCAGTCCGTTTTGTAAGGCATAGGCCAGGGCATTAGGCACCGAAGATGAAAAAAGGTCTGACCGGGCGTCTACAGCATCAATAAATTTGTCCTGAGGCTGGTCCATAGCTACGCTCAGGTTGGTGATGAAGCCAGAGGAAATCTGAGGGGGAAGAATCAAATCGATTTGATCCAGGGTAATTCCTTCTGAATCAAGCAATGCTTTTACGGTGGTTAAGACAGACCTGATAAAAATGGCTTCCAGATCAGCAGTCTTGCTTACTTCCAGGCAAGGCAGGTTGTCCCTGGTAATACATTCACCTATATAGTGATCAGGCTCGTCCTCATATCCAAAATGGAAGCTGGAAAAGCCTTTGCCTTCTTCAGGGTGCAAGTCCAGTATTACGGCTGATCCTGTTTCTTCCAGGCCGGTAAGTTTATCCGGAAAATTCTCCGTGTTGTTTTCATGCTCTGCTGCCGCAATCATAGCGGCAGAGCAGCTGCCTGCTGCCAGCATCTGCTGAGCAATATGGCAGGCATTGAGAAAACCGACAGAGCCATTGAAAATATCGAAGGCCAGGGTCTTTTGATCCTCAGGTTTCGAGAGAGTGGCATTCATACTGAGCTCTCCGGCCAGCAATGCCGCATAGGCGGGTTCCATCAGGTAGTTTTCCCGGTAGACCCCACTGTAAATCAGGAGGTCAATATCGCTGATCTGGTATTGAGACGTATTGATGCAACGGTTGGCTGCCTGTTTGGCCAGTTCCATAGTGCTACCTATGTTTTTTGCCTCATGGCCCAGAACTCCCACACTCTCCAGCCGAATACCGGGAAGCCCGGGTTTTGCCTCAACCGGGAGTTTATGACTGGTTTGCTCTGGTATTGCAGACCCATTAAGCCTCATACGTTCCGGTAGGTCATCCAAAACATATAAGGCGGTACCAACCGTAAGGCCCGAGGCAGAAATACCAAAAGCTATTTTATCTCCGGATTGGATCTTGTTTTCTCTGATCTTGTCAGCCAGAGCTATAAAGTGAGCCGTGGAGGCTGTATTACCTCTTTCTTCGAGGTTGTTGACTGTATTGCTGTCATCAAAAACAGGGCTTGGGAGAAGCTTATTGATTTCTTTTTTGGCACTGTTTAATGTCAGTTTTGAGGTCTGATGAAGAATCAGGTGCTCAAACCCATTGGGCTGCCAGCCGGCCTTTTCCAGTGATGCCAGTGAGTGCTCGGCTCCTGATTTTATAGCAGCATCTGTAAGGTTTACGGAGTCTGTGTACATAATCCAGCGACCCGTTTCAGAAAGCTGTGCGGTACAATAGGGGCTATAGCGACCAAAGGTATGCAGGTCCAGCTTTTGAAAACCCTCATGCTCATTCTCTGATTTTTCAAGGATTACTGCGGCTCCTGCATCACCCAGGGTCAGGCAGGCCATGCGGGAGTCCATAAAGCTTGTGATTTCTTCCTGTGCTGTCTGAGTCAGGTGAGTTATGTATTCTCCGCTGACCACCATGCCACAGTGAATGGCCCCCGTTGCCAGGAGGTTATTGATAATATGAATACCGGTGAACATGCCCGCACAGGCATTGGTAATGTCAAACACCAGGGCCTTTTCCATGCCAAAGTGCTTTCGGAGTCTTACGGCAGTACTGGGTTCAAAAGAGAGTTGGTTAAGACCGTCTACCCTGGAAATATTGCAACAAATCAGTGCGCCTATATCATCTGCCTTATGCTTTGAGTTTTTGAGGCAGTCTGCTATGGCCTTTCGGGCAAGGTCAATGGAGAACTCTTCCTTACCCGCCATACGCCTGTTTTTAATTCCGCTGATTTTTTCCAGAGGGAAGCGGATATGCTTTTTGCAGCCATCCAGTATTTCGCGGGTAGTGAATGTGTCCGGAGGCAGGTAGGTTCCCAGGCTTTCAATGATGGTGTTCGGGCTCTTTCTCATAGTGATTCCGTGGCGACACTCAGGCCTTTCTGCCGATTATTTCCAAAAGCCTGTCCGTTTCAACATAGACACTCACCCGGGTCAGTTGCTGACTTAACTGTCCCATAATGTGACGATAGAGCGTTTCGGACTCTACTCCAAAGGCTCTGAAAGCCTGTATAAGTTGATTGTCCTCGGTTTTGTCTCCATAGACTGACTTCATCATTTTGGTCAGGATCATTTTATTGCGAAATCGCTCCCAGCCATGTCCCTTTCTGAATAATTCGTTATAGATCTCAACGCAAAGGTCCATATGTCTTTTCTCATCCTGTTCCGAGATGGTTTGACAAATGCTTCTGAACAAGGTATCGGGCATATACTCTTCTTTGGCAAAAAACTCGAGAGAGGCTGCACCTATGGCTTCTACAATTACCGCCATGAAAAGTCCGGCTCCCGGCATAAATCTCGCGAGCCACATATACCGGCTGGCACCCTTGATGAGCTTAGGTGAAATGTACTCCTTGGCTTGTAGCTTATCAACTAAAAATCTTCTGAAGGTAGCAGAATGCTTCGCTTCATCATTGATAAAAGTAGTAAGGGCCTCCTGAATTTCCCGGTAGCGCTTATAGTGGATTATGCCCATGGTGAGTGGGGCAATCGCGCTTTGTTCTACAACCAGGGCATGATTGGCTATATCCTTTAGCCCGGTCAGCTGTCTTTTCAGAATCAACTCTTTGAGGAGAGCCAACTCCTGCGGGTTCTCCGGTAGTTTCTCACTTTTGAGAATTTCCTGAAGAAGAGCCCGGGTGGACTTCAAATCATCCAGCACCTGCTTCTCTATACTCTCCAGATCTTTCCTGATCTGCTCTTTCAGTCTGCTTGACTCCGTTGTGTGTTGGCTGCTTAGCTCGGCATATTCACTTTGAGCTTGTTTGATTTCACTGATCAGGCGTGCTTTTTCATTGGCCTGTGTTTTCCTTTCTGCTTCAGTCTCCAGATTTTTTACTTCTGTGCCCTGTCTGAACAGCCCCAGTCTCAGTTGTTCTTCCAGATCTACCATTTCGCTGTTGAGAATCTCCAGCCGGTCTTCCAACCTCGACAGTGAGAGTTGAAGCTCATTCAGTGGAGACAGGACAGAAATGGCCTCATTAATGGTCTTTTTCTCTGAGGGGAGTGTTTCGGCTATATCTTTCAGACCGTCCTCTTCCAGTGGTAAATGCTTATGGGAGATATGGGAAATCTTGTTTTCGAGATTTTCAATCAACATGGGGATCACCATAAATGCCACCTTTGACAAGCCGGGAGTATCCAGCTTTTCCAGATGATCCCTGAGGTTGGCTCTGATATCCTGACTCCAGTCAAATTTGGTGTCTTTACTCCAGTACTTTTCCTCACTGTCACGGGTGTATTGAGTGAAATCCCGGGTAGGCGTAATATAGTAATCAGGCCTTCCCTTGTCTTTGAGGGGGTGGTAAGCCGGGTTGTTAGAATCTTTCACTGTGGGTATTGCTGGTCAGACTGAGACGATTCGCCTCAGTGTCAAATTATCAATAATTAAGGATAATCGTCATACAATAGCAAGAAATAGTAAAATTGTCGAGGTAAAGCCATTTGAATTCATGACTTTCCTAATGCTTAACTGAATTAGTCAGTATACATATCCGGTATGAATTGTTCTTTCTCAGGATATTTTTTACTTTGGGTATTACAATATTCACTACAAAACACAGAGAAAGTCAGATGCCTGATCAGGTTTTGGGTGCACATATTAAGGGACAGGTTGGTGTTATTTTGTTGTCAATATGAATGGAAGACATGACAGGCATAGCCACCTTTCACGGACATAAGGAAGTATAATTTTTTAACACAGCATCTCAATAATCTCGGTACATGGCGCTATCGCCAACTTCTCTCATAGACATGCTGCAATGGCGCTCGACAAACCAGCCTGACCGGCTGGCTTTTCGCTTTTTGAAAGATGGCGAAGAAGAGGAGGAATGTCTTAGCTATAGGGAATTAGATGAGCGTGCCAGAGCCATGGCGGCTCTGCTGCAAGCCTCTGCCAAAAAAGGAGACAGGGTGCTGTTGCTCTTTCCTGCCGGGCTGGATTTCATCTCTGCCTATTTTGGCTGTCTTTATGCCGGAGTCATTGCCATTCCACTTCCCCCGCCTCATCCTGCGCGACTGGAAAAAACGATGAGTGCTGCCTTGAAAATTTTATCGGATGCGCAGCCGGCAGCTGCCTTAATGAATAAAGACCTTTTTGTTGGAATAAAGGCAAATGAGGTGATCAGGAAGCAATTTGAAGGAGTCAGGTTACTGGTGTCAGATTTCGACAGACTCAGAGACTGGAGCGACCGCTGGAATATGCCGGAGATCACTGGCTCAGACCTCGCTTTTCTGCAGTACACATCGGGCTCAACCACTGCTCCCAAAGGGGTGATGGTAAGTCATAGCAATCTCATGCACAACCTGGCTTTGATTGAGAAGGCTTTTGGGGTAAGCGATGAAAGCAGTAGTGTTATCTGGTTACCACCTTATCATGACATGGGACTGATTGGAGGCATTTTACAGCCTGTCTATACGGGGTTCTCCGCTACACTTATGCCGCATCTCATGTTTTTACAGAAACCTGTCCGCTGGCTCAGGGCCATATCCCGTTACAAAGCCACTGTAAGTGGAGCACCTAATTTTGCCTATGATCTTTGTGTAAAAAAGGTGAAGCCGGAAGAACTGGCGACCCTCGATCTCAGCCACTGGGAAATCGCTTTTGACGGTGCCGAAAAAATCTACTGTGAAACACTGAATCAGTTTGCCGATCACTTCCATGCCTGTGGTTTTGAGAGACGATCTTTTGCCCCTTGCTACGGGCTGGCAGAGGGTACCTTAATGGTCACAGGTATAGCCAGGGGGGCACTGCCTGGGCAGCTGAGCCTGGATAAGTCAGCACTTGAAAAGAATAAGATAAAGGTAGTGCAGAAAGCCCGGTCAGAAGAGCAGGTTCTGGTCGGTAGCGGTGTGAACTCCTCTGATCAGGAGATTTTGATTGTGAATCCGGAAACGCTGGAGTCATGTGCCAGTAATGAAGTAGGCGAAATATGGGTAAAGGGAGAAAGTGTTGCTCAGGGCTATTGGAAGCATTCGGAGGAGACCGAGGCTACTTTCAGTGGCTATACGACAGAGGGGCAGGGGCCATTTTTACGTACAGGAGATCTGGGCTTTCTATATGAGGGTGAACTCTTCGTGACAGGCCGCATAAAGAACCTCTTGATTATCGATGGTAAGAATCATTACCCGCAGGATATCGAGAGGACTGTGGAACAGGCTCACAAAGAAGTTCAGCCAGCGGGTTGTGCCGTCTTTCCGCTGGAAAACGCAGGCATTGAAAGGGTAATCGTAGTGGCTGAGGTGCAACGAAAACTGACAGCCGATCCTGAGGAAGTAAGAGAGCAGATACGGACTGCTGTAGCCGAGCAACACGCCCTTAAGACATTTGATATTAAACTGACTTTGCCGGGGAGTATCCCCAAAACCACCAGTGGCAAAATCAAACATTTTTTATGCCGTGAGCAGTACGTTTCCGGCTCTTTAAAAGAAATAAATCAACCATGAAATTCGGAATATTCATAGACCTTCAATTACCCCGGCCCTGGAATGAGGGAGATGAAGCCAGACTGTTTAAAGAAGCGCTGGAACAGGTAGAACTGGCCGATCGGCTGGGTATAGATCACGTCTGGGTACAAGAGCATCATTTTTTGGAGGAATACTCTCACTCTTCAGCACCCGAAGTCTTTTTGGCTGCCTGTAGTCAGCGCACCAGGAATATCCGTCTGGGGCATGGCATAGTGGTGATGTCACCGAACTATAATCACCCGGCCAGAACCGCAGAGCGTCTGGCTACGCTGGACATACTCAGTGACGGCCGGGTAGAATGGGGTACGGGTGAATCCGGTTCCAGGATTGAGCTGGAGGGTTTTGGAGTAGATTTTGTGGACAAGAGACCCATGTGGGAGGAAGGGCTCAGAGAGGCAACCAAAATGATGTGCATGAACCCTTACCCCGGGTATAATGGAAAGTACTTTTCCATGCCACATAGAAATGTACTGCCCAAGCCAGTGCAGAAACCTCACCCGCCTGTCTGGGCGGCCTGTTCTAACCGGGATAGTCTCAAGCTGGCTGCTAAGCTGGGAGTGGGGGCTCTGACCTTTGCTTTTGTCAATGCTGAAGAGTCAAAATTCTGGGTCGATGAGTATTACGAGACTTTTGAGAAGGAGTGCAGTCCTATCGGTCAGGCGGTAAATCCTAATGTGGCGATGCTTACTGGCTTTATGTGTCATGAAGATTATGAAACAGCCGTGCAGCGCGGTCAGGAAGGTGCTCAGTTTTTTGCTTATGGATTAGGGCATTACTGGCGTGATGGTGTGCACGTTCCGGGGAAGACAGACCTTTGGAAAAAGTTTCAGGAGAGACCATCTTCTGCTGACCAGAAAATGGAAAAAGAGCGCAAAAAGGCAGGCATGCGTGGGATTGGCAATCCGAAGCATCTTATTGAGAATTTCAGAGCACTGGAAAAAACAGGAGTTGACCAGTTAATACTCTTACATCAGAGCGGCTCTTACAAGCACGAACATATTTGCGAATCACTGGAGCTTTTTGCCAAAGAAGTGTTGCCGGAATTCAAGGAGCGCGAAGCCATTCGACAAAAAGAAAAGGCAGAGCGTATGGCTCCGATTATCGAGCGGATAGAAAACAGCATTGTCCGTCCTGAAGAAATGGCAGAGGTTCCCAGGGTAGAAGCCTACCCCCTTATGTGGAAGCGACTTAGCTCTGCTGACGCCCAGGGTACCCCTGACAGAAGGCCCGGTATGACGGCTTTCTGGCAAATGCAGGTCGGGGGTAAGCGATCTAAGAAATAAGGACTATTTTGGTCTGACAGGCAGATATGAAGGAAGCGTTGAAAACAAAGGATATTCAGGACTGGCTCGTTGCTCAGCTTTCGCGACTTCTGGAAACGGAGCCGGAAAAACTGGATGTGCACCAGTCTTTCTCATACCACGGACTTTCCTCGAAAGATGCGGTCAGACTATCCGGTGAACTGGAAGATTTCCTGGGAAGGCGTCTGTCTCCCACATTGGCTTACGAGTACCCCAATATTGCTGCCCTCTCTCAACATTTAGGAGAGAACAAAGTATCCGGAAAACGAAAGGAGAAAGCCGCATCTGCCGCAAGATCCAATGACCCTGTCGCCATTGTCGGGATGAGCTGCCGTTTTCCGGGAGCTAAAGACCCCCTGGCATACTGGCAAATGCTAAAAGAAGGGAAGGACCAGATAAGAGAAGTACCGGCTGACCGCTGGCCTCGCGATTCCTACTACGACCCTGACCCCGCAAAGCCGGGGAAAGCAGTGTCTTACTGGGGTGGATTTCTTGATGATATCGACCAGTTCGATCCCTTTTTCTTTGGGATTTCTCCGGCTGAGGCAAAGCATATGGATCCGCAACAGCGACTTCTGATGGAGCTGTCTTACGAGGCACTCGATGATGCCGGTTTCGAAAAAGAAGATCTCAGTGGTTCACGAACAGGCGTATTTGTGGGGGTGTCTGTGAATGAGTACAGTCACAGACAGTTGAATAACCCCACTGCCGTTACGAGCCATTCCGGTACGGGAAGTGCTCTTTCCATTGCAGCCAACAGAATCTCTTACTTCTATAATTTCAGAGGGCCGAGTATGGCCATAGATACTGCCTGCTCTTCTTCGCTAACAGCAGTTCACCTGGCTTGTCAAAGCCTGAAAAACGGAGAAAGCAGTCTGGCGCTGGCCGGAGGAGTAAATCTGATTCTGTCTCCTGCCCATTCTATCGCTTTTACCAAAGCGGGAGTGCTCGCACCGGACGGCCGCTGCAAAACCTTTGATGCAGACGCCAACGGGTATGTACGTGGAGAAGGAGGTGGCATGATTGTTCTCAAAAGGCTATCAGAGGCACTGGAAGACGGAGATCATATCCATGGCGTAATTGAGGGAAGTACTATGAGCCAGGATGGCCGTACCAATGGCCTGATGGCACCGAGCCAGGACTCACAGGAGGCTATGTTGCGACAGGCCTACCGTGATGCAGGGATAGCTCCGGAGATGGTGCAGTATGTAGAGGCGCATGGCACGGGGACCCTTTTAGGAGATGCCATGGAGGCTGCTGCGCTGGGAGAAGTTTTAGGAGCTGCACGCAAGGGAAATCCTTGTGCCATCGGGTCAGTAAAGACTAATATGGGACATCTGGAAGCTGCTGCCGGGATAGCCGGCCTGATGAAGGTGGTGCTGGCAATGAGGCACAAAGCCCTTCCTCCCAGTCTGCACTTTGCATCCCCTAATCCTCATGTGGATTTTGAAAGGTTAAATCTGAAGGTACAAAGTGAGTTGTCAGACTGGCCGGAAACCTCCGGACCTGCTATGGCAGGGGTAAGCTCATTTGGTTTTGGAGGTACTAACGTTCATATGATCCTCAGCAAAGGAGCTACAGAAGAACCAAACAAGTCGACAAAGGAAAGAACGCTGTTATTGCCTCTTTCTGCAGGTAGTGAGGAAACCTTACTATTACAGGCCCAATCTTTTCAGAGCCTGCTAGCGGCTGACAGCTCAGAAGATCTCGAAGACCTTTGCTACATGGCTGGCCTTAAAAGAGCCGGCTCAAAGCATCGTCTGGTCGTGACAGGAAACTCCCGAAAAGAGTTATCAGCCGGGCTGGTCGCTTACCTGAATAAGGAACAACATCCCGGGGTAATTTCCGGGCAGTCTGAACATCCCCCTAAAACGGCTTTTATCTTTTCCGGACAAGGTGGACAATGGCTCGGAATGGGCCGGGATTTACTCGGGAAAGAACCTCTGTTTTACGAAACAATCAGCCGGATTGACAAGGAAATACAGACTCATTTCAACTGGTCTTTACTGGCAGAATTGCAGGCAGAGGAATCCACCTCTAAACTCAATGAGGTGGAAGTTGTACAACCGGCCATCTTTGCCATACAGGTGGGGCTTTTCACTCTCTGGGAATCCTGGGGTATCAGACCTGATGGGGTAGCAGGTCATAGTATGGGAGAAGTGGCCGCTGCCTGGGCGGCCGGTATTTTAACATTGGAAGACGCCATCCAGGTGATTTGTGTCCGCAGCCGGGAGCTTCAAAAGCTCAAGGGGAAAGGGGCTATGCTGGCTACTGAACTGACAGAAACCCAGACCTCTGAGTATCTGGAAGGATATGAAAGCGAAGTTGCTGTAGCAGCTGTAAATGGCCCTGTCTCTACTGTTCTCTCAGGCAGTCCGGATAGTCTTACAGAAATAATGAAAAGACTGGAGGCTGAAAATCTCTTTTGCCGATGGATAAAAGTAGATGTGGCTTCACACAGCCCGCAGATAGATGAGATAGCCCATGAGGTTTCCCGTCAGCTCAATATGCTGAGTCCGCAACCTGCGGCTATTCCCTTTTATTCAACCGTCACCGGACAGATCAGTCTTGGTCTGGAAATGGATGCGGATTACTGGGTACAGAACCTGCGAAAACCTGTTCAGCTGTCAGGCGCTGTGAATCAGCTGTTGGAAGCTGGTTTTGATGCCTTCGTTGAGCTGGGACCTCATCCCATACTGCTCAGTTCCATTCAGCAATCAGTACAAAGCAGGGAAGCTGTCACGCTGACTCCTTCTATGGAGAGAGAGGCTGAGGCCGGCAAGGTAATGCTGACCAGTCTGGCAAAACTCTATGTCCGGGGTGCAGCGGTCAATTGGGAGCAGTTATATCCCGGCCTGCATGAATATGTTAGTCTGCCTCCCTGGCCCTGGCAGCGCGACCGATACTGGTTGGAAACAGCAGAAAGCCATGCGGGTAACTCCTGGCATCCGGGTCAGTCCGGCCACCTGGAAAAACATCCGCTCCTGGGAGAAAAAATCGACCTGGCGCATTCACCGGCAAGTCATATCTGGCAGAACTATATTTCGCTCGACCAGCTGACTTATCTGCAGGATCATAGGGTAGGAGGCAAGGTGGTATTTCCGGGTACCGGCTACCTCGAGGTCGCTTTCCAGGCCATGGAAGAGCTGGGGATAGGGCAGTCTCATGCAGTAAGTGGCTTCAACTTTCAGAAGATCATGACCCTGGCTGAGGGGAGCCCAAAGAGCCTGCAGACGCAGGTGTCGTCTGATGAATCAGGAAATTACAGGTTGGCTATATACAGTAAGCAATCAGAGAAAGATCGTTGGAAACAGCATGTTTCAGCCAGTCTGGTCAAACATCCGGTAAGTGAACCTTCTGTCATAAGTCTCCCCAAAGCACAGGGCGATGAACTTAGCGCTGATATCCTGTATCAGGCTTTTGGTGAGCGAGGTATTCAGTACGGGCCGGACTTTCAGGGGATAAGACAGTTGGTAAGAGATGGCGATAAGGTCTGGGGCCGGATTAGCTTGCCGGATGCTGTGGCCAATGAAAGAGGCCATTATCAATGGCATCCAGCCTTGTTAGACGCCTGTTTGCAGGTATTGGGAGGACTCGTTCAGGAGAGAGGAATTAAGGGCTTATATGTGCCATCAGGCTGTGACAGTATTCAGCCCTATGCTGAGGGTGCAGAAGAAGTCTGGAGCAGGGTTTCATTACGGCCTTCCGATGCTGGTTCAAATAAGGGGCTGGTAGCAGATATCCATGTTTTTGATAAAGAAGGGCAGTCATTAATCGCGCTGACAGGGTTCAGGCTGAAGAGTTTTGAGAGAGGAAAATCTGATCAGCTACGAAAAGATACCTGGCTTTATCAGCCAAAGTGGAGGGTGAAAAATTTATCATCTTCCCCCCCCTTGCCAGACAATGGCACCCGGAAGCACTGGCTTGTTCTGACTGACGATGGTGGATTGGGAGATGAGCTTTCGAAGAAGCTTATCGCTCAGGGAGATACTTGTCAACTCTTACCGGTCCCTTCTTATGAGTCAGAGGAAGAGCTGATAGGTGAAATAGAAAACTGTCTTAATGCTGCTCCATCTGCGGTATATGGTATCGTTCACCTCTGGAGCCTTTCTGTTACCAGCCGTTTGAGTGCCAAACGAGAGCCTGAGGAGATGGTGTATTCTCTGGGGGTAGACAGTACCCTTTGTCTGGTCAAGGCAATCGCCAAACGTTTTGCAGGTTCTCCCAGGCTATGGCTGGTCACAAAGGGAGCACAAGCCGTGAACGATGAGGATCAGGTCGCTTTGGAACAATCTGCACTTTGGGGGCTGGGAAAAGTCATCAGTTTCGAACTGCCTGAGATTAAGTGTGTGCGCCTTGATCTTGATACCCAGACGTCTGACGTAACCGCCCTGAGTCAGTTGTCAGAACAGCTGGCAATTGATGATGATGACGATCAAATCGCATTCAGAGGTTCTGATCGTTATGTTATGAGACTGAGGCCTTTTAAAGCGGCTTCACATTCTTTACCTGACTTTTCTTTGAGCACTGAGGCTACTTACTTGATTACAGGCGGTTTGGGTGCCCTGGGCATGACTACTGCGCAATGGATGGCGGATCAGGGAGCCGGGAATTTTGTGTTATTGGGTAGGAGTGAACCCTCCTCTGAAGCAAGCCTGGTCGTAGAAAAAATGCTCGAACAAGGTGCTAATGTCATCGTAGCGCAGGCCGATATTGCCGATCGGGATCAGGTACAGGAGATATTTGAAAAGATTAAAGCCCATATGCCTCCGCTCAAAGGGATCATACATACGGCCGGGCTTCTGGATGATGGTTCCTTGCTGAATCTGAACAGAGAGCGGCTGCAGCGGGTGATGGCTCCCAAAGTCAACGGTACCTGGTATCTGCATGAGGCAACCGCAGATTTGGATCTGGACTTTTTTGTATTCTATTCATCTGCAGTTTCGGTATTGGGTTCTCCCGGACAAGGTAACTATGCTGCAGCCAGTGCCTATCTGGATGCTATGGCCTGGTATCGTCAAAGCCTTGGTTTGCCGGCTCAAAGTATCAACTGGGGGCCCTGGGCAGAGATAGGCCTGGCGGCTGAAACGGCTGAGCGCCTGAAAGAGCAAAACGCCTCAACCCAGCATTTGGTAAAAGAGATTAAAATTGATCAGGGCCTGGCGGTATTGGAGCAGCTTATGAAAGAGTCTGCCGCCCAGGTTGTGGTGCTTCCTTTCGATTTAAAGAACCTGCTTGAGCTCTATCCGACTGCGGCCGGAATGTCTTTTTTCGCTGAGGTAGGGGGCAACGAAACTCACCTGAAGAAGCTCTACGCCCGACCAAAACTTGAACAGGCCTATGTGCCTCCCCGAACAGATGTGGAGCGAAAGCTTACAGAACTCTGGGAACAAACACTGCATATTGATAAAGTAGGTATTCAGGATTCGTTCTTCGAACTGGGAGGGGATTCCGTGCTGGCCGCTCAGATATTGTCGCTGGTGCGAAAGACCTACGGTATCAGCATCAGTCCGCAGGAAGCATTCAAGGCTTTTACTATCGAACAGTTGGCTCAACAGCTAGAGACCGAGATCATGAGACAAATAGAATCTATGACGGATGAAGAAGCAGAGCGTCTTCTGGGTCAGCAAAACCAGTGATTTGAGATAATGGAGCTTTCACCCGCTAAAAAAGCTTTGATGGAAAAATGGCTGCAGGGAAAAGCAGCCGGTGAAAAAAAGCAAGGTATTTCCCAACGTCCGGTGGGCAGTGAGGTACCGCTTTCATTTCCACAACAAAGACAGCTCTTTCTTGAATTGCTCGATCGCGGCACGGCCGTTAACAATTTAGCGGTACTGATAGAGTTGAAAGGTGACCTGAATGAGAAGCTGTTGACAGATAGTGCCAACGAAATTCTCAAAAGGCACGAAGCCCTGCGCACACAATTTAACATGGGAATGGGGCTACCTGAGCCGGAGATCCTGCGCGATCTGGAACTTCACATCGATAGCCAGACCATACATGAATCGGCTGCTGATAAGCATGAGGAGGCCCTGAAGATGGTAGAAAAGGAAGTGTTGATTCCCTTTGACCTTACTCAGGCACCTTTGATAAGGCTGAAGCGCTATGCCCTGGGGCCGGGAGAGCATTGGCTTTTGGTCGTGATACATCACACCATTGCAGACGGCTGGTCTTTGGGCGTCTTTCTCAAAGAACTTAGCAGCTTTTACAAAGCAGCGCTGACTGGTGGCACTGCTGACTTGCCCGGGCTTCCCGTTCAGTATGCAGATTATGTATACTGGCAGTTACAGGAAATGAAGAAACCCGGCATGGATGAGTCGCTGGATTATTGGAAGAGGCAACTGGCAGGGGAACTGCCTACCCTTGAGCTACCTACCGATCAGGCTCGTAGCTCCAGGCAGAGCTTTAATGGCGGGACTTACCAATTTGTGTTATCAGAGAAAAATACACTTGCCCTGGAAAAGCTGAGCCGGGAAGAAGATGCTACACTTTTCATGAGCCTACTTTCTGTTTTTTCCTTTGTCCTGCATCGGTTCAGCGGTCAGGAAGAAGTAATCATTGGCACGCCTGTGGCCAATAGGAGCGAACAGGAGTTGGAATCTTTGATAGGTGTTTTCATCAACACGATTGCTATTCGAACAACCTTTGCTGATAACCCCGACTTTCGGCAGTTGCTGAGACAAATCCGAAAAACTGCTCTGGAAGCTTTTAGTCATCAGCGGTATCCCTTTGAAAAACTGGTCGAAACACTGAAGCCGAAACGAGACCTTAGCCGGACTCCGGTATTTCAGACAGTTTTTAATCTTCAGAGTGCTCCCCTGCCGGAGCTGGATATGCCTGGGCTGACTCTCCGTTTTCTGGATTTTGACCGGGGTACTTCTCAATTCGACCTGACTCTGATGATGAGACGCCTGAATGGCGAATGTCATGCCAGTATAGAGTACAACAGGGACCTTTTTGAACCTGAAACCATTGCCCGTATAGGTGATGCTTTTAACCGTGTCTTAGCTTCTGTTTTGGCCAACCCGGATGCACCTATGTCCGAAGTGTTGTTGGTGAGTGGGCAGGAACGAAATTACCGGCTGGAAGATCTGAATGCCACAGAAACAGTGTTTCCCGGTAAATCCTCCTTTTATCAGTTATTTGAGGCCAGGGCAGAACAGGAACCTGATCTTCCGGCAGTCATCTTTGAGGATAAGACGCTCACTTATTTCCGGTTGAACGAAGAAGCCAACCAGCTTGCCAGAAAGTTGACAGAGCTCGGAGTCAGATTCGGTGTGCGGGTAGGTGTGCTGATGACCAGGTCAGAAAAGCTGTTGGTTTCTCTGCTGGCAATACAAAAAACGGGTGCTGCTTATGTCCCTATGCATACGTCCTTTCCTGAGGAGCGAATTCGATTTATCCTGAAAGATGCCGAGGT
Source organism: Roseivirga sp. UBA6061 (assembly GCA_002427745.1). GTDB lineage: Bacteria > Bacteroidota > Bacteroidia > Cytophagales > Cyclobacteriaceae > Roseivirga. Next base: position 39,257 of record DIYF01000057.1, on the reverse strand, counting down.
GCAGGTATTACTCACCGATTTATACACGGAAACCCTTCATATAAACGGCCTGAAAGTTCTTGATCCAACGGAAGATGAGGCTTTTGAGACTTACAGGAAAGACAACCTGGGTATTGAAACCTCTTCAGGCGATCTCGCATATATCATGTATACCTCTGGCTCCACCGGCCAGCCTAAAGGGGTAATGATACCTCATCGTTCTCTGACCAATTTTTTGTGCTCCATGCAAAAGGAGCCGGGCCTGGGAGTGAATGATACTTTATTCGCAGTTACTTCAGTTTCATTCGATATTTCTGCACTGGAACTGTATTTGCCCTTGATTTCAGGCGGAACTGTGATGATCGCCAGTGATGCAATGCTTCAGAATCCTGCAGAAATGACTGAAGTTATCAGTAGCGATGAGATCAACGTCATGCAGGCTACTCCTGCCACCTGGCAATTACTGATCGAGACTGGCTGGCAGGGAAATCCGAATCTGAAAGCACTTTGCGGAGGTGAAGCACTGAGCAAAAGCTTAGCGGACCGGTTACTTGAAAAAGTCAGCAGTCTCTGGAATATGTATGGCCCCACAGAAACCACTATCTGGTCGGCCATTTGTGAGATTGGTAAAAGTGATGACCCGATTACTATCGGGAAGCCCATAGCGAATACACAACTATACGTGCTGGATGGCTATGGTCAACTCACTCCTTCCGGAGTGACCGGTGAATTATACATTGGAGGGGAGGGACTGGCACTGGGTTATCTGAACAGAGAGAAGCTGACCAGTGAGAATTTTGTTGGAAATCACTTCAGCTCAGGTAATGGAAACCGTCTGTACCGAACGGGTGATCATGCCCGGTATCTGAAAGATCACTCTATTGAAGTGTTGGGCCGAACGGATCATCAGGTAAAAATTCAGGGGCATCGTATCGAGCCGGGGGAAGTGGCTGCTGCCCTTGGACAACACTCCCTTGTCAGGGATGCAGTGGTGACCAGTCGCATTGATAGTAAGGGATATAAAAAGCTGATAGCTTATTACCTGACTGAAGGAGGCTCAGAGCCTGATCTGACTGGTTTGCGGGAATTTCTCAGGGCTAAACTGCCGGTTTATATGGTGCCGTCATTTTTTGTTATGCTGGAGGCTTTTCCTTTGTCTGCCAGCGGGAAAGTAGACAGGAAGTCTCTGCCCTTACCGGAAGACAGACGAGAGCTGGAGGCCTATATGGCTCCCCGAAATGAATCTGAGGAGCTCTTGGCTAAAATCTGGGAAAGTGTGCTGGATGTAGAACAGGTGGGTGTTCATGATAACTTCTTTGACCTGGGAGGAGCATCTATTCAAAGCCTTCAGATTGTGGCCAAGGCCAATATGTACGGGTTGGCTCTGAACGTGGAAAATATTTTTGAATACCAGACGATTGCTGAGCTCGTTAGCTTTCTTCAGGAAGATTAAGGTAGCTCATACCCCCAATGCCTGATGAAAGGAGCGAATTTTTCTGTTACCGTTCTTTCTTCATTTTCCGGCAGTTGGTGGGTTAAACGCTTATAGCTTTTCTGCCCGTCAAGGTAGGACTCCATTTTGTCAGCTACTACATTGAAATCTTCCAGACCCAGCGTTTCGTAAATCTCACGCATTTTCTTCAATGGATTTTCCATGAGGTTTTGATAGGGAATTTCTATCAGCTGTCCTTTGGGGATAAGGTCCTTCTCTTCAAGGTATTGCTGCATGGTTTCGGCATAGGTGTCGAGAATAATCTGATTGTTATCTACTGACTGAGTCGATCCCACCGCATAGATCTTGTTAGTCACCTCCCAGAATCTCTGGTTCGATACATACACATCATATGGGTTGCGATGCACCATGATGAACCGGGCGTTTGGAAACATAGATAGCAGTATTTTAACCCTGGCGGTGTTGGGCGGACTCTTTAAGATCAATTGCTTTCCCCGATTAGCCAGGGAGATTTTCTTTATCAGAAAATGATAATCATTCTGCCAGCCTGCAACTTCGGAGTCAGGCACATTTTGAAACAGCACATACTTCCTGAATTGTGACATCATCATACGTGGAAAAAAATAACCCCACTGGGAGCCTCTTGGATTCGTAGCCGTAGTCATGGTGGCGTCTTCTTCCCCGGGATAGCGAAACGAAAGCTGAATCCTGTGAACTTCATCACGAATGTTGAATACGCGGCAAAGCCATTCGAGAAAAGGAGAGAGTGCTTTCTCACAGGTCAGCATAATTTCCGGAAAGATCATCTGGAAATTGGTATGATAGCCCAGTCGATCGTCTTGTGTAAGAAACTGGTGCATAAAAGAGGTGCCGCTGCGGTAGAAGCCAAGTATGAAAATCGGGTCCTTTTCGAGCTTATGTTGTTGGATGCGCTTGTTATACCGTAGAAGTTCAACCCAACGGAGCGGTTCCAGTAAAACCACTTTCAAAAACCATTGCGGGGTATTTTTCAAACCCTTAAAAGAGAACCCCCCATTCTTTATGGCGGTTTTCAGGAAGGTGAACAATGGAATTGGAAAAAGTCGTTGCATGAGGCAATTCCCGTCTTGGCAACAGGTCTTTCAGGAAGGTATTAAAGAATTGAGTCCGGTGCAATCCCGGTCTTTTTGTTTTAAGAAGGAGCAGTGCAGCTAAAAAAGAGTTTTCTACAGGGTAACCCACAAAAACGCGCAGGAAAACCTGATGTCATTTATTTCGAGATACTTTCTTAAATATTTAATAAATAAATTAAATTATAGTCTCAATATGCTACAATAATAGGTAGTGCAGATTTTTTTCCAAAATCTATGTCCGGCAATGGTCCGGTGTGCTTTTCAGGTGCCCCGACAGTGTGAAGACGTTTGATTTTGAGGGTCATACATATTATGGGAAAGGTTAGTAAGGAGCTATATCCGTTTGAGAGCCATTACATGGATATTGACGGTCACCGCTATCATTATATAGAAGAGGGTGAAGGCGATCCGGTAGTCATGGTGCATGGCAACCCCTCGTGGTCATTTTATTATCGCGAACTCGTAAAAAAATTATCCGCTGACTACCATTGCCTGGTCCCTGATCACATTGGAATGGGATACTCTGATAAGCCTGAAGATGATGCCTACAGCTATACCCTTCCCCAGCGAGTGAAAGACTTTGAAGCTTTCCTGGAAGGAAAAGGAGTGAGCAAGAACATAACACTGATCGTGCATGACTGGGGAGGTGTTATCGGAATGAGTTATGCCCGCAGACACCCCGAGGCTATTAAGAAACTGGTTATTCTCAATACAACAGCTTTTCACTTACCCGAAACCAAGAGCTTTCCCCTGATGCTGAAGCTGACACGCACCATGCTGGGGGCTTTTGTGGTCAGAGCTTTCAATGGTTTTAATGCAGGTTCTACCCGTATTGGTGTCACGCGTAAAAAGATGTCGAGAGAGCTGAGTATGGCCTATCGTGCTCCTTATAACTCCTGGAAGAACCGGATCGGTACTTTACGATTTGTACAGGACATCCCACTGAAGAAGGGAGATCCCGGCTATGACTATGTAGTGGATTTGCAGGACCATCTCCACCTTTTTCAGGATACTCCTGTTTTAATTGCCTGGGGCTTAAAGGATATCGTATTTGATGAACACTTTCTGAATAAATGGATTGATTACCTGCCTCAGGCAGATGTACACAGGTTTGAAGATTGTGGACACTATGTTTTGGAAGATGCTCAGGAGGAAATTGGCGAATTAGTCGTAGATTTTCTGGCTGATTAATATGGAGTCTCACAATATTGTCTCTGCCCTTTTTAGAATGGCTGATTCACAGCCTGATACCCTGGCCATAGCACTACCCGGGGCTCCGGGTAAACCGTTGCCCAAAGAGGGGCTGGTGCCTTACCGGGATATCAGCTTCAGGGAGCTTGCCCACGAGACCAACCTGATTGCTACAGGATTGTTGGCCAGTGGTTTCCAGCGGGGAGACCGGGTTGTTCTGATGGTGCCTCCCGGCCTGGAGTTCTTTACACTCAGCTTTGCCTTTTTACAATGCGGAATCATTCCTGTTTTGATCGACCCCGGAATAGGGATGAAGAACCTGAAGAAGTGCATTGGAGAATCTGAACCTGTCGGTTTTATTGGAATCACCAAAGCCCATGTGGCACGTATACTACTGGGTTGGGGTAAACCCACGGTAAAAAAGCTCGGAACAGTAGGTACGCGACTTTTTTGGGGTGGCAGTCTGTTGAAGCAGATCAAAGCAGCAGGAAACTCGCAGGAACCCATTGGCTGCTATGAACCGAATGCCGATGATCTGTCTGCTATTCTTTTCACCAGTGGTTCCACGGGAGTACCGAAAGGAGTGATGTATACGCATGGCAATATGCAGCAGCAGGTGCGGATGATCAGTGATACCTTTGGCATTCGGCAGGGCGAGATTGATCTGCCTACCTTCCCACCTTTTGCCCTCTTTAATCCCACAGCAGGTATGAGCAGCGTGATTCCCGATATGGACCCGACAAAACCTGCTCATGTTGACCCTGAGCGTCTCATTCGGGTGCTGAAGCAATACGATGTCACGAATATGTTTGGTTCTCCCTCCCTGCTTGACCGTGTGGGACGTTATGGTGAGGCCAATAATATCAAATTACCAACCCTGAATCGAGTGCTTTCTGCGGGAGCTCCTGTTCCTGCCAAAACCCTGCGGAGGGTCACTACCATGCTGAATGATGGTGTACAAATTCTAACTCCTTATGGTGCTACCGAGAGTATGCCCGTTGCCTCTATCGGGAGTCATGAGCTGCTTGAAGACGAGGTACAAAAACACAGCGCGGCAGGTGGAGGCATCTGTATTGGCAGGCCTGTGGAGCATCTCGAGGCTCAGGTGATAAGAATCAGTGATGACCCGATTGCAGCATGGTCCGATGAGCTGGTGGTGGAAACCGGGGTTGTGGGAGAAATTGTTGTGAAAGGGAAAAATGTGACTCAGGCCTACTTCAACCGCGAACAGGCAACAGAACTGGCAAAGATCAAAGACGGGAATCAGATCAGGCATCGTATGGGTGATCTTGGTTACAAGGATGAAAAAGGGCGGCTCTGGTTTTGTGGAAGGAAGGCGCATCGCGTCAAACTGGCTGATAAAGAGCTATATACCGTTCAGTGTGAGTCTGTCTTCAACCAACACCCTGATGTGTATCGCACGGCATTGGTAGGGGTAAACCAACAGGCGGTTTTGTGTGTGGAAATTGATCGGGAATCAGAAAATCCTGTGAAAGAAGAAATCAAGGCCGATTTGTTACAATGGGCAGCGGATCACGATTTGACCAGGGATATCAAAACCATTCTGTTTCATCCTTCCTTTCCGGTAGACATACGGCATAATGCTAAAATATTCCGGGAGAAATTAGCGGTGTGGGCGGCAGGCAAACTATCTGAAAACCCGGTGAGTCAATGAAGGTATTTGTAACCGGTGGAGGAGGTTTTCTGGGCCTGGTACTGGTAAGGCAGCTACTCGCAGAGAATTATGAGGTGGTCACCTATTCTCGCAAAGCTTACAAAGAACTGGACCAGCCGGGAATCACACACTTTCAGGGTGATCTGTCTGATTTAACCGCTTTGACAACGGCCATGACCGGCTGCAAGGCTGTTTTTCACACGGCTGCCCAGGTAGGTATCTGGGGTGACTACCAGGATTTTTATAATACGAATGTAGTCGGTACACAGAATGTGCTGAATGCCTGCAAAGAACTTGAGATCAAATACCTTGTCTTTACAAGCTCACCCAGTGTGGTCTATGAAGATAAGGCTGAAGGCTCCGATGAAAGTTTGCCTTACCCTGATAAGTATGACGCATACTATCCTCAAACCAAGGCCATGGCGGAGCAGGCAGTACTTGGGGCAAATAGTGCTTCAATCACTACCTGTGCCTTACGGCCTCACCTGATCTGGGGGCCGGGGGATGTGCATTTTATTCCAAGGCTTTTTGAAAAGAGACGTAAGGGAAAGCTGCGATTGCTGGGTAGAGGTGAACATCTGGTTGACACAATTTATGTAGACAATGCAGCCAGGTCCCATATTCAGGCTTTTCACGCGATGCTTGAAGAACCCGATGCTGTTGGTGGCAAAGCATACTTCCTTTCGCAGGATCAACCGATCAGTATCAGTGAGTTTATGAACCGGCTCCTGGATACCGGAGATCTTCCTCCGGTCGACAAAACGATTAATACCAGACTGGCCCTCTTTGCCGGTTGGCTGCTTCAGTCTGTTTATAAGCTTTTCCATATCAAATCAGAGCCACAGGTAACCTTGTTTGTAGCCAAACAGCTCTCAAGTCCGCACTGGTATGATATATCAGCCGCTAAAAGAGACTTTGGTTATAGTCCTGAAGTATCGATTGATGAAGGGATGAAGAGGCTCAAAGCATGGGTGAAAAAAGCAGCTCTCCGGAATACTTAGTGCATATAAAAACGACTGGTGATTTGCGATCGGTATTTATCACTGATCACAATCGTGTGGTTATCTACTTCAACCACTTTCTTCATGGTCTCTTTACCTGTGGTGGGATTTACAACCGCCTTGTCCTTGATACGGTTGACTTTTTTCAGGTTCACCATGTGGTATCGGGAGCAGCGGGCCAGGTAATCGAAGGGTTTTAGCTTTTGTTCCAGATTGCCCAGATTAAGACCTACCGTTGAGGGTTTGTCTGACTCGGTATGATGGATAACGGAAACCTCTCTGTTGGCTTCTATGTAGATAATGTCTTTGATATAGACCGCATAATGCCCGTTACCGTTTTTGACAAAAATCCGGTCATCGATTTTGGAAGGCTCCGGAGAAGTTGCTTCCATTTCTTCTTTAAGCAGTGAGTTCACCGCATTCAGCACGCCCACCGGAGATGCCGGCTTGGGTACATACTGAGCATTGATCTTTCGGGTAGCGTTTTTATAGGTTCGCACATCGTTATAGTGGCTGAGGTAGACAATTGGAATCTGATAAAGCTCCTGAACGTGGTTGGCTGTTTCAATGCCATCCATGGGTCCGTCCAGGTCGATGTCCATAAAGACTATATCAGGTTTGCTTTTCTGAACCGAGTTAAGTGCCGCTTCACCTGTGGTCACACTGTCAGTGATGCTAAAGCCGAGCTGTTCCAGTTGCTGCCCAAGACTGGCAGCTTGCAGATGATCATTTTCTACAATAAGAACGGAAACAGGGTGCATACACCTAATCTAGGGAAAGGTGAGCTCAAATTGAAATCCGTTTTGCTGAGTGGTTTTACTTTCTCCATGAAGGTTGGCTGTCAGGCGTCTGATCAGTTCAGAGCCAAAGCCCGTACTTTCGCTAATGGGCTCCTCAACCTCTTTGGCATTATTGAAGATTACCATGCGGTAGCCTTTTACAACCTTTTCCAGGGCAATTTTTAAATAAGGCGCTTCAGTTTTCTGAAGATGAAGGCGCTTGAAACCGTTCGTTAACACTTCATTGGCTATAAGTCCAACGGAGATAGCTTTATCTATTTCCAGAGGCTCAGTATCGATATTCAGTTCTTTTTGAATGTTATGATACAGCCCGAAAACGAGGGCACTATTATCAACCAGCTCCGTCAGGTACTCCTGCATGTTTACAAACTCATATTCATCCTGGCGATACAGCCTGCGGTGAATGCCATTGACGGCTTCCACGCGGGTTTTGGCTTCTTCCAGTAAGTCTGCACTGCTGACATTGCCCTGTTCTGTCTGGGCCCCAAACATTCCGGAGATCATACCGAGGTGGTTTTTTACCCGGTGATGCAGCTCTCGCATCAGGTTTTCAATATGACGATTTTGCTTTCGGAGTTTCAGGGCCAGATAGCTGACTACTATGACTATGATCAGGGATGCTATAATGGCATAAGTCAAAACCTGAGATTTAAAACTTTGTGCTTTTCTATCTACCTCCGAAGCTTCAAATTTACTTTGCGCTAATTCTTTCGCTTTTTCTTCCTGGTCAATATCGTACTCATATTGCTGCTTTTGCACATCCCGTATTTCCTTCTCAAAAATTATTTCCTTGAGATTATCGTATCTAAGGTCAGTTTGGTATGCCTTACTATAGTTGCCAACCGCTGCAAACAGTGTTTTTTGGAGTCTTAGATTCTCAAGGTGCCTGGAAGGTACAGGATATTGATCAAGAATGGACTTAGCACTATCAAGCCAGAACTGAGCTTTTCTGAATTGTCCTCTATTGATGTTCAATTCCGCCAAATTATTGGCTACGATGGCTATCCCGCTTGCCTGACCAGCCTCATTTCTAAGATTTATCGACTTAAGAAAAATCTTTTCTGCTTCACTATAGAGGCCTTTCTTAACAAAGGCTTCTCCCAGGTTATTCTCAGTAATCGCATTGGAGAGTTTAGTCCCAGAGACCCGTTTAATAGCTAAGGATCGATTATAATATTCTATGGCTTCATCTGTTCGATCCATACCTAAAAGAGAGTTTCCAAGGTTGCTCAAAGCTTTGGAGTTTCTTATTGAATCCCCAAGGTTAAACCAGGCTTTCTGAGACTTCATTAGGTAAGAATAACCTTTATCATGTTGGTCTAGATCGTTATATATGTTCCCAATACTGTTATTTACTGAAGCTTCTTCGATATCGTTTTTACTACTAATAATGTATGGCAGTGCCCTTAAGAAATATGCGAGAGCCGATTGATAATTTGTGCCTTGCCGATAGCTGATGCCAATATTCTTTAGTTTAATCCCAATTTGTGTGGAGTCTTTGATCAACCGATCAAGCTCTAAAGACTCTTGATAAAATGTGATGCTCTTACTTGTCTGTCCAGATCGAAAGAGAACAAGACCATAATTGTTAAGAATTCCTGAGAGTAACAAAGTGTCCTGATTGGCTTCAGCTATTGGCCTCAGGCTATCTAATAGGGCTTTTGCCTCATTGAGTTTAGCAAAATCTATGAGGTTTAGGACAGGTTTAAGTAAATTCTTGGTTTGTTCAATTCTTGCTATTCGTCCATTGTGACTGTATTGATCATTCTCGTCTGAGATACAGGAGGTAAGAACAATGGTAGTTATTAAAATTATTCGCTGAATAAATTTCATAAATAAATTTTCTAATAAAAACTCAAATAAAAAAGGGGCATATTTGTATACCCCTTTTGAATTTCTATTATAGAAATTAAATGTTTACCCACCAGTTCCGGTTGGGTCATCCTCACCTTCAGTTTCAGTGGCTCCGCCATCCAACTCCACGCTAATTGGAGTTTCGGCTACTATTGGCTCTAAATCCGCTGCATCCTGCGTTTCACAGGAAGGCAGTGTGATGGCCAGAAGCACTATTAAAAGTGCCATGAGCTTCTTCATTTTCGTGTACGTTTAGCACTCAGAAAAGCTCTGTGATCGCAGACCCCGGAGAGGGTCGGTTATGTCATTCTGCTCTTGAGACCGGCTCACAGTTCGTAGCTGTGGGCATGTGCATGGCACACTCCGAAACACCACAGTTACTGCCTGCTCCTGGCTGAATGACCTCTGGCATACGCTGCCCCCGCGGAAGGGCCTGTCTAGAATTGTTGCGTATTCGCTGGTTACTTTTTGCTAGCGTCAGTATAAAGGTGAGGAGAAGGCTGCCGGAAGGCCGGACAGAAACCGGAAGGTTTTGGGAAAGTTTTGGGACAGTCCCCAGAAATGGGGATTTATGCCTTTAGTGGCTTCTAATGAACTGTATTACAAATTAAAATATATACCTTCCATGAGATTCAGAGTATTGTCAGAAGCCATTTGCTCGGGCGTTTCCCAGGAGTTTTTTGCAGACCTGAAAAAATCGCTGCCAAAAACAGGAAACATTGGAAGAGCACAGCGAACAACAAGGTTATGGCAGAAGATAGGGACAGGAATATGATATGGTCGAGAAGAATTGGGCAGGCAGATGATACGAATCTTTTCTGCAATTTGTCAGAAAAGGTGAGAGGCAGTTTTGTGTCTACAGCACCTGGCTTTGGTGGTTGGTTGTTAAACTTCATCATAACCAATGATCTTAAGCTGTCAGGAAGGTACCAGCATAGGGAGGTACAACAAACCAGTGTACTGATGTATGAATCACTTTCCCTGGTTGATTTATGAAGGCGGTAGACGATATGGACCTCGGGTCTCAGGAAGCCCTGCGCCAGGCAATCCTGAAAGAAATGACAGGCTCATATCATGACCAGGCCCTTTTAAAAGAGCATTATGACCGCTTGCAGGAACTCACCAATATCAGTAAGAAAACACTTAAGCGATTTTTCCGGGAGAAAATAAGAGTCGGACCTCAAACAAGGAACCTTCTGGCGGCCATTGCACTGGGCAGAAAGGAAGATCTGAACAGTTTGTCAGAGAGCCAAAAAGACTTCTATCTCATTTTCCTGGAGTCCCTTAAGTCTGGAAAAACAGTTGTAAAGGAGTCTGGAAAACGAGTTTCTGTCAACCCGGAGTTTCGAAGCATTCTCTTTGATTGTTATCAGGATAGTGATTTTCAGGTGAGTTCCGATGATCTCTATCTTCCGTTGAAAGCCGTGAAAAAGAGGCTTGACAGGGAAGGGGTCAACTTTTCTATGTCAGTGAATGGCAGGAATTTTCAGCAGGAGCTTCATCTGGATTCTGATCTGCTTTTCAGTCACTCAAGGCCTTTGCTGCTGGGTGAAGCCGGTATCGGGAAAACTACCTTTGCCAAGCAGTTGTGTACCCAATGGTCTACCATAGAAAAGCAGGAAAGTACTGTGCCGGTCTATATCGATTTAAAAAGTCATGAATACAGTAGAAAGCCACAGGGAGTTTTCGACTTTCTGCTCAGGCGCTATTTTGGGCAGGAATTGGACTGGATGGTCATTGAGTTTTTAGAAAAGGAGGCTGCCGGTTATTACCTGTTGTTAGACGGTTTTGATGACCTTTCCGCAAAAGAGAAAGAAGTCTTAATGAACGAGGTCAATGATTTTTCTGAAGATGTCCGGTACCTGATTCTCAGCAGACCATACGGCTTTCATGATTTCAGTTACCCCAGTCGATCTGTATATAAAATGCTGGGTTTTGAAGAAGCAGGGAGAGATGTTTTCCTGGCCCGGTATTTTGAGCAACATGGTGTTGACCTGGCACTTCCGTTCTTTTCGGCATATTTGAAGAAACACCCTGTTCTTTCCATCCTTTCCAGGTCTCCTTTAAACCTGTCGAGGATAGCTGCACTGGCCACATCTAAAAGTTTTTATAGCATGTTAGATAAGGTGGAATCGGAAGTGGATCTTCTACACTTATGCAATAATCACCTGACCAGAAAAGGTCAATAGGCCATACTTAATTCAGGTGTAAAGGACTTGACTAGGTTAAAGCTGTCCGATATTCTTACTTCTCCGGACCCCAAAACGGGTAATAATTTTTGCCAGCCTTTGCGCTTGAATTTGGCCTCCATGTAGAATTTTCCCTCCAGTTGTTCCCAGTGGCTGGGGTATTGTACTTTGATCATAATGTTGTGCTCAGAAGGTACCAGGCTTTCTGAAGGGTTTTCGAGAATCCAGCGTGCATATTCCAGATCGCGTCCGGAGGTATCTACTTTTAGCTCAGGCTTGGAAATATCTGTAACTATCTGCTTCACCATAGGTCTTCCGTAGCCACCTGTGAATTCTATTCTGGCAAAAACAAAGGCCAGATACCATTCAGGATGCACCTCAATCACACATCTCAGAGGAAGTAAGATTTCAGACATAGCTGCATTAAGCGTATGACCGGCCTGAACGGGAGTGTTAAAGAAATGAATGCAGTTACTTTTAGAGAAAAACTTCATCTCTTCTCTAAAGAAAACTTCTTCTGGTTTTTTTGCCGTGTAATAAGGTTGGTACAACAATGTTATCGGGATTAATTCATTTTTACTTTCGGGTGATTTCTATTCAATAAGGCCCAGGTTTGCTTTTTGTCGATCAGGCTTTCAGTCGTTTCCGGGTCACAGGCCACGTTCACAAAATAGTCTATAGCGGAAGCATATAGCTGATCAGCACCCTTTTGAAGGCGGGTACTGAATACGAACGAATCTCCAAAACGCGATAAGGTTTTGAGGTGATGTAGGGTCATATGATGAACGAACTGAATAGCTCTGAGGTAGTGCTCTGAGCACTCCTGTTCAAGAAGCGCAGACTTCTCCGGAGTTTGTAGAATCTGTCTGTGCTGACTCAGCGCCATACCAAACTGACTTCTCCAGATACCCTCATGATTATGCATGAGCCTGAATCGCTTATGGGCTTCACTAAAGTGATGAAATGCCTTCAAGCTGCCCGCATTATGATCGCTGCTCAGATCGAGCAAGGCACAACCCATATAGAGTTCATTGAAGGCCAGAGAAAGAACCAGGTGGTGCTTTTTTAAGACGGATTCCCCCTTTTTAAGCATATTGATACCTTTTTCAGGAAAACCATTGACAGTCCACGAACAGGCTGCCAACTGGTAACTTTTGGCCAGTGCTTCACAAGACTCCAGATCAGGCTGCTCGCTGAGGATGGATTCTATCTGATCTACCCCGCTCTTTAACTGCTCAGAAAGATCTGAATTAAGGCTTGACCGGGCCGGAGTGAGGCTATCTGACAAAAGGCATTCACAGATGAGGTCAGCGGCCTCCAATGGGTAACCCAGCTCTGAATAGAGCTGAACAGCCTTGTTTACAGAGGAAGCAGAGCGGGCAGTCAGGGAAGTAGTTTTCGCAGCCAGTACACGCGCCAGGTGAATGGTCCTGCCTTTTTTCTCAATCCTTTTAATAAGTCCGTTGATAAGACGCTTTTGTCTGTTTTCGTTGCTGGCAATTGCAGGTTGATAAATCAAAGCGATGACCTTCCTGGTATTCTCCAGAAGATCGATGTTATTGTGCCATATACGGTCGGCAGATGTGGCCCGGTCTTTTACTTTATAAAGATCCAGCTCCTCTATCAGAGTATTTATTTTGATACGATAACCGTTTATGGCTGAGTGTGCTCCCTGGGTTTCCAGCCATTTAACAATCGCCTGGTGCATGCTCAAAACAGCTACCTTGTGACCATGTGCTTCAAAAGACCGGATGGCTGAATAGAGAAATCTGCGCCCTGATGCTTTACCGTATTTTAACAAAGCCAGCCCTTTGCTCTTCTGGATATGGGCCTCTCCTAAAGGATTTCCGACTTTTCTGAAAGACCGGGCTGCAAACTCATAGAACTTTTCATATCCATTAGTTATATCTCCTCTCAGGCATTGCTCCAGTTGTATCCCGGCAATGCGCAGATGAATATATGCCATGCGATGAGGAGCCCGGGCTATGAATGAGCGACTTCTGAAATAGAACAGATATTGCAGGGCTCTTTCCGTCATTGGATATGGCCGTGAAAGAAGAAAATGTATGAGCTCCGTCATAAACTCATAAGCCTCTTCATAGCTGTTATTTTGTTGACATAGCCTGATATGTTTCAGGTAGTCTTTGATAACTGGTTTCTTGTTATCAGCATCTGCTAACCCACGCATCAATTCTGTAGCCCTCCAGCGTAACAGCATTCCTCTGACGAAAAACCTGAGCTCTTTAAAGTCGGGGTTGGCAAGTGTGGCGAGGCATTCGTTTTCGAAGCACTGACCTTCAGAGTTTCTGTTAACAGCTCTGTCCAGAAAGAGATACTTTATCTCTGCTTGTTTTCTGAGCACAGGGTCAGTAAGGGTAGTTTTGAGTTTCTTTGCGCTGGATATGGCCTTTGCCGCAAGCCCTTGTCTGGAAAGAAAGTCAATACCCCGTATCTGGAGTGCTGACCATACATCTGAAGAAGGGTCTACCTGTTCCAGGGCCTTGAAGAAGCCCTTGTGATCTTCTCTGTAAATTAGCTGTTCAAAGTCAGCTTTGAGTTGAGATGTATATACGGCATTGCCCATTCCTTGTGTCCTTTAATCCACATGCGATTTCTTTAGTGTCAGAGAAAGCTTGTATGGTTCTGAGAGAGCAGACCGCTTGAAATTCAAGGCGGGCAGAATTCATATTATCCGGGTTCCGAAGTCCAGGCATGGTCTCTTCATTGATTGAAAGACTGGACTGATATACCGGAATACTAAGTCAAAATATAAGTTGACAACACATACAATGATGTTAAAAGACTTTATGCTTTCTTCTTAATCACCATTAAAAACTACATATACCTAATTTATGGCTTTCAAAAGCGAAGGAGATAAGGCTCTCTCCTTTTCTAACAGAGGGTAGGAATACACCAACGAAGGGCCGTATTTTGCCAACCAGGATTTCAGCTAAAAAGACGGTTTTGAAATCCCTTCGCTGTATTCGTTTGGTAAAAAAAATTGTATCGTCTGTATTGGGGAAGTTTTAGTAATCAACTCTGCCGGCAAGTGCTCGTTAGTTTATGGTAATAAAAAAATATGGCTGGTGAAGGTGATAGTTCTCATCTATTTCACACTTTATATCAAAAGCCTGAGTTTTGATAGATATGTATAAAATGGAGCAAGCAAATTCTGATGAGATAGATGGGCTGTTCACAAGGCTCTATCTGGAGGCTTTTCCGGCAGTAGCTGCTTTTGTGAGTAAAAGAGGAGGTTCGCTGGAAAGGGCAAAGGACGTTTTTCAGGATGCGCTGATCATTTATTATGAGCAGATTTATACGGTTGGAGCTAAGGTCCGAATCTCCGATAAAGCCTATCTCCTGGGGATTGCCAGAAACTTGTGGTATGGTGAGGTAAAAGAAAGTCAGTTTTTAAGCGACCTCGATGGACTTGATGCTGAGAAATTAGCTGATAAAGCAGAGCCTGAAGCCTCAGAAGTAAAGCTCTTGTCCTTTTTGGAAGTAGCGGGCCAAAAGTGCATGGAAATGCTAAAGGCCTTTTATTATGACAGTTTGTCCCTGTCAAAAATCTCGGAACGATTTGGGTTTTCCGGAAAGCGGTCTGCCACAGTGCAGAAATACAAATGTCTGGAAAAAGTAAGGGAAGAGGTAAAACAAAGAAAACTTGAGTATGCGGACTTCTCTGAATGAAATACAGCACATAGAAAAGCATTTGCTGGGAGATCTTCCCAAAGAAGAGTCCTTGTTACTGCAGGCGAAAATGGCCCTCGACCCTGACCTGAACGAAAAGGTAACCCTGCAGGCAGAAACCTATGCTGTGGTGAGAGCCTATGGCCGGAAAAAGCTGAGAACCGAAATCGACCGGGTAGAGAAAAAACTCTTTGAAACCTCGAAATACGCGGGTTTCAGGCACCGAATATTAAACCTCTTCAGGTGATCTGAAGACCAGTTAAAAACTTCTGAAATATGAACATGAGTATGATACCCATGGTGATTGATAACCATGGCAATAGCGAGCGTGCGTTCGATATTTATAGTTTGCTATTGAAAGAACGCATTATTTTTCTTGGTTCCTCCGTGGAAGAGCAGCTGGCCAATGTAGTAGTGGCACAGCTCCTCTACCTCAACAGTCTGGATCAGAAAAGGGAGATCAGCATGTACATTCACAGCCCCGGAGGGAGCGTGTATGCAGGTATGGCCATTTATGATGCTATGCAAATGATTTCTGCCCCGGTTTCAACAGTCTCGATGGGCTTTACGGGTAGCATGGCTACTTTTTTACTCACTTCGGGAGCACAGGGTAAGCGTTATGCCCTTCCTCAGTCAACCATTCACATGCATCCCAGCAGCGGTGGTTCCAGAGGGTATACGGAAGATGTGCTGATTGCCACCAGAGAGCAGGAGCGCATTCAAACCCAGATCTGCCATATCATGGGTAAAAATACGGGTCATACATGGAAGGAGATAGAGCAGTTCTTTTTGAGAGACCGCTTTCTCAATGCACTTGAAGCGCAGGAGTACGGGCTAATTGATGAGGTATTGGGAGATACGAGTAATCTGTTGAAGGTCAATCATACGGATGTGGCAGTAAGCCTGTATCAGAATTAATTCGACAGCCCTTTCTGAGAAAACTAATAGTCTATCTCAGATTCAAAAGAATCCCCATAAAGGGATTCGTATACAACCTTGATCCGGATCGTCTTGCTCTTTTTGCTGATGTCATTGATGCCAAAAAGCACACTTTGTGTCTTTTCCTCAATTACATCCCCGGGGTCGTAGGTGGTAATGAAGTGCTTTCCTATGGTTCCGGTTACTCCTGAAAGTACCAGAGCTTCTACAAAATCCCGGGTGGTTCTCCCTTCCACCTCATAGTCAATCGAGTTGATAATGGCTGGCCCCATGCCGGAATTAATCAGCCTGAGCTGGTGATTAAAGTCCTCATCTCCAAAGTCAGAATCGGAAAGCTGAAATCTCAGATAAGGCTTTACGCTCAGTTTATTATGCCTCTGAGCCATTTGTACCTGCCAGATTGAAACAACCAGTGCTGATATGGCAATGATCAGAACTCCATAGTGCGATAGTTTTTCCGATTTTTTCACTTGATGACGATTGTTTTATTACCGGCAAATCAGCCAGACTGAAATGATAAAGGGGTATGGGCCACACCTTGCTTTCTCATCGAACACTTCCTGCTGAGGTATACAACTGACTGCAGCGATAAGGCTTTTCAAATTGTTCTCTTAACCGTTCGCTGCAATTAGATTTCAATTTACGCATAGTGTATGTAACTAGTTACGCAGTTATGAGTCTAACCTGTTGTTTACAGAGAACATTTTGTGAACACCAGCCGTCATACATCAAACTCAAAAAAGTATCCTATGCTGAAGAATTATCTCAAGGTGGCTTTTCGAAGCCTGAAAAGACAACCCGCTTATACTGCTCTGAATATAGTAGGGCTTACGGTGGGAATTGCTTCGAGTCTCTTGATTTTACTGTACATTTTTTACGAAACCAGTTTCGACAATCATCATGAGAAAGCTGACCGCATTTATCGTATTTCCTCTGATATCAAAGAGCCCGATAATGCATTCAAATGGTCGGTATCGCAGTTGCCTCTCGGGCATACGCTAAAGAATGACTATGGTGATGAAGTAGAGCAGTATGTGCGGTTTATGCCGGGCGGTAGAACACGCCTGGAGAAAGACCTCGTCAACTATTTTGAGGAAAATGTCTACTTCGTTGATTCTACGGTTTTTGAAGTATTTGACTTTGATTTTATAGCCGGTAACAAAGAGACGGCCCTGGATGCACCCCGAAGCATTGTACTAAACGAAACCATTGCCACTAAAATTTTCAAGGGAGAGAACCCGGTAGGTCAGACACTTAAAACAGATGGTGATCAGACATTTCAGGTTACCGGGGTTTATAAGGACATGCCGAGCAATTCCCATATCATCGCAGATGCTATGATCTCATCACAAACCCGGTTTCCAGCCGGTTTCGGTGGCTGGGGCGGTTTTAATATCTATACCTATGTACTGCTACAACCCAATGTGACCCCGGAGGACTTTAAGCCCAAGCTGGCCGAAATACTGGTGAAACATGTGGATGTCATCTTCGAACGGTTGAACATTGAGGTGAAATACGAGCTTTTGCCCATTCGCAAGATTCACCTGGAGTCTGACTTTCAGGGAGAGCCGGTGCCTGTGGGAGATATTACCTACATCTATATTTTCGGGGCTGTAGGTCTTTTTCTGATTATCATCGCCTGTATCAATTATATGAACCTGGCCACCGCACGTTCTGCCAGGAGAGCCATGGAGGTGGGGATCAGGAAAGTAATGGGAGCGCAGAGAGGCAGTCTGATAGGTCAGTTTTTAACCGAATCCATACTGATTACGCTGGCTTCTATGCTCCTGAGTATAGGGCTGATCGTAGCACTTGTTCCGGCTTTCAATGGGCTACTGGGCACTAATCTCGAAGTGGCCTCGCTTATGGAAACGCGAATTGTACTCTCGCTTATGGGGATTCTGATTATTACCGGTGTGGCCGGTGGGTCTTATCCAGCCTTCTTCCTTTCTTCTTTCAGACCTGTAGTGGTTATGAAAGGCACAGCCGGTAAAGCCGGAAATAATATCCTGAGAAAGTTCCTGGTTACTGTACAGTTTGCCATTTCAATCTTCATGCTGATCGGAACGCTTGTAGTTTATAACCAGATGCAGTATGTGCAAAACAAGGACCTCGGTTTTGACAAAGAACAGGTGATGAACATTCGCCTCAATAACCGAAATGCCAGGGCGCAATGGCCTGTACTGAGAAACAGGCTGCTTCAGAATGCCAATATTAAGAGTGTTTCTACTTCGTCAACTGTGCCCGGCAATGGCTTCGGAAAGAATATTGTCAATATGGAGACAGAGGAGGGGGTGATGGAGCAAAAGGGAGTAGATAACTATCGCGTTGACTACGACTACTTCAATACCCTGGGTATCGATGTGGTAGCCGGAAGAGGCTTCTCACTGGATTACCCTTCTGACTCGGCCAGAGCGGTGATGGTAAACGAAGAAATGGTCACCCGTATGAACTGGTCTGAGCCTATAGGGAAAAAGGTAATTCTGCCAGGTGACAGTATTCCGGCTCTCGTGATAGGGGTAGTACAAAACTTCCATCAGAGATCTCTTTATGCCCCCATAGAGGCGCTCATGTTCCTCCCTTCAGAAAATAACGGAGCGGCACTGATAAAAATAAGCGGTGATCTTTCCGGAGCGATTGCGAGTGTTAAATCAGCCTGGACGGAGCTTTTCCCGACTATTCCGTTTGAGTTTACCTTTATCGATGAGGCCTTTATGGAGCAGTATGAGACGGATCAGCTCCGGGGTAAACTCTTTCTGGGCTTTTCTCTGATGACTATACTCATTGCCTGTCTTGGGCTTTTAGGACTTGCCTCTTACACTGCCGAACAGCGAGCCAAAGAGATCAGCATAAGAAAAGTACTGGGTGCCAATACACAAGGGCTGATAGGTCTGCTGGTAAGAGATTTTGTGATACTCATCTTATTTGCAGCAGTACCTGCGAGCGTAGGAGCCTGGTATTTCGGAACAGACTGGTTGAATAACTTCGAGTATCACACGGAAGTGGGTTTTATGGTATTTGTCATAGTGATCATAGCCACCGTGGCGATCACCGTACTCACCACAGGTTACCATGCTTTGAAGTCGGCTACTGCCAACCCGGCAGAGCGACTGAAGTACGAGTAAAATCACCATTCAGGAGTCATAAATGCACGGGTTTATGACTCCGTTTTGGGTCTTCATATAACCTACCCCGATGCTTTTTTATGACTAATGAGGTTGGTCAGAGGCCTGTCAGCTGTAAAAGTCTTTGATGGTCATCACCACATAATCTACTTCCTGATGAGTCATGGTTTCGTAGATAGGAAGAGATAACCCGGCCTGTTGCAGCTTTTCGCTCACAGGAAAGCTTTGAGCTGAGTGTTGAAGATCTGAGAAGGCAGGAGTAAACGGGGTTGCTTTTGGGTAGTGAATCTCCGTTTGAATACCGGCTGTTGCCAGATGCGCTTTGAGTTCATCTCTTCTCTCAGCCTGAATTGCATAGATATGGAAGTTATGGGCATTACCCAGGCTGATCTGTGGCGTGACAATTTCGGAGATGCCTTTGAGTTCCCTTTCGTAGTACCCTGCTATATGATTTCTGGCAGTAATCCAGTCATCTACATGCTGCATTTTAAACTCCAGAACAGCTGCCTGCAGGGTATCCAGTCTGCTGTTCAGGCCTGCCATCTGATGGTCGTTTTTCTCAATCCCCCCGTGATTGGCCATGGCCCTGCACTTTTGTGCCAGATCATCATCATTGGTGGTGATACAGCCGCCATCACCTATGCCACCCAGAAGTTTGCTGGGGTAAAAGCTAAAGGCTCCGGCTATTCCTACACTGCCTGCCATGTCACCACCGTTAGAGGCAAAGTGAGCCTGCGCACAGTCTTCAATCAGAAAGATACCCTTACGGTCGGCAAAGACCTTAAGCGCCTGCATATCTGCCATTTGACCATACAAATGAATGGGGACAATTGCTTTTGTTCTGGGGCTGACCAGGCTTTCAACATTCTCCACACTCAAACAGTAGGAAGCGGCATCTACATCGGCAAACACAGGCTCAGCTCCCGCCAGCAATACCATTTCAGCAGCTGACAGCCAGCCATGGGCCGGCACGATTACTTCATCACCTTTTCCAATTTCAAGCGCTTTTAGAATAATGAAGAGCGCGTCAGTGGCATTGCCCACCCCGATGCAGTGTTTTACATGATGGGCAGAACCGAAGGCTGCCTCAAAGGAACTCACCCGTTCTCCTCCCACAAAACACTGTTCTGCCAATACCCGACCCACCAGTTCACTGATGGCCGGTTGTAGCATGGCATACTGCCTTTTGAGATCTAAAAACGGAATCTGCATAGGTTTCAGGACTTATGACCTTAATCAGTTTTACCACTGACCACGGTCATCCGAATTATAAATATACCAACATACCTTGAATATGATATCAGAAGTCAAATTTTCAACTATACCAGATACTGGTATAAAAATATACGGTTATGAAAAAGATACTTGTACCTCTCGACTTTTCGGACTGTTCTGACAACGCCCTTAAAAATGCTATCAGACTTGCCGAACGCATGAATATGGAACTGATTCTGATGCATAGCTATACTGTGCCTGCAGCTATGGCTGAGCATGCACCGGGAGCCTTAATCCAGGAGCTGGAACTAGCCGAAATGAAAGCGAAGAATGAGTTCGAAAACCTCGAAGAGAGATTTCCTGATTTGGCGGATGTCAAATATCAGGAATCTGTGGAGGGGGGAATGCTATTGGATAATGTAAAGGGTCTGGTCAAAGCAAATGACGTTGCTTTTATCGTAATGGGTACTCATGGTGCTAGCGGATTGCAGAGAGTATTGTTGGGAAGTAACGCCTATAGCATTATGAAGCATGTGAAATGCCCGGTGATTGCCATTCCTGATGGTGCGGATATAACCAAGATGAAGCATATCGCACTGGGTGGAGATTACAAGAGCATTCCTGGCCATGATTGTATCCAGCCATTGATTGATCTCACTAAGGCGCTTTATGCAGAGTTACATGTGATCCATATCGATCAGGACAAAGAGCTGGACCATGATGAAATGGATATTGCCAGGGGACTGGATAAATACCTGAAATCTGTCAAACACAGTTTCCACTTCAAGAATGACTATGATGTTGAGGAAGGACTCCTAAGCTTTGTGAAAGAACAAAACGTGGGCCTGTTGGCTATGATTTCCCGCCATCATAGTTTTCTGGACAGATTATCTCACGGCAGCGAAACCAAACGAATGATGATGGACATTCCCATGCCTCTGATGATACTGCATGAATAGAATAAGGACAGGGGCCTTGCTGTCTCTACCGTAGTGCGCTAGTTGATTACCTCCCGCGTAGAAAACTTATAGCGCATATTCCGATAGACTGCTATATCGGTAATATCTTCCGGGGTGCCTTTCGGGATGGCCCGGGAGTTTACCGATACTCGGAATTTTTCTCCTACCGGTAATACTCTGTGCCAGGCATGGCCGTGCAGTAAAACCAGGGTGCCCTTCTTTGGCCTCAGTACAAGCTGGTTTTCAAGGTCTTCATCCGGTGCTCCTGAGGTAAGTGGCTGTTCTATGTGGGTCTTTGGGGCAATGATAATTTCTCCACCTGTTTCCTCTGTGATATCATGGGTGTAAAACAACCTGTTGAGATTGAATTTACGACCGTCCTCAGGAGGAGAGTCCTGGTGCCAGGCCTGTCCTTTGGTGCCCGCCTTTGAAAACATGGCCATGCAGTAGAGGTTTTGCCAGCCGGAACCCAGGACTTCTTCAGTCAGATCCAGCAGTCTTTGGTCTTCTTCTACAGCGACAAAGTCGCGATTGCCTTCTCTGAAAGGAAACCAGGGCACTACTTCAGTTTTGGACTTGTTGATGAACTCATCGTTATGTTCCCAGTCCGGGTTCATACCAAAGTGATTAATTACCACCTGATTGAGGTATTCCATGAGCCTCGGGCTAAAAAAGTTTTCAAGTACCAGATAGCCATTTTCCCAGAAGCTACGGGCGTAATTTTCTATTTCCAGCTTATGCATGAGGTCAATTCTTTTTGAGGTGAGTAAAGGGATTATCTTCTTTGTTTAAATAGCGCTTTTCGGCCATCTTCTCCTTCCATTTTAAGGACAGCATGTCGCTGGTTTGTATCCTGGCATCTACATCGCGAAATGTGGGGTTTTCGAACCACATGGGGCGAACTTTCCAGTTACAGTTGATATAATGGACGGCTTTGATCACATCACTATTTTCTTCAATAGTTTCGAAAAAGGGGGTAAACCACTTATCCCAGGCCTCCTGAGCCTGAACAGGGTTTCCTAGGATGGTTTCCTTGGTGTCACCATCAAACTTGGCGGTGAAATCTGAGATGGTGGGGCTGGCTTCAGCTATGAAAACAGGTTTTTGCTTTTTTCTGGCAAATCTGATCATTTCTACCTCCCGGTATCGGTCGAAAAAAGAAAACCCACACCAGTCTACGTATTCGTCTCCAGGGTACCAGGCTTCCAGTTGTTCAGGAGTGGATACAAAGCCCACAGATTGCCAGACATAGGCTACATTTTTTACACCCTGAAGATCAAGTTTGTCTTTGATGCGTTGGTAAGCTGTTTTCCAGGATGCTCTGTCATAGTGATTCCAGGGGTAACCGTCAAACTCATAACCTATTCTGAGAAAGACCGGACGGTCGCCCAGGCTTTTAAGGAAGTTACCCAGTTTTTCGATGTTATGATCGAGCTTTCCGGCTGCTACCGCTTTTTCATTGTTCACCAGAGAGAGGCCTATGGCCAGTGCAGTATTCTGAAAGTCCTGATGGTCGGTGAGCAGCTTCATATTAGCCGGGCCATTGCCATGATCCACGGTCTCATACACGCCCTGGAGCCCCTCGCTATCAGCTCCGAAAGAGCCATCCCCACTGCCGATGCCCGTATACAATGTAAAGCCGGCAGGTACCGGGAAATGATCGGTGTACCCGTCCGTATAGGGAGCAATTCCACCGATCGACTCAAGGTCTTGCCCAATAAAAACCAAAACTGTTTCACCGACAGGTTCAAACTTTGCCAAGGGTCGTTTTACTACATCAATAGGTTGTTCTTTTGGGGCATTACAGGCCGCCAGGCATATTACAAGCAAAAGGAGGCAGGTGGTTTTATTCATAGGTTGCAGAGCTTTTTAATCTGTTTTCAAAAGGGTACTTCAAGCCTGTCTGGCGTCTGATTTCATCCAGAATAGTGAACATGTTGAGGCTGTCCTGGTGGTTCCAGTCCGGGCTTTCCAGCAGTCCGTTTTCAATACATTTAATACATTCTCTGATTTCATAGGTAAAGCCTTTACCCAGGGTAGGCCTGATATATTCGGTGGCCTGATCGTTTACCACCAGGGTATAACCCTGAGACTCATGCCAGATGGGGTCGATGAGAATCCGGCCCTTGGTGCCACAGATGCGGGCCGTCATATCTGATTGTGACAGGTAGCCGCTCATTAAACTGGCGATGCCCTCTTTGAATTTCAGCAAGACAGCCGTTTGAAGGTCAGCTCCGTTTTCATGCATTGTGCCTGTGGCAAGTATCTGTTCTGGCATTCCAAACACGGAATAGGCCAGAAATACAGGATATACTCCCATTTCCAGTAGTGACCCTCCGGCAGTTTCCATGTTGAGCATTCTGTCATCAGGAGTTTTGTCTACCCTGAAGGTGAAATCGGCATTTACATAGTTGGTTTCGCCAATCACTTTGTCCTTTACCAGTTGCAGGGCCTCTTTTATTGAAGGGTTGAATCTGGACCAGAAGGCTTCCATGAGAAATACCTGATGCTTTGATGAGGCCTTGATCATGGTTTCCACTTCGGCCTTATTGACTGCCAGTGGTTTTTCACACAAGACATGCTTGCCGGCCTGCATGGCTTCAATACTCAGCACCGCATGAGAGTTATGCGGGGTGGCTATGTAGACAATATCTACTTCGGGGTCCTGAAATAGCCTGGAGTAGGATCCGTAAGACCGTGCTACTCCATAAGTATGGGCAAACTTCCGTGCTCTGTCATGGTCTCTGGCGGCAACGGCAACCACACTTGTATCAGGCAACAACTGCAAATCCTGAATAAACTGATTAGCAATTCTGCCAAGTCCTACTATTCCCCATTTCAAGTGCATAGTCATTGATTGTTTTAAAAGTGCAACCCATCCCCCCGAATCACTTTTGATCCGGAGGCATCGATTGCACTTAACTTAATAGAGTATGAAAAAAGGCTACCTGCTACTAGTAACCGGGGTTTTGTTGCAGAACGTCTGCACCCACTGCGTCAATCTCAGCTTGTGGAATAGGCAATAGCTCATCTCTTCCTGCAGTGAAATTTTTGGATAAGAGCCTGGCGTTGGAAGCAGCATCTCCCCAGCGAACGAGGTCACTCATACGGTTCCATCCCTCTGTAGCCAGTTCCTTTCTGCGCTCTAGTTTTACGTCACCAAAGGAGTAGCCTGCCAGGGCCGGCAGTCCGGCTCTTTCTCTTACTCGGTTGAGTGACTGGAGTCCGTCCAGGGCACCGCCACCTCCGCGTACCCGGGCTTCTGCGTGGATAAGCAATACTTCGGCAAAGCGTATGATCTTTTCGTTTTTGGAAGATTGAGATTTTTCCAGCAACTGATCCACCAACTCCCAGGAGAGGAAGTATTTGGCAGCGTAGTTACAGTCTTCCAGATTAGGTCTGAGCCAGCTCATACGGCTGTCGTCAAGTATACCACTACAGCAATCATTCAGTCCCCAGTTGGTGGCCAGCAAGGGTGAAATAGAGTTGATGTCTGATCCCGGAGTGATAAAAGTGGAATAGAACCTTCTATCGTTGACGGGGTCAAAAATGCTCTTGAGATCTGCGTTGGGTAGCATATTGCTGAAGGAGGTGTAGTTACCGCCTACCCAGGTGAACATCATTTGCCAGCTGCCGGAGCCCTGAGCTGAAGTACCTGCGGCTTCAAAATACTGTGAAGAAAAACCGTCCTCGTATTGAATCTCCAGAATAGACTCGATGCCGTTTTCTTTCGACTGGTCCTCTGAAAAATTATCTGCAAAATTGGCCTCCAGGTCATACACTCCTGAATTCATTACAGCTTCAGCATATTGGGCAGCAGAAGTGAAATCTTCCTGATAAAGCTTAGACTTGGCTAATAACGTTTGCGCCAGACCGCTTGTGGCTCGTGCCAGATTGGTGGCAGGCAAATCCGGAATAGCGTCCAGCAAGTCCTGGTCAATTTGCGAATAAACCTGCGCTGCGGTGGCACGGCCCAGAGGAGGTAAGTCATTGGTGCTTTCAATAGGGGAGGTGATCAAAGGAACGCCCCCGAACATCTTAAGCAGTTCGAAGTAAAAGAACGCACGCATTACTTTGGCTTCAGCGATCAGTTGTGCCTGCAATCCATCGGTAGTCCAGCCATCAAACTCGTTGGACTTTTCAATTACCAGGTTAGCCCGGTTTACACCGGCATACCATTTTTGCCACAGTAACTGCACGTTCACATTGTTGGCATCCATCAGGTTGAAATCGTCCATAACCGCACCTGCTGCCCAGAAATTGGCAAACTGTGAGTGCATATCATCGGCACGAATACCTTGAAAGAGTAAGGGGAACACATGTTGACCACCAATGGTCTGCCATTGAAGCACATCGTATACCGCCATAGTAGCAGCTGTCAGGTTCGATTCTGAGTTGTAGCTATCTCCACTCAACCCTGTGACCGGAGATTTTTCCAGCAAGTCATCATCACAAGAGAATGTGATCACGAAGAGTAGGGCCAGACTGGCCAGCTTAATTATCTTTCTGTTCATGATTTTAATGATTTGTTAGAATAAGTTGATTTGGAAGCCTCCGATGAAAGTGCGGGGCTGTGGATAGAAACCGCGGTCTATGCCTACATCAAGAAAAGCCGCGCTGCTTGACTGGCCTATCTCCGGATCTGCTCCTGTATAGTCAGTGATGGTAAACAGGTTGTTGGCAGTGAAGTATATTCTGATACGGGAGGCGCCTACTTTTCTGGAAATTTCCTCATTGAAAGTATAGCCTATGGTCAGGGTTTTCAGCTTGGCAAATGATCCGTCTTCAATATAGTAATCAGATACCTGTCCTAAATTTCCATTCAGCCCAAAGAGGGTAGAGCGTGCTACGTTGGTATCGCGGTTATTTACCGTCCAGGAGTCGCTGAAGCCTGAAGGCCTGTTGGTATTGGCTGCATCGGGTCTCAGGTAGGCTTTGTAGATGTCATTGCCACTACTTCCAAACAGGAAGGTGCTGAAATCAAAGCCCTTATAGTCAAAGCCCAGTGTGATACCGTAAGTAAAATCCGGGTAAGGGTTGCCAATGAAGGTTTGGTCATCTGCCGTGATACCCGGTACACCATCCAGGTCTTCGAAAATCAGATCGCCCTGCTCGTCCAGTCCGGCTACTTTGTAGCCGTAGAAGCTTGCGATAGGTCGGCCTACATCTGTTCTGGCAATTGGTCCGGGCCATGAAGGCTGTATGTTGGCAGAGTTAATGGCCAGGCCTTCTCCCAGAGAAGTGACGGAGTTGGTGTTACGGGCGATATTGAAGCCGATGTTATAGGAAAAGTCTCCTACAATTCGCTTATGGCTTAGCAACAGCTCAATTCCCTTGTTTTCTACATCAGCCACATTCTTGAAAGGCGCTGCCTGTCCCACAAGCAAGGGAGTGCCCACAGGAGCTAACATATCACTTGTTTTCTTGATATAGTAATCGAGTGATACACCCAGCATGTTATTGAAGAGGTTGGCGTCTATGCCAAAATTGGTCTGGTCTACTTCTTCCCATTTTATGTCAGGGTTGGCGAGAATGGTGGGGGCAATACCCAGCGTCTGATTACCGCCAATGACGTACCCGGCATTGGTAGTAAGAGTGGTCAGGTACTGGTAAGAACCGATTTGATCGTTACCGTTTTTACCCCAGCTGGCACGAACCTTCAGCAGGTTAATAACAGGGTTGTCTTTTAGGAAAGACTCCTCTGATACATTCCATCCTGCCGATACAGACGGGAAATATCCCCATCGGTTATCAGCACCAAATTTGGAGGATGCGTCAGCTCTCAGCGTAGCACTTACCAGTATCTTCTCCTTGAAGCTGTAGTTGACTCTTCCGAAGAATGAGAGCCAGCCGTTTTCGATGGTCGACACGGGATTAGTCACGAGTGTTGAAATGTCCTCCATCAGGGAGAAGTTGACACTGTTGAGATCATTGGCCAGAAAACCAATGCCGGACTGTGAATGAATATTGAACTCATCTTCAATGATACTCATACCTGCCAGGGCATCGAGACTGTGATCTCCGTTGTCAGGCATAGTATAGGTAATGGTGTTTTCCCATTGGGTTCGGGAAAAGTCTGATGTGGTCTCTGTGAGACTGGCCCTGGCATTGGCAAAGGTTTGTTCCGGGTAGTTAAAAGTAGGAACAAAGCTCCGCGTCAGTTGATCAAAGCCATAGTATGAGAATCTACTGTTTACTTTGAACTGACCAAACTCGTAACTGGCACCTACACCGGCTGTGATATAATCCGTTACAGTGTTGGTGTTATTCAGCTCCAGAGCCAGAAAAGGGTTGGTAACAGCACCTACAATAGGGAGGTCTACTCCGTTAAAGTTGGGAGGAGGTACTTGCCTGCCCGGATTAAATATCTCACCGTTGGCCGCATGTATCGGGTAGATAGCGGGTATCGAATTGATATAATTCATGGTAGCAGAGCCGGTACCCGCACTGTTCTCATTCAGTGAGTTACGGTCTGTTTGTGTATAAGTGCCTCTTACATCCAGGTTGAAGCCAGGAAAAAGATCCTTCTCGTAGTTGAGGTTAAATGATGTACGCTCGAAGTTTGATTTGTCACGATCGCCCCCAACCATTCCGTCCTGGCTAAACCATCCGGCTCCGATAGCATAGGAGTAGTCACTACCTCCATCCTGCAGGCTGGCATGGTAGTTTTGCATAGTGGCAGGCTTGAATACTTCATCGTACCAGTCAGTATCGGGGAGCTGAGCAGCCTCTGCTGTGGTAAACTTTCCTCTTGGAATGGTGCTTCCATCAGTGAATTGAGTATACCAGTCTACCGAGTTGTTGAAGAAATCAATAAACTCATCCCGGTTCATAAGGTCTGGTTTATTTGCCAGGTTTTGTGAACCTACATATCCGCTAAAGGTGATTTGTGGGTTTACAAAGTCTCTGCGACCTTTTTTGGTAGTAACCAGAACAACGCCATTACCACCTCTGGCACCATAGATGGCTGCGGAAGCAGCATCTTTTAATACAGAAATATTGTCAATATCGGCTGAGTTGAGATGGTCGAGGTTAGGAACCTGTACGCCATCAATAAGGTATAGTGGAGAGGAATTTTGTGCGGAAGCGATACCTCTGATCCGAATGGTCAGGGGAGCTCCCGGAGAACCTGACTCCTGTAAAACAATAATGCCCGGAGCAGTGCCCTGCAGTGCTTGTTCCGGCCTGTAAACAGGCAGTGCTTCGATCTGCTCTGATCCTACCTTTACAATAGCTGTAGTTACTTCTTTGGTAGACTGTTCTCCATAGCCTATCACTACTACGTCTCCCAGCAAGGCAGGGTCAATCTCCAGCTGCAGATTAATGGTAGTTTGGCTACCTACAGTAACTTCCCTCTTGACGTAGCCGGTGAAGGAGAATACCATGGTATTTCCTGTGGCTACCTGAAGGCGATAATTTCCGTCCTGATCAGTTACAGTGCCCTGTCCCGTTTCTTTCACCAGAATGTTTACTCCCGGCATTCCCAGTCCTGTTTCGTCCTGAACCTGACCAGTCACGGTAATCGTTTGAGCATACATAACAGTTGCGGAAAAGAACAACAGCAGTGCTGATCCCCATGCTTTCACATGCCTGTGAAAGCGCTGAGCATTGTGTCTGTAAAAACTTTCCATACGTTAGATTTTATAATGTCAACTTTGTCTGTTCGAATGAGCTGGCCTGCCTTTTACATCCTGAAAACCAAATAATATTTGTTTGGTAATCGTTTGCATAAGTGAGTGTTTCACTTCAGAGCGAATCAGACAAAACAAAGTACGGTTCTTGCTCAGCGGCTAACAATGTTCAGACTGCTCCAATTACACACCCTTTAGTCGTCACAGGTACTTCATTAAGAGGCTGTTTCCTGGTGTTTTTATCAATTACGCCTGTCATCCGGGCTGATTATCCGTCAGATTATCACGAAATCCGGCAATCGTTTGAATTGATTACGTCATTTGACGTAATGGTAAGTCTGGGTGTAGTATGAAAGAAGGGAGCCATTCAGTGGTACTACTCTGGCGATTCTATAAATTGAGGTTTATAAAATTGATCCTATGTCAGAGAAAAAGTCCATCACCTTCCTGGCCCTTGTAGTGTCCATCGGAGGGTTTCTTTTTGGTTTCGATGCTTCCGTTATCTCTGGTGTTACAGGCTTTATTGTGCCTCAGTTTGATCTGAGCAAGAGTCAGGAGGGCTTTGCTGTGGCATGTCTTACCCTCACTTCAGCCATCGCTATGATGGTGGCCGGCCCCTGGAGCGACAGGGTGGGCAGAAAGAAGATGCTTTTATTCGTAGGGCTGTTCTACGCGGTTTCTGCTCTTTTCTCGGCCATTGCCCCGAGCTATATAGTGCTTGTCATAGCCAGAATGCTGGGTGGTTTTGCTGTGGGAGCGGCTCTGATTCTGGCGCCTATGTACATCGCTGAAATAGCCCCACCGGGTAAGCGTGGTAAGATGGTGTCCATTAATCAGCTCAATATTGTACTCGGTTTTTCGGCAGCCTACTTTTGCAATTATTACTTGCTTGAATTGAGTGGATCAGAGGCCGACTGGGTAAAAAAGCTTTCCATTGATGACCTTACCTGGCGTTGGATGCTTGGCCTTGAGCTGGTACCGGCACTTCTCTATTTCTTTCTGATGTTTCTGGTTCCTGAAAGCCCTCGCTGGCTTATTCTGCGTGGCAGAAAGGAGCAGGCGCTGTCTGTAATTACTAAACTTAATGGGGCTGAGGCCGCAGAGAAAATCTTTGGGGAGATTGAGGATAGTCTCGCTCAAAACAAGAAATCATCCGGAGCTCGGTTTAAGACTCTTTTTGCACCGGGGTTTAAACTCGTACTGGCCATTGGTCTGATTGTGGGAATTTTACAGCAGATCACAGGAGTTAATGCGATTTATTTTTACGCCACTTCCATTTTTGAACAGTCAGGTATCGGGAAGAATGCCGCTTTTGCTCAGGCCATCTGGGTAGGGCTCATTAATGTGGTTTTTACGGTGGTGGCTATGGTGCTGATTGACAAGCTGGGGAGAAGGCCACTTCTGCTGACAGGAGTGGCAGGGGTAGCGCTGAGTATGTTTGTGGCGGCTTATGGCTTTAATCAGGCTACCTATTCGTTGAGTCAGGAGAGTCTGACAGGGCTGTCTGAAACACTTGATGAGACTAAACTGTCCGGACTTGTGGGTGTGGTTTATGAGAATGATGTGGATTTCAAAAATGCTTTGTACCAGGCCCTGGGAAATGTGGAGGCATCGCGCCATGAGGCAGCTATTATCCAGGAAGCCGTAGAGATGAACCCTGTATTGATACTGATAGGAATTCTGGGTTTTGTGGCCTCGTTTGCCATTTCATTGGGGCCGGTTATGTGGGTGCTGTTCTCAGAAATTTTCCCTAATCACATTCGGGGAATTGCTATATCAGCTGTGGGCTTTGTCAATTCTGCTGTGAGCTTTCTTGTGCAGCAGTTCTTTCCCTGGGAGCTGGCCAATCTTGGTAATGCCGTGACCTTTCTGATCTATGGAAGTTTTGCGGTAGCTGGTTTTATCCTGGTATATAATCTGCTGCCCGAAACGAAAGGCAAGTCACTGGAAGAGCTCGAAACGATTTTAATTAAAGACTAGATTGACAACGATCCAAAACCCGATACTTAAAGGATTCAATCCTGATCCCTCCATAATCAGGGTGGATAAGGACTATTATATCGCCACTTCTACTTTTGAGTGGTTTCCAGGAGTGCAGATTCATCACTCTACAGACCTGGTAAACTGGGAACTGATTGCCCGCCCTTTGAGCCGGCTTTCTCAACTGGATATGGAAGGTCTGCCGGATAGCTGTGGCGTTTGGGCACCCTGCCTGAGTCATGACGGAGACACTTTCTACCTGGTGTACTCTGTGGTGCAGGAATTTGAGGATCTACGCGGGAATACGCCCAATTTTCTGGTAACTACCGATGATATCAGGGGTGACTGGTCTGAGCCGATCAGGTTGGGGAATTATGGCTTTGATGGTTCCCTCTTCCACGACCATGACGGTACGAAGTGGTTTACCAGTATGAAAGTTCACCCGGAAAAGGGTAAAATTTTCGGGGGCATTGTGATTCAGAAGTACGATGCCGGCTCGCAAAAGCTGGTAGGGCCTGTAGAAAAGATATTTGACAGTACGGATCTGGGGTGCACTGAGGCACCTCATATTTACCAGCGAAACGGCTTTTACTATCTGATGCTGGCAGAAGGAGGTACCGAGTACGGTCATGCCATCACTCTTGCCCGGTCCAGGTCGCTTTTGGGACCTTATGAGGTGCATCCGGATAACCCGGTGATTACAGCAAGGCATAAGCCTGAGGCACCAATGCAGAAAGCCGGGCACGGTGATTTGGTTGATACGGCAGATGGCCGGACGTTCTGCACCTTTTTGGTCGGCAGACCCCTGACTACACATGGCCGCTGTACTTTGGGAAGGGAAACGGCTATTGCCGAAATGGAATGGCGAAAAGATGACTGGTTATATGCCAGGGCAGGAAAAGTACCTCAGGAAGCAGTTGAGTTGCCGGGGGAGACTCCATCGGCTCGGGAAGTATCCCTTTTAGTCAGGGAAGATTTCGATCAGCCTGAGCTGGATATAAACTTTCAGTCATTGAGAAGGCCTCTGGATGCTTTCTGGGCTATGACGGGGGTGAAGAAAAGTTTTCTGAGACTTTTCGGGCAAAATGGATTAGGTGCACTTACCAAACAAAGCCTCATCGCCAGGAGGGTACAATCATTTAATGTAGAGGCAAGCACTTCTGTTTCTTTCAGGCCTAAAAAGAGAGGTCAAATGGCCGGCCTGGTATGCTACTACAATACCCTGCACTGGCTGTATGCCTATGTCACGGTAAATGAGAGACAGCAGCGAGTGATCTGTATCAAAATATGTGATAAAGGCGAGATGATCACTCCCTTGAATTGCCTGCCGGTAAATGAGTCTGGAGCGATTGAGATCAAGGTGCACTTTCACAGAGCAGTTGTTCAGTTTTCTATGAGGGAAACGGGGCAGTCCTGGTCTGAAATAGGCCCGCCTTTAGACGGGAGTATTCTATCAGATGATTACGTGAGAAATGAAATAGTGAAATACATGCCGGCCTTCACGGGTAGCTTTGTGGGGATTTGTTGTCAGGACCTGACAGGGGCTAAGCACCATGCTGATTTTGATTGGTTTGAATATGTCGAATTATAGAAATAAGAATTGGATGAAAGATTTTAGTTTTTGGCTACTGGGCTGTTGCGTTTTGATAATCAGTGCTTGTGGTGCGGAAGAAAAGCAGCAGCAGGATGAGCCTGTAGAAGAAAGGGCCTTGTTTGAACCCGAGGATGGTAAGGTCATCTTATTTGTGGGCCAGGAGCTTGAATCTGTCGGTGGTCTTGATGAGTGGAATGATGGCTATCTCGATCATTTTGATACCCCGGGTGGTTTCACCATGTACACAAAGCTGCGTCCGGGAGATGAGGAGTTTGGCTTTACTTATACCGGGCTGGCCGGCCTGAACTCGACAGATGACTGGGGAGACAGCCCAAGTAATATGTCTCTGCAACTGGCCGACCCCGACTTCAGCAATATGGCGCTGGCAATAGGCTTCGAAATGGTAAACCATGAAGGAGCCATAGCCCGGGGAGAAAGGGATAGCCTGGTATTTGCCTTTGGCGACTGGTTGAAATCTCTTGGAGACCGCCCTGTTTTTCTAAGAATAGGTTATGAATTCGGAGGTGCCTGGAATCACTATGACCGGGAGGACTATATAGCTGCCTATCGCTATATGAAAGATGCCTATGACTCTATGGGAGTGACGAATGTAGCTTATGTCTGGCAGTCGCATGGCTGGGATGAGCCGCTGGACTATCTGGAGTCCTGGTACCCTGGAGATGATTATGTCGACTGGTGTGCTTACTCCTTCTTTTCCCGCGGAGATGAAGCCAATATGATCGATTTTGCCAGAAAAAAGGGTAAGCCCGTCTTTATTGCAGAGGCTACACCGACTGTCAGTACAGCTACAGTGAAAACAACGGGTCAGACTAAGGAAACTATACTCTCAAACCAGGAGCAGGCAGAAGAGGCCTGGGAAAAGTGGTTCATTCCTTTCTTCAAAACCATACATGAGAATGCAGATGTGGTGAAGGCGATCAGCTATATTAACTGTCACTGGAAGAGCCATGAGATGTGGGTGAATAACCCTACTTTTCAGTATGTAGATGCCCGTTTGCAGACCAACGAGTGGATCAAAGAAAAGTGGAATGCTGAGATCAGCTCTGGCAGATATTTAATGGCAAATGAGAATTTGTTCGAAGAATTGACCGGGAAGTAGTACTTGAATCTGGTCATATCAGCCTAACCCCACAGCACATCCCGGCAGAGGTTCCGGGAGCAAGAACCTGAAGGCCTTCTCCGGTATTCAGTGCGTCAATACCGCATGTCATAGGTTCTATGGCAATAGTCTGACCATCCTCCGGAGTAAACACCTGGATAAAGGCATGATGCTCGTCCTGCCAGATTTCCAGAGTCTGCTCATCTGTAAGCTTCACGAAAGTTGAGTTCTCCTCGTTTACTTCGCTGATTTCAAAGCAGGTATCAAGCTCTATGCCTGCCAGCGACCGATAGTTATCAAAGCAGGTAGAGGGAGACTTTTTTCCGGTAGGAATCATATTGTCATTTACCTCGATTTCGTACCCGGCCGGGAGTTTGAGCTCGCAATCACGAATGTGTCCACCCAGGTTAAAATAGGGGTGCCAACCCAGGCCAAAGGGCATATCCGTATCTCCCTGGTTGGTGACTCTGAACTCTACGCGAAGAGACGCTTTGGATAAGATGTATGTTAACTGCAACTCAAATGGAAAGGGGTAAGCAGGGTCAGTGCCGTCATCTGTCAAAGAAGCTGTGACCCAGACTTTAGTGTTATCCTGTCCCTGATCAGTAATTGAAAAAGGTTTGTCATGAACGAGCCCATGCAAGGCGTTGGGTCTGCCGAAGTCATTTTCAGGAAAGCTATATTCACTCCCTTCAAAGGAGTAGGTTCCTCCCGCCAGTCTGTTTGGAAAAGGAAAAAGTAAAGAGCTCTCAAAATGATATCCCACCTGAGGTTTCAGAATTTCTGTTCCCGGGGCGAAAGTCAGGTGTGTGATGGCCGCTCCCTGATCAGGGAGAAAAGTCATACGATTACCTTCAAATTCGAGCTGAACTGATTGGGATTGAGCCGACACAGAATGACATGGTTTGTTCTTTTCTAAGGTCTGCATTAAATACGGCTTACACAAACCTGTGAAGATTACTATATCAAAATGCCGTGTGTCGTCAGAGGGTGATATACAAGCACAAAAGACTGATATCGCTACCAGTCTTTTGTGTATGTCAGAGGGCTTCTATTTCTGAAAAGCTACTACTGTTTGTCCTATGTTGGACTGGAATACGATCCGGTCTGACTCTTGCCCCTGCTCTATCGTGTACCCTCCGTCAGGAATAAATTCTCCTACAATTCTGGAGTATCTTGCATTACCGAAAAGTAAAGTAGTAGTGGAGTCTACTACTAACTCCGAGGTAGCCGAAGCGAGTACGCTTTGATTCACTGAATCAGTAACTACATCGATAGATTCAGAAAGTTTGTTGGTTGCTTTAATATCTGGCATTTCAATAGTGTTTTATGTGAATTAATAACACTAAAGTAGAAGCCTACTCCGCTGGAAAACAGGGAGAATACACCCGATTCAGGAACCCCGTATTTTTACGCAGCAGGAGTTTTAACCGGTAAAATAGGCCAGCACAGTTACTACAACCACTACCAGCATTACAGATAAAACTATGTCCAGCCAGGTAAAGCTTTCTTTGTTTTCTGCCTTTTGGCTATCACTCAGCGTACCGAAAGATAAACCGGCAATGGTGGCATAGTCGGGCGGATTAGTGGCCAGGCTGACTCCTACGCAAATCACTACTGACAAAATGAACATGAAGATGGCCATATGGGCAAAGTTGATTGTGGCGAACTGGTGAGCAAAACCACTCAGACTTTCCTGATTCAGCTCGGCTATAATCCTTAAAGCAGCCACTACCAGTCCGGACATCAGGGTGGTGATAGCCGCTTTGGCATTAACACGCTTCCAGGCAATACCCAGGATGAAAACAGCTGTAATAGGAGGAGCAATATAAGATTGAACACTTTGGAGGTATTGGTATAGCGTACCTCCGCCAATCTTGTTCATGATAGGGATCCAGATAATACCGAGTACCACCACAATGCCGGTGGCTACTTTACCAATTCTCAGGAGCTTCTTTTCAGGAGCATGAGGTCTTAATTTTTTGTAGATATCAATGGTGAAAATGGTAGAGCATGAATTGAAAACCGAGGCAAGCGAACTCATAAGGGCCGCCATAAGGCCTCCGGCTACCAAACCTTTTAAGCCCACGGGCAAGAGGGCCGTTACCAGGGTAGTGAAAGCCTGGTCACTCTTTTCCAATTCTATCAGGCCTTTCTGCTTGAGTGCAAAGGCAATAATCCCGGGTATCAGGAAAATAAAGATGGGTAAGATTTTCAGGTAGGCACCAAAAATGGCTCCTCTGCGACCTATTTTGATATTATGAGCAGCCAGCGTTCTTTGCACAATGTATTGATCAGTACACCAGTACCAGACACCTACGATGGTGCCGCCTATCAGCATACCGGTCCATGGAAAGTCCGGATCTGAGATAGGGCGCCACATATTAAAATGGTCGCTGCCGGCTGTGGCTTTCAGCTCTTCCCATCCACCTACTTCCTGCAGACCCAGGTAGGTGATGACGCATGATCCGGCTATCAGCACCACCGTTTGCAGGGCCTCTGTGTATACCACGGCCTTGAGCCCGCCTACCACGGTGTAGAGGCCGGTAATGATAACAATACCCAGAGCACCTGTCCAGAAGTCTATACCCAGCAGCTGAGATACTACCAGCCCACCGGCATAGATGGTCACCGATACCTTGGTAATGACGTAGCCTGCGAGTGAAAATACAGACAGAAACCATCGGGATCTGGCATCAAAGCGTTTTTCCAGAAACTCCGGCATGGTGAAAACATTGCTACGGAAATAGAAAGGCAGAAAAAGCCAGCCCAGCAGCAATACAATCCAGGCATGGAGCTCGTAATGCGCCATAGGCATACCAGACTCAGCACCTGTGCCTGCCAGTCCCACAACATGTTCCGACCCAATGTTGGAGGCAAATATGGAGGCTCCGATCACAAACCAGCCTACGCTGCGGCCGGCAAGAAAGTAGTCACTCGTATCTTTTTGCTTTTGACGCAGTACCCAGACGGCCACTGCCACCAGTGCCAGAAAATAGATTCCCAGCACTACCCAGTCGACACTTTCTAAAACCGACATGTCTTAAATGTATTGGTTAATAATATTTTCGAAGAGTTCCTGCTTTCCACTTCTCAGAGGCAGTTCGCCATTTTCATGGGCGATTTTGTGCAGGTCAGCCAGAGATAAGCTCCCGTTTTCAAAAGCACTGCCCTGAGCACCTTTAAAAGAAGCATAGCGTTCCTCCAGCAGCTGAGGATACCTTGAATCTGTCATGACCTTGTCTGCTATCATCAATGCCCGTGCGAAGATGTCCATCCCTCCGATATGGGCATGGAAGATGTCTTCCAGGTCAGTTGAATTTCTTCGGGTTTTGGCATCGAAGTTAATTCCTCCCCCCTGCAGGCCACCAGCTCTCAGGAATACGAGCATGGCCTCTGTTACTTCATTGATATTGTTTGGGAACTGATCGGTATCCCAGCCATTCTGATAGTCGCCCCGGTTGGCATCCATACTGCCGAGCATGTTGGCATCCGAAGCCACCTGCATCTCATGCTCAAAGGTGTGATTGGCCAGGGTGGCATGATTGACTTCCAGGTTGAGTTTGAAGTCATCCATGAGGTCATACTGTCTGAGAAAGCCGATTACAGTAGCTGCATCAAAGTCGTATTGATGTTTTGAAGGCTCAGCAGGCTTGGGCTCGATGAAGAAATTACCCTTGAAGCCCTGTGATCGGGCATAGTCTCTGGCCATATGAAGGAACTGCGCCATATGGTCCAGCTCAGCTTTCATATTGGTATTGAGCAGAGACATATAACCTTCACGTCCACCCCAGAATACATAATTTTCACCGCCCAGCTTTATGGTTACGTCCAACGCATTTTTTACCTGGGCTCCGGCATAAGCCACAACATCAAAGTCAGGATTGGTGGCAGCGCCATTCATATAGCGGGGATTTGAAAAGAGGTTGGCCGTACCCCACAGTACTTTGACGCCTGAAGCTTTTTGCTTTTCCAGAGCATAGTCAGAAATAGCCTCCAGTCGTCTTTCTGTTTCAGCGAGAGTCGGTCCCTCATCTACTAGGTCCACATCATGAAAGCAGTAGAAAGGAGCACCTATTTTCGTAATGAACTCAAAGCCGGCATCCATTTTATCTTTTGCCCGCTGAACAGGGTCGCTTGCTTCCAGCCAGGGAAAAGCCTTGGTACCCGGCCCGAAGGGGTCGCCTCCTGTTCCACAGAGTGTATGCCACCAGGCTATGGCAAAACGGAAATGCTCTTCCATAGTCTTGCCTGCGACTACCTTTTTCGCATCGTAATATTTAAAAGCGAAGGGGTTATCTGATTCTTTTCCTTCGAATGCGATTTTTCCTACGGTGTCAAAGTATTGTTTCTCTCCAGTAACTATGCTCATGATCGTTTACTTGATGTTTCTTCTTCCAATTTAATAGTTTCAACAACTCGGCCTTCCATAAATGATAGCCGGTTTCATATGTGGTACGCTCTGAGTGAGCAGTATATGTTCTTATCAATTCTGGTTGCCCCAGTACCTCTTCCAGGCTATCGGCCTCTTGTGTGCCCACAGCTGAGGCCTTAGCGGCTCCCACAGCACCCGTAGTTTCCAGCATCTCTATCTCACAGTCCAACAGGGTGGCAATGGTGGAGGAAAAGACCTCCGACTGGAATAAGTTGTCATTGCCTACACGGATGGTACTGACGGGGATGCCTACCTGCTTCATAATTTCAATGCCATATACAAATGAATAGGCAACCCCTTCCAGAGAAGCCCGGTACATATGTGCTTTGGAGTGCCGGTTGAAATTCAGGTTGAGTACCCTCGATCCGATGTCCCGGTTATTCAGCATGCGTTCGGCCCCATTACCAAAAGGCAGAATACACAAACCATCAGAATTGACGGGTATGGATGAAAGCATGCGCTCAATGTCATAGTAGGATGTGCCTTCAGAGGCAAGCATTTTTTTCATCCAGCTGTATTGAATGCCCGCTCCGTTAATACATAAGAGCATACCTATCCGCGGATTTTCCGGGCTATGGTTGACATGTGCAAAACCGTTGATGCGGCTTTGTTGATCATAGAGGGGCTGGTCGCCAACGCCATAGACTACCCCGGATGTACCTCCGGTGGCCGCTATTTCACCCGGATTTAATACCCCCAGAGAAAGTGCGTTGTTAGGTTGATCACCTGCTCTGTAGCTAACCGGAGTTCCTTTTTTGAGCCCTAATGACCTGGCAGCGATACTGGTGAGCTGACCATGGATGCTGAAGGTGTCGGTAATGTCCGGAATAAGGCTATGGCAGAAACCAAAGTGGGCCATGAGATCGGTTGAGACCTGATTTTCCTGAAAATCCCAAAAAACACCCTCTGAGAGGGCCGGTATAGTGGTGTTTACCTCGCCCGTGAGCTTCATGTTGATGTAGTCTCCCGGCAGCAGCACCTTATCGATCTGGTCGTACAGTTCGGGCTCATGATCTTTTACCCACTTGAGCTTGGATGCCGTAAAGTTGCCCGGAGAATTTAAGAGGTGCGAAAGGCAGAATTCCTCACCCAGGTACTCAAAGGCTTTTTCGCCAATCCCTACGGCTCTGCTATCGCACCAGATAATAGACGGGCGCAACACATGCTGCTCTTTATCCAGCAGCACCAGACCATGCATCTGATAAGAGATACCGATGGACTGAACTTCCTGTCGGTCTATGGGAAATTGCGCGAATAACTTGTGAGTCGCGGCTATCAGGTTTTCCCACCAAACCTCAGGCTGTTGTTCGGCCCA
>DIYF01000056.1 GCA_002427745.1 Roseivirga sp. UBA6061 | reverse complement strand
GAATAATTTTGATGAAACTGCGCAAAGGCGGGTGACATTTTTGAAAAACAGGAACTAAGTATAAACAGTCCCTTACTTTCGGTGGACTCATTTCTTTCCGCATGTCATTGAACAACAATAAGTATATCATGAAAAAGGTCATTTTACTATTACTCATTTTTACGACCATCCAGACAGGGTTTGCTCAGACAAAACGCACCCTGACACTGGAAGAGGTCATTGCCCTGGCCAAGCAGAACTCACGGAGTTCAAACTCCGCCAAAGCTTCGCTTATTTTTGGCTATTGGAGTTATCGGGTGTTTAACTCAACACTGAACCCGCAGTTATCCCTTACAGGTACTTTACCTGCGTGGAACCGGTCTTTTACACAGATTACCCAGAACAATGGAGATATCCTTTTCATTGATGTAAATCAGAATAACTCTGACCTGGGGCTAAGCTTTCAGCAGGTAATCGCAGCTACCAATACGACCATCTCGCTGAATAGCTCATTGAATCGTTTTGATGATTTTGAACTTGATAATACAAGGTGGAGAGGAGTTCCGGCAAGTTTGAGTATCCGACAACCACTTTTTGATGTGAATAACTTTAAGTGGGGTAAGAAAATCAGGCCACTTATTTATGAAGAGTCTAAAAGAGAGTATGCTGAAACTCAGGAAACAATCTCCCGTCAGGCTGCTACCTTTTTCTTCCGATTGCTGGAAGAGCAAATCAATCTGCAGATAGCGCTCCAGAACGTTTCCAAGAACGACACCATTTTCAATATTGAGCAAGGACGATACAATATTGGTACTACCACAGAAGATCAGTTGTTGCAAACAGAGCTTGACCTCTTGAATGCCCGAAGTAACGCCCAACAGGCTACCCTGGATGTACAAACGCGTACGCTGGATTTGAGAAACTTCATCGGACTGCAGGATGATGTGGAAATTGAGCTGGTAGCTCCGGAGGATATCCCTGTTCTCAATATTGATCCTGATGAGGCGCTGAAGTACGCAAAAGAATACAGAGCACAGTATCTTTCTTTTGATCGCCAGAGACTCGAGGCAGATCAGAATGTGGCCAATGCGCGGGCACAAAGGTTCAGTGCTGATCTTTTTGCTTCAGTAGGGGTCAACGGCCAAAATGATAGCTTTTCAAACCTGTATGATAACCTGAACAATCAGTCGGTGGTAAGATTGGGCTTCAATTTGCCAATTCTCGATGGAGGAAGAAACAAGGCCAGAATGGGGCAGGCCCTGGCACAGAAGCAGGTAACCGAGTTTAATATTGAGCAGAGTCTTGTCACTTTTGAGCAAGAGGTACAGACAGCCGTACGAAACTTTGATCAGATCAGAAATCAGATTGAGATTTCTAAAAAGGGTGAGGAAATAGCCCTGAAACGATTTGATATCACGAACAACAGGTATCTCATTGGTAAGGTGGATATTCTTACGCTGACCAATGCCCGGAGTGCTAAAGATCAGGCAATCAGAACTTATATCAGTTCTCTGAGACAGTACTGGGAGGCTTATTATGAACTGAGAAGCCTTACACTGTATGATTTCCTGAATGGAGAACAGTTGTATAATCCA
Organism: Roseivirga sp. UBA6061; assembly: GCA_002427745.1. GTDB lineage: Bacteria > Bacteroidota > Bacteroidia > Cytophagales > Cyclobacteriaceae > Roseivirga. The sequence goes on along the minus strand of DIYF01000056.1, from coordinate 17,108 downwards.
TTATTGGAATATGATCCCAGCACGGACAGTATTGTAGAAAAACTTAAGGGTAACTAGTTACCGGTACATAATCATAAAAAGAAAGGGGAAGCTTATGCTTCCCCTTTCTTTTTAAACTCCTGTGTAGTTGAACGGGCTGATGCCTCTGAGTTCTGCTTTCACTTCTTCCGATACATTCAGCGTTTCTATAAAATCCCTGATCGTGATACTTGTCACCTTTTCATTAGTTCGGGTGAGTCCTTTCAGGGCCTCATAAGGTTTCGGGTATCCCTCTCTTCTCAGTATGGTCTGTATGGCCTCTGATACAACCGCCCAGTTATCCTCCAGGTCGGCATCTAAGGCTTCCTTATTCAGCTCCAGTTTGTTGATACCTTTGATCAGAGATCTGAGAGCAATGAGGGTATGGCCAATAGGAACCCCTACATTTCTCAAAACCGTAGAGTCTGTCAGATCACGCTGAAGCCTTGAGATAGGCAGCTTGGCTGAGAGATGCTCAAAGAGAGCATTGGCAATACCCAGGTTACCCTCTGCATTTTCAAAGTCAATGGGGTTTACTTTGTGAGGCATGGCAGAAGAACCAATCTCTCCGGCCTTGATCTTTTGTTTAAAGTAGCCCATACTCACATATTGCCATATATCTCTGGCGAAGTCAATAAGAATGGTATTGATCCTTTTCAGTGCATCAAACAATGCTGCCAGGTGATCGTAGTGTTCTATCTGGGTGGTAGGGTGACTTCTCTTCAGTCCGAGGTATTCGCTTACAAAGTGGTTTCCGAAGGCAATCCAGTCATGCTCAGGGTATGCTACATGATGGGCGTTGAAGTTTCCGGTTGCACCTCCGAACTTGGCAGCAAAAGGTACATCGCCCAGCAGTATCAGTTGTTCATTGATTCGCTGACTAAAGACTTCCATTTCTTTACCCAGACGAGTGGGAGAAGCTGGCTGGCCATGAGTTTTGGCGAGCATGGCTACATCCTTCCATGTTTCTGCCATGCCCTGTATCAGACTGTTTACCTCCAGCAGTACCGGTTCTACCGCACCATGCAGGCCTCTCTTGAGAGAAAGGGGGACTGCGGTGTTGTTGATGTCCTGTGAAGTGAGACCAAAATGAATGAATTCCTTATAGTCACTCAGGCCAAGCTTGTCGAATTGCTCTTTGATAAAATACTCCACCGCCTTCACATCGTGATTGGTGGTTTTTTCAATGTCTTTAATGCTTTGGGCATCAGCCTCGCTGAAATCAGCGTAGACCTTCCTCAGACCTTCGAAGGTGGCAGGGTCGATAGCTGAGAGCTGTGGGAGCGGAATCTCACAGAGCGCAATGAAATATTCTATTTCTACTTCAACACGATATTGAATCAGGGCAAACTCTGAGTAATAAGCGCCCAGATCTTTGGTAACTCTGCGATATCGGCCATCTACAGGCGAAATTGCAGTAAGGTCATTTAGCTGCATAAACGTGGGTTGATTTTAGCAAAGCGCAAAGATACAAATTAGGAGCAAGTGAGCCTTGTTTCCGCTTAAGAATGGTCGCGTGTATAGCACAAGATTTTACCGGAAATTTCCTTGATATAGAATAACTCACTACTTTTGTGGCCGCTAATCAATTCCCAGAGAATCAGGCTTTTTTGACGAAAAAAGAAACCTGATAAGGAAATTTTAGTTGTATGAGATATCACTGCCGGAGCAGGAGGTAATCTGCCTGGAGCTCCGCAAGAAAAAAAGACATATATGGCATTCGGACTGTTCAAGAAAAAGAAGGAAGTTTCTTCAGAAGCACCCAAAAAATCGGGTTATATCAATCTGAAGATTAAAGAAGTAGTGAATGAAATTGACGATGCGATCAGCATTCATTTTGAGCAGCCTGCTTCCGGAGATATCCAGTATCAATCGGGTCAGTTTTTTACCGTGATAGCCGATATCAATGGTAAAGAGCAGAGAAGAGCCTACTCTTTGTGTTCTTCTCCGTTTGTGGACGCTAACCCGGCAGTTACTGTGAAACGTGTGGAGGGAGGTTTGATGTCAAACTACCTGAACGACAACGCGAAGGCAGGTCAGGAGCTGAGGTTGATGGAGCCTATCGGTAACTTTACCACCTCTTTCGATGCAGGTATTAAAAGACATATTGTTTTATTCGGAGGAGGAAGCGGTATTACGCCACTTATCTCTATCGCCAAATCTGCATTGAATCAGGAACCTGATTCTAAGGTGTCACTTATCTATGCCAACAGAAATGCGGATTCCATCATCTTCAAAGCAAGCCTGGAGCAGATGGTGGCTGAGTCAAACGGAAGATTTTCACTGGTGCATGTATTGGAGAATGCTCCTGAAGGAATGGAATGCCATACCGGCTGGCTGACTGAGCAGATCATTAAAGATTCGCTCGATAAGCTGCCACAGGAAGCTGCTGCCAGCACAGAGTACTTTATGTGTGGCCCTGGCCCTATGATGGATATTGTGGAGGCCTCTCTGGCCAACCTGGGAATTGATAAAGCTCAGGTACACAAAGAGAGCTTTACAAGCTCGCTGGATAACAAAGAAGAGACGGCCGGTGAAGCATCTGATGAGATTGTAGCCAGGGAAGTTACCATCATCTACGATGATGAGGAGTACAAGTATACTGTTGAGCCTGGGGAAACTATCCTTGAAAAAGGACTGGATGAAGATATTGACCTGCCCTTCTCGTGTCAAAGCGGGTTGTGTACGGCCTGTAGAGGAAAGTGCACTTCCGGTAAGGTGAAGATGGACGAAGATGAAGGACTGTCTGAGGCGGAAATAGAAGAGGGATACGTGCTCCCTTGTGTGGGGCACCCACTCACCGATGATGTGGTGATAGAAATAGGATAAGAAGTAAAGCCCTCCACCGAGGGCTTATTTTTTGTCTATGGTTCTCCTGGCCTTCTTTATGATATAAGAGGTCTCTTTAGAGTCAGAAGAGGCAGACCATTTATCACAAATCTGAATAACCCATTCCGGCTGTGTTTTGCTGGCATCGTTCAGCCAGTTACCGACTGAGTCTCTTACATACTTGGATGAGTCTGACCGGAGAGGCTCCAGAATGGCAGCGGCCAGTGAGGGTTTTTCTTTGAGCTTATCGATATGCGGACACCATACACCACGAGGCCTGGTTGCTTCGGATGCAAACCTGCGTACGTTTTCATCTTCTGATTGTGACCAGGCTTTGAGTGTACCGAGGGAGGCATCGAGGTCTTCAATGATCGTATCGCGTACGGCCATCCAGGCAATTTCTCTTACACCAAAATGTGAATCAGCAGCATAGGGTTTGATCGACTCAAATTTAGTCAGGGTGTCAATGGTGTTATCCAGCCCCACGGCATAGGCCGCCCAGCATCTGACTGTGTCCGATGTATGGGCAGAGAATTGAGAGATCAATGCCGGCTTGTCCGCAATTAATTCAGAATCAACAACGAGCTGTCCTACTGCTCTGATAATTTGAGTGGATGTCTGTTTCTTCAAGCCATCAATAGTATCGATAAACTCAGGGATAAGCGCTTCGTGTCCCGTGGCTGACAAAGTGTGCTTTAATAGCTCTCGCTGATCCACTGCCAGCCATTCCGAGAGGTTTACTGTGGCAATGGCCCCGGAATTTAACAAGGCCAGTACATCGTCAGGTACGTCTTTAGGGCTCCTGGCACCCTTTCTAGAAATTACGGATTCCGAAATATTCATTTCTTGAAACATTTTTATGAGAATAGAGTACCTAAGGTATGCGGTAAGTTTTAATAATCTTACCTTTACTCAGAAGGCATTGGATTCAACCACTAAAAAAATAACTAGCAAATGTCGGTTACACAGCCGAAAACTATAAAAAAGGAATCCCTTTTTTCACAGTATGCAGAGGTCAGATCATTGACAGAAGAGATCTGCGAGCCCTTACAGCCCGAAGATTTTGTGGTACAACCTGTGGTTGACGTAAGTCCGCCAAAATGGCATCTGGCCCATACTACCTGGTTTTTTGAAAACTTTGTACTCAAAGATTTCATGCCCGATTACCGCCTTTTTGATGATGATTACCATTTCCTCTTCAACAGCTATTACGAAACTGAGGGGGAGCGTTGGATCAGGTCAGAGCGTGGCGTGCTGTCGCGCCCCTGGGTAAAAGAGATCATGGCCTATCGTCAATATGTCGATGAACACATGAAGCAATTTCTTTCCGGTCAGTATGAAGTTGCAGCCAGGGTTGAAGAAATTCTTACAATTGGCCTGAATCACGAGCAACAGCACCAGGAGCTCATGGTATATGACATCAAGCATATACTGGGTATCAATCCGCTCTTTCCGATTTATAAGTCCAATACAAATACGTCTGACCAACCTGATCTGGAGGAAAAGTATCTCAGAGTCAAAGCCGGCTTATACACCATAGGTTGCGAAGAAGAATGCTTTCATTTTGATAATGAAAAGGGAGTACATCAGGTGTACCTCCATGATTATCAGATTCTTGACAGGCTGGTTACTGTGGGGGAGTACCTGGAGTTTATTGAGGCGGGAGGTTATCAGGATTTCAACCACTGGCTGATGGAAGGCTGGGAGTGGGTAAAGAAAGAGCAGGTAAAGGCACCTTTTTATTGGATAAAGGAAGATGGGGAATGGAAGCATTACACATTGGCCGGTCTGGAAAAGGTAAACCCTGCTGAGCCTGTAACCCATATTAATTTTTATGAAGCCGATGCCTTTGCCAGGTGGAAAGGCAAGCGTCTGCCTACAGAATTTGAGTGGGAGGTAGCCTGCAAACAATTTGAAAAAGATATACCGTCTGAAGCGAATTTTCTGGACGAAAGAAACTTCAGGCCTATGCCCAGAAAAGGGCAGAATACCCAGTTTTATGGAGATGTGTGGGAGTGGACCAACAGCGCTTATCTGCCGTATCCCTTCTATACTAAAGAAGATGGAGCACTGGGAGAATACAATGGGAAATTTATGATTAACCAGATGGTGCTGAGAGGAGGCTCTTTCGCCACCTCACGAAATCACATCAGAGCGACTTACAGAAACTTCTTTCACCCTAATTTACGTTGGCATTTTACAGGTCTCCGACTTGCCGAAAACATATAGTATGAACGACACTACCCTGGTACTTTCAACCTTTGCCGAAGATGTTCGGGCAGGACTTCTCCAGACTCCTAAAACACTGCCCTCGAAATATTTTTATGACGAACAGGGGGATAAGCTTTTTCAGACCATTATGGGGCTGGGAGAGTATTACCTGACGCGCTGCGAATTCGAGATATTTTCAGAGCAGAAGGAGGCGATTCTGAAAAGCTTCCTGGGTGATGATGAGGCTTTCAGACTTGTAGAACTGGGGGCAGGTGACGGTACCAAGACGAAGATCCTGATGAGTCATTTTCTGGAGGCTGGGGCTGATTTCACCTATAACCCCATTGATATCTCACAGAATGTACTCGAGCAGCTCGAAGCAGATTTGGGAAATACAGTACCCGATCTCAAAGTTGAACCCATTCAGGGTGATTACTTTGATGCGCTGGAAGAGCTTAACAGAAATCACTCGCTAAAAGAAGTAGTACTTTTTCTGGGGTCTAATATTGGGAATTTTTCAAATGAAGGAGCAGAGCAGTTTCTCAGTAAACTGGGAAACAGTCTGTCTGAAGGAGATTTGCTCCTGATAGGCTTTGATCTAATGAAAAACCCGCAGACCATACTGAATGCTTACAATGATAAGCTGGGTGTGACCAAAGAGTTTAATCTCAATTTGCTCACACGCATGAACAATGAGCTGGGGGCGAATTTTGATATTGAAAAATTCAGACACTTTCCTACCTATGACCCTATTACAGGTGAAACCAGAAGCCATCTCATCAGTACGGTAGATCAGGAAGTATACATTGAAGTATTGGATACTACTTTCCGCTTTGATGCCTGGGAGGCCATTCACACGGAAGTGTCACAAAAATACTCTCCTAAAATGATCGAGAACTTTGCCCAAAAGGCAGGTTTTAGAATCGTGGAGAACTTCACTGATGAGTGTAATTATTACGTAGATTCTTTGTGGGAGAAAATATAACCTCAAAGACCCGGAATCGTTTCGGAACAGTATGATAAGACCATTCCTGTTCTGTATTTCCCTGGTTTTAGGTTGTCAGGCTTTGGCCGCAGAAAGGCTAAACGGAAACCTTAGCGATAATCAGATTATTACCAGTACTGTACTGGGCTATGACTTGCAGTACCGGGTGTATACCCCCGCTGGTTACAGTGAGCTGAAAGACCTGCCGGTTATTTATCTTACCGATGGACAATGGTATATCAGCGAAGGAGAGATGCACAAAGAGATTGACCGCCTTATAGCCTCAGGGAAAATACAACCCATCATAGCAGTTTTTGTAGATAACAGAGACCCTCACAATCTGAGTGATAACCGTAGAAATCGTCAGTTCCTGGGCAATCAAAAGTATGTGGACTTTTATAAGAAAGAGTTAGTCGGGCATATAGAAGCAAACTATCGCGTGAGCAGGCAGCAAAGGGACCGTGCCATTATGGGACTTTCTTTCGGTGGGTTGAATGCAACCTTCTTCGGAGCTAAAGCCTCAGACACATTTCACATGCTGGGGATTCAGTCACCTGCTCTACACCCTGTCAGTAACATCTATGACCTCTACAGGAATCAGGAGAAGCTGCCTCTGAAAATTTTTCTGAGTACCGGTTCTGTAAACGATACAGAGGTGCATGCACGCAGACTAAAAAAGACTCTGGAGGCCAGGGGATATAACTTCAGGTATGTAGAGGTAGATGAAGGTCACAATTGGCGAAACTGGAAGCCTCTGCTGGACGATACCCTGATCTACTTTTTCGGAAAGAGTTAAGCAATCCGATTGATTGACTGGCAAATACTAAAGAGGCTTGAACTGTTCAAAGGCCTGGTGGCAATTGTGACAGTAGTGCAGAGAACGGCATAGTGCCGGCCCGAAGGGTGTTTTCATCTCTGTATTTTCACTGCCACACTGCGGGCATTTAGCATGCTCGATCAGCTCAATATCTACAATGAGATTGTGCTTTGGAGGAGGGGCCAGTCCGAATTTTTTCAGAGCAGCACGGCCTTTTTCAGAAATCATGTTAGAGTTCCACTGTGTGGCAAATGACAGAACCACCTCGAAGTCTTCGATACCTTCCCGCTCAAGCACGTTTTCCACATCACTTTTCATGACATTCATAGCAGGACAGCCTGCAAATGTAGGCGTCATATCGACTCTGACTTTACCTGAATCTTCTATGGTAATGTCGGTAATGACACCGAGGTCATTCAAAGACAACACAGGAATCTCAGGATCTTTTACTTCATCCAGCCAGGTCTTAATCTGCTCCTCTGTCAATTTGCTAACCATATTGATATTTTGGTGTGGTATCACCAGTCAGCGGTGGGATCCATTTTAAATACTTCAGACATCTCATCCAGCAAAGGCTGAAGATGCTCCGTATGCGTACCATATCTTCCTCCATAGACGGGAGTCTGTAGTGAGGCATCAGGCAATGTCAGAGAGGTTTGATCCAGTATTTCAGATATTTTGGACAACCATTCCGTTTTCAGCTTTTCTTCACCACTAAAGAAACCCTCGCTGATGATCTCCGACTCCATGCGAGAAGGTTCGAATATTCCCAGTGCATAGGGGAAGGCCATGTCTAAAGACTTCTGAAGCCTTTCAATGCTCTCTTCGGTTGCAGCCCCCAACTGCTTAATCCAGATGTCGGCATGCATCTTATGGTACTTGATCTCTCCCTTGATCTTTTTGGCCAGCTGGGCCAGGGGCTCATAGCTGCTGTCGGCCAGCATAGTAAAGCGAATCAGCTCGGCAGTATCAAAGAGAAAGTGGCGGATCAGACTAAAGTCGTATTCTCCATTGGGAAGTTCTACGAACTGACAGTTATGAAACTGATCGGCATTACGCATAAAAGCGACTGTGTCGGGGTCTGACTCACCGAGTTCTGTCAGCATCTGATAAAGTTGCCAGCTTTGTCCCACTTTGTCCTGAGCCATGGAGGAGAAAGCAATATCTTCTTCCAGCAACGGTCCAAAACCAGTCCACTCTGAGTTTCTGTGTCCCAGAATCAGCTGATCGTCAGCGATTTTATAAAGTAAGTCTTTAAGTGCCTCTGTATTCATGTCTCTGTATCTTAAGCCTGTGCGGCCTGCTCTTCTTTAAAAGCTTTGATTTTGTCTTGTGCTTTGTAAGCAATGGCCTCGCGGTATTGCTTTTCCTTGAGGGTATCCCAGATATCCTGATCATCTTCATCCGTGGCCAGAATGTCTTCTGACTTCACTACCCAGATATTGAAAACGGGCTTAGCTGACTGATAAAGTGATTTGGCAGCTACCAGTGCATCATCATAGTCGCGGGCCATCACATTGCCTGCATATTTGTGCTGCTTGCCGCGCTTCATCAGGTGAAAAATCTCGAAGCTTTCCGTTTCTTCACCACTGGCTGTGGCATCCAGTGTGTCATATACGTCCTGGCCATTATCCGTGAAGTGACTTGCCCGGATGTTCTCAGTCTTGATAACACAGAGGGCGATACAAAACATACCACGTCTGCTATACTGTTCCTTGGCAAACAAAAAGGCCATTTCCTCATTCGGGGCGTGTACGGGGCCGGCATGCTCAAAAGGCTTGTTCTCTTTTACCTGAACAAAGGCTTCATATGTCTCGAACTGGTCCAGGTCGCCTTTAGGAACCAGGTGGCTCAGTGAGTCTTCAGCAATGCCGAGTCGACTTACCCTTGGGTCTAGTGATTGTAATGCCATGATTTATGCCAGCGGGGTTACATATTTTGCTTTAGGTGCCAGAAGTGCCTTGCGCACCCAGCGGCCTCTTTCTTCAGCCAGTTTTCTTACAGCGAGGCGCTCCTTGTTACAAGGTCCGTCACCATTGATTACTCTTTTGAATTCTTCCCAGTCAGGCTCGGTGAATTCCCATTCTCCGGTTTCAGGATTTTTGCGCAGCTTCTCATCCGGAATCGTCAGGCCGAGCTCCCAGATTTTCGGAACGTACATGTCCAGGAATTGCTGACGACAGGCATCATTCGAAGCCATTTTCACCTTCCAGCGCATCAGAATTTCTGAGTGTACGGAAATTTTATCAGAAGGACCGAAGAAGTGCATCATAGGAGCCCACCAGCGGTTTACGGCAGCCTGCATCATTTCACGCTGCTTTTTGGTGCCTGTGGCAAGGTGGATCACACAATGGTGTCCGTATTTGAGGTGGAAAGATTCTTCAGCACAAATTCTTTCAAGTGCACGGCAATAAGGACCGTAGCTGCCTTTGGAATTGGCTACCTGGTTAACGATGGCACCGGCATCTACCAGCCAGGAAATAAAACAGGAGTCTGCCCAGGTAAAAGCAGGGTAGTTAAAAATGTTGGAGTATTTAGACTTACCCGAAACCAGGTCATCCAGCATGGCTTCTCTCGATTTACCAAGCGTTTCTGCAGCACTGTAAAGTAACTGTCCGTGACCTACCTCATCCTGTACCTTAGCCATCAATGCCAGTTTGCGCTTAAAACCGGGAGCCCTGGTGATCCAGGTACCTTCAGGTAGTGCACCGATGATTTCAGAATGAGCATGTTGCTCAATCATCCGGATCAGCTGCTTCCGATAAAGCTGGGGCATCCAGTCAGTTGGCTCTATTTTCTCTCCGCGATCGATGCGGGCTTCAAATTCAGCCAGTTTTACCGGATCTTCATCAGCCAGCGCAGTGGCCTTCATGGTCTCAAATACATTTCCTCCTCCGTACATATTACTGTTTTTTTAGTCCGTTTAACAAAAGTGCTGCCAGGCGTTTGCCTATTTCTTCAGGGCTCAGGCTACCACTGGGTTTAAACCAGTTGTGTGTCCAGTTGAGCGAAGAAAGAATAGTGAGCATGGTGAATTTTTCATCCACTTCGGTAAATTCTCCCGAAGCGATACCGTCTCGTATAATGTTGATGAAACGCCCCTCATAGTCATTCCTCATGGCAAGAAAGTCTGAAAGGGAGGGTTCGCTCAGGTGTCTCCATTCGTTAAAGAAGACAGCCGAAGCTGCGGTGTCTTTGGTGATTACCTGTACATGGGCAATCATCGCCTTTTCCATTTTGTCAGCCTGGCTGCGGTTTTCCATTTCTACCTCGTTCCAGGCATTGAAAAACTCATCAGCCATCCGAAAGCAGATCTTTTGAAGTATCTCTTCCTTTGACTTGATATGAGAATAGAGACTGGCCGCTTCTATACCCAGAACCTGCGCCAGATCACGCATAGAGGTAGCAGCGTAGCCTCTTTCCTGAAAAAGTGCCGTGGCTTTTTCTGCTATTTGCTCCTTTCTGCTTTTCTTTACGGTTAATTCCATCTCTACAAATATATACATACTAACGTTCGTTAGCAAAAATTGTTAGAGAGTTTAACTGTCTGAGAATGAAACTTAAAAATCCCGATTTTGACAAGAAAGCCAGTTTCAAAAAGATGGAAATGTTCATCTATTTGATGCTAATGGCGCCTATGGTCTTTTTCGCCTGGGCTTTTCTGGAGCGGGAAAAACAGAACGGGCTACGTTCTGTGTTCTTTGAAGACCCCGATATACTCTTTCATGCAGTGATGGGGGCAGGGGTGGCCTATGTGTTGATGCGTACAGTAACTACCTGGAAACGGGATGTACTGAAGGCCCTGGAAAGCACGCCCGAGCTTGATGTGAAAATTGAACGTTTGGTAAAGCCCATTATCTACAGAAACCTGCTTTGGGCATTGGGGGCAGCCATTGGCGCCTATGGTATCTACGAAAAAGGAGATATGATCTACGCCATGGTCTTTATGCTGTTTATGGTACTGATCACGGCCAACCGCCCCAGTGGTCGCTACTTTGCTAAATTCCTGCGACTCAAAGAGGAGGAGAAAAAATGGATGGAGCAATAAAGGCTCAATCCATTTCTTCCAAAGGGCAGATGCCCGGTGAGTATTGAATGTAGATCACATACTGGAAATAGTCGGTAGTGCTCTTACCTTCTTCCAGTTTCCACTTTTTTCCACCCGGACTGAATGCAGCCAGGTAGTCTGATTTCTTAAACGGACTGTTGTCCTTGGTCAGGTCAATCAGTATGACATCTGATTTTGCAGTTTTCTTGAGTATTCCTATTCCTTTGGCCCGTTCAAAAAAGGAGTCTCCATCCCAGGAGCGAGAGTGTTTGAAGCCATTATAGGCCATGCCTTTAAATGTCAGGTCTTTAATTACTACTTCGGCTGCCTTCTTGTACTTCTTTTCTTTAAGCACCCGGGATTTGGCGAGCAGACCTTGAATAGAGACCATAGACAAGTCTTCCTGCAAGCTGTTTCTTAGCTTGTAGGCCACACTTTCACCACCATTAATTTTGCCTTGTTGAATGTGAAAGTAGCCGAAGTTGGCGTATACCTTTTCTCCTTTTTTCAGCAGCGGAATTACTTCTCGCTGGAAGCCTTCAAAAATGACTTCTTCACGGCTTTCTCTGTCTACTGCTTCTATCAGGCGTTTCACATCTTTCCAATGCTTGCCAAAAGCGCTGGAGGCACTTTGCGGATTTTCCTGAATGTAATCGAAAAGTCGGTCAAAATAGTCGGCAGCCGGATCGGGGAAATAGTGTGACCAGGGCTTGCCTGAGTCCATAATAGGTTTACCACTCCAGATGGAGGGAAACTCCGGGTAGGAAAGACGGGCAAAATGCTGCAGGCTGTCAATGGTCGGGTTGCCGGTTTTGGCTTTGGGCATAAAGCTGGCTATATGCGCCAGTGTCAGGTTGGCCGATATAGGAAAGTCTGTGCCCAGCACCTGAATTCTTTTTGCTTCAGGCGTGCTGAGGTTGAGCTCTCTGATTTTCTGCCATTTTTCCAGCCATTCAATGCCTGCGTCCTGAGATACGCGTTTTGCATAAAACTTTACCAGGGTTTTGAGCAAGGCTTCGTTGCCATTGGATAGGTACTGGTTGAGGAAATAAGCCATAGCCGGGTCTACTTCCGGAGCGTAGTATTTCAACCCGGCCTGCTGGTGCAATGACTTTAGCATGGCGAAATCTACCTCCTGTGGTATGCTGGCACCATGAATGAAACCGAAGAAATACAGGTCGTGCTGAAGAAAGCTCTCTTCGAGATGAATTTCCTTTACTGTGGCCAGGTTGATTTCCTGCTGATGCTGATTGATATAGTCGCGGATTTCTCGTTTTTGAGCATAGGTTAGTGAGCATGACAAAGCTGTCACGAGCACAAAAAGAATTACTTTTTGCATGTGATGGGGTACTTAAAAAAATGAAATATGAAGGGAAAAAAGAGAGGGGGGAAGGGCAGTGTAGTGTACTGCCCTTATTTGTAAATCTTTAGAAGATGACTCCGATGGAAACAGGGTTGAGGTCTGGTCCACGGTTATCTTCAAACATGTTGTTGAGGTCGTAGTTGACGAACATGTCAAAGCTGTTGATACCGATCTGGAGACGCGCACCATAGCGTAGATCAGTCAGGAAAAAGCTTCCTTTTTCTTTGTCCTTATTGCGATCTCCGTCACGCTTGTAGATGTATTTGGCTTTTTGACCAATGCGATAACCTACGTAGCCACCCAGACCTATTCTGAATCCTCTGCGTCTGCTGAAGGCGATCCTCACATCATCTTCTTCATACATACGTACCACGCGTTTTCCTCTGCCAAAATCAAACATAGGTACAGCCGTGAAATTGAGGTAAGTAACTTTGAGTTTACTCTTGATAGCGCTGCTGATGGTATTGTCTTCAAAGAAGTTGAGCTCTCCTCCATTCGGGTCGAGGCGTGTAGCCGCGTTTTCAAATTTGAAGTTGTACCAGCTGATACCTCCGCCCCATTCCATATACAGGGGACCGCTTATATAGGAGGTGTGATTCCAGTTAATGCCCCAGAATACCGAGCCTATGGGTTTTACCTGGAAGAGATCGCTGCTGGACGGAAATTCACCATCATTGAGAAAGTTGTTAAAACCAAACTCCAGGTTGAGTCCTTTGAGCGTACCGTGATCGTGCTGCTCATAGTATTCGATATTACGTGATCTGCGTCTGCGGCTGCGCCAGTCTCTGTCCCAGTCATCTTCAATCTCCAGGTCTATGCCCAGAAAACCGAGACGAAGATAAAAATCATTGTCACTGATATAGATGCTGTTGCCCCCTGGTTTTGGAATGCTGACCACGGTGTCTACCTTATCGAAGTCGTAGGAGCGTCCCCAGTACCACTGGCCCTGAAGGCTGTCTGTGAATAGCAGTGTAAGTGCTATGGTTAAAGCGTATTTGTAAAGTTTTTTCATCTGATTGTCGTTGATATTTTGATATAGAGCTTCTTAGAAGATTACGCCAAAGGTGACCGGTGTTAATCTGGGCGCATTTACATCTTCATCGAAGAATTCGGTTAAGTCATAGTTGAAGAACAGGTCGAAGAAATCCCAGCCAACCTGGCCTCTGAAACCATATTTAAATGGATTGATGTGGAAACTGTCTTTGATCTTGTCTTTTTGCTTATCGCCATTGATGTCATCAAACTTCATCTTGGTATGGCTGCCAATGCGGTATCCGCCATACACCCCGAAGCCTACTCTGAAACCATTGCCACGACCCAGTGTGAGGGTGGGAACAAAGTGTGCAGTGAGGTAGGTGACATTGATTTTACTTTTTCTACCACTGATGTCGGCTACTTCTGAGAATATGATAGCAGCCGGATCTCCCACAGCCTCTCTCTGAACGTTTACACGGGTATTTTCAAAAGCAAAATCCTGCAGGCTTACCCCGACACCCCAGTCCATATAGAGTGGCCCGAACAGCTTGGAGATGTTGTCAAAATTCACAGCCGCATACCAGGAGTTAATAGGGCTCAGGCTGTACAGCTGATCACTGTTGGGTAAATCTCCGTCTTCCAGCCAGTTGTTAAGGCCTACATATACATTCACAAAGTTATCTGTGCCTCTTCTTGGGTAGTAGCGATCCAGGGCCCAGTTTCTGTTCCAGACACTGTTTCTGCGGGTGATACGCTTTCCTCTGCGATTAAGAGGGATGTTACGCACTCTGCTATTGTTTTTGATAACAATGCGTTCGCCATCTGAGTCGGAGAAATTGTAGTTCAGACTGTTGAATCTTGACAGCGCATCATTTACAATCCTGTCGATATCCAGGTCCCCTAATCTTTCGTTTTGAGCGTTCAATCCCAGGGTACTCAATGTGACCGCTATGAGTACCAGCGTAATTCTCATTCTTGACATGTGATATTTATTTTGAGTTTTTAATCTTTAAAAGGTTCGTCTTCTGAATCGTCATCTACCCCTTCATCTGTCTTGGTGCCATACTTGAGGTCGTCAGTGACGAAGTTGTTTTTGGCATTTCGCAACTCAGAGAGACTGAGTTTACCGGAGTTGACTTCTTTGGCGATACTGATGATGCCATTAAGTACTCTGAATTTCTTTTTCTTGCGAATAGGTCTCATATCCTCGCTATAAGGAATATGGTAATCTGTGAGCACAACTGGCATGACCATATCGAAGTCAAACTCACCTGCCATGCTGTTGATGGAAAGATTGTCTTCCAGTTTGATAGGGCTGATAATGAGCAATTCCCTTTTGGCGGCAGTTGCCATCAGGGCAGTCTGCGTGTTGTTGTCATCAACTGCTTTTTTGACGGTGAAGCTCCTGCTTTTCTTCTTTCTGTTATCTGCTAAGACCTGAGCTGCAGATGGCTCAGTGATATGATCGTTTACGATTTCTTCTTTTTCAGGAGCTGCTTCTTTTGCAGCGACTAATGTCTGGTTATCTGATTCAGGGTTTTTAATCTGTTCCGCAGGCTTTTCAGCAGAGGCCTGTAGCTGGTCAGGTGTGTCGGTTGCGGTATCATTGCTCAGCACCAACCAGCCGAGTGTACATATTAAGAGCAGGCTGGCTGCTATGCTAATCCAAAAGTAAACCCCTCTTTTCTTCTCTCCCGGAAGGTTCTGCTCAACTGCCGCCCATGCTGATGGGGGAGGTGTGAGCTTTTGATGACTCAGTTTCTGGCGAAACAGTTCATCGATTTTGTTATCCTTCATTACTCATCAATTTATCATTCATACTCTGCTCAGCGTTCAACAAGAGTTTTTGTAAATGAACCCTTGCTCTGCTCAATTGGGACTTCGAAGTGTTTTCACTTATTCCCAACTTCTCTGCTATTTCCCTGTGAGAAAAGCCCTCTATGGCGTAGAGATTGAAGACTGTTTTATAACCCATAGGTAACTGATCAATGAGTTTTTCGAGGTCTTCTACTTCCAGCTGGTCGCTTAATTTGTTTAAATCCGGCTCCCGGCTGGCTTTTTCAATCTCTACTTCCAAATACATGCTCTTATTTCTTCGGATAAACGTGAGTGCTTCATTGACCATAATTCTGCGGACCCAGCCTTCAAAGCTGCCTTGTCCCTTGAACTGATTTAGTTTTTGAAACACCTTCGTAAACCCGCAAACCAAAATGTCTTCGGCTTCCTGTAGCTGCATGACGTACCTGCGACAGACAGAATACATCAGTGGAGCGTACTTTTCGTACAACTCGTACTGGGCTTTTCTATCTCCCTTTCGGCAAGCGTCTATGAGCTTCTCTTCAGATTTTGACCTTTTGATTTGAAGCATGGTTTGGTCGAATTCACAAGGTAGATGTATGAATAATTAAATTGGTTGCGCGTTAATGAAATATTTTTTTTAAAAAGGTTGCATCATCTCTGATTCTATATTGAAGTTTCTCGTTTTCAGGGGATTACAGAAAGCAAAAAAGGAGCACGATTTTGTGCCCCTTTTGAAGTAGGTACTCAGTTTTGGACTAGTAAACACCTACCACAGCTGATCTGCCTTTGTTGATAATGTCTACTTCAGGGCTGCCTGTATAGCGTACAGAGGAGAAGCCACGTGCATCCACCCTCAGGTATTCTTCTACTTTTACCCTGGCCCGGGCATCGGAATACGTGTTGATTTCAGCGGTCTGGACAGAACCATCGGTACAATACAATTTGGCATCATTTCGTAAATCAGCTACCAGTTTGTCTACCGTGCCTACTATAGTGAGCCTGGCTTTTTCCCGAAGGGTAACATCCATACTGTTTACTTCTCCGTCAAGCTCTACCCGGGCATCGTCTGAAAGCGTGAGATTAATCCTGTTAACATCCAAACCGGAAATCAGGGCATTTACCTCATCTCCAATGACCAGTTTGTCCAGAGAAGTAACCGTTATCGTGATCTTTATATCATCTGTTTCGCTTTCGTCCAGGTTGTTTGCCTGAAACACATAGGTGCCATTATCATCGTAGGTCACTACTTTGTCGATCAGGTTTTGATCACCTTCTACAATGACTTCCTGTCGGTTTCCCTGTTTCAGTGAGACTTCAAAGGCCTCTTTCAGTTCAATGGCATTCATATCAGGCAGGTCAATGCTCCGTTGTGAGCTGCCGGTACTGGCTGATGAACCACGGCTGCGGCCGGACCGGTTGTTACAACTCATACACTCCAGTCTTCCATTCTGAAAAACCCAGGTGTTTCTGTAAATCTCGCTCCAGCGATAGCCTCTTCTGAAGTATCCCAGCAATTCGTCCATCCCACGTCTTATTCTGAATGGCTGTCCTTCCGGAATGTAAAGTGTCATTTCAAGCTCCTGACCCCGGAACTTGCCACCACGCTCGAAGTGATAGAAATCTTCAAAAGTGATGATCGAATCTCTGACATCATAGTCGTACCTGATCATACGAGCGTTGTCTTCTGCATCGTAAACGTTGCGTCCTCTGGATCTCACCCGGCTATCCAGGGTAAGGGTACTGTCGCTGCTTTCGCGAATGTCCAGGTCAATGATGAACAGGTCATTGTTTCTGCGGTAATCGTAAATGGGGTCAATGTCCAGGACAAGCGTACTGCCGCTGGCGTTGATATTCTCACTGTAGGTAATTGAGCTTTCATCACGGAAATCCCGAACAACATTGGGGACCGTAGCCGCTGCTATAAGGATGGCGATAAGCCATACACCCAGTACGCTCCAGCCTACAGAGCTGCTCATTACCTTGCGCTTGGCGATGATGGTAATACCGGCTATGAATACGTAGAAGAAAGGGATAAAGACTACAATCAGGAGTGCAATCAGTC